>NZ_LDJK01000005.1 GCF_001431535.1 Stenotrophomonas chelatiphaga
GCCCGTAATGGCCCGAGAACGCTTCCTTCAGGGTGTACAGCGGGCTGGTGCCGATGTCACCGAACACCACGCCGATCGCACCGACCACCAGGGCCATGCTGCTCCCGGTGGGTGCATGGCCGTGGCTGCCATCTTGCGGGTTGCTGGGGGTGGACATGGCGGGGCCAGGTGGGGGTATCGAAAGGTAAGGGGCGGCTTCAGCGCAGGGCCGACTGCAGCGCCTTGCGGATGACCATGGCGACGTCGTCGCCCTCGGCATTGGCGTCGCGTGCCATGCGCGCCGCTTCGGCCGGCTTGTAACCCAGCTGCTGCAGCGCCACGGTGGCTTCGGACACCGGATCGGCCGCGGCCGGCCCGCTGCTGGACGGCAGTGCGCCGCCTGCGCCCAGCTGCGCGGCACGGTCGCGAAGTTCCAGCACCATGCGCTCAGCGGTCTTCTTGCCGATGCCCGGGATGCGGGTCAGCGCGGTGACGTCACCAGACTGCACCATCCGCACGAACTCTTCCACGCTGGCTGCCGACAGCACCGCCAGCGCGATCTTCGCGCCGATCCCGCTGACCTTCTGCACGTCGCGGAACAGGCGGCGCTCGCCGTCGCGCAGGAAGCCGTACAGCGAAACGCTGTCTTCCTTCTGCGCGTAATGCGTGTACAGGATCACCTCGCGGCCGATGTCGGGCAGGTCGTAGAACGTGCTCATCGGGGCTTCCAGCTCGTAGCCGACCCCGTTGACGTCCACCACCAGCCACGGCGGCGCCTTGTAGGCGACGATTCCACGCAGGCGACCGATCATGCAGCAGTGCTCCTCATTTCCGGCCCCACGCCTGGCGGGCGCTGAGCCCCAGGCGGTTGGCCGTGGCCCGTACGTGGGCATGGGTGATGGCCACGGCCAACGCATCAGCGGCGTCGGCCTGCAGCTTCGTCTTCAGGCCGAGCATGAGCCCGACCATGTGTTGGACCTGTTGTTTTTCCGCCCCGCCGCGTCCGACCACCGCCAGCTTGATCTCGCTGGCCGCGTATTCGCTGACCGGCAGGTCGCGCAGCACCACCGCCGAAATCGCCGCGCCGCGGGCCTGGCCCAGCTTCAGCGCCGAATCCGGGTTGCGCGCCATGAACACCTTTTCGATGGCCACTTCATCGGGCTGGTAGGTCACGATCAGCTCGGCCAGTCCCAGCACCAGGATCTTCATCCGCTGCGGGAAATCATCCGCACCCAGCAGCACCAGCGGCTGGTGGTGGACGTGCGTGACCCGGCCGGCCGCATCGACGTCGATGATGCCGACCCCGGTACGTTGCGAACCGGGGTCGATGCCGAGGATGCGGGTCATTGACAGGCTTAGGCGTGCGCGCCGAGATCGGCGTTGGAGTAGACATCCTGCACGTCGTCGAGGTCTTCCAGCATGTCCAGCAGCTTCTTCACCTGCAGGGCCGTGTCGCCCTCCACCGCAATGTCGTTGTCGGCGCGGAAGGTGATTTCGGCATGATCACCGGCCAGGCCGGCGGCGGCCATCGCATCGCGCACGGCGTGGAAGGCGTCCGGCGCGGTGACCACGTCGATGGAGGCGTCATCGGGGTACACCACGATGTCGTCCGCACCGGCCTCGATCGCCGCTTCGGTGATGCGGTCTTCGTCGGCGCCGGACGCGTAGCTGATCACGCCCAGGCGCTTGAACATGAACGCCACCGAGCCTTCGGTGCCCATGTTGCCGCCGCACTTGCTGAACGCATGGCGGACATCGGCGACGGTGCGCACCTTGTTGTCGGTCAGGCAGTCGACGATCACGGCCACGCCACCGGGCGCATAGCCCTCGTAGCGGATCTCTTCGTACTCGACGCCTTCCAGCTCACCGGTGGCCTTCTTGATCGCCCGCTCGATCACGTCCTTGGACATGTTCGATGACAACGCCTTGTCCATGGCCACGCGCAGGCGCGGGTTGTTGTTGGGGTCGCCTCCGCCACCACGCGCGGCAACGCCGATCTCGCGGATGATCTTGGTGAAAATCTTGCCGCGCTTCGCGTCAGACGCGTTTTTGCGGCCTTCAATCGAGGGACCTCTACCCATGGGGGCTTCCGTTTGGCAGCTTCAGGAACAGGGCGCGGATTCTACCTGATCGGGCGCCACTACCGTGTCCACCCCGCCGCACGGCCCGCTGCGGTCAGGCCGCAGCCGACGCCTGCCCGGGATGGAAGCGCCCATGGCGCAGGAACTGCGCGGTCTGCCGCGCCGCGTCCAGCGAAAACACCAGCCCACTGTGGCTGCAGCGCACGACACAGTGGTCAGCCAGTCCCGGCAGCCGGGTTTCCGCCAGCGCCACGGTGCCGTCGGAGTCGCCTTCCAGCGCCCCCAGCAGGCTGCCGAGCCCGTGCGGCACGCAGCCGGCGATCAAGCCCACCTTGGCCGCGCCCTGCCAGTCCGGCAGGCCATCCAGCAGCAGTTCGCTGCTGCGCCCGAGCGCGGCGGCCCAGCCGTGTTCGGCGAGGATGCGGGCCGTGCCGCTGCCGCGCAGCGGGGATCCCAGGCAGACCACCCGCTCTACCTGCAGGCCGGGGTCCTGGCGCAGCGCTTCCAGCGCCACCAGACCGCCCAGGCTGTGGCCGACCAGAGACACCGGACCGCGCTGCTGCAGGCGCTCCAGCAGTTGCGGCACGGCCACGTCGGGGCCGCCGAGCACGCTGGAATAGCCGAAGGTTTCGACCTGGAAGCCACGCGCGCGCAGGCGCCAGGCGAGCGGGCCGACCCAGGCGCGGGCGTTCCAGATTCCATGCAGGAGCAGGACCGAAGCAGTCATCGATGTGGGCTGGCTGTGTGGCGTGGCATGCAGGGGCATGGTGCCACGATTGAGCGCCAGCACGCAGAAAGCGTCAGTGAACGAATGCCCTCAGCCGGACGACGGTTCACGCCGCAGGATGAACTCCAGGTCGTTGGTGTCACCGACCGGGAACAGGTACTCGCCCACTTTATGGAAGCCATAGCGGGCGTAGAAGCGCTGCGCGCCAAAGTTTTCCGACCAGACCCCCAGCCACAGCGGACGCGGGCCGTCGCGTTCCAGCCAGGCCAGCGCGGTCTCCAGCAGCCGGCTGCCCCAGCCGCTGCTCTGCTCGGTCTTGACCAGGTACAGCCGCTTCAGTTCGCCATCGCCAGGACTCACATCCGGATGCGGCAGGCCGCATGGGCCGGCCGCCGCGTGACCGATCGCCACGCCGTCGTGCTCCAGCAGCCACACCGCGTAATCCGGGTGCGCCAGGATGATCCGCTGGCGGTCCACGGCGTAGTTTTCGTCGAGAAAATCCCGCAGGTGCCGAGGCGGGTACAGGTGGCCGAAGGTTTCGGTGAAGGTACGCGCCGCGAGCACTGACAAGGTCGCTGCGTCGTCGACAGTGGCACGGCGGATGCGGTAGGAACCCTGGACCATGTGCTTGCCCTTGTAGTGTCGAGCAGGCGCGACGGCGCTGCCGGAAGGCTGCCGGCGGGTGTCCGGCAGCCGTTGAATGCCTCAGGCCTTCTTCGGACGCACCTGGATGTGCACTTCGGCCAGCTGTGCATCGGCGATCGGCGACGGCGCATCGGTCATCAGGCACTGCGCGCCGGTGGTCTTCGGGAACGGGATGACGTCGCGGATCGACTCGGTACCGGCCATCAGCGCGGCGATGCGGTCGATGCCGAAGGCGATGCCACCGTGCGGCGGCGCGCCGTAGTTCAGCGCATCCAGCAGGAAGCCGAACTTGGCGCGGGCTTCTTCGGCATCGATGCCGAGCAGCTCGAACACCGCGCTCTGCATGTCCGGACGGTGGATACGGATCGAACCACCGCCGATCTCGTTGCCGTTGAGCACCATGTCATAGCCGCGCGACACCGCGGTCTTGGCGTGCGTGCGCAGGTCGGCGATGTCATCCACCGCCGGTGCGGTGAAGGGATGGTGCAGGGCGACGTAGCGCTGTGCTTCCTCGTCCCATTCGAACATCGGGAAGTCGGTGACCCACAGCGGTGCCCAGCCATCGGCGACCAGGCCGAAGTCCTTGCCGGCCTTCAACCGCAGCGCGCCCATGAAATCGGACACCTTGTTGTAGCCACCCGCGCCGAAGAACACGATGTCCCCCTTGCCGGCGCCGACGTGGGCCAGCAGCGCGGCGAAGCCGTCTTCACTGAAGAATTTCTGGATCGGGGAGCTGATTTCACCGTTCTCGCCCACCTTGATGTAGGCCAGGCCCTTGGCGCCGTACTTGGCGGCGTGGGCGGCGTATTCGTCGATCTGCTTGCGCGACAGCGTGGCGCCGCCGGGGATGCGCAGCGCCGCCACGCGGCCGTCGGCATCGTTGGCAGCGGCGGTGAACACCGGGAACTCACTGGACTTGACCAGCTCGGCCACGTCCACCAGTTCCAGCGCGATGCGCAGGTCCGGCTTGTCCGAGCCATAGCGACGCATCGCCTCGGCCCAGGTCATGCGCGGGAAGCGGGCGTCCAGCTCCACGTCGACCACTTCCTTGAAGATGCCGCGGATCATGTCCTCCACGAAATCCTGGACGTCCTGCTCGCGCACGAAGGCGAACTCCATGTCCAGCTGGGTGAACTCCAGCTGGCGGTCGGCACGCAGGGCCTCGTCGCGGAAGCAGCGCGCGATCTGGTAGTAGCGGTCGAAGCCGGCCACCATCAGGATCTGCTTGAACAGCTGCGGGCTCTGCGGCAGGGCGTAGAACTCGCCCGGATGCATGCGCGCCGGCACCAGGAAATCGCGCGCGCCTTCCGGGGTAGCCTTGGTCAGGATCGGGGTTTCGATGTCCTGGAAGCCACGCTCGTCCAGGTGGCGGCGCAGCGCCTGCACCAGCTTGATGCGGGTGCGCTGCATGCGCTGCATTTCCGGGCGGCGCAGGTCCAGGTAACGGTACTTCAGGCGGGTTTCTTCGCCCGGGTTCTCGTGTGCATGGAACGGCAGCGGCGCGGCCTTGTTGAGCACGGTGATGGCCGTGGCGATCACTTCCACCTTGCCGGTGGCCATCTTGTCGTTGACCGCGTGGCGGGCACGCACCACGCCTTCCACCTGCAGCACGTCCTCGTAACCGAGCGAGGCGGCCACGGCGAACACTTCGGCGTTGTCGACCTCCACCGTCACCTGCACGATGCCCTCATGATCGCGAAGATCGATGAAGCAGACGCCGCCCTGGTTACGGGCCACGTCGGTCCAGCCGGCGAGGGTGACAGTCTGGCCAATCAGGGTCTCGTCGACCAGGCCGCAGAAGTGGGTACGCATGGGGGAAAGCTCCGCTGTTGTACGCCGGCGCCAGGAAGGACCGGAAAGCCCGTTATTCTGGGGCCGAGCCCCCACCGGGGGCAAATCCTTGGCAGTCACGCCGATTTAATCCGGTCCATCCCTATATTCGCCCACCATCGACCGCTCGGGGATGTCGCCATGAACCGCTGGACCCTGGCCTGCCTGGCCACCGCGCTTGCCTGCTCTACCCCGCTGTTTCCCGCCCATGCCCAGATCGGCACCCGCGCCTACGCGCCGGAAAACCTGTCCCAGCTTTCCGGCAATGATCGCAGCCGGGTGATCGCCCAGGAGTATGCCGACCAGTCCAATGGGCGCCGCATCCCGGACGACCAGCTGCAGTTCTATCTGGCCCAGGTCAACTCCGGCTGGGGCTTTTCGCGCATCAAACAGGACATCGCCACGTCACTGCGCGGAGGCGGAGGCGGAGGCGGCGGCGGCCACGGCGGCAACTGGGGCGGCGGGGGCGGCCAGGACAGTGGCAGCATCCGCTGCGAGAGCCAGAACAACCGCGAGCGGGTGTGCAACACGGGCTGGCGCAACGCGCGACTGGTCCGGCAGATCTCCGGCACGGCCTGCGTGGAAGGCCGCACCTGGGGCACCCGCGATGGCGCGGTCTGGGTCAACGGTGGTTGTCGCGGCGAGTTCGCCGAAGCCCGCGGCTCCAGCGGGGGCAACTGGGGCGGCGGCTGGGGCGGGGCCAACAACAATTACAGCGTCACCTGCAGCAGCAACGACAAGCGTCGTTCCAGCTGCGCATGGGAAGCACGGCGCGGCCGGCCGGTGTTGATCGAACAGCTGTCCGGCAGCGCCTGCAGGGAGAACCAGACCTGGGGGTACAGCAACGGAAGTCTGTGGGTCAGCAACGGCTGCCGCGCACGCTTCGGCGTGCGCTGACCACCCGTCGGTAGCGACGGCCGCTGGGCGTCAGCTTTGGTGGGTGACGACCGTTGGTCGTTACGTCCCTGCCGCTGCGCTCGCCGAGCACGGCTCGGCGCTACCCTGCTTCCGTTAGTGACGGCCGCTGGCCGTCAGCCTCCTGCCCTGGTGGGTGACGACCGTTGGTCGTCACGCTGTTTGTCCGCGCCCCACGGCGGCGGCGGCAATGCCACCGGCCGGGCCAGGTCGAACACCACGCGGAAGCGTCGCCCATCGGGCCGGGTCAGTTCGTAGACGAACTGCCGGTCCGGGTCGATCTCCATCGCCCAGGTGTTGTGCGTGGAGGCCAGCATGTCGGCCTTGCGGAACATCGCCACCGAATCGGTATCGACCGGGAACTCCTGGCGCTGGGCCGTGCCCGGGCGCTTGCTGTCGCCGCCATACAGCGTGATCGCATCCGGGCTGCCGTCGGCATGCCGGTGGTCGTGCTTCAGGCGCAACCCGGTCTCGGTGCGGCTGAGTACCCAGGTGCGCGAATGGTCATCGCCGACATGGAACGGGATCCGCAGCTCGTGGGCCGGGTCCTCGCAGCCACGCACGTGCATCACCAGCGGTTTTCCCGCGAACGGGTCCGGGCCGGTGCTGGCCGGATTGTCTTCCACCACCTGGCCGGCAAAGGCCTTGCCGCAGTAAGCGGCCACGCTGGCAAGGAAGGCATCGGCCGGCGCGTTGGCCACCTCGTGCGCCACCGGGTCAGGGGAAGGGTTGCTGCAGCCTGCAAGGGCCAACAGCGCAGTGAGACAGGACGTCCGGAGCAGGTTCATCGCTCCACCCTACCCAGCCACGTCGCAGGGCGCAAACCCTGCCGGCTTATTCGCTCTTGGCAGACGCTGCCGCTGCCGGTTTCTCCGCCAGGTTCTTCTTGTTGGAACCGAAGTCGGTCTCATACCAGCCACCGCCGGCCAGTCGGAACGAAGGCGCGGTGATCTGCCGCTTCACCGTCTCCTTGCCACAGGAAGGGCACTGCGTCGGGTCTGCATCGGCAATTTTCTGCAGGCGGTCAAAGGCGTGGCCGCAGTCGGCGCAGGCGAATCCGTAGATCGGCATGGTAGTGGTCAGATAGGAATCAGGCGCGCATGTTAAGGCATTGCAGGCAGCCCGGCAGACCCCCTGTGTTAAGGTCGGTGACGTGTTTGCCCAACCTTCCCCACGAAGGTCGCACCCATGTTGCGGCTGACTTCACTGCTGCTTGGCGTGGCTTTGCTGCTTACCGGCGGCGGCCTGCTGGGCACCCTGCTGGCCGTGCGCGGCGGGCAGGAAGGCTTCAGCGCCAACGCGCTGGGTTGGGTGATGTCCGGCTATTTCGCCGGCTTCTTCGTCGGCACCTTCACCGCCCCGCCGCTGATCCGGCGCATGGGCCACAGCCGCGCCTTCGCCTTCCACGCCGCGCTCGCCACCATGGCGGTGCTGCTGCATCCGCTGTGGCTGGATCCTTGGGGCTGGGGCCTGCTGCGGGTAGTCACCGGCATCGCGCTGGTCGGCCTGTATACCGTCATCGAAAGCTGGCTCAACGCCGAACCCGACCCGCAGCGGCGCAGCCGGGTGTTTTCGCTGTACATGATGATCAACCTGTCCGCACTGGCACTGGGCCAGGTGCTGCTGATGCTCGGTGACGCCGGCGCGGCGGCGATGTTCACGGTCACCGCGCTGCTGGTCTGCGCGGCCATGCTGCCGGTCACCGCCACCCGCCTGCAGCAGCCGGACGTGCCCAACGTGCCGCGCCTGAAACTCGGCAACCTGTACTCCCTGGCGCCGGTGGCGACCGTCGCCGCCGGTCTGTCCGGGCTGGCCATGGGACCGTTCTGGGGCCTGCTGCCGGTATTTGCCGGGGACATCGGCCTGAGCGGCGATGGCGTGCCCTTGTTCATGCTGGCGGCCATCGCCGGCGGCGCCCTGCTGCAATGGCCACTCGGCCGCATCAGCGATGGTCACGACCGGCGCATCGGCCTGATGGCGGTCAGCCTGGCCGCCGCCGGGCTGGCGGTCCTGGCGGCCATGCCGCTGATCCAGCAGCAACTGCACGTGATGTTCCTGCTGGTGTTCTGCTACGGCGGGCTGGTGTTCGCGCTGTACCCGTTCGCGGTGGCGCACATGCTCGATTACCTGGCCAGCGAAGACCTGCTGTCCGGCTGCAGCAGCCTGCTGCTGGTGCATGGCGTCGGCGCTGCGGTCGGCCCGGCCATCGCCGGCGCGCTGATGAGCCGCTTCGGCGCCCCCGCGCTGCCGCTGTACTTTGCGGCCGTGTTGATCTGCCTGGCCGCCTTCACCGGCATGCGGCTGCTCTCGCACGCGCGCCTGCGCACCCATCCGGCACCGTTCCGCGCGATGTTGCGCACCACGCCATCGGCGCTGGAACTGATGCCCGAAACCGAAACTCCCCTCCACCCTGAAAAGGAAACGCATTGACTGTTGGAAGCCCTCCCTCTGCTACCGAACCCGTAATCCCCGTTGTCGAAAGCGCAGCACCGCCGCAACTGATATTGGCCACCGACCTGGATGGCACCTTCCTGGCAGGCAGCGCCGAACAGCGCCACCGCCTGTACCGGGTGATCGACCAGCATCCCGGGATCCAGCTCATCTTCATCACCGGCCGCGGCCTGGAAGCGGTGATGCCCCTGCTGTCCGATCCCTCGATCCCGCGCCCGGACTACATCGTCTGCGATGTCGGCGCGACCGTGGTCGACGGCCACACCCTGCAACCCCTGCAGCCGCTGCAGTCGATGATCGAAGCGCACTGGCCCGGCGAGCACGTGGTGGCCGCCGCGATGCGCCCCTACACCGCGCTGCAGCGCCAGGACGTGCCACAGGAACGCCGCTGCTCGTACTTCTGCGATCCGGAGACGCTCGCACCGCTGCGCGCGCAGATCGAACAGACCGCACGCGCGCTGGGCTGCGACGTGCTGTATTCGGCCGACCGCTACCTCGACATCCTGCCGCCGGGCACCGACAAGGGCCGCACGCTGGCCGCCCTGGCGCGCACCCTGGGCCTGCCGGTCGAACGCATCCTGGTCGCCGGTGACACCCTCAACGATCTTTCCATGTACGTCGCCGGTTTCCGCGGCGTGTGTGTCGGCCAGTCCGAACCGGCGCTGCTGGAGGCCACCGCGGGCCAGCAGCGCACCCTGCATGCGCAGGCGCCCGGCTGCGGTGGCATCCTGGAAGCGATCACCCATTTCAACCTGCTCGACGCCCGCGATCCCCACCTGGCCGCACCCGCGCCGGTGTCGCACGAAGGCGCCCAGCTGCTGATGGTCTACCACCGCCTGCCGTTCGATGAAGCGATCGAGGACGGCAAGCTGGTGCAGCGTCCGCCGCGTTCGCCGAACGGCATCATTCCTTCGCTGCTGAGCTTCTTCAAGGGCGGGCAGAAGGGCAGCTGGATCGCCTGGGGCATCGATGACCCCAAGCACCGGCCGTTCCAGCGCCACGTGCAGGTGGACCAAACCCAGTACCCCACCCTGCGCGCCACCCGCGTGCCGCTGAGCCGGCAGGAAGTGGACATCTTCTACAAGCGCTTTTCCAAGGAAGCGTTCTGGCCGATGCTGCACGTGTTCTGGGAACGCGCGCGCTTCCGCGAAGACGACTGGCAGGTATTCCTGAAGGTCAACCGCAAGTTCGCCGAAGCCACCGCGGCCGAAGCGGCGCACGGGGCGACCGTGTGGATCCATGATTACAACCTGTGGATGGTGCCGGCCTACCTGCGCGAGCTGCGCCCGGACGTGAAGATCGCCTTCTTCCACCACACCTATTTTCCCTCGGCCGATGTGTTCAACGTGGTGCCGTGGCGACGCGAGATCATCGGCAGCCTGTTGTCGTGCGATTACATCGGCTTCCATATCCCGCGCCAGGTGGAGAACTTCGTCGACGTGGTGCGCGGGGCCGCGCCGGTGGAACGCCTGGCCTGGGAAAACTGCGCGCCGCGCTTCCTCACCTACGGCTGCGCGGTGGGGCTGGATACCATGACCACCCGTCTGCGCGTGGGCGATCGCGAAGTGGCACTCGGCGCACACCCGGTCGGCACCGACCTGCGCCGCATCCACGACACCCTGGCACGCAGCGACGTGCGCAACGACATCTTCAAGCTGCGCCGCGAGATCGGAGCACGCAAGCTGGTGCTGTCGGTGGAACGGCTGGACTACACCAAGGGCACGCTGGCCAAGCTGGAAGCCTTTGAACGGGTGCTGGAGCAGCATCCGGAGCAGTGCGGCAAGGTCACCCTGCTGATGGTCTGCGTGCCGGCAGCACGCGAAATGACCGTGTACCGCACCCTGCAGAACCAGATTGAACAGGCCGTGGGGCGCATCAACGGCCGCTTCGCGCGGCTGGACTGGACGCCGGTGCGCTTCTTCGCCAAGGCGTTGCCGTTCGAACAGGTGGTGGCGCACTACGCAGCCGCGCAGGTGATGTGGATCACCCCGCTGCGCGATGGCCTGAACCTGGTGGCCAAGGAGTTCATCGCCACCCACGGCATCGAAGGCAGCAACGGGGTGCTGGTGCTGAGTGAGTTCGCCGGTGCGGCCGCGGAGCTGAAAGGCGCGGTGCTGACCAATCCGCATGACCCTGCCGACCTGGCCGCCGGCCTGATGCAGGCGCTGCTGATGCCCGAAGAAGAAGCCGAAGCGCGCCAGCGCCAGCTGCACGGCATCGTCGAGTACTACGACGTGGACCGCTGGGGACGCGAGTTCCTTGAAGCGGTGGAAGGCAGCGGCAAGGCCGCCTAGCCTGCGGTGCCGGGCACGGGCGGCACTCCCCGGCTGCCCGGCAACCTGCGTGGCGGGCGAGCCTGCTCGCCCCTACGTCAGCCGATCATTCCCTCCGCCAGCGCGGCGACCCGGGCCAGCACCGCATCGCGCTGGCCACTGTCCACGCTGGCACCCTGCAGGTAAGCGGTGAGCACCCATGCGCTGCCGCCGCCCAGCGGCCACAGCACGCCGATGTCGTTGCGCGTGTCCTTGCCGTTGCTGCCGGTCTTGTCACCCACCCGCCATCGCGTGCCCAGGCCCGCACGCAACGTGGCGTCGCCGGTTTCATTGTCGATCAGCCAGTCCGCCAGCTGCTGCCGCGATGCCGGCTGCAGCGCATCGCCGAGCACGAACCGCTGCAGGCTCGCTGCACTGGCGGCCGGACTGGTGGTGTCGCGCGGGTCGCCCGGGATGAACCGGTTGAGCTCCGGCTCGTAGCGGTCACTGCGGGTCACCGCGTCATCGTGGGAACGCATGAACGCGGTCAGTGCCGGTGGTCCACCCAGGCGGCGCAGCAGCAGGTTCGCCGCCGGGTTGTCGCTGGTCACCATGGTCGTGCGGCACAGGTCGCGCACGCTCAGGTCCTTGCCCACGTGGCGGCGGGTCGTCGGCGCATGCTCGATCAGGTCCTCCGAGCGCATCGGCAGGCGCTCATCCAGGAACCCCGGCTGGCCCTCTGCGCGATGCAGCGCTGCCGCGGCGATCATCCATTTGATCGTGCTGCACATCGGAAAGCGCTCGTCCTGCCGGTGCCCCGTCCGCTTGCCGGTGCGGGTGTCCAGCAGGGTCACCCCAAGCCGCCCGCCGCTGGCCTTTTCCAGCGCGGCGAAGTCCGCAGCGGTGGCGATGCGGCCTGGTACCGCGGCGGGTGCGCCGCCTGCCAGGGCCGGAACGGCGAGTGAAGAGGCCAGCGCGACGGCACTGGACTGCAGGAAATGGCGGCGCGACAGCATGGGCGTTCTCCAGTCGAGGTAGGCCCATGGTGGGGGCCCGGCGGGCAACCGACCAGCGCGACGTACTGGGGACAGCCCCTCGAAAAGCTCATGACGGAATGAGCGAAATCCGCCACCCGCGACGGTATCAAGGTGGCGCGCTACCATCCGCCATCAATCCAGCTCAGCACGGCCTGCCATGTTGTCGCCTTCGCTTCCGCTCAACGCCCTGCGTGCCTTCGAAGCCGCCGCGCGCCACCAGAACCTGACCCGCGCCGCGCTGGAGCTGTGCGTCAGCCAGGCGGCGCTCAGTCATCAGATCCGCGGCCTGGAAGACCGGTTGGGCGTTCGCCTGTTCCATCGGCTGCCGCGCGGCGTGGCGCTGACCGATGAGGGCGCGGCGCTGTATCCGGTGATGAACGAAGCCTTCCACCGGATCAGCCTGGCCTTGGCACGCTTCACCGGCAGTGGCGAAAAGGAGGTGCTGACGCTGGGGGTGGTGGGCACCTTCGCCACCGGCTGGCTGCTGCCGCGGCTTGCCGACTTCGACGCTGCCCATCCGGATATCGAGCTGCGCCTGCAGACCCACAACAACCGCATCGACCTGGCCGGCGAAGGCCTGGACCTGGCCATCCGCTTCGGCGACGGCGACTGGCAGGGACAGGTCTGCACGCGCGTGCTGGCCGCGCCATTTTCGCCATTGTGCGCGCCGGGCCTGGCACGCCGGCTGCGCGTGCCGGGCGATCTGGCCGGCCTGCCGCTGCTGCGTTCGTATCGCAGTGACGAATGGCCGCGCTGGCTGCAGGCCGCGGGCATCAGCGGGGTGGAAGCGCGCGGGCCGGTTTTCGACTCCTCGTTGACCCTGGCCGCCGCCGCGACCAGCGGCGCCGGCATCGCGCTGCTGCCGCTGTGCATGTTCGAACAGGAACTGGCCGAGGGCCGGTTGCAGCAACCGTTCGCGCAGACGGTCGAACTGGGCAGTTACTGGCTGACACGGCTGCGTTCGCGCACTGAACGCGAACCTGCGCGGCGTTTCGCCGCGTGGTTGCAGGGCGCCGCCTGACCCACGGATGCAGGTGCGGACCGTGGTCCGCACGCGCAACGGCAGTCAGCCTTCCAGCAGCGCCATCCAGGCCGCTTCGGCCTTTTCCAGCTGCGCTGCCGTCGCTTCGCGATCGCGTCCCAGTACCGCCATGCGCGTGGCATCGGCGTAGTTGGACGGATCGGCCAGCTGCCGGTCCAGTTCGGCCAGGCTGGCTTCCAGTTCGGCCACCTTGCCCTCCGCGGCCGCCAGCTTGTGCGGGTTCGGTGCCTTCTTCTGCACCACCTGGACCACCGGCTCGGTCTTCACCGCCACCGGGGCCACGGTTTCGGCCAGCTTGGCCTTGGTGCCCTGTGCCTGCGGACGGGTACGCAGCCACGCCGCGTACTCGTCCAGGTCGCCGTCGAACGGCTCCACCACACCATCGGCCACGCGCCAGAACGTATCGCAGACCAGGCCGATCAGATGCCGGTCATGCGACACCATCACGATGGCGCCCTCGAAATCGCTCAGCGCCTCGGCCAATGCCTCGCGCATTTCCAGGTCAAGGTGGTTGGTCGGCTCATCGAGCAGCAGCACGTTCGGCTGCTGGTAGGCGATCAACGCCAGCGCCAGCCGTGCGCGCTCGCCACCGGAGAACCCATCCACCGACTCGAACGCGCGGTCGCCGGCGAAGTTCCACTTGCCGAGGAAATCGCGGAACGACTGGTTCGGCGCGTCCGGGGCGATATCGCGGAAATGCTCCATCGGCGACTGCCCTTCGTGCAGCGATTCCACCGTGTGCTGGGCGAAGTAGCCGATCTTCAGGTCCGGGTGTGCCGCGCGGTCACCGCTGATCGGATCGAGCTCGCCGACCAGGGTCTTCACCAGGGTCGTCTTACCAGCGCCGTTCGGACCGAGCAGGCCGATGCGCTGGCCCGCTTCCAGACCGAAGCCGACGTTGTGCAGGATCACCGAATCGGCGCCGTAACCGGCCTCGACATGGTTCAGCCGGATCAGCGAGAACGGCAGCTTGGCCGGCGGTGCGAACTCGATGCGGAACTCGCGTTCGGCACGCACCGCTTCGGTGCCGGCCATCTTGGCCAGGCGCTTCATGCGGCTCTGCGCCTGTGCCGCCTTCGAGGCGGTGGCCTTGAAGCGGTCGATGAAGCTCTGCAGGTGGGCGCGCTCGTTCTGTTCCTTCTCGTGCGCGATCTGCTGCTGGCGCAACTGCTCCGAACGCTGGCGCTCGAAGTCGGTGTAGCCGCCGGTGTACAGCTTGGCGCCGCCGTTATGCAGGTGCAGCGTGTGGGTCGCCACGTTGTCCAGGAACTCGCGGTCATGCGAGATCAGCAGCAGCGTGCCGGGATACTTCAGCAGCCACTGCTCCAGCCAGTACACCGCGTCCAGGTCCAGGTGGTTGGTCGGCTCATCGAGCAGCAGCAGGTCGCTGGGCATCATCAGCGCGCGTGCCAGGTTCAGGCGCACGCGCCAGCCGCCAGAGAACGAGGACACCGCACGGTGGTGCGTATCGGCCGGGAAGCCCAGGCCGTGCAGCAGCTTGCCGGCACGCGCTTCGGCGTCGTAGGCACCGACTTCGGCCATCTTCGTATGCGCTTCGGCCACCGCTTCCCAGTCCTCGCGGGCGGTCGCAGCGGCTTCTTCGGCGAGCACCGCTGCCACCACCACGTCGCCGCCCAGCACGAAGCTCAGCGCCGGATCCGGCAGGGAAGGCGTTTCCTGGGCCACGCTGGCGATACGCACCTTGCCGGGCAGGTCGACATCGCCCTTGTCAGCTTCCAGTTCGCCCTGCACGGCGGCAAACAGACTGGACTTGCCGGCACCGTTGCGGCCGACCACACCCACCCGATAACCGGCATGCAGGGTCAGGTCGACGTTGGACAACAGCAGCCGCTCGCCGCGGCGCAAGGCGAAATTACGGAGGGAGATCATCGGGGGGGTCCATATAACGGAATGGAATGTGCTGGTGAGCACCTTTCCTGCGACGCAATTCTAACGTTAACGAATACTTGACGTATCCCGGGGGCGCGCCAGGGTCGTTCCTCTCTCTCCCACGGAGGTCGGCCAGCGCCTCCCGGGCTCCTCCCCCAAGACCCCGTCATTGCGGCTAAATGGTTGCTTCTGCAATGGTTTTTGACGTTACCGTCATTTGACAGGGGATTAAATTGTCGTTAATTGCCGTATTGCGCACCGCAACAACGCCGTCCCGCTCCCCGAGATGTCGCCCCGGTGCCTCCCCCAACCGGAGCCACGTCCTGATGACCCGCAAGACCAGCCAACTCGCCGCCGCCGTCGCCCTGGTGCTCGGCGCGTCCGCCTTCTCCGCCGCCGCGCAGACCGCCAACACGCTCGACACGGTGATCGTCACCGGCACCCGCGTGGCCGACCGTACGGTCGCCGAATCGCAGTCGCCCATCGACATCATCACCCCCGAGGCGCTGCAGTCCACCGGCACGTCCGAACTGGCCACCGCGCTGTCGCGCGCCCTGCCCTCGCTGAACTTCCCGCGCCCGGCGCTGACCGACGGCACCAGCGGCATCCGCCCGGCGCAGCTGCGCGGCCTGTCCCCGGACCAGGTGCTGGTGCTGGTGGACGGCAAGCGCCGCCACACCTCGGCGATGATCAACGTCAACGGCAGCATCGGCCGTGGCTCCTCGGCGGTGGACATCAATGCCATCCCGATCGGCGCCATCGAACGCGTGGAAGTGCTGCGTGACGGTGCCTCGGCCCAGTACGGTTCGGACGCCATCGCCGGTGTCATCAACATCGTGCTGAAGGGCAGTGGCAGCGGCGGCAGCCTGGCCATCGACCATGGCCAGTACGCCGCCGGCGACGGCAACAAGAACCAGCTTTCCGGCGATGCCGGCTTCACCTTCGGCGATGGCCGCGGCCAGGTCCACCTGGCGGGTCAGTACAGCCAGCAGGACGAAAGCAACCGCGCCGGGCCGTACCAGGGCACCACCCCGAACACCAGCAACTTCCCCGACATCGGCGAGAAGACCTTCGTGGTCGGCGATCCGCAGGTCGATGCCTCGGCAGTCTCTGCCAACGCCAGCTTCGCCTTCAGCGACAACGTCACCGGCTATGCCAACGCGATGCTCAGCAACCGCGACATCACCTCGTTCGCGTTCTACCGTTCGCCCAACCACCTGTCACAGACCGCCCTGCTGGCCCAGGTGTATCCGGACGGCTACGTGCCGCAGATCAACCAGTACTCCAAGGACCGTTCGGTGGTGGCCGGCGTCAAGGGCAGCACGGAAAGTGGCTGGACCTGGGACCTGAGCGCCAACCACGGCGAGAACACGCTCGATTTCCACACCCGCAACAGCATCAACTACAGCCTCGGTGCGACCAGCCCGAGTTCCTTCTACGACGGCACGCTCAAGTACACCCAGGACATCTTCAACGCCGACGTCACCAAGTCGCTGGACTGGGGCCTGGCCTATCCGGTCACCCTGTCCTTCGGTGGCGAGTACCGTCGTGAGACCTGGGAACAGCGTCCGGGCGAACTGAACTCCTACACCGGCAGCGGTGCGCAGGGCTTCGGCGGCTTCACCCCGATCAATGCCGTCGACGAAGACCGCGACAACTACGCCGTCTATGCGGGGCTGGAAGCCGACCTGACCGACAAGTTCTCCGCCGGCGTGACCGGTCGCTACGAAGATTACTCGGACTTCGGCGACAAGTTCTCCGGCAAGCTCTCGGCGCGCTATGCGTTCACCGACAAAGTTGCCCTGCGCGCCACCGCCTCCAGCGGCTTCCGCGCCCCGTCGCTGGCCCAGCAGAGCTACCAGGCCGTCACCAGCACCATCGTCAACGGCAGCTTCGTCGAGCGCGGCACCTTCCCGGCCGCCAGCGCGGCCGCGCAGGCCCTGGGTTCGGCACCGCTGAAGGCGGAAACCTCCACCTCCTACAGCGTCGGGCTGGTGCTGCAGCCGGTCGACCGCCTGTACCTGACCGTGGATGCGTACCAGATCGAGATCGACGACCGCATCGCGCTGTCGTCCAACATCACCACCACCGGCAACACCGCCGTGGCCGACCTGCTGACCGGCCTGGGCCTGCCGCAGGTCACCGCGTTCTCGTACTTCACCAACGGCCTGGATACCCGCACCCGCGGCGTCGATGCCGTGGCCAGCTATACCGTGCCGTTCAGTGCCAGCAGCCTGGAACTGACCGCCGCCTACAGCTACAACGACACCGAAGTGAAGAAGTTCGACGCCTCGCCGGCTGCCTTCCAGGCCCTCGGCATCACCCAGGCGCTGATCGGTCGTGATGAGATCGGCCGCATCGAAGACAGCTTCCCGCGCGACAAGGCCATCGTCAGCGGCACGTGGCGTTCGGATCACTGGGAACTGGGCTTGGCCGCCACCCGCTACGGCAGCTTCACCGTGCGCAACTCGGCCACCGCCACCCGCGACCAGACCTACGATGCGAAATGGGTGCTGGATGCATCGGCCAGCTACAAGCCCAGCGAGAACTGGACCCTCACCCTGGGTGCGGACAACCTGCTGGACGAGTACCCGGACCGCACGGTGGACCTGCAGAACTCCACCTGGGGCATGCTGCCGTACAGCAACTACTCGCCGTTCGGCTTCAACGGCGCCTACGTCTACGGCCGCATCCGCTACACCTGGTAACGGCGGCCGGGCCTGGCTCGGCACCCTCGCAAGCAACGACAACAGACGCCGGGCACTGCCCGGCGTTTGCTGTATCCGGGCCCATCGGTGAAAATCGGGACATCCCCCGATTTACTGCGAGACCTGATGCACCATGACACCGACCTGATCAACATCGTCGCCGTTGGCCTCGGGCTCGCCTTCATCTTCGGCGCGCTGGCCAACAAGCTGCGTTTGTCTCCGTTGGTCGGGTATCTGGTCGCTGGCATCTGCGTAGGTCCGTTCACTCCCGGCTTCGTCGCCGACCAGGCCCTGGCCAACCAGCTGGCCGAACTGGGCGTGATGCTGCTGATGTTCGGTGTCGGCCTGCACTTCTCGCTGAAGGACCTGATGGCGGTGAAGGCCATCGCCATCCCCGGGGCCATCGGCCAGATCCTGGTGGCCACCCTGCTCGGCTGGGGCGTGGCCAGCCTGATGGGCTGGCCGGTCATCCACGGCATCGTGTTCGGTTTCTCGCTGGCCACCGCCAGTACCGTGGTGCTGCTGCGCGCGATGGAAGAACGCCGCCTGCTGGAAACCCTGCGCGGCAAGATCGCCGTCGGCTGGCTGATCGTCGAAGACCTGGCCTGCGTGCTCGCCCTGGTGATGATGCCGGTGCTGGCCGGCGTGTTCGGTCCCGATGCCGCCAAGGAAAACCACAGCATCGGCAGCGTATTGGCCGACATCGGCTGGACCTTCGTGCAGCTCGGCCTGTTCGTGGCGGTGATGCTGGTGGTCGGCCGCCGGGTCATTCCCTGGATCCTGGAACGCATCGCCGGCACCGGATCGCGCGAACTGTTCACCCTCGCCGTGCTGGCGATCGCCCTCGGCGTGGCCTTCGGCTCGGCGATGCTGTTCGGCGTGTCCTTCGCGCTGGGCGCCTTCTTCGCCGGCATGCTGCTCAACGAATCCGAACTCAGCCACAAGGCGGCCACCGATTCGCTGCCGCTGCGCGATGCGTTCGCCGTGCTGTTCTTCGTCTCGGTCGGCATGCTGTTCAACCCGATGATCATCGTCGAACACCCGTGGCAGGTGCTCGCCACGGTGCTGATCATCATGTTCGGCAAATCGGCCGCTGCGTTCTTCATCGTGCGGGCGTTCGGCCACCCGACCAGCACCGCGCTGACCATCTCGGCCAGCCTGGCGCAGATCGGCGAGTTCGCCTTCATCATCGCCGGGCTCGGCGTGGCCCTGCAGATCCTGCCGCCTACCGGGCAGTCACTGGTGCTGGCCGGTGCGCTGGTGTCGATCATGCTCAACCCGCTGGTGTTCGGCCTGCTGGATCGCTGGCAGGCCCGCCAGCTTGCGCTGCAGCCGGCCGAACCGGAGCCGGAAGAAGCCGACGGTCCCTCGCGTGACCTGCATGACCATGCCATCGTCATCGGTTATGGCCGGGTCGGCAGCGAACTTGCCCAGGTACTGCGCGACAAAGGCGTGCCGGTGCTGGTCATCGACGACAACAAGGAACACGTGGAAAGCGCGCACGCAGCAGGCATCGCGGCGATCCGCGGCAGTGCCGCGGCCGACCGGGTACTGGCCGAAGCGCATCCGGAGCGCGCCAAGATCGCGGTGCTGGCCATCCCGCAGCCGCTGGAAGCCGGCGAGGCGCTGGCCAAGCTGCGCGCGATCAATCCCGGCCTGACCCTGCTGGCCCGGGCACACAGCGATGCCGAGGTGCGCCACCTGCTGGAACATGGTGCCGACGGCACGGTGATGGCCGAACGCGAACTGGCGTATTCGCTGGCAGAGATGATCATGTCCACCCCGCCCTATCGCACGATGGGCCAGCAGCACAGCATTCCGGTGGTGTGAGCCCTGGCCGCCACTGGCGGCCGCCGATTCGGAGAATGTCCCCGGCCGACCCGCATCGGCCGGGGACTGCCTTGCCACGCCCTTGGAGAGGCAGGCCCACCGTAACCCAGACAATGCGCCGTGGTGATGATGCTGCGCCATGACGACCAAGCCGGACGCCATCAGGCGCACGCGGAGCAGTGCACCCGGCGACAGCGAAGCGCTTGGCAGATAACGGGCATCTGCCTGCAGGGGACGCATCTGGCCCTTTCCGCGACGGCACGCGCGAGGCCACGCTGTAGGCCTACCGCAGACCGGAGAAGGCCTCATGCAGATGGACCCGGCAACTACCGCAAGGCAGCGTAACGGAACGTTCCTCAACACGCTGCGGGGCGCTGCGCCGCCGTCGCGAGCCGCCCGCCAGCATGCACGATGGGGCAGCGGAACGATCCCGTTGCGGCTGCACAACAGCCCGGCCAACCTGGTCACCGGCGTGCTGTTGCTTACCAGCCTCGCGCCCGGCCCCTCGCTGCCAGGACCGGTGGCCGCGGGCGGCCGCGCGCCCCAGCGGATGCAGGACCCATCCTCTCCCGTGGTGGCCTTGTTGCCCTCCGCGCAGGCCAACGCGCCTTACAGGGCGCTGCCTGTCGACCTCCCTCTTACCGGCGCATGCAGCCCCAGCGCGGTCAGCAATGGCGTCATTACCGCCTGCATCACCCACCCGCGCCGCTGCGCGGCCGCGCTTACCGCCGGTACCCTGGCAGCCGTCGGGGGTGCGGCGTATGCCGGCATGGTCGCGGCGACAACCGCCCTGGCCCATGCCCCGGTGCCGCCGCCCTATCTGGCCGGCGATGCGCCTGCGCCGCACGATGAGGTGCAGGCTGCCGTCCACCAGGCCAGCGTGCTGGAAGGCGATGGCGCCGTGGCCTCGCTGGAAGATGCGTTGCTGCAGATCGCGCGCGAGTGCCGGGATGACCGCAGCTGCCGCGCCCGTGCCATCAACGAGCTGCTGCAGCACGTGCCTTCGTCCACGCTGGCGCAGTTGCAGCAGATCGTCGCGCGCACCGCAGTGCCGGCGCAGGAAGGCCTGCAGAACGCCTGGCCGTTGCCCGGCACGGCTGCGGTGCCGTTCAGCGCCGTGTCCCAACTGCACGAACTGGCCAGCACCCTGGCGGACCTGTACACACCGGCGGTGGCCGCGTTCCAGGACGACATGGAGACGATTGTCGGCGGCACGCGGCGCGCACGCGCTGGCCGCGATGGAAGCCCCGACCAGATCCAGCAGCGCTGGATCGCTGCCAATGCCTACCGACAGCAGGCCATTGCCGGATTGCTGGCGCGTGATGTCGGCCAGGTCGCGCACCTGCCGTACACGCTCCATGGGCTTGCGCACCTGTTCATCGCAGACGGCACCGAAGCGTTCAACCTGCACGTCACCGTGCCCGCAGCCGGCACCACACCGCCCACGCGGCGCGTGCTGCTGGTCGCCCACAGCGACATGATCGGCCGCGCGTTGGGCTCGGAGGGCGCATATGACAATGCGTCCGGCGTAGCCACGCTGCTGCATATCGCCCGCCAATGGCAGCGTGCTCCGTCCAACAACGGCACCCAGCTGGAGCTGCTGGTCACCTCGCATGAGGAACTCGGCTTCCTTGGGGCACGCGCTTACGTGGCCGACTGCCTGCAGCAGGGCAACTGCCCCGACTTCGTGGTCAACGTGGACATGGTCGGCCGGGGTGGCCATGCCTATGCGATATCCGGCACCGAACAGCTGGCTGGATCGCCGCACCTGGGCCAGCCATCGATGTACCTGCAGGCACCGCCGGTCAGCCCCATCGAACAGCGCGCGCGCGTGCAACTGGAACAGCGCCTTGCCGCACGGGGCTTCACCCATCCACCGGCGGAGGACGCACCGTGGATGACCTCGGACAACATCGCGTTCCAGAATGCCTCCATCCCCTGCGTAGGCCTCAGTCAGGTCAGTGGCGCCGACGCGCGGCAGTGGAAACAGTGGGAAGACGCCCGCAAGACGTGGCAACGGCTGGACGCCGCAGTGGACTGGGAGCGCTGGGAGGCTCGGCAGAAGGGCGCGCAGCTGCCGCCAGAAGAGGCGCGGGTGCTGGACGAGCGTTACCAGGCCGCGGCCGCGGCATACGCCGTTTACCGGCGCCTGCGCGAACAGCATGCGAACGCGCCGCCGAATCTGATCCATGGACCGCGTGACCGCCTGCATCGCGTCAATCCCGCAATGGGTGTGGACTTCGCCGATGCGCTGCTGGATGGCCTGCGCCACCTGCAGTGGGACGCCGAGTCGCCAGCCGCTGATTCTGCATCCCTGCACCACTGAGATCATCCGATGCCCATCTCCGCAACCCAGGCCCGTACCCAGGCGGGCCAGCACCAGCACCGCCTCCAGCGTGCCAACGCAACCTCGCTCCGGACCACCCGGCGGCAGCGATCCGGCGTGCCGACCACGCCGCTGCACCTGCGCGAGGTCAGCAACCAGCGTGCCGTCGAGCTTGGGGCGGCCATCCGGCAGCGATTGGATGCGCAGCGCGTGGCGCGGGACATTGGCGAGCTCACCGATGAGCTTGCTGTCGCGCTTCAGGCACGCAACCGGCAACCCACCGGCGCGCCGTCCATGGCGATGAACGTCCACGGCGTCTGCAACCAGATCACCTTCGCGCTGATGCTGACCACAGTGCTGCCGCCGAACACGGTGCGACCGGCAAGCAACCCGTTTCCTGCGATGCGCGCCACCGATCACACCTTCCCGCCGCCAGATGCGATCGTCCCCGCCTGGCCTCCGGGGGCTCGTGCCATGCAGCCCGATATGGAAATGGCCGTGCGCACGGACGATCCGCTGCTGGGGGACGTGCCGGCCGTCGTCCACGCCGCATCGGATGCGGCGCTGGCCACCTGCCTGCACAGTCCGCGATGGTGTGGGACCGCGTTGTGGACCGGTGCCGGCGTCACGGCGTTCTGGGCAGCGGCCGCCACTGCCGGATACCTGCTGAGCCGTGACACGGCACGCCAATACACACTTGATACCGCCCGGCTGCTGCCGCCGCTGCATTTCAACGCCAGCGAACTGGACCCCACCCAGCCTGCCTGCACGTCGCTGGGCGCGCACGTCAACCGCCTCTGGGAGAAGGACAGTGCATTGCAGCGCAGTCGCACGCAGCTGGGTACCCTGGACCACCTGCGCAGTAACGCGCTGCTGGTCTGCCAGCAACTGGCCGAGCAGATGGCCAGCGAAACGGATCCGGATACGCCCGCGCGGGTGATCGGTGACCTCTGGAGTACCGGCATGGATGAAGCCGGCATTGAAGTCGCCGGACGCGCGCCGCTGCAGCCGACCCTCGACGCCATCGCCGCGCTCACCGACCGGCCGGCGCTGACCGCCTGGCTGTTCGATGCATCGGCGCGCGGCGCGAACCCGTTGTTCGACTTCAGCGTGCTGCCTGACCAGCTGCACCCGGACACCAACATTGCCTACCTGGCGCAATCCGGGCTCGGACTGCCTGACAGCGCGTGGTACGGCGCCCAGGACAAACAGGAACTGCTGGCGGGGTACGAGCAGCATGTCGCGCGCACCCTGGTGCTGTCCGGTGCCGACGCCGATGCGGCTACGCGTCTGGCCGCGGACATCGTGACGCTTGAGCGCGCACTGGCCGCTGCGTCCGAGCCGTTCGCGGTGCTGGCCATCGACGACTCCCGCTTTTACAACCCGGTTTCGCCCGCACAGGCGCAGCACCACACCCCGCACCTGTCGTGGGACGCGTTCTTCAAGGCCCAGGGACTTGCCACGCCGGAGCGCTTCTCGCTCGGCATGCCCGGGTTCTTCGAACGCCTCGATGCATTGCTGGCCAGCACACCGCTGGACACCTGGAAGGCCTACCTGCAGTTCCATGCCACTGACTCGGCGGCGCCCTGCCTTTCCAGTACCTTCGTCGATACCCACGATGCCTTCCATGGTGGCCTGCTCAAGGGGCGGCAGGCAGCGGTGCCGCGCTTCGCTCGCGTCATGGGCATCATCCAGCAGGAAGCCGGGGATGCCCTGGGGCCGGCCTACGCGCAGGTCGCCTTCTCACCGCAGAACGAGCGCCACGTGAAGGCGATAACGCGCCAGCTCACCGCTGCGCTCGGCAACCGGCTGCAGCAATGTGACTGGATGGACGACCCCAGCCGCAGCCAGGCGCTGCAGAAGATGGACGCGATGCGGATCGACATCGGGCGGCCTCCGACATGGCCACGCTGGGGGTACGTAGGCACCAGCCGCGACAGCTTCCTGGGCAACGTGCAAGCTGTGCGCGCCCATGCCCAACGGCGCAACACCGCCCTGCTGGGCACGCCGGTGGAGACCGGGCACTGGAAGCTGACCCCGCAGACCGTGGATGCCTACCAGGATTCCGCACTGAACCGGATCGTGATTCCAGCGGCGCTGTTGCAGCCTCCGCTGTTCGATCCCAGCGCAGACGAGGCACTGAACTACGGTGGCATCGGTGCGATCATCGGCCACGAGATGGCCCATGGTTTCGACAGAATCGGCACCTTCGCCGATGCGCACGGCAACGAAATGGACTGGTTGTCACCGTACAGCCGCCAGCAGTTTGAAGCACGCGCAGCGCAGTTGCGGGACCAGATCACACAGTATGGGGATGCGGGCGGCGCGGTCGACAGCGACCTGACACTGGACGAAAACCTGTCCGACCTGGGCGGGCTCGCCATCGCGCTGCAGGCCATGCGCCAGGCAACTGCAGGTACGCCGGATCCGATGATCGACGGAATGACGCGCGAACAGCGCTTCTTCGCCAACAATGCGCTGATCTGGCGCATGATCAGCACGCCGGAACGCGCAGAGCTGGAGCGGGCGACCAACAACCATGCCCCGGGCAGCGTGCGCGCCGACGTGGCCGCGTCGAACCTGCCCGCGTTCGCCCGCGCCTTCAACTGCACGCCGGGGACGCCGATGGCACGGCTGCCCGCCGACCAGGTGCGCTTCCTCTGATCGCCGCCGCCGGGGCGGCCCGGCGGCGTCAGGCGGTCACTCAGCCCTTGTGGAACTGCAGCTGCCCGCCTGCTGCGTCCACGGCGATGGTATCGCCACTGGCAAATTGGCCGGCCAGGATCTTCTGTGCCAGCGGGTTTTCCAGCTGCGCCTGGATGGCCCGCTTGAGCGGCCGCGCGCCGTAGATCGGATCGAAGCCCACGTTGCCCAGCATCTCGAACGCGCCATCGCTGACCTGCAGCCGCAGGCCGCGTTCGGCCAGCCGCGATTCCAGCCCGCGCATCTGGATCCGCGCGATCTGCTTGATCTGCGGCTTGTCCAGCGGGTGGAACACCACGATGTCGTCGAGGCGGTTGATGAACTCCGGACGGAAGTGGGCCTGGACCACGCCCATCACCGCGGCCTTCATCTGGGTGTAGGCCTCCGGGGAATCGTCACCGCTCATGTCCTGGATCTGGTGCGAGCCCAGGTTGGAGGTCATCACGATCACCGTGTTGCGGAAGTCCACGGTGCGTCCCTGGCCATCGGTCAGGCGCCCATCATCCAGCACCTGCAGCAGGATGTTGAACACGTCCGGGTGGGCTTTTTCGACCTCGTCCAGCAGGATGATCGAATACGGGCGACGACGTACCGCTTCGGTCAGGTAACCGCCTTCTTCGTAGCCGACGTAACCCGGGGGCGCACCGACCAGCCGGGCCACGCTGTGCTTCTCCATGAACTCGCTCATGTCGATGCGGATCATCGCGTCGGTGCTGTCGAACAGGAACTCGGCCAGCGCCTTGCACAGTTCGGTCTTGCCGACGCCGGTCGGCCCAAGGAACAGGAACGAGCCACTGGGACGATCCGGATCGGACAGACCCGCGCGCGAGCGGCGCACCGCATCGGACACCACCTTGATGGCCTCTTCCTGGCCCACCACGCGGCGGTGCAGTTCGTCTTCCATGCGCAGCAGTTTTTCGCGCTCGCCTTCCAGCATGCGGTTGACCGGGATACCGGTCCAGCGCGAGACCACCTCGGCGATCTCTTCGGCGGTCACCCGGTCCTGCACCAGCTTGAACTCGGTGTTCTCCGCCTCCTGCGCGGCGGCCAGCTGCTTTTCCAGCTGCGGCAGCTGGCCGTACTGGATTTCGCTCATGCGGCCGAAATCCTGCCGGCGCTGGGCCGATTCCAGCTCCAGCTTCACCTGCTCGATCTGCTCCTTGATCTTCGTTGCGCCCTGCAGCGCCGCCTTCTCCGATTTCCAGATCTCGTTGAGGTCGGAGAAGTCGCGCTCCAGCGCATCAATGTCGTTTTCCAGGTCGGCCAGGCGCTGGCGAGACGCCTCGTCCTTCTCCTTCTTCAGCATCTCGCGCTGGATCTTCAACTGGATCAGCCGTCGCTCCAGGCGGTCCAGTTCCTCCGGCTTGGAATCGATCTCCATGCGGATGCGCGAGGCCGCCTCGTCCATCAGGTCGATGGCCTTGTCCGGCAGCTGGCGGTCGCTGATGTAACGATGCGACAGCGTCGCCGCCGCCACGATCGCCGGATCGGTGATCTCCACCCCGTGGTGCACGGCGTACTTTTCCTTCAACCCGCGCAGGATCGCGATGGTGTCTTCCACCGTCGGCTCGCCGACCAGCACCTTCTGGAAGCGCCGCTCCAGCGCGGCATCTTTTTCAATGTATTTGCGGTATTCGTCCAGCGTGGTAGCACCGACGCAATGCAGTTCACCGCGCGCCAGGGCCGGCTTGAGCATGTTGCCGGCATCCATCGCACCGTCTGCCTTGCCCGCGCCGACCATGGTGTGCAGTTCGTCGATGAACAGGATCACCTGCCCCTCGCTCTTGGCCAGGTCGTTGAGCACGCCCTTCAGGCGCTCTTCGAACTCGCCGCGGAACTTCGCACCGGCGATCAGCGCGCCCATGTCCAGTGACAGCACGCGTTTGCCACGCAGGCCTTCGGGCACTTCGTCGTTGATGATGCGCTGGGCCAGGCCTTCGACGATCGCCGTCTTGCCCACGCCCGGTTCGCCGATCAGCACCGGGTTGTTCTTGGTGCGCCGCTGCAGCACCTGGATGGTGCGGCGGATCTCTTCGTCGCGCCCGATCACCGGATCCAGCTTGCCGCTCTCGGCGCGCGCGGTCAGGTCGATGGTGTACTTCTCCAGCGCCTGGCGCTGTTCTTCGGCGCTTTCGGACTGCACTTTCTCGCCCCCGCGCAGCTTGTCGATGGCCACCTGCAGGCGTGCCTTGTCGGCACCGGCCGCGCGCAGCGCCATGCCCAGGCTGCCGCCGTCTTCCAGCGCCGCCAGCACGAACCACTCGCTGGCGATGAAGGCATCGCCCTGCTGCTGGGCCAGCTTGTCGGTATGGTTGAGCAGGCGGTTCAGGTCATTGCCGATGGACAGGTTGCCGGCCTGGCCGGACACCTTCGGCAACGCGGCAAGCGCCTCGTCCAGCCGCTCGCGCAGCACGGTCACGTTCACCCCGGCCTGCGAAAGCAGCGGCCGCGTGCTGCCGCCGGGTTGGTCGAACAGCGCACTGAACACGTGCACCGGTTCAACGATGGAATTGTCGCGGCCCACGGCCAGCGACTGCGCGTCGGCCAGCGCCTGCTGGAAACGCGAGGTGAGCTTGTCCATCCGCATGTCGAATCCTCGATCAGAGAAGCCGGCCACGCCGGCACTACCCATCAGATGCGGCTGCTGCCGCGGGTTTCAAGGGTGCTTGAGATCATGGTTCATGCGAAAGAAACACCGTGTGCAGGCCATGATCACCGGGTCCTGCCATCGGCCACGCGATACTGCGGTGGCCTTCACCACACGGGACCGACATGCATTACGAGCTCTATTACTGGACCGGCATCCAAGGGCGCGGCGAGTTCGTGCGCCTGGCGCTGGAAGACGCTGGTGCCGACTACACCGACATGGCACGGGTCCACGGCGATGCGGTGATGGATGCGTTCCTGGCCGGCAAGGCCGAGGGCGGCCGGCCGTTCGCCCCGCCGTTCCTGAAGGCCGGCCGCCAGGTCGTGGGCCAGGTGGCCGCCATCCTGGACTTCCTCGGCCCGACCCTGGACCTGGTGCCGCATGCGGCCTCACGCCGCGTGCAGGCGATCCAGCTGCAGCTGACCATTGCCGACCTGGTGGCCGAAGTGCACGACACCCACCACCCGATCGCCGCCTCGCAGTATTACGAAGACCAGAAGCGCGAAGCCATCGCACGGGCCGCGTCGATGCGCAGCGAACGCATGCCGAAGTTCCTCGGCTACTTCGAGGACATGGTCAAGGACAATGGCGGGCGCCACCCGCTGCGCGAGCACTCCTACGTCGACCTTTCCCTGTTCCAGCTGCTGGCCGGGCTGGACTACATGTTCCCGCAGCGGATGCGCGCCCTGTGGCCGTCGCTGCCGTTGCTTGCCGCACTGAAGGAGCGCGTGGAAAAACGCCCCGGCATCGCCGCCTACCTGGCGTCCGAACGCCGGCTGGCGTTCAACACCAACGGCATTTTCCGCCATTACCCGGAGCTGGACGGCCCCAGGTGACCCCGGTAGTGACGGCCGCTGGCCGTCATGCCTCCCGCGGGGGCACCGGCTGCTTCTGCAACGACAACAGCCCCAGCAGCACCGCAAGCGCCACATACGCACCTGCGAACTGCCAGCTGATGATCCGCGCCAGGCCCTGCAGGTCCCATGGCAGGTAGATGCCACCGCGCGGGTCCACCGAGTGGATCAGCCCGAACACCGTCAGTCCGGCAGCCACCAGCAGGAAGCCACAGGCGCGGCGCAGGCGCCCGTCCACCATCGCCGCCACCGTGGCGATCCACAGCATCGAGGTGATGATGAAGCCATTGCCCAGCGCGAAGATCACCGCCAGCTCCGGCAGCCCATGGCCGTCCACCTTGGTCAGCATGGCGACCATCTGCTCCGGCGCGATCCAGCCCGGCGCCTTGATCGCCAGCAGGTAGGCGGCCGACGGCAGGAAGCCCAGCACCATCGCGCCGGCGTGCTGCTTCGGCGTGGCCTGGAAGGCCTGGGTGGTGATGTCGATGCCCACGTACACGATGATCGGCGCCAGCACCGCCAGCGGCAGCCACTGCACCAGTCCGGAGACGATGCCGAGCATGCCGCCGATGCCGATGAACAGACCCGTCAGCAGCGTGTAACCGCTGCGTGCGCCCATGTGCTTGTACGCCGGCTGGCCGATGTACGGCGTGGTCTGCGCCACGCCGCCGCAGACACCGGCCACCAGCGTGGCGATCGCCTCCACCAGCAGGATGTCGCGGGTGCGGTAGTCATCGCCGGCCGCGCGTGCGCTTTCGGAAACGTTGATGCCGCCGACCACCATCAGCAGGCCGAACGGCAGCAGCAGCGGCAGGTAGGTCATCGCCGTCGGCAGGCCCTCCAGGAAGCCCAGCGAAGGCAACGGCAGCACGATCTGCGGCGCATTCCACGCCGGCACCGCAAAGCCCGGCGCGCCCAGCCCGGCCAGGCCCAGCCCGTAATACAGCACGGTGCCGAACACGAAGGCCAGCAGCACTGCCGGACCCCGCACCGGCAGCTTGCCCTTGGCGATCAGCACGTACAGCAGCAGGCCCAGGGTCACGAAGCCGACCAGCGGCGAACGCAGCGTTTCCAGCAGGGGCAGCAGGCCCATCAGCACCAGCGCGATGCCGGCGATGGACCCCAGCAGCGCCGCCCGCGGCAGCGCGCGGGTCACCGCTTCGCCGAAGAAGGACAGCACCAGCTTCAGCAGGCCCATGATCACGAGCGAGGCCATGCCGAGCTGCCAGGTGGCGATGGCCGCCGCATTCGGGTCCAGGCCCTGCGCCTTGAAGGCCACGAAGGCCGGGCCGAGCACCAGCAGCGCCATGCCGATGCTGGTCGGCGCGTCCAGGCCCAGCGGCATCGCGGTCACGTCGTCGCGGCCGGTGCGGGCGGCCAGGCGCCGCGCCATCACCGTGTACAGCAGGTTGCCGACCAGCACGCCGAAGGCGGTGCCGGGGAACATGCGGGTGAATACCACCTCGGCCGGGAACTGGAACATTCCCACCAGCGCCATGGCGATGAAACCGAGGATGGACAGGTTGTCGACCACCAGGCCGAAGAAACCGTTGAGATCGCCGGCGACGAACCAGCGCCGCGGAGCGGCAGGAGCAGGAACGGACATGAGGGGGCAGGAAGGGGTGTGGGGACCGCCGATGGTAGGCCCCGCAGGGTCCGCATGCCAATGATGATTGGTTGGGGTCAGAGTCAGGGGTCGAATTCCTTTTCCGCGCGGAAGGAATCCGACCCCTGACTCTGACCCCCGCTGCGGGGACCTCAGCGCTTGAGGAAGTTGTCCGCCAGCAGCTCCTTGACCTCGCCGATGCGCCCGGCCAGCACCGCCTTGGCCATGTAACGCGCGGTCCCGATCACCTGCCCCGCCTCCACCTGCGGCGGCATCACCAGTTCGGTCGGGGCGGTGTGCACGTCCAGCAACGCCGGCCCCGGCTGGGCCAGCAGGTCCTGCACGGCCAGCGCCAGATCCTGGCTGCGGGTCACCGTGCGGCCGTGGAAGCCGATCACTTCGGCCAGCTTGCCGAAGTCCGGATTCTTCAGTTCGGTGTAGTAGTCCAGCAGCCCTTCGACCTTCTGTTCCAGCTCCACGAAGTTCAGCGAGCCGTTGTTGTACACCACGATCTTGATCGGCAGGTTTTCCTGCACGGCGGTCAGCAGGTCGCCCATCAGCATGCTCAGCCCGCCATCGCCGCACAGCGCGACCACCTGGCGGCCAGGGAAGGCTTTCTGCAGGCCCAGCGCCTGCGGCATCGCATTGGCCATCGTGCCGTGCAGCAGGCTGGTCAACGTGCGCCGGCGGCCGTTGACGCGGATATGCCGCAGCACCCATACCATCGGCGAACCGCAGTCGGCGGTGAACAGCGCATCGTCTGCGGCGTGCTGGTCCAGCAGCGCGGTGAGGTACTGCGGGTGGATCAGTTCGCCCTCGCCGGGCGCCTCTTCTTCGGCACGCTTGGCCAGCGCCTTTTCGCGGTGCCCGATGCACTCGTCCAGGAAGTCGGTGTCTTCGCGCGGCGGCAGCATCGGCAGCAGCGCCTCCAGCGTCGGGCCGATATCACCGACCACGCCCAGGGTCACCGGGTGGCGCCTGCCCAGGTGGCTGCCATCGTGGTCGACCTGGATGATGGTGGCCTTGTCCGGGTAGTACTGGCCCCAGGCGAAGTCGGCCCCGAGCAGCAGCAGGGTGTCGCACTCCATCACCGCATGGAATCCCGACTCAATGCCGAAGATGCCGGTCATGCCCATGTTGAAGGGGTTGTCCGGCTCGACGAAATCCTTCGCCCGCGAGGTATGGGCGATCGGCGCCTGCAGCCTGCGTGCCAGTTCCAGCAGCGGCGCATGGGCGCCCTGGCAGCCGGCACCGGCGTAGATGCCGATCCGCTTGCCCTGCCCCAGCAGTTCGGCGATGCGCAGCAGCTCGTCATCGCCCGGCCGCAGCACCGGCTGGGTGTAATGCACCGCGAACGGCGGATCATGCTTGACCACCTGCTCGCTGATGTCCGACGGCAGGATCACCACCGCCACGCCGCGCCGGCTGATCGCTGCCTGGCAGGCCAGCGTGACCACACGGCGCGCCTGTTCGGCGCTGTACACCTGTTCGCAGAACACGCTGCAGCTGGAGTAGACCGCCTTGAAGTCCACTTCCTGCGGGAACTCCATGCCCAGCTCGCTGGTGACCACCTGGCTGGCGATCAGCACCATCGGCGCTTTATTGCGGTTGTTCTCGAACACGCCGTTGATGAAGTGCAGGCTGCCCGGCCCACACGAACCGGCGCAGGCCGTCAGCTGGCCGCTGATCAGCGAATCGGCGCCGGCCGCGAACGCGGCGACTTCTTCATGGCGCACGTGCACCCAGTCGATGTCACTGCCGTGGATGGCGGTGGTCACATGGTTGAGGGTGTCACCGACAATGCCGTAACAACGCCGCACGCCGGCCTGCTGCAAAGTCTCGACGACGATATCGGCAACGCGCTTGCTCATGGCCTGGGCTTCCTGGAACGGGGGAAGCCTGAGCATGGACCGGGGCCGGTGATACCGCCGTGGGGATCACCCCTGTTCCGGCAAAGCGACCTGTACCCAGCCGATCACCGGCCCGCGCGTGGGATTGCGGTAGCGCACCTGCAGCCAGCCATCGCGCGCATCCAGCAGCTCCGCGCGGTCACCGGCAATCAGGTAACGGCGAGTGTCGGCATCGCCAACGGCGCGGTACAGCGCAAGGCGCGCCGGCACCACGCGTGCGTCCACGCCGCGCAACGGCACCCCGCTGGCAGGCGGGGCGAGGCCATCGCCGATGGCATGCTCCAGCGCGCGGCCGGCTGCGTCGTAAGTCGTCCACACTGCCAACGGTCCGGCGTCGGCGCCGGCCTTGTCGACCGCCAGCACCGCGGCCAGCGCCTGCGTATCGAGCATCAGCAGCTGCTCGGCGCGGTACAGATAGAGTTTTTCGCCCTGGTACCGGTAGAAATCGGTGTACCACATCGGACCGCCGCGGCAGGTGCTGACCAGGGTGCGGGTGGGCGCATCCACGCGCAGCGACCACAGCCCGTCGCAGTTGGCCGGGGTACCGCTGGGCGCCGCCAACGGCTGCAGCCGCGCCGTCCGGGCATCGTAGCGGTACACCGCCACGGCTTCGTTGACCTGGCCGACGCTGGCGCGCACCACCAGGTCCTGCAAGCCGTTGAAATCGACGTCCTCATGGTCCAGCCGCGAGCGGCCTTCTTCGTCGGCCACCCCGTCCAGCTGCTGCAGCACGGCGTCCTTGCCGATGCGAACGTCCACGCCGCCGCCGTCCCGCACGCGCGCCCGTACCGGCACGCCGGGCGCGGCGTCGAACGCCACGCCCCCGGCATCCTGCGCCTGCGCGGGCATCGCCATGCCGGCACTGCACAGCGCCATCAACAACAGGCGAGCGCGCATCCGGTTCAGAAGGACACGTCCACCGGCTGCCGCGACCACAGCACGGACTGGTGCTTGGTGGCGGTTTTCCAGGCCAGGCGGATGGCCTCGATGTCGGCCCGGCGCTGCGGGCTGTCTTCGTGCAGCACCACCAGCACCTTGGTGCGCAGGCGGTTGGGTTCGGGATCGCCGCGGAACAGCCACTGGCCGTAGGCGTCGAACACGGTCAGCCCGTCCGGGAAGCGTGGGGTCACTTCCTTGTCCAGGAAGGCGCGCCACTGCGCATCGCTGATGGTGTTGGCCTGCTCGCGTTCACCGGCACCGCGCTCTTCGCCCACCCCGAAGTACAGCTCGCTGCGCACCCAGCCTGCGGCCTGCGCCGGCCGCGCCGCATCGCCCTGCATCGTGGCCGTCGTTGCTGGCGTTCCCGGCCCGCTGGCAGCCAGGCTGGCGCAACCGCTGGTGGCCAGCAACACGGCGAAAACAAGGGACAAACGCTTCATATCGATCACTCTCCAAAAGACAGGTGCCCATCGCGCCGTGCACGACAGGCAAAACAGCGCAGCAGCGTACACGGCCCAGCCAGTTGCATCTGCAACCACCTTCATGCCGTCCGGTCATCTGCTGATGCCAATGAAAACGGGACTTGCGTCCCACAAGCCATCACGCCAAGATAATATATCGCTATATCCGGATGGATGTAATTGAAACCATCCCCTCCCCTTCCCCACGTTGTCGCTCCCGGAGTCCGCATGTCCCCCCGCCTGTCCGCGTCGCCGCTTGGCCTCGCCATCGCGCTCGCGCTTTCCCCGTTCGTCGCTTCGGCGCAGGACGCCACCAACCTGGACACGGTGATCGTCACCGGTACCCGCGCCTCCGACCGCACCGTGCTGGAATCGACATCGCCGGTGGACGTGCTGACCGCCGAAGACATCCGCAAGGCCGGCGTCATCAACGGTGAGCTGGGCAGCGCGCTGCAGTCGCTGCTGCCCTCGTTCAATTTCCCGCGCCAGTCCAACTCCGGCGGCGCCGACCACGTGCGCGCCGCACAGCTGCGCGGCCTCTCGCCGGACCAGGTGCTGGTGCTGGTGAACGGCAAGCGCCGCCACCACAGCGCGCTGGTCAGCACCGGCAGCAAGATCGGCCGCGGTACCACGCCGGTGGACTTCAATGCCATCCCGGTCAGCGCCATCAAGCGCATCGAAGTGCTGCGCGATGGCGCCGGTGCGCTGTACGGTTCGGACGCGGTGGCTGGCGTGATCAACGTCATCCTGGACAACACCCCGGAAGGCGGCGCCATTGAAGCCAGTTTCGGGGCCCACCACACCGATCTCAAGCCGATCGGCCGCACCCTCACCGACGGCCAGACCGGAAATTTCAGCGCCAACGTCGGTACCGCGCTGAGCGATGACGGCGGTTTCCTGCGCGTCGGCGTGGAATACAAGAACCGCGAAGCCACCAACCGCGCCGGCTTCGACCAGATCCCGCCGTGGGACCAGACCGATGCCAACCTGGCCCTGCAGGGACAGCGCAACTACGTGCTCGGCGACGGCGCCAGCAAGGACCTCAACGCCTGGTTGAACACCGAAATTCCGTTTGGCGAAACCAGCACGTTCTACGCGTTCGGTACCTACAACCAGCGTGACAGCGAAGGCGCGAACTACTTCCGCTACCCGGACGGCGAAGCCAACTGGAAGGAGATCTATCCCAACGGTTACCGCCCGATCTCCGAAGGCGAGAACCGCGATGTGCAGGCCGTGGCCGGTGCGCGTGGCCAGTGGGGCGAATGGACCTACGACGCCAGCCTGGACTTCGGCCAGAACGACTTCACCTACCGCATGCGCAACACCTTGAACGCATCGCTCGGCCCGACCAGCCCGACGCGCTTCAAGACCGCCGATTACCAGTACGCGCAGTCAGTGGCGAACCTCGACCTGGGCCGGGTGTTCGAACAGAGCGAGACCATCACCCACACCCTGGGCCTGGGCGCGGAAGCCCGCCATGAGCGCTATGAAACCCGCCCCGGCGATCCGGACAGCTACGCTGCCGGTCCGTTCACCGACCGTCCCACCGGTTCGCAGGCCGGCGGCGGCCTGACCCCGCAGGATGCGGCGGACCTGGCGCGCGACGTAGCCAGTGTGTATGCCAGCGTGTCCAGCCAGATCGGCGATCACTTCTCCAGCGATATCGCCGCGCGCTACGAGCACCATGATGACTTCGGTGGCGAACTGACCGGCAAGCTGGGCCTGCGCTATGAGTTCACCCCGGCCTTCGCGCTGCGTGGCTCGGTGTCCAACAACTACCGCGCGCCGTCGCTGGCGCAGATCGGCTACGAATCCACCTCCACCGGCTACAACGCGGCCGGCCAGCTGGTGCAGGGCCGGCTGCTGTCGGTGAACAATCCGATTGCCCGCGGGCTCGGTGCCACTGACCTGAAGCCGGAGAAGTCGCTCAACACCAGCCTGGGCTTCACCAGCCGCATCGGCGACAACTTCGACGTGTCGCTGGACCTGTTCCAGATCGACATCGATGACCGCATCGCGCTGTCCGAAGCGATCACCGGCGATGCGCTGACCGATTTCGTGCAGCAGCAGTACGGCATCAGCGGCCTGGAAAGCGCCAGCTTCTTCGTCAATGCCGCCGACACCCGCACCCGCGGTGCCGAACTGGTGGCCAACTGGCGCCACGCGCTGGGCGATGGCCAGCTGCAGCTGACCGGTACCTGGGCGTATGCCAAGACCGAACTGAAGAACGTGCTGCCCACCCCGGCCGCGCTGCAGGCCCTGGACCCGGCCTATGTGCTGTTCGGCGTGGAAGAGAGCAACACGCTGACCGACGCCACCCCGCGGACCCGCGCGCAGTTCTCTGCTTCGTGGAGCAACGACCGCTGGTCGCTGACCAGCCGCGTCAGCCGCCACGGCAGCGCCACGCGCGTGTTCAACTTCGGCGGCGGCTTCGAACCGACCCAGACCTACCAGGCCGAGTGGCAGCTGGATGCGGAAGCCGAATACCGCATCACCCCGCAGTGGAGCGTGGCGATCGGCGGCCAGAACCTGACCGACAACTACCCGGACCTGTCCAACGAAGACATCTACTACTACGGCAACCTGCCGTACGACGTGTTGTCGCCGATCGGCAGCAACGGCGCGTACTTCTACGGCCGCGTGCGCTACACCTTCTGACCGCCGGCGGACGACCCGGTAGTGACGGCCGCTGGCCGTCACATCCTGCAAGCGGTGACGAGCTGGTGGGTGACGACCGTTGGTCGTCACATCCCAGAAGCGGTGACGAACTGGTGGGTGACGACCGCTGGTCGTCACATCCCGCAAGCGGTGACGAGCTGGTGGGTGACGACCGTTGGTCGTCACATCCCGCAAGCGGTGACGACCAACGGTCGTCACCCACCACCAATGTCGTCACCCACCACCAACGGTCGTCACCCACCACCGGCGTCGTCCCCCACCGCCACCGGCCGGGCCCCGTTGCGATGACCCCATGCTCACGCCTGCGCTGGCATCGTGCCGGGCATGGCAAACGACCTCCCCCTTCGTCCGCCACCGCCGTTGCTTGACGATGCCTGCGCATTGTTCCTCGACGTGGATGGCACCCTCATCGAGTTCGCCGACCGCCCTGACGCGGTGACCCTGCTGCCGGAAGTGCGTGAGGCCATCGGCCGCATCAGCGACCGCTTGGAAGGCGCCGTGGCGCTGGTCAGTGGCCGCCCGCTGGAACAGCTCGACGCGCTGTTCGCGCCGTTGCACCTGCCTGCCGCCGGCCTGCACGGCCACCAGCTGCGTGACGCGGGCGGCACCGTGCACGACAGTGCCGAGGATGAAAGCACCACCGAATGGCTGCATGCCCTGCATCAGCAGGCGATGCGCTTCGCCCACGGCCACCCTGGCGTGCTGGTCGAGGACAAAGGCCCCAGCATGGCCCTGCACTGGCGCGGTGCGCCGCACGCCGCCAACGACGTCCGCGCTTTCGCCGACCGCCACATCCGCGGCAATACCGGCTATCGGCTGCAGCCGGGCGACCACGTGGTCGAATTCGTCCCGGTCGGCAGCGACAAGGGGCGCGCGGTGCGTCGGATGATGCAGTACCTGCCCTTCCGCGGTCGCCTGCCGGTGTTCATCGGCGATGACCTGACCGACGAACACGGCTTTGAAGCGTCCAACGGGCTGCATGGCTGGAGCGTGCTGGTTGGTGAACGCGAGCCCAGCGTGGCGGTGTTCCAGCTGCAGGACATACGCAGCGTGCACGGGTGGTTGCGTGAGAATGCGTGGTAGGCCGGCCCCCACGGCCGCAGACGAGAAGCTTTGCCCATGTCCCAACCTGATCTGAACCTCGGTGTCGTCGGCAACGGCAGTTTCGGCGCGTTGATCGACCGCCAGGCACGCGTCGTATGGAGCTGCCTGCCCACCTTCGACGGCGACCCCACCTTCTGCGCGCTGCTCAGTCCCAACCAGCAGGAAGGCGGCGATTTCGCCATCGAACTGGAAGACCTGGCCAGCACCGAACAGGAATACCTCAGCAACACCGCGATCCTGCGCACCGTGCTGCGCGACAGCCACGGTGGTGCGCTGGAGATCATCGATTTCGCCCCGCGCTGGCGCCAGAACGACCGCTTCTACCGCCCGGTCAGCCTGATCCGGCAGGTGCGCCCGATCGCCGGCAGCCCGCGCATCCGCGTACTGGCGCGCCCACTGGCCGACTGGGGCCAGCGCGTGCCCGACTCCACCTGGGGCAGCAACCACGTGCGCTGGGTCCTGCCCGACCACGTACTGCGACTGACCACCGACGTGCCGATCCGCTTCGTGCGCGACAGCCTGCCCTTCGTGCTCAACCATCCCGTGCACCTGGTGCTGGGCGTGGATGAATCCCTCAACCGCTCGCTCAGCGGCTACGTGCAGGAATCCTTCCAGCGCACGCGCGATTACTGGCGCGAGTGGGTGCGTTACCTGTCCATCCCGCTGGAATGGCAGGAGGCGGTGATCCGCAGCGCGATCACGCTCAAACTGTGCCAATACGAAGACAGCGGCGCGATCATCGCCGCGATGACCACCTCCATCCCCGAGGCGCCGGGCAGCATCCGCAACTGGGATTACCGTTACTGCTGGCTGCGCGATGCCGCCTTCGTGGTGCGCTCGCTGAACCGCCTGGGTGCCACCCGCACCATGGAACAGTTCCTGGGCTACATCTTCAACCTGGCCACCGCCGACGGCACCCTGCAGCCGCTGTACGGCATCGGCTTCGAAGCCACGCTGGACGAGCACGAAGTGCCTTCGCTGTCCGGCTACCGCGGCATGGGCCCGGTGCGCCGCGGCAACCTGGCCTGGGTGCAGCGCCAGCACGATGTCTACGGCAGCGTGGTGCTCGCCTCCACCCAGCTGTTCTTCGACCGTCGCCTGCAGGATCCCGGCGACGAGCACGCATTCGCGCGGCTGGAACCGCTGGGCGAACAGGCCTACCTGCTGCACGATGTCCCGGATGCCGGCCTGTGGGAATTCCGCGGCCGCACCGAAGTGCACACCTACACCGCGGCGATGTGCTGGGCTGCCTGTGACCGACTGTGCAAGATCGCGGTGCGCCTGAAGCTGGATGACCGCGCGTTCCATTGGCGCGAGCGTGCCGACACGATCCACCGCCGCATCATGAAGGAAGCGTGGAGCGAGGACCTGGGCCACTTCACCGATGCCTTCGGCGGCCACCGCCTGGATGCCTCGCTGCTGCTGCTGGCCGACATCGGCTTCATCGAAGCCAAGGACGCCCGTTTCATTGCCACCGTGGAAGCGATCGGTCGCGACCTCAAGCATGGCGACGCGCTGTACCGCTACGTCGCCCCGGATGATTTCGGCGCGCCGGAAACCAGCTTCACCATCTGCACGTTCTGGTACATCGATGCCCTGGCCGCGATCGGCCGGCTGGACGAAGCGCGCGACATGTTCGAAGTGCTGCTGTCGCGGCGCAACCACCTGGGCCTGTTGTCCGAAGATCTCTCCTTCGAAACCGGCGAGGCCTGGGGCAACTTCCCGCAGACCTATTCGCACGTCGGCCTGATCACCGCCGCGATGCGCCTGTCGCGCTCCTGGCAGGAGGCCTCGTGAGCCGCCTGGTCGTTGTCTCCAATCGCGTGGCCATTCCCGGCGATACCCGCCCGGGTGGCCTGGCGGTGGGCCTGCTGGCCGCGCTGAAAGAGCGCGGCGGACTGTGGTTCGGCTGGAGCGGCAAGTCGGTCAAGGACACCAGCGGCGCGCTGCACGAGCAGGTGGATGGCGATATCCGCTACGTCACCATGGACCTCAACAAGCGCGACGTGGACGGGTACTACAACGGCTTCGCCAACCGCACGTTGTGGCCGCTGCTGCACTTCCGCCTGGACCTGGTGGACTACGACCGCGGTACCCGCGAGACCTACCACCGGGTCAACGAACTGTTCGCCAGCAAGCTCGCTCCCCTGCTGCGCGAAGACGATATCGTCTGGATCCATGACTACCACCTGATCCCGCTGGCGGCGATGCTGCGCGAACGCGGCATCGGCTGCCGGATCGGCTTCTTCCTGCACGTGCCGCTGCCCTCGGCGGACCTGCTGCAGGCTATGCCCGACCACCTGCGGCTGTTCTCGGCGCTGTACGCCTGCGACCTGGTCGGCTTCCAGACCCAGCGCGATGCGGACCGCTTCCAGACCTACCTGCGGCTGTTCGGCGGTGGCCGCGTGCTCGGCGACGGCAAGCTGGAAGCACCGGACGGGCGCACCTTCCGCGCGGCCGCCTTCCCGATCGGCATCGACACCGAACGCATCGCCCAGCAGGCCAAGGCGGCGGCCAACAAGCCGGCGGTGAAGGACCTGCGCAACAGCCTGCGTGACCGCCAGCTGGCGATCGGCGTGGACCGGCTGGACTATTCCAAGGGCCTGCCGGAGCGCTTCAAGGGCTTCGAGCGCTACCTGGAACGGCACGCCGACCAGCACGGCAGCCTGACGTACCTGCAGATCGCCCCGGTGTCACGTGGCGATGTCACCGAATACCGTGACCTGCGCAGCCAGCTGGAGCAGATAGCCGGCCATATCAACGGCGGCCACGCCGCCCCGGACTGGACCCCGCTGCGCTACGTCAACCAGAACTTCACCCATTCCACCCTGACCGGCTTCTACCGCGCCGCTGCGGTGGGACTGGTGACGCCGCTGCGCGATGGCATGAACCTGGTGGCCAAGGAGTACGTGGCCTCGCAGGATCCGGACAATCCCGGCGTGCTGGTGCTGTCACTGCTGGCCGGTGCGGCCGATGAGATGAAGCAGGCGCTGCTGGTCAATCCGCATGACCTGGACGGTGTCGCCGATGCCATCGCCACCGCGGCCACCATGCCGCTCAAGCGGCGCCAGGAGCGCTGGAACGCGATGATGGACCACCTGCGCCGCTACGACATCAACCACTGGCGGCAGACCTTCCTGCAGGCCCTGGAGGCCTGAGGAGGCAACGGTAGCGCCGACCCATGGTCGGCGAGCGCAGCGGGCCGCTGCCGGACACATGCCGCCGGGCACCGCCCGGCGCTATTCGATCCAGGCCAGTGTCGCCATGCGCCCGGTACGCCGGTCGCGGCGGTGCGAAAACAGGTCGGGGTCGGCCATGGTCGACAGGGTGCCGCCATGGATGTCGGCCGGCTGCATGCCCGCGGCAACCAGGCGCGTCCGCGCCAGCGCATACAGGTCCACCTTCCAGTGGCCCGGGCGCGTCGCCACGAAGGCAGCCGCTGCGGCAGGGTCATGGCCGACGAAGGCATGGTGGACCTCTTCGCCGATTTCATAATCGGCCGGCCCGGCCGCCGGCCCCAGCCAGGCCAGCAGCCCGGACGGCGGTGTCTGCATCGCCGCCACGGTCGCTTCCAGCATGCCATCGGCCAGCCCGCGCCAGCCTGCGTGCGCGGCCCCCACCTCGCTGCCATCGCGTGCAGCCAGCACCACCGGCAGGCAGTCCGCGGTCAGGATGGCCAGCACCACACCAGGCACCGACGTCACTGCCGCATCGGCCACCGGTTCGCATGCGCCGGCCACCGGCGCCGCGTCGAACCGCAACACCGTGGTGCCATGCACCTGGCGCAGCCAGTGCGCCGGCGAAGGCAATGCCAGGCCGGCGTGCAGCAGGGCGCGGTTGCGCTCCACGTGGGCCGGCTGGTCGCCATCGGCGGCATGCCGGTTGCCCAGGTTGAACTGGTCGAACGGCGGCAACGACACCCCCGCCCCATGCCGACGCGTGGTCAGCGCGCGCACGCCGGCCGGGGCAGGCCACTGCGGCATCAGCAGGGGCAGCGCGCCGTCCATCAGCGGCGGTCGCGGCCGCGCTCGCGCTCGGCGAACAGCTCGCTGTCCTCGCGCAGGGCTTTCAACAGCTGCAGCATGTCCTCCGGCGCCGGTGCGGTGTTGCGCACCGTCTCGCCGGTGATCGGGTGCACGAACTCCAGCGTTTCGGCATGCAGGGCCTGGCGCTTGAAACCGCGCAGCGCGGCGACCAGCTCGTCGCTGGCGCCCTTTGGCAGTTTCAGCGCCCCACCGTACAACTGGTCACCGACGATGGCGTGGCGCAGGTGCGCCATGTGCACGCGGATCTGGTGGGTACGGCCGGTTTCCAGGCGGCATTCCAGCGCGGTGTGCGCGCGGAAGCGCTCGCGCAGGCGGTAATGGGTGATCGCTTCCTTGCCATCTTCGCGTACCCCCATCTTCAGCCGGTCGCGCGGATGCCGGTCGATCGGTGCATCGGCGGTACCACCGGCCACCAGCGCCCCGACCACCACGGCCAGGTACTGGCGATGCACCTGGCGTGCGGACAGCTGTTCCACCAGCGCGGTCTGCGCCTGGAGGGTACGCGCGATCACCATGACGCCACTGGTGTCCTTGTCCAGCCGGTGCACGATGCCCGCACGCGGCAGCGCCGCCACCGACGGATCGCGGAACAGCAGCGCGTTGACCAGGGTGCCGCTGGAGTTGCCGGCACCCGGATGCACCACCAGACCCACCGGCTTGTTGATCACCAGCAGGTGTTCGTCTTCGAACAGCACGTCCAGCGCGATGTCCTCCGGCTCGGCGTGGGTCTGGGTTTCCAGCACCGCGTTGAGCGTGGCGACCTCACCGCCGCGCACCGGGTCACGGCCGCGCACGGTCACCCCGTCCAGCAGCACGTCGCCGGATTTGATCCACTCGGTCAGTTTGGAACGGGAGTATTCGGGGAACAGTTCGGCCAGCACCGCGTCGAAACGACGGCCGGCGGCGGTATCGGGGACAACGGCCTGGCGGGCCTGTTCAGCAGCAGATTCGGACATGGCGGCAACTTTTGGAGACGAAATTGGGGGTCCCGTGGACAGGTTTCAGTCGCGGGACAGGACACTAGGCTATCATCGACCCTTCGTATTCCAGCCGCGTCCCGCCTTGACACCATGATCCGACGCTCTTCCCCGCTCTTTGCGCCCGTCCGCCTGACCGCCCTGCTGCTGGTCCTGGTGATCGCCGCCACTGGTTGCAACCGTGGCACCAAGGGGGACAACCCCGATGAAGGCCAGCCGGTCGAGACGTTGTACCAGAAGGCCCACGGCCTGATGGAAGGCGGCAACTGGAGCGGCGCGGAAACCAGTTTCCGCCGCCTGGTGGCCCAGTACCCGTACGGCCCGTACACCGAACAGGCGATGATCGAAACCGCCTACGCCCAGTTCAAGGCCGGCAAGCACGACGATGCGGTGTCCAGCATCGACCGCTTCATCCGGACCTATCCGACCCATCGGAACGTGGCGTACATGTATTACCTGCGCGGCCTGTCCAACAGCAACCGCGATACGGTTTTCCTGCGCCGCGTATGGTCGCTGGACGCCAGCCGCCGCGATCTGTCCACCCCGCGCCAGGCCTATGCCGATTTCAACATCGTCATCGACCGCTATCCGAACAGCCGCTATGCCGAAGACGCGCGCCGCCGCATGACCGAGCTGCGCAACGTGTTCGCCCAGCATGAGCTGGACAATGCGCTGTACTACCTGCGCCGCGAAGCGTGGCTGTCGGCCGCCGGCCGTGCCAACTACCTGCTGGAGACCTACCCGCAGAGTGCCTACCAGTACGACGCAGTCGCGGTACTGGCCGAGGCCTACACGCGCGCCGGCAATGAAACGCTGGCCGGCGATGCACGCCGTGTGCTGGAACTCAACGCCCCGGACCACCCGTGGCTGCAGAACGACTGGCCGAACTACCCGTGGATGATCCGCAAGCTCAACCCGTTCGCGGGTGAGAAGTCGGCGACCACCGGCATGCGCAACGCGACGATGAATCGCAAGTAATCCGGCGCATCTGTCGTTGAAAACCAGAAAGCCCCGCAGTCGCACTGCGGGGCTTTTCTGTTCCGGGAACCGGTCGCCGCTCAGCCGGCTGTGTCGAGGTCGCCGGTAGTGCCGGCGGCGATGCGGGCGTTGATCCCCTCCAGCATCAGGCCAACCAGGTGCCGGCGCTGGTGCGCGGTGATCGGCTCGGCGGCGTCACTGGCGAAGTTCCGTTGCACCCACTGCGACAGTTCTTCGCCAAGTGACTCCCGATAATGCTCCGGCCTGGCGTTGATCACTTCCCGACCGATCGATTCCAGCAGGTCCCCGAGTTGCAGTCCGGTCGCCCGGGCCGCCCAGTCGAAGCGTTCCATGCTGCTGGCACCGACCCGCTCGCCCCTTCCGCTGCCACTGTCGCTGTCACGCAGCAGCTGCAGCACGTTGCCCACCGTCAGCGGCGCGCGCTGTGCCTGCAGGTCCAGGCCGGTGAGGTCACCGAACTCGATCTCCATGCGTTGCATCGCATCCTGGAACACCGTCCTGCTGCGGAATTCGGCATGGATGTCCCTGCGCAGCTGGTCCAGCGAACGGTAGGTTGCCAGCGGCGGCGGCCCCGGTTCGAGCTTCGCCGCAAACTGCTCCCGTGCCCGTGGAATCACGTCGGTCGCGCTACGCAGCAGCGCATCGATGCACCACGGATCATCGCCGCCAGCGCAGGTGTCGGCCGCCACTTCCATCAGGCACAGCGCCGCGCTGCGCGCTTCCGGCAGGCTGCGGGACGCTATCCGGTGGAGGCAACTTTCGAAGCGCGGCTCGGCCTCCGCAAACCTGGCGGGCGCGTCACTCATATGAAGATCAGGGTCGATCGGCGCCATCCAGTGCCCACCCTGGTTGCAGATGTCGGCTATCGGCAGATCCACCAGTCGTTGGCTGCGGACGGGATTGCTTGCGCGCTGGCGCGTGGCATGGCCATGGGTAGCGTGCTGTAGTCCGGCCAAAGCGCCCAGGCCGGCGACGACTATCTCGGCGATTCGCATTGTTCTGGTGCTCCCTACTGTGGTGAGACTCCACGATAGGTCGCGCCTTGGTGACCGTTGCGATGGGCGTCACAGCCTTGGCCGCTGTCCCGTCAGGATGATCCAAATCTGCCACGCGTGCAGAACCAGGCTCCCCTCAACGGGCGGCTGCGCGTGCGCGCTGGTTGAGATCTCTGGCCAGTTCCCCGATCAGGTGTCGTATCCGGTCGCCGTCGAGCGGCGCATCCTTCTCTCGGTAATGCTGAATACCACGGGTCACCGCACGCCAGGCCCGTGGATAGGCCTCAGACTCTGATGACGTCGATGACCTCGCGTACAACCCTGTTTTCATAGTTCGCGTCTGCGGGTACATACGCTTCGCCCTTATGGATCCGATACTGCCCCGTCCGAAAGGCCTGCTCATCCTTCACGCGCGTAGTCTGATGGAACTGCGCGGCATTTGCCTGGCGGACTTCACGCTCGCTCGGTGGCCGGAGTACCCCATCGCTGCATGCCTCGCTGTGTACGGCATCCACCACGTCGTCCGTTGTGAACAAACCGGGCTCGCCCAGGTTGTCATTGTCCACCCGCTCTCGCATGTTGCAGCTCGCCGCGAGCGTGCGCGCGTCCTCATTGATCCTGTCTCGAACGTTCGGCAGCGCCAGGACGAGCGTGGCAGCGCTGTCAATATTGTCCTGCACCGTATCCGGGTCCGGTAACGTGACCGGCATGTGCATGCCACGCTGGGCCAACGCTACATACTGCCCGGCAGGTGAACCGAGATCAGGTGTCACGCGGGCCATTTCGCGGATTTCATCCGGACTGGAATGCCGGTTCATCGCATGGTCGATGACTACCTGCCCCATGCAGTGCGCTTCGGTAAGACGTGGCTCAAGGCCGTCGATGTGACGGCTGCGCATGCAATCGCCCACCTCCTTCCCGATGGCCTGGGCCCGCAGCGCCCACGGGTCGTCGGCCGCAGTGACTGGCATGGCGCTGCCGTGCTCCCCCAGGGCCACAACGCGTCCGCGCAAAGGGGCAGCGGCGCCCGAACGCACGCCGGCCAGCACCGACAGTCCGATGACCACGGTCTTCCCGGGCTCACGCAGCACATATTTCACGCCCCGCATCGTGGCGTTGGCTACCTGGATCAAGCCGCTGGACAACCAGCCTGAGGATGTTGCGTGGGTACCGTGGACCGGCTTTCCCTCCGTGCTTGCCACTGAACGCGTGACAGTCCCAGCGATCATCATGCCCATGCGGCGCTCTCCTTCTGGTTGGGTGCCCCATGGTCTCGACGTCACCGCAGCCCGCATCCAGATTGCGCTCAGATCTGGAAAAGGTCCGCGCCGATCAACGCCATGGGTCGGCCCACAGCGGATCTTCGTGACTCGGATGAGCGACCGAGCACCTGCATATCCTATGGAGTTGCCCTGGCCCCCATCAGCCCTGGTAGCCATTACTGATCGGGTAGCGCCGCTCACGCCCGAACGCGCGGCGGGACACCTTCGGTCCCGGCGCGGCCTGGTGGCGCTTCCATTCGCTGATGCGCACCAGCCGCAGCACGCGGTCCACCACCTCGGGGGCATAGCCGGCCGCGACGATCTCCTCGCGCGACTGCTCCTGGTCGACGAAGCGGTACAGGATGCCGTCCAGCACGTCATAGGCCGGCAGCGAATCCTGGTCGGTCTGGTTCTCGCGCAGTTCGGCAGAGGGCGGGCGGCTGATCACCGCCGGCGGGATGACCGGCGCGCCGCCCACGGTGTTGCGCCACTTCGCCAGTCCGAACACCTCGGTCTTGTACAGATCCTTCAGCGGTGCATAGCCGCCGCACATGTCACCGTAGATGGTCGCGTAACCGACGGCGTACTCGCTCTTGTTGCCGGTGGTCAGCAGCAGGCCACCGAATTTGTTGGCCAGCGCCATCAGGATCACGCCACGGCTGCGACTCTGCAGGTTCTCTTCGGTGATGTCCGGCGTAGTGCCTTCGAACATCGGCCCCAGTGCTTCCATCAGGCCCTTGAACGCCGGCTCGATGTTCACTTCCTCCAGCTTCACCCCGAGTGCCTGGCACTGTTCGCTGGCCAGGTCGTTGGACAGCCCGGCGGTGTAGCGCGACGGCAGGCGCACCGCCGTGACATTCTCCGCGCCGAGGGCATCGACCGCCATCGCCAGCACCAGCGCCGAATCGATGCCGCCGGACAATCCCAGCCAGACCTTCGTAAACCCGTTCTTGCCGCAGTAATCCTGCAGGCCGCGGGTGACCGCGCGCCAGGCCAGCGCGTCCATGCTCTCATCGCCGTCGTCCATCCACAGCAGCGGCATGAAGCGGCGCGCCTCACTTTCATACTCCACCACCAGCCACTGTTCGGCGAACGCCGCCGCCGCCGGGTGTACGGTGCCATCGCCGTCGGCCACCACCGACGCGCCATCGAACACCAGCGCGTCCTGGCCACCGACCACGTTGAGGTAGGCAATCGCCGCGCCGGTCTCGCGCGTGCGCGCGGCCAGCACCGCATCACGCTGGGCGTGCTTGCCGCGCTCGTAGGGCGATGCATTGGGAACCACCACCAGCTGCGCGCCACTGCGCACGGTGTCGGCCAGCGGCTCGGCGAACCACAGGTCTTCGCAGATCAGCACGCCTACCGGCACGCCGTTGACCTCGAACACGCAGCTCGGGCCGTCCGGGTCGATATCGAAATAACGCCGCTCGTCGAACACCGCATAGTTGGGCAGCTCGCGCTTGCGGTAGGTCTTTTCCACGATGCCATCGCGCAGCACGCTGGCCGCGTTGTAGACAACCGCACCGGCCGGCTCGGGCCAGCCGACCACCGCTGTGATACCGGTGCAGGCCTGGGCGATGCGCTGCATTGCCTGCTCGCAGTGCTGCAGGAACCCCGGACGCAGCAGCAGGTCTTCCGGCGGGTAGCCACTGATGGCCAGTTCCGGGAACACCACCAGGTCGGCACCGTGGTCATCGCGCGCCTGCTCGATCATCTCGATGATCCGGTCGGTGTTGGCGGCGACCGCGCCGACCGGGAAATCAAACTGCGCCATCGCGATGCGGATCGAAGCCATTAGAGGTTCCAGCCTGTGGTTGCCATGCCGCCATTGTAGCGCCGCGCCCAAACGCAGAAAGCCGCCCGAAGGCGGCTTTCTGTTTACTTCTTTACAGACACGTAGCCGCTACACGGCTGCGGTGTTACTTCACCAGCTTGGCGATGGCAGCGCCCAGGTCGCCCGGCGAACGCACGGTGACGACACCGGCCGCTTCCATGGCGGCGAACTTGCCTTCCGCGGTGCCCTTGCCGCCCGATGCGATCGCACCGGCGTGGCCCATGCGCTTGCCGGCCGGAGCCGAAGCACCTGCGATGAAACCGACGACCGGCTTCTTCACGTGGTTCTTGATGTACTCGGCGCCGGCTTCTTCCGCGTCGCCGCCGATTTCACCGACCATGATGATGCCTTCGGTCTGCGGATCTTCGTTGAACAGCTTCAGGCAGTCGACGAAGTTCAGGCCGTTGATCGGGTCACCACCGATGCCGATGCAGGTCGACTGGCCCAGGCCCACTTCGGTGGTCTGCTTGACCGCTTCATAGGTCAGCGTGCCCGAACGGGACACGATGCCGATCTTGCCCGGCTTGTGGATGTGGCCCGGCATGATGCCGATCTTGCACTCACCCGGAGTGATGACGCCCGGGCAGTTCGGCCCGATCAACACGGTGTCCGCATGGGCGCGGGTCAGCACGTTCTTGACGCGCAGCATGTCCAGCACCGGGATGCCCTCGGTGATGCACACGATGACCTTGATGCCGGCAGCCGCGGCTTCCAGGATCGCATCAGCCGCGTACGGCGGCGGCACGTAGATGACCGAAGCGTCAGCGCCGGTGGCCTGCACGGCATCGGCCACGGTGTTGAAGACCGGCAGGTCGATGTGGGTGGTGCCGCCCTTGCCGGGGGTCACGCCGCCAACGACCTGGGTGCCGTACTCGATCATCTGAGTGGCGTGGAAGGTGCCCTGCTGGCCGGTGAAGCCCTGCACGATCACCTTGGTGTTCTTGTTGATCAAAACTGACATTGGATTTCCTTCGGTGTCGGATCAGGCGGCGTTCTTGACAGCTTCAACGACCTTCTTGGCGCCGTCGTTGATGTTGTCAGCCGGGATGATGGCCATGCCGCTGTCACGCAGCAGCTGCTTGCCTTCTTCCACGTTGGTGCCTTCCAGGCGCACCACGACCGGAACCTTGACGCCCACTTCCTTGACCGCGGCGATGATGCCTTCGGCGATCATGTCGCAGCGGACGATGCCGCCGAAGATGTTGACGAAGATGCCTTCGACCTTGTCCGAGGACAGGATCAGCTTGAACGCTTCGATGACGCGCTGCTTGTTCGCACCGCCGCCCACGTCCAGGAAGTTCGCCGGCTCGCCGCCGTTGAGCTTGATGACGTCCATGGTGGCCATGGCCAGACCGGCGCCGTTGACCATGCAGCCGATGTTGCCGTCCATGGTGACGTAGTTGATGTCCAGCTCCGAAGCGGTCACTTCGGTTTCGTCTTCCTGGGTCTTGTCGCGCATGGCGACCAGGGCCTTCTGACGGAACGCGGCGTTGTCGTCGCTGTCGAACTTGCCGTCCAACGCGTACAGGTTGCCGTCGTCCAGGATCGCCAGCGGGTTGATTTCAACCAGCGCCAGGTCCTTTTCGTTGAAGAGCTTGTACAGGTTCACCATGATGCTGGCGAACTGGCCGGCCTGCTTGGCGGTCAGGCCGAGCTTGAAGCCGAAATCACGGCCGTGGTAACCCTGCACGCCTTCGACGAAGTCGACGTTCAGCGAGTGGATCAGCTCCGGGGTTTCCGCCGCGACCTGCTCGATTTCCACGCCGCCTTCCGAAGAAGCGATGTAGGTGATGGTCTTGGTGCCGCGGTCGACCAGGACCGACAGGTACAGTTCCTTGACGATCTCACCGGCGGTGGTCACCAGCACCAGGTTGACCGGCAGCTCGACGCCGGCGGTCTGGTAGGTGGCCATCTTGGTGCCGAGCATCTTGGCCGCAGCGGCCTTCACGTCGTCGGTGGTCTTGCAGAACTTGACGCCGCCTGCCTTGCCGCGACCGCCAGCATGGATCTGCGCCTTGACCATCCAGGGGCCCTGGCCCAGCGAGGTCGCTGCTGCGACTGCTTCGTCCGGGGTAGCCGCGACCTTGCCGGCCGGGACGGGAATGCCGTACTCGGCAAGCAGCTGTTTTGACTGGTATTCGTGGAAATTCATGCGTCACCGTGGGAATAGGAACGACCGCACGCATCTCCTCCAAGGCTCCCTCACGGGCACCGGCACGGACCGCGGCGGGCCCGCTATTGTGGCTGACCCCGGCGCGTGGCGCAAAGACAGCGGGATGACACACCGTGCGGCGCCGGATTTTTCTGGTTTTTCAGTTATTTGTGGCTGCCCCCCGGGATCGGCCGGCGCGCCTGGCGCGGGATGGCGCGCAGCCGGCGCGCGGCAACCGGCCGGCCGGGACCCCATCCATGCCTATACTGCACGCAAGCCAGAAGGGGAGTTTTGGCGTGGCACCGACCGCATCACTGATCGACCGCATCGAGTCCATTCCTCGACGCGAACTGTATTTCTTTGCCCTGTACCGGCTGCTGATCGCCACCGCGATCGCCGGGCTGATGTTCAGCCCGATGGCCGACCTGCTGGGGCAGGCGAACCACCCCGAACTGGCCACTTACGTGTCCGGCGGCTACTGGCTGTTCTCGGTGCTGATGCTGCTGCTGGGGCGCAGCGAGCGCTGGCTGCAGCAGTTCGTGCTGGTCGGCGTCAGCCTGGACATCGTCGTCGCTTCGCTGCTGGCCCATGCCCTGCCCGGGGCCAGCGCTGGCATCTCGATGTCGCTGCTGTTCAACATCGCCGCCGCCGCGACCATGCTGCCGTTCCCGATGGCGCTGGGGCTGGCGGTGGGGGCCAGCGTCGCCACCGTGGCCGAGTATCTGTGGAAGCTGCTGGAAGGTGGTGCCCCCACCCGTACGCTGGCCGAACTGGCGATGTTCACCACCAGCTATCTGGCGTTGGCATTCATCAGCTCACAGGTCGCCAACCGCGCCCGCCACAGCCAGCAACTGGCCAACCAGCGCGGCGACGAAGTGGCCAACCTGTACCAGATCAACGAACTCATCATCCGTCGCATGCGCACCGGGGTGATGGTGGTGGACGGCCAGAACCGCATCACCCTGGTCAACGAAGCCGCATCGGCGCTGCTCGGCGACCACGACGTCGGCAGCGGCGGTGAGCGGCCGGGCCTGACCCGCACAGCACCGGAACTGGCGCGCCGGCTGCATCGCTGGCGCACCGGCGGCAACCAGGAAGAGACGCCGCTGATGCTGTCCCCGGACCAGCCCGAAGTGCAGCCGCGATTCGCCCGCCTGTGGGCCGGCAGTGACCTCACCCTGGTGTTCCTGGATGACTCCAGCGTGGTGTCCAAGCGGGCCGAATCACTGACGCTGTCCGCGCTCGGCCGTTTCTCGGCCAGCCTGGCGCATGAAATCCGCAATCCGCTGGCGGCGATCAATTACGCGGTGCAGCTGCTGGAAGAAGAAGACGGCAACTTCAGCGAAGGCGACCGTCGCCTGCTGCAGATCATCCACCAGCAGTGCCAGCGCACCAACGGCATCGTGGAAAGCGTGCTGGGCCTTGCCCGCCGCGAGCGCGCCAACCCGGAAAACGTGGACCTGGTCGCGCTGGTCCGCCGCTTCGTGCTGGAGTACAAACAGGGCCTGTCGCTGGAAACGGACAGCGTGGAATCGATCATTTCGGAAACCTCGGTCGCCGCGATGGTCGATCCGCGCCACCTGCACCAGGTGCTGACCGCGCTGGTCCACAACGCGCTGAAGTATGGCCGCATCGGCGAACAGCCGGCGCGCGTACGCTTGCGTCTGGGGCGGCTGGAGGGCAGCCCGGTGATCGATGTGATGGACCGCGGCCCCGGCATTCCCGACGCCGTCGCCGCGCAGTTGTTCAATCCCTTCTTCACCACGTCCGAGCATGGCACCGGGCTGGGCCTGTACATCGCCCGCGAACTGTGTCGTGCCAACCAGTCGCGGCTGGAGTACGTGCCCGTGCCCGCGGGCGGCGCCTGTTTCCGCATCATCCTGCCCGCCCCGCACACCTTTTCGTCAGGATGACGGCCCCCGCCGTGCGTCAATGATTTGTCGGCATCGCCCCCCTCCGCTATCTTCTTCCCCATGAACGAAACCCGTAGCGCACTGGTCGTCGACGACGAGCGCGACATCCGCGAACTGCTGGTGCTGACCCTGGGCCGGATGGGCCTGCGCATCAACACCGCCGCCAATCTCGCCGAAGCACGCGAGCTGCTGGCCAGCAATCCGTACGACCTGTGCATCACCGACATGCGGCTGCCCGATGGCAACGGCATCGAACTGGTCACCGAAATCGCGCAGCACTACCCCCGTACGCCGGTAGCGATGATCACCGCCTTCGGCAGCATGGACCTTGCCGTGGAAGCACTGAAGGCCGGCGCGTTCGATTTCGTCAGCAAGCCGGTGGACATCGCGGTGCTGCGCGGGCTGGTCAAGCACGCACTGGAACTCAACAACACCGAACGCCCGCCGGTGGCCGCCCCGGCCGAACAACAAGGCCGCCTGCTCGGCGGCTCACCGGCGATGGACACCCTGCGCAGCACGCTGGGCAAGGTCGCGCGCAGCCAGGCACCGGTCTACATCCTGGGCGAATCCGGGGTGGGCAAGGAACTGGTCGCGCGCACCATCCACGAACAGGGCGCGCGCGCGGCCGGTCCGTTCATCCCGGTCAACTGCGGTGCCATCCCATCGGAGCTGATGGAAAGCGAGTTCTTCGGCCACAAGAAGGGCAGCTTCACCGGCGCCCACGCCGACAAACCCGGCCTGTTCCAGGCAGCACACGGCGGCACCCTGTTCCTGGATGAAGTGGCCGAACTGCCGCTGCAGATGCAGGTCAAGCTGCTGCGTGCCATCCAGGAAAAGTCGGTGCGCCCGGTCGGCGCGTCAGCGGAAATCGCGGTGGACGTACGCATCCTGTCGGCCACCCACAAGGACCTGTCCGAGCTGGTTGACGAAGGCCGCTTCCGGCATGACCTTTACTACCGCATCAACGTGATCGAACTGCGCGTGCCGCCGCTGCGCGAGCGCCACCAGGACCTGCCCGAACTGGCCGGTGCGATCCTGGCCCGGTTGGCGCGTACCCACGGCTGTGCGGTGCCGCTGCTGGCACCGTCGGCGCTGGATGCGCTCACGGTGTACAGCTTCCCCGGCAACGTGCGCGAACTGGAAAACATCCTGGAGCGCGCACTGGCGCTGGCCGAGGGAGACACCATCGGCGCGGCCGACCTGCGCCTGCCACAGCCGAATGGCCGCTCCGGTGGCAATGCCGCCGCGCCGCCCGTGGAAGCGGTGGTCGACCTGCCGGCCGGCAATGCCGCCCTGCCCTCGTACATCGAACAGATGGAGCGCACCGCGATCCAGCGCGCGCTGGAAGAAAACCGCTGGAACAAGACCCGCACCGCCGCGCAGCTGGGCATCACCTTCCGCGCCCTGCGCTACAAGCTGAAGAAGCTCGGCATGGAATGAGGATAGTGACGACCGCTGGTCGTCACCCATGCGAAATGACGGCCAACGGCCGTCACTACCGCGAGGTCCGACGCCTTGGTAGCGCCGAGCCGTGCTCGGCGAGCGCGATGCGCGGCATCTCGGTTGACGGCCAGCGGCCGTCACTACCCGATTTCCGATGCCCTGGCAGCGCGCGGCGGGCTCAGCGGACTTCGGAGATTTCCACGCCGTCCAGACCCTGTGCCAGCGTGCGGGCGTCGCCGCCCTGGCTCAGCTTGATCTTCAGACGCACTTCGTTCTGCGAATCCGCATAGCGCAGCGCATCTTCGTAGCTGATTTCGCCGGCCTGGTACAGCTCGAACAGGCTCTGGTCGAAGGTCTTCATGCCCAGCTGGGTGGACTCCTTCATCACCTCCTTGAGCTTGTGGATCTCACCTTCGCGGATGTAATCCTGCACCAGCGGGGTACCGAGCATGATTTCCATCGCCACCTTGCGCGAACGGCCGTCCGGCGAAGGAATCAGCTGCTGCGCGACCACGCCCTTGATGTTCAGCGACAGATCCATCAGCAGCTGGTTGCGACGGTCTTCCGGGAAGAAGTTGATGATGCGGTCCATCGCCTGGTTGGCGTTGTTCGCGTGCAGCGTGCACAGCACCAGGTGACCGGTTTCGGCGAAAGCGATGGCATGGTCCATGCCTTCGCGGGTACGCACCTCGCCGATCATGATCACGTCCGGCGCCTGGCGCAGGGTGTTCTTCAGCGCCGCTTCCCAGCTGTCGGTATCGATGCCGACTTCGCGCTGGGTGATGATGCAGCCCTCGTGGCGGTGCACGAACTCGATCGGATCTTCGATGGTGATGATGTGGCCGGTCGAGTTGTGGTTGCGGTAGCCGATCATCGCCGCGAGCGAGGTCGACTTGCCGGTACCGGTCGCGCCGACGAACAGGATGATGCCGCGCTTGGTCATCGCCAGCGTCTTGATGATCGGCGGGAGCGCCAGCTCATCCACGGTGGGAATGCGCGTTTCGATCCGGCGCAGCACCATGCCCACCTGGTTGCGCTGGTAGAAGCAGCTGACGCGGAAGCGACCGACCCCGGACAGGCCGATGGCGAAGTTGCACTCGTGGGTCTTTTCGAATTCCTCGCGCTGCGCCGGCGTCATCACGTTCAGCACCAGGTCGCGGCTCTGCTGCGGCGTCAGCGGGGTCTGGGTGATCGGCGAGATCTTGCCGTTGACCTTGATCGCCGGCGGCATGCCCGCGGTGATGAACAGGTCCGAGGCGCGCTGGTGCGCCATCAGCTTGAGGAAAGAAGTGAAATCGATGGTATTGGTGGCGGCACTGTTCACGGCAGACTCCAGGAAACGGGACGGGGGCTCGGCACGGCGGCCCGCGGTGCGCGCCGAGCCGACGCGCGCCGCCCGCCGTCGCCTGCCTTACTCGAACAGGCGCTTGTCCTTGGCGTACTCTTTGGCCTGGTTGCGCGTGATCAGGCTGCGCTTGACCAGGTCCTGCAGGTGCTGGTCCAGGGTCATCATGCCGTGCTGCTGGCCGGTCTGGATGGCCGAATACATCTGCGCCACCTTGTCCTCGCGGATCAGGTTGCGGATGGCCGGGGTGCCGACCATGATTTCCCACGCTGCAGTACGACCGCCGCCCACTTTCTTCAACAGGGCCTGCGAAATCACCGCGCGCAGCGACTCGGACAGCATCGAGCGCACCATCGGCTTTTCGCCGGCCGGGAACACGTCGATGATGCGGTCGATGGTCTTGGCCGCCGAACTGGTATGCAGCGTGCCGAACACCAGGTGGCCGGTTTCCGCCGCGGTCAGCGCCAGGCGGATGGTTTCCAGGTCGCGAAGTTCGCCGACCAGGATGATGTCCGGATCTTCACGCAGGGCCGAACGCAGCGCTTCGTTGAAGCCGTGGGTATCGCGGTGCACTTCGCGCTGGTTGATCAGGCACTTCTGCGAGGTATGCACGAATTCGATCGGATCCTCGACGGTGAGGATGTGCCCGTACTCGTTCTTGTTGATGTAATCGATCATCGCCGCCAGCGTGGTCGACTTGCCCGAACCGGTCGGACCGGTCACCAGGATCAGGCCCTGCGGCTGCTGGATCACCTCGCGGAACAGCGGCGGGCAGGCCAGGTCCTCCAGGGTCAGCACTTCGGACGGAATGGTACGGAACACCGCACCGGCGCCACGGTTCTGGTTGAAGGCGTTGACACGGAAGCGCGCGAGCGACGGAATCTCGAACGAGAAATCGACCTCGAGGAACTCTTCGTAATCGCGACGCTGCTTGTCCGACATGATGTCGTAGACAAGCGCATGCACCTGCTTGTGGTCCAGCGCCGGGATATTGATGCGACGGACGTCGCCATCCACGCGGATCATCGGCGGCAGGCCTGCGGACAGGTGCAGGTCGGATGCTTTGTTTTTTACGGAAAACGCCAACAGCTCGGCGATATCCATGAGCGGCTACTCCCCAATAACGGCTTCGACTGGAAGGATCTTTCCCCGGGCGTCAGTATAGCGTCCTGTCAGACCGGAACGCGTCACGTGCAAAGTCCCCTGCCCGGAATACTGAGCAACCTGCAGAACGCGGCGCAGGCCGCCGGGCGGCCAGTGCCCACCCTGCTGGCCGTGTCCAAGACCCAGCCGACCGCGGCGATTGCCGCATTGGCCGCCGAAGGCCAGCGCGCCTTCGGCGAGAATTACGTACAGGAGGCCCTGGCCAAGATCGAGGCGCTGCAAGGCCTTGGGCTGGAATGGCACCTGATCGGCCATCTGCAGTCGAACAAGGCCGAGCCGGTCGCGCGTCACTTCCAGTGGGTGCAGAGCGTGGACCGGCCCAAGCTGGTGGCCGCGCTCGCGCGCCATCGGCCGGCTGATCTGCCCCCGTTGAACGTGCTGATCCAGGTCAACATCGATGACGAAAGCAGCAAGCATGGCTGCCAGCCCGCGCAGATCGATGCGCTGGCGGCCGCCATCGCCGCCGAGCCCACCCTGCAACTGCGCGGGCTGATGGCCATCCCCGCGCCGTGGCCCGACCCCGCGCGGCGCCACGCCGCCTTCGCCCGCATGCACGCGCTGCAGCAGGCGCTGCACGGCCGGTATCCGCAGGCCGACACGCTGTCCATGGGCATGAGCAGCGACTACGCCGAGGCCGTCGCCGACGGTGCCACCCTGGTCCGCATCGGCACCGCGCTGTTCGGCGCGCGCGTCCATCCGGCTTGAACTGAAAGGAGCATCCGCATGACCGATTCCTCCATCGCCTTCATCGGCGGCGGCAACATGGCCCGCAGCCTGATCGCCGGGCTGGTCCGCCAGGGCACCCCGGCCGCCGACATCCATGTCGCTGAACCCGTGGCGGCGCTGCGCGATGCCCTCGCCGCCGATTTCGGCGTCAGCCCGCACGCCACCGCCAGCGAGGCCGCTGCCCAGGCTGGCGCCTGGCTGCTGGCGGTGAAGCCGCAGGTGCTGCGCGAGGTATGTGCCACGCTGCACGCCTTGGCGACTGCAAAGCGCCCCCTGCTGGTCTCCATCGCCGCCGGCATCACCAGCGCCCAGCTGGACCGCTGGCTGGGCGGCAATATCGCCGTGGTGCGTGCGATGCCCAATACCCCTGCCCTGCTGGGTGCGGGCGTTACCGGCCTGTATGCCACCGCCCAGGTCACCGCTGCACAGCGCGCGCAGGCGGACCGGGTGCTGTCCAGCGCCGGCCGCACCGTATGGGTGGACGATGAAGCGCTGATGGATTCGGTCACTGCCGTGTCCGGCAGCGGGCCGGCCTATGTCTTCCTGCTGGCCGAGGCGATGGAGGCGGCCGGCATCGCGCAGGGGTTGCCGCCCGAGGCGGCGCGCACGCTGGTGCAGCAGACCCTGCTGGGGGCCTCACGCATGCTGGATGAAGCCGGCGAAGCGCCGGCCGAGCTGCGCCGCCGGGTGACCTCGCCGGGCGGCACCACGCACGCGGCGATCGAAGCGTTCCAGGCCGGCGGCTTCGAGCCCCTGGTCGCGAAGGCCCTTGCCGCCGCCCAGGCACGCGGCCGCGAACTGTCCGCCGCCAACGATTGAAGCGCCAAGGGGAGTGACGGCCGCTGGCCGTTCAGCGCGTTGCTTCCCGCTCGCCGCGCGTGGCGCTACGGTGCCGGTTCAGGGACAGGCGGCACCGGAAACCGCTCTAGCATGAACTCTACGAAACACTGCAACCGCGGTCGCGGCCGACGATCAGGCAGGTAGATCAGGTTCATTGGCCGCGGTACTGGCAGATGGTCGGCCAGCAACGTAACCAGCCGCCCCGCGGCGATGTCTTCACCCAGCAGTGACGTGGGTTGCAGCACCAGACCGGCACCGGCCAGCGCCGCCAGCCGCAGCGCCTGCCCATCGTTGCTGCTCAGCCGCGCCTGCCCCTCCCAGTCCACCGGTTCGCCATTGGCCAGCTGCCAGCCATGACCACCCCGCCACGCCAGGTGGCTCAGGCAGTCATGCGCGGCGAGGTCGGACGGCACCTGCGGGGTGCCCCGACGCCGCAGGTACGCCGGTGACGCGCACAGGCTCATCGCGTAGGGCGGCAGCGCGCGTGCCACCAGCGCGCCTGAAGGCAGCGCGCCCACCCGGATCGCCGCATCGAAGCCATCCTCGATCAAGTCCACGGTGCGGTTGCTGAGATCCAGCTCAATGTTCACCAGAGGCTGCGCCTGCAGCAACGATGCCAATGCAGGCGCGAGCACGCAGCTGCCCCAGGTGGTCGGCGCGCTCACCCGGAGCAGCCCGCGCGGCTGCAGTTGCAGGCCAGCCACGCTCGCTTCGGCCTGCTGCACCTGCTCCAGCACCTGGCGGCACCCTGCCAGGTAGGCCACGCCGGCCTCGGTCAGCCGCTGTCGGCGCGTGTTCCGCTGCAGCAGCGCCGTGCCCAGGTGCGCCTCCAATTGCTGGATGTACTTGCCCACCATCACCGCCGATACCTGCAGGTGCACGGCGGCGCGCGAGAAACTGCCATGGTCGGCCACCGCCACGAACGCCCTCATGCAGCGCAGGGTTTCCATTGCGAACTCCTGGTTCTGAATCAGCGAATCTTACACCCCTTACCGAAACCTAAGATGGGGATCACACTGCGCGCATCCCCAACGGAGAAGCAGCATGAAGATCCTGATTGTCGGCGCGTCCGGCACCCTCGGCCAGGCCGTCGCCGCCCACCTGGGCCAGCGGCATGAAATCCTCGGCGCGGGCCGCCACAATGGTCAGTACCAGGTCGACCTCACCGACGACCGCAGCGTGCAGGCACTGTTCGAGGCCACCGGCCCGCTGGACGCGGTGATCGCCACCACCGGCCAGGTCCACTTCGGTCCCCTGCAGGACATGAGCGCCGCCCAGTTCGACAGCGGCCTGCAGGACAAACTGCTCGGCCAGGTACGGCTGGCGCTGGCTGCGCAACACCACCTGCGCGCAGGCGGCTCCATCACCCTCACCAGCGGCATCATCAGCGCCCAGCCGATACGCGACGGCAGCAACGCCACCGCCGTCAACGCGGCGCTGGAAGGCTTCGTGCGCGCTGCGGCGTTCGAATTGGCCGCGCGTGGACTGCGCATCAACATCGTCAGCCCGACCGTGCTGGAGGAATCAGCGGCCGCCTATGCGCCGTATTTTCCGGGCTTCGAGCCGGCACCCGCCCGCCGCGTCGCGCTGGCCTACCAGCGTGCGGTGGAAGGCATCCAGAGCGGGCAGACACTCACCGTGTGGTGAAACAGAGGATGCCGATCCCGGTCGGCCCTACGCCCCGCTATTCCCAGCGCTGTGGCCCGTCGCCCTGCGCAGCCAGCATGTCATCCGGGTTGGCCAGCCGGCAGCGCTTCAGCGAAAGACAGCCGCATCCGATGCAGCCGGTCAACTGGTCACGCAGGAACTGCAGCAGCTGGATGCGCTCATCCAGCTCGGTACGCCAGCGGGCGGACATGCGTGCCCATTCGGCCTTGGTCGGCGTACGTCCTTCGGGCAGCTCGGCCAACGCCGCACCCACCGCTTCCAGCGGCATGCCCACGCGTTGGGCCACGCGGATCACCGCCAGCCGCCGCAGCACCTCGCGCGGGAAGCGGCGCTGGTTGCCTGCGTTGCGCAGGCTGCGGATCAGCCCCTTGCGCTCATAGAAGTGCAGCGCGGACACCGCCACGCCGCTGCGCTTGGCCACCTCGCCTACACTAAGCTCCTGCGTCGCCATCACTTGACCTCAACCTTGGTTGAGGCGCGATGCTGCCGCCTCCGCTTCGCCAATACAAGTGCCTGCATGAACGCCCCCGCCGCCTCGATCGCTCCACCGGATGATGCTTCCATTCTTTCGCCGCGCTATCGCGCCACTACGCTCGGCATGGTCGCGCTGGTCGCACTGGTGGCGTTCGAAGCCTTGGCCGTGGCCGCAGCGATGCCCACCGTGGCGCAGGCGCTGGACGGCCTGCGCCTGTACGCCCTCGCCTTCGGCGGTGCACTGGCGACCAGCGTGATCGGCATGAGCGTGGCCGGTCGCCTGTGCGACCAGCGAGGGCCGGCGCGTCCGCTGTGGTTTGGACTGGGCTTCTTCCTGGCCGGGCTGGTCGTGGCCGGACTGGCACCGCGCATGGGCGTGCTGGTGGCCGGGCGCCTGCTGCAGGGCGTGGGCATCGGCGCGGTGTCGGTGTCGTTGTACGTGCTGGTGGCGCGCACCTTCCCCGAAGCATTGCGGCCGAAGGTGTTCGCTGCATTTTCCGCCGGCTGGGTGGTGCCATCGCTGGTCGGCCCGGCGATCAGCGGGCTGATCGTGCAGTACGTCGGTTGGCGCTGGGTATTCCTGGCGGTCCCGGTGCTGGCCGTGCCGGCCGCGCTGCTGCTGATGCCGGCCTTGCGCGCCAGCGCGCAGGATCCGCGCACGGACGTGGCGGCACGTCCGGTGGTGCGCTGGGCGATCGGTACTGCGCTTGCCGCGCTGCTGCTTTACCTGGGCGGCCAGCAGCAGGGAACCGTCGCCGTCGCACTGATGGCAGCGGCGCTGGTGCTGCTCGTTGTCTGCGCCCGCCACCTGCTGCCAGCCGGGACCCTGCGCCTGGGCCGCGGCCTGCCCAGCGTGATCGCGATGCGTGGCATCGCCGCCTCGGCCTTCTTCGCCGCCGAAGCGTTCCTGCCGCTGCTGCTGCAGCGCGAGCGCGACCTGTCACCGCTATGGGCCGGCGCCGCGCTGAGCATGGGCGCGCTGGGCTGGTTCTCCGGCTCGTGGATGCAGGGACACCAGCGCCACGGCTGGACCCGCGCACACCTGTTGCAGGCCGGTGCGTGGATGATGTGCGGCGGCCTGCTGCTGACCTCGCTGACCCTGCAGCAGGGCGTGCCGCTGTTGCTCGCCCTCGCGGGGTGGTCACTGACCGGGCTGGGCATGGGCCTGATCTACCCCAGCCTGTCGGTGCTCACCTTGTCGATGTCGGCGCCGCACGAACAGGGCGCCAACAGCTCGGCGCTGCAGCTCAGCGAAGGCGTCGGCGTGGCGACCACGCTGGCGTTGTCGGGCTCGCTGTTCGCGGCCTTCATCGATGGCCGCGAGACGCTGGGCTACCTGCTCTGCTTCGCCGTGACGCTGCTGCTGGCATTGCTGGCAACGGTCGTCGCGCGGCGGATCTGACCGCAGCGGCTGCTAGGTGTTTTGAATCCGCCGATAGTACGCAACGACATACAACCTGCTTCTCGATTGCTTTTCTGCACTCTGGGAGGTCAGCCAAGTTCAGTGCGTCCGTAAATCGCAACCATGCAGGTCCACCGCACAGGACATCGCCATGCTTGCCAACGTGTTGCTTTTCTCAGCCGCCCTGGTCCCGCTCCCATTGGTCGGTTACCGCGACCGCATTGTGGAACACCGTGCGGACGGCGACGTCATACTCCGCACATCCGAGCACTCCGATTTCAATGGAGGCAAGATCCGCCTGGAACAGAAGTTGCGACGGCTCTCGGGACAGCGGTTCTTTATTGATTTCAGCGATCAACCCGCTGCCACGAAGATCTATCATGAAGCATTGTGCCTGAAGCAAGGAATGATCCCTAACACATCCACCGGAATCATAGGGGGTGAAGATGCCATTGCCGCGTGGAATTGTCGCGACGCGCGATCAGTACCGGCCTTGCCTGCCACAGCCGAAGAGATCGAGCTACTCCGCTTGGACCCAGCAGAGAAGCTGGGCAGGACAACCGACTACTCACTTACTCGAGCTCCGTCTGGCAGTGCCTTTGTAGGGAAGACATTCTTTGCCATCGGAGCAATCAGCGTAAAGAGCTCTGTTGCTGGAGCAGCCAAGTACGGAGTAAGCGTCGACAACAGGCGCTGCTTCTACGACAACGTTGAGTACTTCTCCAAGCCGTTCGATGGAACAGCCCAGATAGGCGTCAACTGCATTGGTTACAAACAAGGCTTCCTCACTACTCAGACGCAGGCCTGTGTGCCCCGCGCCTGTGGTGCGAGCGAAGGCACTTACGGCATCAGGTAAAGCGGATGGCGGCCCTGTGACGACCAAACGGTCGTCACCCACCCATCGCCAGACACCCATCGTCAGACACCCATCGTCACCCACCAAGCGCCTGACACCCTGCTCCGGACACCCGCTCAGGGCCGTGCGCCCACCTCGTCCACGTCCTCGCGCAGGATGCGGCGGATTTCCAGCACCGCCTGTGGGGTTTCCTGCACGCTGTGGCCGGAGATGATCACCTTCTCCGACACCGCCCCGTCCAGGTGCGCGCTCCAGTACGGCACCAGTCCGTCATCGGACTGCAGCAGCGGCACCTCCGGCTTGCGGTGGGCAATGATCGAGTGATATTTCAGCCCCGGCTGGATCGGCAATGAAGCCGCCGCCATCACGAAGGGATCGCTGGATTTGAGGTTGTCGATGCTGTTGGGCACGCGCAGCTTCTCGCTGCCGCTGCGCTGCGCATCGGCCTGCTGCAGGGTGTTGAACGCATCCTCGAACGACCCCAGGATCGTCAGCGGCAGGCGCACCAGGCGCCCGATCAGCCGCCCCACCCGGTTACCGGCGATGTCCGTGCCTTTGTGCGGGGCTGCGATGAAGATCGCCCGTTCCACGTTCGGCTGCGGCTGGAACTGCAGCAACGGCCCCAGCTTGGTCTTCACCCGTTGCAGGCGCTCACCCTTCAGCTCATAGCGCGCCATCAGGTCATTCCACAGCACATCGCCTGACGAACTGAGCATCAGGCGCCCCAGCACGCCGCCCATGCTGTGGCCGATGAACACCTGGTCCTTGGAGGCGCGCGATTGCCCGCCCGGATCGAAGTGTTTGAGGGTGCTGTTGAACGCACGCGAGATCTCATAGCGGTTCAGGGCGATCGGTGCATTGGTCGGGTAATACACCTGCCACACCTGGAACTCACGGCGCAGCTCTTCTTCGCCCATGATCTCATTGGCCACGTTCACCCAGGCCTCGGGACTGCTGCCCAGGCCGTGCAGCATGAAGATGATGCGGCGGTTCGGATCCCAGGGCTGCATCAGGTAGATGTGCGGTTCCTTGATCCCTTCGGCCATGCCGAACAGGGTGCGCAGGGCCTGCGTGGCGAAGCCGCTCTGCGCAAGCCACAGCCCGTAGGCGGCGGTGAAATTGCCGGCCAGCGGTACCTGCTGGCCATGCAGGTCCACGCGCTCGGTGGCCTCGGGCGAATACACGTCCAGCAGCACCTGGCTGGTCTGCAGTACTTCATCCAGCGAATCGCCCTTGAAGCGCAGCAGCGCGGTGGCATTGATCGAAGACATCTCGCTGTACTGCGGCACCTCATGCCTGCGCTTGGGTGCCGCACCATCAACCGGGGCATCGGCATCGGGCAGCGGCGTGCTCAACTTCGGCGGGTCCATCACCACCACCAGTTCCGCGCCGAAGCCATCGCGACGGTAGGTGCTGCGCAGGCCGACGAAACTGATCGTGGCCGCCGACACCAACCGGGTCGGGATGCTGGGCATCGACAGGCGATCGTAGTCGGAGGTGATCGTCCAGCGCTCACCGGCCACGGGGGCGTTGTAATCCTCGCCTTCCAGCGCGGAGGCGCGCGCCCGCCGGAACACCACCGATGCAGTCTGTTCGGCGGCGTAGTTGTAATAGTCGCGCACCTGGGTCTGGCGGTCTTCAAAGGCACGGTCGGACGGTGCGCGCCCGCTGAAGAACAGGTACGCATAGGCGTAGCGGGCCGCTTCCAGCCAGGCATCCACCGCCGCATCGCTCATGGGTTCCTTGTCGGCGTGCTTGGGCTTGGGGCTGAGCGCCAACGCGGTCTGCACCCACAGCTCGGACAACGCCGACATGCGCTGTTCGGTACTGATGCCATGGGTATCCAGCAGCGTCCTGCGGCATACCACCACATCCTTGCCACACTGGCTGGCGTCCAGCCCGACCACGCTCAGCGTTTCCTGCGACGCCGCGCTCAGCTTTCCAGTGGTCAGCACGTCGGACCGCTTGGTGGTCAGGTAGTCCGTGTTGGCGACCTGCTTCACCGTCACCATCGCGCAGCCACTGCCGATCAGCAGCACGCTGGCTGCCAGCAGCAGGCGCAGGCGGCGCTGCCAGTCCAGGGGGAATGCAGCGGCCATCATGGTTGGTCTTCCTGTGCGGTACCGGGAACGCCGCGGCGTATCCAGGCAGAGAAATCATTCTGCGCCTGCGGCTGCAGCGCACGCGCGGTGATCCGTGCACGTGCCTTCAGCGTGGCGAAGGAATAGCCCGGCGCCAGCGCACCCTGGTCAAAGGCATACTCGTCCAGGTAGCCCGACGCCAGCAGGCGGTAGTCCAGCGGCAGCCCCGGCGCGATGTGGCGCGCCAGGTCGAACACGATGGTGGTGCAGTTGCTGGTCAGCGTGTTGTAGAACGCAGGAGCGGCATCCAGGCTGCGCGCCTGGTCGATGTAGCCGGTGAACAGCGTGCGCAGCTGCGCCTGGCTCAGCGCGTGCAGGCGGTACAGATAGACATCTTCGCCGCGTGCATTGGTACGCGTGCGGATGATGTCGGTTTCCTCCGACGCCACCAGGGTCATCTCGAACTTGCGGAAGAAGCCGCCCAGCGCGGAGAACGACTCGCCACGTTCCTTGCGGATTTCCAGCGAGAACACCAGCTGGCGTCCGTCGGCGAAGCCGAACGACACCAGCGTGTGGGCGATGGCCGGGCCCATCCAGTACGACATCACCAGATCGGCCGAGCGCAGCTGCTGCAGGTCGTACTCACGGCGTACCCAGCGTGCGTCGTAGTCCTGTTCGCTGCGCCAGGTGAAATCACGCACGTTGTCCAACACCACGTGGTGCCCATCAAAGGCGACCACGTGCAGGCGCTCAGCCACGTCATCGGCCCAGACGCGGTCCTGGCTGGGGCTCAGCGCGGTCCACCACAGGGCGGCACAGGCCATGCCCAGCACGTAGGCCGATCCCACCCGCCGGTCGGCGCGTCCGCGCGCAACGCGCAGTGCCATCCAGCCCGCAGCGAGCAGCCAGGCCAGCGCCAGCAGCCCTGCCAGCCATACCGGCCCGGGCATCTGGTAGAACAGCAGCCCGCCGGCCCACAGGGCGCCAAGCAGCATGATGATCGCGATCGTCCAACGTCCTGCTGCCTTCACTGTGGTGCTGTCACTTCATCCGTGGGGCGCCTAGTTAGCCACAAGCTGCGTCGGGGCGGAATGGATGCCTGTTCAGGTTGCGCCGGAAGGCGCTACGACCAACGGTCGTCACCCACCGATACCTGGTACACAATGCGGACATCCACGTGGAGCACCCCATGGGCATCAGATCGGTTGCCGGAATCCCGGTCAACGAGCACCACACCGCCACCTGCCATTGCGGCGCGGTTGAGCTGCGGCTGCACCTGCCGGACGGCATCGTCGAACCCCGTCGTTGCGATTGTTCGATGTGCCGAAGGCGCGGCGCCATCACCGCCAGCGTTCCGGAAGACGGCCTGCAGGTGGTGCGCGGCGCCGAACAGCTGCGGCTGTATCAGTTCAACACGCACGTGGCCGAACACTGGTTCTGCAGCGTCTGCGGCATCTACACCCATCACCGGCGGCGCTCCAATCCACGCGAGTTCGGCTACAACGTGGCCTGCCTGCAGGGCATCGACCCGTTCGCGCTCGGCGAGGTGCCCACCAACGATGGAGTGCACCACCCGGCGGACCGCACAGCAGACCGCCCGTAAGCCGTCAGTGGCGGCTGCGGCGGGACGGCGCGGCGACTTTCTGCCACGGGGAGATCGCCATGCGCCCGGCACGCGCGGGGCGCTTGAGGGTCAGCCGGCGCGCGTGCGCTTCTGGCAAGGCTTCCGGTGCGGGGGCAACCGGCACCGAGGCCGGAACGGCAAGCAGTCGGTCAATGAGCCACATGGCAGGTCTCCGTTGGGGGCGGGTGCGTCCACCCTATCCCCGCCCCGGCGACCGCCATGTGATCCGGCAATGACACCGCGATGACCGCGCTGAACGGCACCGCCCAGCCGATTCAGGCGGGCGTTTTCCGCCGCGACAGCCCGCGTACCAGCACGAAGAACAACGGCACCAGCAGGATCGCCAGCACCGTGCCGGACACCATCCCGCCGATCACGCTGACACCGATCTCGCGGCGGCTTACCGCCCCGGCGCCGGTCGCCAGGGCCAGCGGCACCACGCCGGCCACGAACGCCAGCGAGGTCATCACGATCGGCCGCAGTCGCAGGCGCGCACCCTCCAGGGCTGCCTCCACCGCCGTGCGGCCCGCGTTGTATTCGGCCTCGGCGAACTCCACGATCAGGATCGCGTTCTTGGCCGACAGGCCTATGGTGGTCAGCAGGCCGACCTGGAAGTAGATGTCGTTGATGAAACCCGCACCGGTCGTGGCCAGCACCGTGCCCAGCACCCCCAACGGGATCACCAGCACCACTGCCACCGGCACCGACCAGCTTTCGTACAACGCCGCCAGGCACAGGAAAATGAACGCGATCGAGGCCAGGTACAGCCACAGCGTCTGGCTGCTCGCCATCTGCTCCTGGTAGGACAGGCCACTCCACTGCAGGCTGACACCCTGCTCTTGGCCCACCAGCTGCTGCATGCGCTGCATGGCCTGGCCAGAGCTGCTGCCCTCGGCGGCACTGCCCTGCAGCTCCATCGCCGGCAGCCCGTTGAAGCGCTGCTGCAGCTGCGGGCCACGCGTCCAGTGGCTGCTGGCGAAGCTGGCGAAGGAGGCCATCTGGCCATCGCTGCCACGCACGTACCACTGGCCGATGTCTTCCGGTACCGACCGGTACGGCTGGTCGCCCTGCATGTACACGCGCTTGACCCGGCCACGGTCGAGGAAGTCGTTGATGTAGCTGCCGCCCCACGCTGCCGACAAGGTGGAATTGATATCCGCCTGCGACAGGCCCAGCGCACTGGCCTGCGCATGGTCGATGTCCAGCTGCAGCTGCGCCTTGTCACCCAGGCCGTTCAGCCGCACCGAAGACAACCCGGCATCGGCGTTGGCCGCCTGCACCACGCGCTGCTGCGCACCCTGCAGGGATTGGCGGCCCGCCGCGCTGCTGTCCTGCAGCCACAGCTCGAAGCCGCTGGACTGCCCCAGCCCACGCACTGCCGGCGGAGACAGCACGTTGACCTTGGCATCCACCAGCCCGGCGAAGTGCTTGTTGGCCCGGCCGATGATCGCCGCGGCACTGTTGTCGGCATCGCGCTCGCTCCACGGCTTCAGCGCCACGAAGCCCTGGCCGGCGTTCTGCCCGGTGCCGGCGTTGTTGCGCCCGACCACCACGAAGGCCACGTCGACATTCTGCTTTTCGTTCTCGCGGAAATAGCGTCCGATCTCCTCGCCCAACGCCTCCGTCCTGGCCATCGGCGTGCCTTCGGGCGTATTGAACTGGAACATCACCAGGCCCTGGTCTTCCACCGGCAGGAAGCCGGTCGGCATGCGCGTATACAACAGCCCGACCGCGACCAGCACCACGAGATAGAAGGCCATCCAGCGCCGTGGGTGGGCCACGATCCGGCCCAGCCGTCCCTGGTAGGCCTGCTGGGTACGCTCCACGCCGCGGTTGAACCAGCGGAAGAAGCGGCCCGGTGGGCGCTCCTTGTCGGCCGGCTTGAGCAGGGTGGCGCACAGCGCCGGCGTCAGGGTCAGCGCCACCAGCGCCGACAGCGCCATCGCCGATGCGATGGTGACGGAGAACTGCCGGTAGATGATGCCGGTGGCTCCGCCGAACATCGCCATCGGCAGGAACACCGCGCCCAGCACCACGGTGATGCCGATCAGCGCACCGGTGATCTCACCCATCGAACGTTCGGTTGCCTCGCGTGGTGGCAGGCCTTCCTCGTGGATGATGCGCTCCACGTTCTCCACCACCACGATCGCATCGTCCACCAGCAGGCCGATCGCCAGCACCATCGCGAACAGGGTCAGCGTGTTGATGGTGAACCCGGCAACCGCCAGGATGCCGAACGTACCCAGCAGCACCACCGGCACGGTGATGGCCGGAATCAACGTGGCACGCAGGTTCTGCAGGAACAGGAACATCACCACGACCACCAGCAGGATCGCTTCGATCAGGGTGTGCACCACCCCTTCCACGGACACCCGCACGAACGGCGTGCTGTCGCGCGGATAGGCCACCTGCAGGCCCGGCGGGAAGGTCGGCTTGAGCCGCTCCATCTCCGCGCGGATCGCATCGGCGGTGGCCAGCGCGTTGGCGCCCGACGCCAGCGTCACCGAAAAACCCGCGGCCGGATAGCCGTTGAGGAAGCTGCTCATCGTGTAGCCTTCCGCGCCGATCTCCACCCGCGCTACCTGGCCCAGGGTGACCGCCGCACCATTGGGCAGTGTCTTCAGGATGATCTCGCGGAACTGTTCGGGGGTCTGCAGCCGCGACTGCGCGGTCACCGTGGCATTGAGCCGCTGGTCGGCCGCCGCCGGCAGCGCGCCGAGCTCGCCGGCGGTCACCTGGGTGTTCTGCGCTTCCACCGCGGTGCGGATGTCCGAGGGCATCAGGCCATAGGCACGCAGCTGGTGGGGATCCATCCAGATCCGCATCGCGTACGGTGCACCGAACACATCGATCTCGCCGACGCCGGGAATCCGGCTCATCGGATCCTGCACGCTGCTGGTCAGGAAGTCCGACACGTCCACGCGCTGCATCCGCCCGGTGGTGTCATACAGCGCCACCACCATCAGCGCATCGCCCTGCGATTTGGCGACCGTCACCCCCTGCTGCTGCACCTCCTGGGGCAGGCGGTTGATGGCCTGGTTGACGCTGTTCTGCACCTGCACCTGGGCGATATCCGGATCGGCCCGCTGGTCGAAGGTGACGGTGATGCGCGACTGCCCGTTGGACGAACTGGTGGACGAGAAATACAGCAGGTTGTCGATGCCCTTGATCTGCTGTTCGATCACCTGGGTGACGCTGTCTTCCACCGTCTGCGCGGAGGCGCCGGTGTAGCGGGCGGTGATGTTGATCTGCGGCGGGGCGATGTCCGGGTACTGTTCCACCGGCAGCTGGACGACCGCCATGCTGCCCAGCGCCATGATGCAGATCGCCAGCACCCAGGCAAAGATGGGGCGATGGATGAAGAAGCGCGAGAGCATGCGCGGGTCAGTCCTTGTTCGCTGCGGCGGGCGCTGCAGGCGCCGGGCCCACGGTCACCCTGGCCCCATCGGCCAGCCCCTGCCGGCCGCTGGTCACGATGCGCTCGCCCGGCTGCAGTCCATCCAGCACCAGCCACTGGTCCCCCACCGCACGCACGGTGCGGAACTCACGCTGGCGCACGATGTCCTGTGCATCCACCACCCAGGCCAGTGCATTGCCACGGGCACTGCGGTCCACCACCGCCTGCGGCACCAGCAGGGCCTGCTGGCGCGTGCCCTGCCCGACCATCGCGCGCACGTACATGCCCGGCAACAGCTGCCCGTCCGGGTTCGGGAAGGTGGCTCGCAGCGTGATGCTGCCGGTGCCCGGATCCACGTCCAGATCGGCGAACTGCAGCGTGCCCGGCAGCGGATACTCGCTGCCGTCGGAAAGCTTCAGCGTCACCGGCGTGGTCGAATCCTGCACCCCGCCTTCGGCCACCGCCCGGCGCAGCGCCAGGAACTCGTTGCTGGACTGGGTGATGTCCACGTTCATCGGATCCAGCCGCTGGATCTTGGCCAGCGGCTCGGCCTGGCCGGAGGTCACCAGCGCACCGGGAGTGAACAGCGCGCGGCCGATACGCCCGCCGATGGGCGCGGAAACCGCGGCAAAGCGCAGGTTGGTGCGCGCGGTTTCCACCACCGCGGCCGCCGCATCCACCGCCGCCGCGGACTGCTTGGCGGTGGCCAGCGCATCGTCCACGTCCTGGCGCGAACTCAGCTGTTCCCTGCCCAGTGCCTGCAGGCGCTGCGCGCGCAGGCCCTCGGCCACTGCCGTGGCCTGGGCGGTGCGCAGGTTGGCCTGGGCCTCGTTGGCCGCGGCCTGGTACAGCGCCGGTTCGATCTGGAACAAGGGCTGCCCGGGCTTGACCACCGCGCCTTCTTCAAACAGGCGCTTCAGCAGCACGCCCGATACCTGCGGCCGTACGTCCGATTCCTCCGAGGCCGCCGTGCGTCCGGGCAGTTCCTGCTGCAGCGGCACGGCCTGCGCCTGCAGGGTGAGTACCTGCACGGTGGGCGGGACCGGCGCCTGCTCGGCTTTTTCACGGCTGCAGGCAGCAAGGATCAGGCAGGTCATGCCGGCACACGCCAGCCTGCGGGGAGCGGAAAGCCACATCGGGGATGTTTCCTGGGGAGGAACGTGGAAGGTCTGGCGGCGAATATAGAAGACCCGGGCCACGCTGGACGTGGATTCCAGATGAAACATTTTTCATTTGCAGTCCCTGCCCCGGGTTGCGAGGATGCATCGGACCTCCTTTCCGTATCGGTCCATGCCGCGCGTACTGACCATAGAAGACGACGCCGTCACCGCCGAAGAGATCGCCACGGAGCTGCGCAGCCATGGCTTCGAGGTCGAGCTGGCCGCCGATGGCATCGCCGGGCTGGCACTGGCCCGACACGGGGGCTACGACGTGATCACGCTGGACCGCATGCTGCCCGGGCTGGATGGCCTGGCCGTGGTGGCACGCCTGCGCAACGAGGGCATCACCACCCCGGTGCTGATGATCAGCGCGCTGTCGGACGTGGATGAACGCGTGCGCGGGCTGCGCGCCGGCGGCGATGACTACCTGACCAAACCGTTCGCGTCCGATGAAATGTCCGCACGCGTGGAAGTGCTGCTGCGGCGCCATGCGCAGGTGGCGCCAGCGGACAGCCAACTGCGGGTGGGCGACCTGGAACTGGACCTGATGGCGCGCTGCGCGCGTCGCGGCGGGCAGGAAATCAGCCTGCTGCCCACCGAATTCAAGCTGCTGGAGTTCCTGATGCGCAATGCCGGCCAGGTGCTCAGCCGCACCATGCTGTTCCAGGAAGTGTGGGGCTACCACTTCGACCCCGGCACCAACCTGATCGAGGTCCACATCGGCCGCCTGCGCCGCCGCATCGAACAACCGGGCCGGCTGCAGCCGATCAAGACCGTACGAGGAACCGGCTATGTCTTCGACCCGGCTTACTGAGGGCTGGCGCTCGTCCAGCAGCCGGTTGCTCGGCCTGTATTCGCTGTTGTTCATCGCCTGGTCCAGCGTGCTGCTGGGGGTGATGTACTGGCGCGTCTCGGATTACCTGGATGGCCTGTCCGAATCGGCGCTGCTGCAGCGCGCGCACCTGTTCCAGCGCTTCCAGGGCCCCACCATGGACGAAGCGCTCAGTGACAGCCTGCGCTATGACATCCACGGCACCTACGCCTACGGTGTGTTCACCGAACAGGGCAAGCATCTTTCCGGACCGCTGATCGCGATGCCCCACGGTGTACAGCCCGACCAGCGCTCGCGCGAAATTCCCGGCTGGCGACTGGCCGATGGGGTGCGCGCCGAAAGCGGGCGTGCGCTGGCCGTCCGCACCCAGGACGACCGCGTGCTGGTGCTGGTACGGCAGAGCGGCAAGCTGACCGCGGTCAACAGCATCATCCTCGATGCACTGTGGTGGGGCGTGTCACTGACCGTGATTCCCGGGCTGGCCGGCTGGCATTTCCTGCGGCGCCGCCCGCTCAAGCGCATCCAGCAGATCGAAGCGGCCACCAACCGGATCATCGCCGGTGACCTGGGCCAACGCCTGCCGGTGTCCGACCGCCGCGATGAGATCGACCGCCTGTCCAGCATCGTCAACGCCATGCTGGAGCGCATCGAACAGTTGATGACCGAAGTGAAAGGCGTGTGCGACAGCATCGCGCACGACCTGCGTACCCCGCTCACCCGCCTGCGCGCGCATCTTTACCGCACCCGCGTGGCGCTGGGCGATGACGGCCCGCAGGCGATGCAGATCGACCGCGCCCTGGCCGAAACCGATCTGCTGATGACCCGCTTCAGCGCGCTGCTGCGGGTATCGGAACTGGAGAGCGGCCAACGTCGTTCGGCGTTCGAAGACGTGCAGGTCGCCGCGCTGCTGGAGGAACTGCACGCGTTCTACCTGCCACTGGCGGAAGAGAAAGAGCAGACGCTGGAGCTGGAAATCGGCGACGGCGCAAGCACCCTGCGCGGCGACCGCGAACTGCTGTTCGAAGCCCTGGCCAACCTGCTGTCCAATGCCATCCGCTTCACCCCCGAACACGGCCGGATCGTGCTGCGCGTGGTGGAAGACCAGGGCGCGCCGCGCATCGACATCATCGACTCCGGTCCCGGCATCCCTGCCGAAGACCGCGAGCTGGTGTTCCAGCGCTTCTACCGGGGCCAGAACGAGTCCGGGCGGGCCGAGGGCTTCGGCTTGGGGCTTTCCATCGTGGCTGCCATTGCAGGGCTGCATGGCTTCCGGCTGCGCGCCGGCGGTGCCGACGACGGAGGTGCGTGGTTGAGTCTGCGCTGCGCGCCCGAGTCTCCGGTCTGATCCACGCGCGCCGCGCCTGCGAATCATTTGTATTCACATCTCCGCATCCGGATAATCCGCGGCATCAGTCCTCGCCGGTTCTGATCAACGCTCCACCTCCAGCCGTCGCCCGAGGATTCCTGCTGCATGCAACGCTCCGCCATCAAAGCCTGGTTCGTGGTCCACAAGTGGACCAGCCTGGTCTGCACCCTGTTCCTGCTGCTGCTGTGCCTGACCGGCCTGCCGCTGGTGTTCGGCCATGAGATCGCCCACCTCACCGGCGCCGATCCCGAAGTGCCGGCCGCACCCGCCGATGCCACCCTGCGCGACCTGGACGCGCAGGTAGCAACCGCGCTGCAGCACTTCCCCGGCAATGTCCCGCTGTTCGTCGGCTGGGACCCGGACGCTCCACTGATGTACGTCAACACCGGCGCGCGCACCGATACGCCGGCACCGCAGATGCAGACCGTGCTGCTCAATACGATCAGCGGCGAGCAGGTGCCCGCACCGCAGTTCAACGAAGGCGTGATGTACTTCCTGTACCGCCTGCACACCGATCTGTTCCTCGGCCTGCCCGGGCTGTTGTTCATGGGCGCGATGGGGCTGCTGTTCGTGGTGGCGATCATCTCCGGGCTGGTGCTGTATGGACCGTTCATGCGCAAGCAGCGCTTCGGCACCCTGCGCACCGGCCGCAGCCGTCGACTGGCCTGGCTGGACCTGCACAACGTGATCGGCATCGTCACGCTCGGCTGGGCACTGGTGGTGGGCCTGACCGGTGCCATCAACACCTTGGCCAAGCCGCTTGAGCAGGCCTGGCAGACGCAGCAGCTGGGTGAGTTCGCCGCGCAGTATGCCGGCCAGCCCAAGCCCACCCAGCTGGCTTCGCTGCAGGCGGCGGTGGCTACCGCGCGCGCCGCCGAACCGGAGATGCGCCCGGCCTTCGTCAGTTTCCCCGGCACCGGCTACAGCGGTGACCATCATTTCGGGGTGTTCATGCAGGGCAACTCGCCGCTGACCGAACGCCTGTATCGCCCGGTGCTGATCGATGCGACCACCGGTGCGCTGACCGCGCAGCCGCAGTTGCCGACCTACATGACCGTGCTGCTGCTCAGCCAACCGCTGCACTTCGGTGATTACGGCAAGCTGCCGCTGAAGATCCTGTGGGCCCTGCTGGACCTGTTGACCATCGCCGTGCTGGTCAGTGGCCTGTACCTGTGGTTCAAGCGCGGCAACACCGCCACGCGCGTGGCGGAGATCGAACGCGCGCAGACCCAGGAGGTGGCATGAACAGTCCCTTTGTCGCACCGGCCTGGATAACGCTGGCAAGCCTGGTCGGGCTGGTCAGCGCGTTGATCGGCGATGGCCTGTTCGACGTCGTCTCGTGGGTGATTTTCAGTGGCCTGATCGCGCTGTTCCTGCGCGCGTGGATGAAGCGCGACCGGCGCTGATCGGTGCTGCGCGCTCGCCGAGCATGGCTCGGCGGCCTTCCGTTCCGGCACCGCGATGCCTGACACATCCCGCGCTGCGCGCTCGCCGAGCATGGCTCGGCGCTACCACCCCGCTGACCCGCCCTGGTAGCGCCGAGCCGTGCTCGGCGGCTTTCCGTTCCGGCACCGCGATGCCTGACACACCCCGCGCGGCGCTACGGCTTGGTGCAGGAGAACCACGCCGCCAATCCGTTGCGCAGCAGAGCGTCCCAGTATCCCGCTGGCTGCGCCAGCCGGTCCTGCTCCAACAGGCAGGGGGCCTGCCACACCAGTTCGGTGAAGCCTGCCTCTGCGAACGCACGTTCGTAGTGCTCACGTGCCCAGCGGAACACGGTGATCCGCGCCGGTGGAGCGCCCGGGAACTCGATCTCCATCTTCGCGCCCTCCTTCCATGGCACATCGTCGAGCACCCGCAAGCCGTACTTCGAACAGTCACCCTCCGCCAGGCAGTAGTGTGGATTCATCGTCTCCACCGCGATCCGGCCGCCTGCACGCACATGCTGGAACGCCGCCTTGGCCATCCGCGCCAGCTCGTCCAGCGACTGCGCGTAGTTGAACAGGAACGCGGCCACCGCAACGTCGTACTCGCGCACGGCGGCCAACTGCAGGAAGTCACTTACCTGGAAGGTCATCGCATCACCCGCATGCGCTGACATCTGCCGCCCGATCGCCACCATTTCCGACGACTGGTCCACCCCATGCGCGCTGGCGGCGCCGGCCCGGAGCATCGCCCTGCCATAAGAGCCAAAACCACATGCAAGATCCAGCACGCTGCGGCCCTCCAGCTCCCCGGCCATGTGCAGCATCGTGCGTAGTTCAACCACGCGGGTAGGCGATGCGTTGGCATACGCTGCGTACTGGCCTGCGATGTCATCGTAATGCGCGTTCATGAGGGAAACCCTGCTGTGTAGAATGATTTCCACGCTACGCAACCTCGGCTATCCATTGAAGAGGCGAATACGAATCCCGGCTTTCTGCTTCAGCGTTCGCACACCACGTTCACCGACATGCAGTTGTGCACGTAGCCCTCCCAGTACCCTTCAGCACGCGCATCGATATCGGCCTGTTCCAGTACCGGCGCATGCCATTCCACGGCGCTGAAGCCTGCTGCACGGACCGCCTGTTCGTAGTGCGCCCGTTCCCAGCGATAGTTGATGATCAACGCCGGCGGTGATCCGGGGAACTCCAGGCACAGTCGCGCGCCCTGCTGCCACGGCTCTTCTTCCAGGACCTTTACCCCATAGGCCGCATAGTTGCCCAGCGCCAGGCGATAATCGGGATTCAAGGTCTGTACTACCAGCCGACCACCCCGCTTCACATGCGGAATGACCGCGGCGAACATCCTTCCCAGTTCGTCCAGCGAAGCGGCGTAGTTGAACAGGTACGCTGCCAGCACGATGTCATATGCGCCAGTGAACGGCATCTCCATGACATCGTGCTGCTGGAACGTCATCTCGTCGCCACGATACTTGGACAGGGCACGTGCGAAATCGATCATGCCCCGCGACTGGTCCACGCCATGGGCACTGCGCGCACCGTGGCGAAGAAACTCACGACCGTAGTAGCCCGATCCACAGGCCAGGTCCAGCACGCTCCTGTCCTTCACCGTGCCCGCCAGCTGCAGCATCGTGCGCACTTCGATGGGCCGGGTCGGCGAGGCGTTGGCGTACGCCATGTACTGGTCGACGATACTGTCATAACTCGCGCTCATCAGATCTTCCTTGGATTCAAAGAAACGTGATCTGAGACGCTATCGACTGGAATCGCGCAGTTGAAGAGGCAAACGCGACGCGTCGCATCGCTGCATGCACCTCATCACGTGCAGCCGGCGCTCCCCATGAACGCATGCACGGCCGGATTATCCACATCGGTGCGCACGCAGAAGCTCAGGCTGAAATGCGCATCGTCCGACTGCACGGGCCGGTAGCAGACTTCCGTATCGCGGAACCCGGCCATGCTGGCCGGCACGATGGCGATACCGGTCTCCACCGCCACCAATGACAGCACCGCATGCATGCCGTGTGCTTCCTGCACCACCTTGGGCATGAATCCGGCGGCCACGCATTGGCGCATCACGTGCGAATGAAAGCCTTCGCCTTCGGCAGCAGGCCAGGCGATGAACTCCTCGCCCGCAAGGTCCTGCATCCGCACCGAAGGGCGGGCGGCCAACGGATGCACGCGCGGCAACGCAATGACCAGCGCATCGGTATCGAACGCCTGCAACTCCAGGCCGGGCGCGGACGGGATCGGAGGGATGAGCACGCCCACGTCCACTTCGCCCTTGGCCAGCATGTTCTGTTGCTGGCGCGAGGTCGCTTCGCGCAGCTCCAGCAGCACCTGCGGATGGCTGCGCCGGAAGGCACGGATCAACTGCGGCAGGCGCCCGTACAGTGCACTGCCCACGTAGGCCACGCGCACCCGCCCACTACGCCCGGCTGCGGCCTCACGCGTGGCATCCAGTGCGTGTGCGGCCTGCTGCAGGGTGCGTCGTGCTTCCACCAGCAGCACCTGGCCGGCGGCGGTCAGCCCCACGGTGCGATGGCCACGGATCACCAGCAACGTGCCGACCTGCTCTTCCAACCGGCGGATCGCCGCGGTCAGCGGCGGCTGTGACATGTGCAGGCGCGCGGCGGCACGGTGGAAATGCTGTTCTTCGGCAACGGCGACGAACTGGCGCAGCAAACGTAGGTCGATCATGGCAGCTGCGATGGACAGGAGCTGCTCAGGGTAGCAGTGCGTGCTGCCTGCTCCGCGGTTCGATGGCCGGAAGCGCGATCTCCGGCCATACCGCATCGAAGGCATCCACGCTGTCGGCGGCCACGCCCTGCAGGTCGCGCGGGTAGCTCACGCCGGCAGGCTCCTGCGCGCGGGTGGCGTGGAACTGGCCATTGCTCGCGCGCAGTACCCAGCCGCCCTGCACGCAGCGCGACGAGGCCAGCCAGGCCACACCGGGCGCTACCGCAGCGGGATGCAGCTCGTCGGGTTCGCCGTATACGCCCCACATGCGCGTCTTGGCTACCGGCGATACCGCGTTGACGATGATGTTGTCGGCCTCTCCCTCCGCCGCCAGCACGTTCATCAGGCCCACCGCCGCGCTCTTGGCCATCGCGTAGCTGGCCAGCCCGTGCTGCACGTACTGCGGATACAGGGCACGGTCGGACGTGGTCAGTACGATGCGCCCGCCGCCCGCCGCGCGCATCGCCGGCCACGCCGCCTGGGCCAGCCATAACGGCGCCTTTGCGGCGATATCCAGCATGCGCTCCAGCTGCAGCTCGCCGATGTCTTCGATGGGCTGGTAATGCACCCAGCCGGCGTTGTGGATGATGAAATCCAGCCGCCCGTGCTGGCCCAGCACTTCATCCACCAGCGCGTGGCACTGTGCCCGCGTATCGATGGAAAGCCCGCGGCTGGTGACATCCAGCCCTTCCACGCGCAGCCGTGCGGCGGCACGGGCTACCCGGTCCGGGTCGCGCCCTTCGCCATCGCGGTCGGCGCCGACGTCCTGCATCACCACTTTGGCGCCCAGGCGTGCCAGCAGGCGCGTATAGGCCAGGCCCAGGCCACCTGCCGCGCCGGTGATCAGGCCTACCTGTCCGTTGAAACTGAGGGGGGTATCGGTCATCCACACAGCGTGACTGGCAGGGGCAGCGGCGGCCAATACCGTTCACAGGCAGGAGTGATCCGTTGCGGGTATCAACGAGCGTAGAGTCAACGCTGATACGACCGTGAGCCGAATAGAGGGTCTATTCGGCTCACCGGATGAGCCGAATAAGCGTCGCTTTCGACACAGTGAGATCCCCAGCTCCCTCCGTACTATCATCACATGCTGTGACACCTTTCTGTTTCAGGCCCACCTGACCTTCTTATCAACAATGACGAACGGCTCCGCACCCCTGCTGATCATCCTGCCAGGGCTGGATGGAGGCGGCCGCCTGTCCGTCCCGTTCATGCAGGCGTTGGAGGCACATGGGATCCAGTCCGAGGTCATTGCATACCCGGCCAGTCAGACCATGGGCTATGACGCATTGAGGGATTGGCTTCGCCCTCAACTGCTCCAGCGACCGCCCTTCGTGTTGCTCGGTGAATCATTTGCGGGACCGTTGACAGTAATGCTCGGGGCAACCGGCCTGACATCGCTTCGCGGCATCATCCTTTCCACCACGTTTGCACGTGCCCCGGTGCCCGTCCCGTCAGCCTTGGCCCGCGTGCTGAAGCTACCGCTGCCTTTGCCGCCCGTCGCGCTGTTGGCCCGGCTTCTGTTGGGACGCTGGCGAACGCCATCACTCGAAAGCGCGCTGCGTGATGCGCTGGCTACGACGTCGCCGCCCGTGCTGCGTGCACGCGCAGTGGCGACACTGCGGATCGACGTTCGCGGGTTGCTTCCCGCGATTTCCACGCCAGTCCTTTGCCTCCATGCAAACGAGGATCGACTGTTGCAGGCCGGCGCCCTGCAATCGATCGAGCGCGGCCTGCAGCGTCCCCCTGAAACGCACCTTCTGGACGGGCCCCACCTGCTGCTCCAAGCCCAGCCCATCGAAGCCGCAGCCCACGTCGCAGGTTGGTTGAGGACACTGGACCGTGGCACCCTGCCGCTTGCACCCCCAGAGGCGTAGAACATGATCAACCTTCAGGCCACCGACGTCCGGACGTTCCTCCCTTCCCAGGATTTCGCCCTCTCGCAGGCCTTCTATGCAGCGCTGGGCTGCGAGCGCGAGTGGTCGGACGACAATCTGGCCCTGTTCAAGCTGGGCCCTTCGCGGTTCTACCTGCAGCGCGGCTACGCGAAGGAATGGGCGGAAAACACCATGCTGCATGTTTCCGTGCAGGATGCCGCCGCCTGCTTCAGCGCCATCCGCGCGCTGCTGGACACCGGCAAGTACCCTGGCGCGCGCGTGGCACCGCCGCGGGCTGAGCCCTATGGTGCGCGGGTAACCTACGTGTGGGACCCCGCAGGCGTGCTGTTGCACCTGGCGCAGTGGGATGCCAAGGACTGAGCGCGGCATGGTTTCCTGACGTGATCTTGCCCGTATAGTCAGCCGCATGGACGACAGAGCCGCGCAACTGGATGAGCTGATCAGGGAACTGAGTGCGCTATGCGATCTGCTGGCGCGCGACAGCGCGTGCGAATGGCGGCGCCACTTCGTTTCCTGCCTGCACCAGGCCGAGGCGCTGACGGACAACCCGCTTGACCAGCAATCGCTCAACCTGCTCTCCGGCTCGGTCATGTCGGTGTTCGGCGGCATGGGCAGCTTCAACGATTACGTGCCCTTCAAGCATGGCCGCCTGATTGCCGGCATGGAAGCGCTGGACGAAGCATCCGGGCGGGTCCATGAGGCCGCCCTTGCGCTGCGGGTGATCGCAGTGCGCGACTGACTCCAACCTGTTGCCGCGCCTGCCGCGCGATCAACTTTCACCACTCGCCCCCAACCTCCGAGACACCCATGGCTGATCCTTACAACACGGCTCGTCGTCCTGCTGGCGAAGCGCGTCTGGACGATTCGATGATCACAACCGCACTCGAGCTGCCCGGCTTCCGCGTGGTGCAGAACATGGGCGTGGTGCGCGGTATCACCGTGCGCTCGCGGTCGATCGTCGGCAACTTCCTGGGCGGCATCCAGACCCTGTTCGGCGGCAACATCACCATCTACACCCAGCTGTGCGAGCAGGCCCGCGAAGAAACCTACCGGGACATGATGAAGCATGCACGGATGCTGGGCGCCAACGCGATCATCGCCATGCGCTACGACGCTACCGACATCATGACCGGGCTGACCGAAGTTCTCTGCTATGGCACGGCGGTGATCGTCGAACCTGCACGCAGCTGACGCGTCGGCAGGCGGTTGATCGCCAGCCGGTCAGTGCTCAGGGGGAGGCCGGCTCCGCGCAGCGCGCTGCAGCCTCCCCGCCATCCACGAACGCCTGCACCGCGGTGACAAAACACGAGGGCGCCACCAGCGGCAACAGGTGCGCACCCCGCTCCACCGTGTGGAACTGCAGCGGGCCGGCCTTGGCCAAGGTGGCGGCGTGTTCGAGCGCGCCGGCATAGGCGGTGTTCGGGTCCAGCGTGCCATGCACCACCAGTGTCCTGGGCAGGGTCTTCGGGCTCTGGCCGAACCACGCATCCTTCGGATAGGCCGGCACCGGACTGCCCACCAGCAGGCCGGGAATCGGGCTGACGAACAGGGCATCCTTCTGTTCAGCCTCCACCGTGTCCTTGGTCAGCCCCGGCCGTGCATTGTTCTCCGATGCAGAAATCAGCATCACCAGCGGCAGTGCGGGCTGGTTGTTGCCGCCCTGCCCCAGCCGAACCAGCGCCGCCTTCCAGTCGGTCACAGTAGTGTCCAGCGAACGCGCATCGCCGTTGGACAGGTCCTGCACGATCTGCGGCATGCGATCGCGCAATGTCGGGAAGCTCAGCAGCGCGGCAAAGAATCGACGCAGATCGCCTCCAGGTACCTGCGTGCGCCACGGCGCATCTGCCGGCGCGGCCAGCACGCGGCGGTACGTCGCCACGCCCGCCTCGCCGAGCGCCTGGCGCCCGACCTCATCGACCAGCGCGGTGCGACGGCTCAGGTCCCACTGCTCGGTGCGCTCCGGCGGCACCAGACCATCCAGCACCAGGCCATCAAGCGGCAGCGAGGTGACCTGCAGCGCGCGCAGGGCAAGCTGGGTGCCGTAGGAAACGCCATACAGCAGCACCTGGCCGTCGGCAGGCCGCTGGGACATCAACAGACCGAGGTCCTGCGCGGCCTCGGTCGTGGAGAACGCTGCCGTGCGCGGCACGTTGGCATACATCGCGCCGATGCAGGGGCCCCACTCGCTGCCAGCCAGTCCGGTGCCGTCCGCGCTGTCCGGCGCTTCCTGCTGCGGGCAGATGCGGGCCGAACGCCCGGTGCCGCGGTGATCGGGAATCACCAGATCAAAGCCGGGAAACGCACGCTGGTAGGTCGCGATCGTCGGGTACAGCGATGCCCCGGCCTCGCCCGGTCCACCGGACAGCAACCAGACTTCGCCGCGCCGTTTGACTGAAGCAGGGGCCGGAAAGCGGCGCACGAACAGCGGGATGGACTCCCCTTCTGGGGCGGCGTGGTGCACCGGCACCGGCACCGTCATGCACAGTGAACCGTGCAGCTGCGCAGAGGTTTCGGCATCCTCACAAGGGCTTGGAACAGCGGGGGCCGCGGCATGCGCCAGCGTCGGCAGCGAAAACAGCAGGGCAACGCACAGCGCGGAGCGAAACATGACGACCACCTTCCCTGGAGTGAAGCGCGACAATGCCTGCTTTGCCGGTATCCAGGCGCATGCCGGAAGTAACCTGTGGACGCGCCCAGCCGCTGCATTGAAGATGACCCATCCCAGATGGAGCTCGGCATGGATCCGGCAACGTCCTTCCAGTTCGAGGTGCGATACCGCCCGGGTGAGTATCTTGCCCTGCTGCGCGCGCACATCTACTCGACGGCCATGCCGGCGGAGCGCCGCTGGTGGAACCGGCTTTTCGTGAACCTGATGCTGAGCACCTTCGTCCTCGGGCTGTTCGCCTGGAAGTCGTTCCGGGTCGGCCGCTGCCGGTTTGAAATGGACGCGCACGGTTTCATCCGCCACAGCCGGGGTAGGCCGCAGGCGGTTTCCTGGACAACGGTGAAAAAGCTGCACTGGTACCAGCACGCGATGCTGATGGAACTCAGCGAATCGGGAGTACCCATCCCGTATCGCGTGCTGGAGCCGGGCCAACGTGAGCGGATCGCTGCATGGGTAGCGGACTGCAGGCCGGGGCCACGGCCGGTCAGCGCTTCGTGCCAGCCCGCTTCGTCCGAGCCCCAGCGCCCTGTTTCTGGATGTCCCGATCCTGTCCCAGGTCACGATCCAGCAGACAATCGATGAACGCACGCAGCGCCGGCAGCAGGTAGCGGCGACTGGAGTAGTACAGGAACAGGCCTGGTACGGTGGGCGACCAGTCGGCGAGCACGCGCTTCAACCGTCCATCCTGCAGTGCCTCGGCAATTCCGTCGTCGTTGTAGGCGTACAGGATCCCCAGGCCCTGCAGTGCGGCCGGCACCACGATGTCCTGGTGGTTGGACAGCACCTTGCCCTCGGGTACGAACTCCACGCTTTTCCCTTTCCTGCGGAACTCCCAACTGGCGATCTTGCCACTGCCCGGGAAGCGCCAGCCGATGCACGCATGCTGCTGCAGATCGGCCGGCACCTTGGGTTCGCCATGCCGCGCCAGGTACTCGGGGGACGCCACCGCCAGCAGCTCCACGTCCGGTGTCAGCCGCACCGCGATCATGTCCTTCTGCAGTCGCCCACCCACCCGGATGCCGGCATCAAAGCCCTCGCCGGCGATATCGCGCAGGCCATCGTCGATCACGATGTCGAGCACCACATCCGGATGGGCCTGCGCAAAGCGGCCCAGCCGCGGGGCGATGAGCTTGCGGGCCGCCATGCCGAGCGTGTTGATCCGCAGCGTACCGGCCGTGCGCGTGGTGGTGCCTACCGCCTGCGCGACCGCGTCGTCCATCTCGCGCAGCATCGGCGCGATCCGCTCATGCAGCCGGCGTCCCGGCTCGGTGGGCGAAACACTGCGCGTGGTGCGGTTCAACAGACGCACTCCCAGGCGCGCCTCCAGCTGCCGCACGATCTGGCTGAGCGCAGAGCGGGAAAGGCCGAGATGGTCGGCGGCACGGGCGAAGCTGGCACGGTCGACCACCGCCGCGAATGCTTTCAGTTCTGCGAATTCGGAGCCGCGCATTGTGCCCTGATTCCTACATAGCCTGATCAGATAGTAGGCGATTCTGTTGACGGCAGGAACGGGCCATCCTGAGCCCGTACCTCAACCGGAGCCTGCCCATGAATGACCTGCACCTGCCCGAGCCGATCAGCGCCTACTTCACCGCCGATGCCCACGGTGGCCCTGCCGTCGCCCGCTGCTTCAACCCAGATGGACGCGTGCTGGACGAAGGCCAGACCCACACCGGCCTTGCCGCCATCGAAGCGTGGAAAGCGCACACCGCCGACCGCTACCGCTACACCGCCACGCCCATCAACGTAGAGAAGGACGAGCGCACCTATATCGTCACAAGCCACGTGGTCGGCGACTTCCCTGGCAGCCCGGTGGACCTGCGGTACGCCTTCACCCTGGAACGCGGCAAGATCGCCACGCTGGAGATCTCCGCATGAATTTCGATCTTCAACTGGCTGGCAAGCTGGTACTGGTCAGCGGCGGTACGCGCGGCGTCGGCGCGGCCGTGGTGGACGTACTCCGGCAGGCCGGCGCCCGCGTGGCCGCCGCCTCGCGCTCATTGCCGGCGCAGCCCAGCGACGGTGTGCACTACCTTGCCGCCAACGTGGCGACCGCCGCAGGCGCGAGTGCGCTGGCGGTGGACGCGGTCCACCATCTGGGTGGCATCGACATCCTGGTCAACGTGGTCGGCGGATCGTCCGCGCCTGCCGGTGGCTTCGCTGCGCTGGACGATGCCGAATGGAGCAAGGAGCTGGAGCTCAACCTGATGTCGGCCGTGCGGCTGGACCGCGCACTGCTTCCGGGCATGCTGGCGCAGCAGTCCGGCGTGATCATCCATGTCACCTCCATCCAGCGCATCCTGCCGCTGCCGGAAGCCACGATGGCCTACGCCGCCGCCAAGGCGGCGCTGTCCACCTACAGCAAGGCATTGTCCAAAGAGGTCACCCCGAAGGGCGTACGCGTGGTGCGGGTAGCGCCGGGCTGGATCGAAACCGAAGCCTCCGTCGCCCTGGTCGAACGGGTTTCCGCGCAGGCCGGGACAGACTACGCAGGTGGGCAGAAGCTGATCATGGACCAGCTCGGCGGTATTCCGCTGGGGCGGCCGGCCATGCCACATGAAGTGGCCGACCTGATCGCGTTCCTGGCCTCCCCACGCGCGGCCTCGATATCCGGCAGCGAGTACGTCATCGACGGCGGCACAATCCCCACGGCGTGAGCCGCGCACGCCGTGGCCGATACGCGCAACCAGAACGGCTATGCTTGATCCCGCACGACATCCGCTTTCCACACCCAGGCAGGACGCAGCACCATGAAGGTAAAGAAAGCTTCCGTGCTGTGTTCAGCCGCGCTGGCGATGTCTGCTGCGTTGCTCACCGTTGGGTGTGGGGGAACGACGCGGAAGACGATCCTCTCGTCCGATAGCCTGAAGGTCGTGGCGATAACGCAGACGACCCTGGATATCAACGTCAGCAAGTACAAGCATTACACGACGTACGCGCTGTATCTGGACGGCGACAAACTGTCGGACGCGGCATTCGCAGGCCTGCTGCAGGATGCCGCCGCGACCGGCGAACAGATTGTCCACACCGACGCCATCGTGGTCGCCGACGATGCCGTCCTGCTGGCGTCGCACACCCGCGACGGGTCGTCTTGCTGGGCAACGCACCTGTCTGCACAGGGCGGCAAGGCGCGGTTGGAAAAGATCATCACCAGCACGACCGATTGCTCCCCACGACCCGCTTCGCCGGGCTGGAGTGCACTGTACGATCAGGCCAGCAACCTGGTCCTGGTGCGGACGCATCCCTTCGCGGTGCATCCGATCACCGGCTACTGGCAGGTGCTCTGGATCGAGGGCGACGTGGTGGCCCTGTACGAGGACGAGCGCGCGAAGGAACGACTCGTCGTCAAGCTGGTGCGGATATCTGCGGACGAAACGCTTGCCGAACAGTTCCTGCCGATGAACGCCTATGCAGAGCCTGATCTGCTCCATGCCGCGCCGGAAGCTCGCAGGCAATGGCTTTTCGACAACTTCTCTGTCAGCCTGGGCACGCCCGCCTCGATCCAGCTGCGTCCTGACAACACGCTGAAAACCATCACCCCGGAGGTCTGGGCGGAATACCAGGAGATGGACCGTCAGAACAAAGAAGCCGATGCACGCGCGAGTGCAGAGGGCCAGGCCCGCCTGGAGGCGCTGTACCGCGAAGTGAGGGAAGCGGAGGCGACCAACAACCACCCCGCGAGCCGGATCAAGTAGACGGCGGCATTGCTACACTTCCCCGCTTTCGATGGATCTGGAGAGCAGGGCAAATGGATTTTCCCCGATGGCTGTACGCCCTCACCGTAGCGGTGACGGCGATGATCACCGGCGCCGCATCCGCCGCCACTGCGGGCTCCAACCCTGCTGCCCCATCTGTGTACTACGTGCGCCAAACCGTCAGCAGCGGCCCGGACGCAGGCGACGAGCAGACGCTGTCGGGTTACTACGAAGCCACTTTGCAGGCTGCATCGCGTGCAGGAACCCAGCTTCTGCTGGCGCCCATCTGGTCGCATCAGGTGGACGCGGCTGGCCACACAAGCTACCTGATGGACCTGGACCCGAACGACGCGACCGCGGCAGCGCAACTGGCCGTGCTTGGCCAAGGCTTCAGCGCTGCGGTAACGCGATCTGGTGACACCGGCGCACTGCGTGCAACGAACCAGGGCGCGTGGACTGCACTGTCCAGGACATCACCCGAAGCGGCCAGCGCCCTGCTCAGCCTGCACCAGGTGCCGGGACTGCGGCCGGTGCAATTGCGCGCCTCGGTGGCGATGGGGGATGTTGTTGCGGGAACGCTGCGCATCGAACCCCATGGCAGCGTCGAAACGAGACTTCAGGTGATTGAGGTCACCCCGGACGCGGTGCTGATGGAGATGTCTGTTACAGGCCCCGGCGCACAGGGCGACGGCCGGCTGGTGGCAGCGCGTGGCGACGGCATGCCGATCGAGCTGCGGATGGAACTGCGGTACGCGGCCAGCAAGGGCCTGCCCGCATCCGTCCACCGCGTGCACCTGGCCGACACCGCCTACGACCCGATGCTGCAGATGAGCGACGATGTCGACAGCTATGTCAGCTATGCCGAGCAGGTGAGCCAGACGCTGCAGCGCGCGCCCTTCAGCGCCGTTGCGCCTGATCCTTCCGCCTACACGCATCGCGCGGCGGTACTGGGTGAGCTGGAAGACTACATGGTTGGCGCGGCCTCGCTGCCTACGCTGATGCCCTACATGGGCGCGTTCTGGATTCCCGCAGAGAACGGCACAGGGCGCTGGCTGGCGATCGGTGCACGCTCCAGCGTGGAACGCGACCCATCGGCCGGGCAAGGACAGCACGAACGCATCCTGATGTCCCGCCTGCACCGCGTGGCGATGCTGGATGCGGATGGGGCGGAGATCGCCGGGCTGCCGACGAAACGGGTCACGCCGACGCTGTTCTTCCCGGAAAAATACGCGGCCACGCAGAACGAGGCCAGCTTCCCCTTCCATCTGCCACTGGGCGCGCCGCGCGACGTGTTGGGCCGGATCGAAGCCGTACGCATGTCCGTCGACGCCGAAGTCTATGCGTTCGAAACGACTGAAATCCTGCAGCCCGGTGAGCGTTCGGCACTCAACCCGGACATCACGTTGCTGCGCCCCACTGCACACAGGGCGACGCTGCTGCAGGGCAGGCAGTCGTGGAGGGCGAAGACCGGCCTGTACAGCGTGGTCGTCCCGCTGGACGAAGACGGAAACGTACTGCCCTCCGAGCAGATGACCATTGCCCCGCTGAAGCCGGCGCAACCAACGCGGCTGGCGCAGGTGCCACTGGCCTGGGAGAACGGCAGGCTGCCGATGCGGACCGAGATCGCCACCGCCCGCCCCATCGCCGCGCTGCAGGTTCGCCACTATCGCTGGAGTTCGGTGCCCACGACATGGACCTTCCCGATGCGTGAGTGACGCCAGCCGGTGCGCCCACGCGCGCGGGCGATGGATGCGGTGCCCCTTTTCCAGCCCGGCAATTCGCAGCTTCGTCGCCGTGACCGCGGCTTTGTTGCATGATCGTTACCGCTCCGCACCGGATCCGCTAGCGTTTCCTGATGGCCCGCCACCGCGCGCTATCGCCGCATAACGGCTTCCTCTGGAACGAATGCTGACAGGGACGTAGATACCCATGAAACGCTGGCTCCTCCTGGCTGTGATCAGCCTCCCCTTCACCGCCGCGGCGGTTGTCATCCGCGGCGATGTGGACGATGCCCAGTACCGCATCGACGGTTCGGCATTTCCCGCATTGGCCGACATGCCCGGCGAAGGCCATGGCGCCCTGATCGCCCCGCGCTGGGTGGTTACCGCAGCACACGCAGCGCCGATGGAGGGAATGCACGCAGCGGTGATGATCGACGGCCAGCCCCATGCGGTGGAGCGCGTGTTCCTGCATCCCGGCTACCGGCGCATGCCGGATGCCCTCGGGCAGGAAGCACTGGCGACGGGAAGCCCGTCCCGCATCCATGCCTTCCTGGCGGCGTCCGACGATATCGCGCTGGTCAAGCTCGCCTCGCCCGCAGCAGGCGTGCGGCCCATGCGCCTCTACCGGGGCAACGAGGAAGTCACCCGCATCGCCACCTTCATCGGCAAGGGTGCCAGCGGCAACGGCGACCGCGGCCAGAACCCGCACGACGCGCACCGGACCCTCCTGCGCCGCGCGGAGAATGCCATCACCGGAGCCAATACGCGCTACCTCTGGTACCGCTTTGATGCCCCGCCCCACGCGCTGCCGCATGAAGGCGTGCTGGGCAGTGGAGACAGCGGCGGGCCACTGATGATCCGGGATGAGAACGGCTGGCAGCTCATCGGGCTGGGCTCGTGGATCACCGCAGTGCCAGAGCACGCACTGGAGGCGGGATTCTATGGCCAGGTCGTCCACAACGTGCGCATTTCGCGCTATGCCGACTGGATCGACAGCGTGATGCAGCGTGAGGGTGACTGAGTTACCGCCGATGCAGCGGCCGGCGAAAAGGTTGCAGTGACCAACGGGGCTTACGAAGACCCCGCCCGTGCACCACCGCGACGAGTCCCTGCTGGTGGCGGCCACGCTCGCCGCGCGGCTCGGCCTGGAGCGGGTATGGGCGGTGGATGACCACACCGCTGACTCGGCTACGCCCGAAGCCTTGAAGAAGGCCGCCGGCGAGGCGCTCATGAAGGCGTGGGACAACCCGCACACCAAGGCCCGCGCCGAGGCGGACGAGGCGCTGCACGCCAACCTCGGCAAACCCGATGGCCTGCTGGCGATCTACCGCGCATACAACGCGCCGGAAGCGGCGATGCAGGCCTACCACAGCGACTTCGGCGCCGCGCTGGTGGAACCGTCGCCGCAAGCGTTCGGCCGCGATTATGTGGGTTACTGGGAAACCCGCAATCTGCGCATGGTCGCCAACATGCGCGACGTACTCGCGCACACGCCCGGCACGCGCATGCTGGCCATCGTCGGTGCATCGCACAAACCTTACTACGAGGCCTACCTGCAGCTGATGCACGACGTGCAGCTGGTGGATGCCGGGGACGTGCTGAACTGAGGTGAAAAACTGTAGCGTCCTGCTACATAACTCCGTGCGCCGCGGACGGGCAAAGGCGCCCTTTCCGCATCGGCCGCCAGCGCGGACCGGTCGACCTGCGCATGCAGGTCGGCCAAGACCTCCAGCGTTTCCCTCGCCCGGCAGAGGCTGATTACGCCGGCGCGTACGCCGCGCTGGCCAGCGATAGAATTCGCTCGGAAAATTCCTACACAACAATACGTTAGCGTGATCTTTTACTGGAGTCGGCAGTCATCTATCTTGCCATGGAACCGAAAAATGCACATTTTTCCCACTGGTGTACGATGCCTCATACAACTCCAATCGATCCGGCTGCGATGAAGCCTACCGACACCCCGCCACCCCGTGTCCTGAAGTCAGGGAGCTTCGCCTCCGTCGCGGACACCGGAAAGAAAAGCAAAGCCAGCCTTGCGACGAAAGAGCGCCGAACCGTGCCACGCACCACCGACGCACAGCTTTCAGCCCTGCCTTCGATGACGGCAACCCAGCTCAAGCGGGGCGGCTGGCCGGGCGTGATGGTGCAGGTCAACAAGACCACGGCGGTGGCGGTGACCAACCATCATCGAACCGAGGCCGTGATCCTCACTGCGGAACATTACGCAACGCTGGTCCAGCAAGCCGCGGGGGCGAGCAACCGCAGCAGCGGTGCCGAAACCACGACCGTGCCCAAGGAGATTGCCCTGGCGCGGCTTCAACGCGCTTTCGATCAGCGCCTGGCCACGCTCAAGGATGGGAAGTCGCTTGCCGCTGCTACGCGCAAGCGTGCGCGGCGCGGCAAGGTGACCCTCGGCACTCCGTTCTGAACGATGTCCGCGATCCTCGTCCTGGCAGGGGTGAACGGGGCCGGCAAGAGCTCGCTGCTGGGAAGCATCGCCACCGCAGAAGGCTTGGTCTGGTTCGACCCGGATGCATTCACACGCGAACTTGTAGCGACGGGATGTCCTCACGACCAAGCCAATTCGAAGGCTTGGGAGGAAGGCAAAAACCGGCTTGCGCGCGCCATTGCCGATGGCGAGGACCATGCCCTTGAGACCACGTTGGGTGGCAGGACCATTTCCGCCTTGCTGCGCGAAGCAACGAAAACCCACGACGTCATCGTGTGGTTCTGCGGTCTATCCAGCGTCGACCTGCACATTCAGCGCGTCGCCCAGCGCATTGCGCAAGGCGGACATGCCGTCGCAGAGCACAGAATCAGGGCGCGCCATGACACATCGCGTGAGAACCTGATCATGCTGATGGACGCGCTGCATACGGTGCATGTCTACGACAACACCGGAGCCGCACAGGACGGGGTCACCGAGCCGCAGCTTGTTCTCGAACTCGAACGTGGTGCCATTCTGCATCCTTCCAACCTCGACGAACTGGGCATGACGCCAGAGTGGGCGGCGCCAATCGTCGAACGTGCGTTGCAGCTCCACCCGCCGGCATGGCTCGAACCGGATGTCACGCGCCCACCGTCAATCTGAAAAGGACGTCCCGTGACCCACCACATGAGCCACGAGGAATAGGTTATCGGCATCCGGCGCCAAGCCGTGGCGCTGGGGCCCAGGCGTCGGCCCGGATGGCTCCGGAAGTGGCAGCGCTTGATCAGTTACTAACCCGCCCTCGGATACCGTTGGCGTACGCCTGAACTCCATACGCAAGGACGCCGTTATGCCCAGCTCGCGCTCATTCCGCCCTGCCCTGCTTGCCAGCCTGCTGCTGGCACCGCTGGCGGCGCTCGCCCAGCCGGCGCAGACCTCTGCCGCCGTGCGGCAGTACCAGGCCGTGGAGAGACTGCAGGCAATGGCCGACGCCGGCACCCCGCCCGCGTTGGCGGAGGTCGCCGAGCAGGTGCGCAAGGCCAACAACCCGGATGTATTGAAGGACCTCGGCACCCTGCTGCCGGTGCAGGTGCAGATGATCTGCAGCAATGGCCAGCACGCCGCACTGATCTCCTCGCGCTTCGCCGGCGACGGCAGCGATGCGGCCATGCTGCAGCAGCTGACGCCCGCTTGGAACGACGCGCAGGTCTTTGCGCTGCAGTGCGGTGCCATGCAGCTTTCGTTGCAGGGAACCGCGCTGGCCGGCCTGCCCGCTGCGCAGCGGCCCAAGGAAGAGCTCGACCAGATGCGTCTGCGCACGTCGCTGCTGCTGCTCGGCTATGCCGATGTTGCCTCTGCGGTGGCATTGACCGAGGTTCCCCAGGCGCAGCGGCAGGCCCTGTTGCGCGATGCGTTGGCGGCGGCGAAGCAGGCGGTGCGCTCGATGCCACTGCATGCGCGCACGCAATACCAGCAGATGGTGCGCGACCGTGTGGGCGATGTGCCGAATGCGGACACCGCCCTGGTCGCGCCGCTGCTGGCAGCCTTCAGCGCGACCGAGTGCGACGATGCCTGCACACTGCTGGATGCCGAGCCCGTAGCGCCCTGACACGCGATGATTCGCGGGCCTGTATGCGCTGCCGCTGACGTCTTTCCCTGCTCGCGGTGACGTCACCCTCTCCTGTGCCGGGCAGCTTTTGAAGATCGGCTCATGTACGTGCACCCCTGCGGCTGTTGGTATGTAGCTGCTGGCGACGTAGAAGCGTCAGTCGGGATTGGCATCCTGTTCGGCAAATACAATTTTGGCTCTGTTTTGCCCTCTGGGCACGGCGGAGAATGCACTGCATCGCGCGCCGTCTTTACGGTGGGCGATGTGTGGGGATCCCTGATCCGCCGGCCATTTTTGTGTTTGCCCCGGTATGCCAACCCGCATCGCCTGCCACCTCGCGCGTCTGCGCAGGTGGCCACACGCCTTGGGAAGGATGACCGATGGAATCGCAGAATCCGCTTAGCGCCAAACGCCTGCACGCCTTGATCGGCGACAAGATCCACGAGTTTCCACCGTACTTCATAGAGCGGTTGGAAAAGAAGCTGGAAGAGTTCGAAGCCTCCCGCGAAAGTTCGTCCGGCGTCGTGCATCTGCACCTGGTACCCGACGTGTCCAATGACGCGCCAATGCTGGGCAAGGACAGCTACGCCGACCTCAAGCGACACAGCAAGGTAGCCGTTCCCATCGCAACGCTGCAGGGAATCGGGGCGATCCTTGAAATCCTGCATTCGGTGCAGGTCGGCAGGCAGGACGGCGGCACGCAGGCCGTGCTGAGCGATCACCTGGTGGAGGGCCTGATCACCTCTGGCCGCGCCCTGGTGAAGTCATCCATCGAATCCATGTGGAGTGCGACATGAGCGATAGCGAGTTCAAGATTCTCCCGATCAACAGCGCCGCCGCACGCGCCGCCGAGCGCGCGGACTATCTGGACGTGCGGATGCGGATGGAGGGCTGCGACGAATCCAGCATCGCACGTGCCCTGCTGCTGATTGCCGAACTGGACGGCATGTCGCGCATCGCCCAGGCATGCGGCCTGAGCGTGGAAACCCTGCGCCGCCAGTTGAATGGCACCCGCCCGCTGTACCTGGAAACCGTGCTGGGCGTGATGCGCGCAATGAACCTGCAGCTGCGGGTGGAAGATCGCGAGCCGTTGCAGAGCTGACCTCATTCCGCCGCGTCTGCCCGGCGTCGATGGCAAAATGGCGAGGCGTGCGCCGGGCACGCACTGCCTCGCCCAGGACGCACGACCATCGACATGGACCTCCTTATCGCCGCCACGCTGGTGGTGGCCACCATCGCGCTGTGGGCCACCGCGCGCCTGCCCGAATACCTGACGGCGCTGCTGTTCTTCGCCGCTGCCACGGTATTCACCTCGGTACCGCCGGCGACCATCTTTTCCGGCTTCGCTTCCGCTGCGTTCTGGCTGGTATTGAGTGGTTTCGTGCTGGGCGCCGCGATCAAGAAAACCGGGCTGGCCGACCGCTTGGCCGCGGCGCTGCAACCGCATCTGGCTGGGTCGTGGACGCGCATGGTGGGCGGTACCGTGGCGGTCAGCTACGCGGCCGCGTTCGTCATGCCATCCAACATGGGGCGCATCGCCCTGCTGATGCCAATGGTGCTGGCCATCGCGGAAAAATCCGGCATCCGCGCAGGCTCGCGTGGCTGGTTCGGCCTGGCGTTGGCGGTGGGCTTTGGCACCTTCCAGCTTTCAGCCAGCATCCTGCCCGCCAACGTGCCGAACCTGGTGATGGCAGGCGCCATCGAAGCCACGTACGGGCTGCACCTGCATTACCTGCCCTACCTGATTACCTTTACCCCCGTGCTGGGGCTGCTGAAAGGCGTGTTGGTCGTGGCGCTGGTATGCCTGCTGTTTCCCGCCCGGCCGACGCCGTTCAAAGCGGAAGCGCATACGGCGTCGTGGACGGGCAACGAGCGGCGGCTGGCGATCATCCTGCTGTGCACGCTGGCGATGTGGATGACCGACGCCCTGCATGGCATCTCGCCAGCGTGGGTGGGACTGGTGGCCGCGTGCGCCTGCCTGCTGCCGCGCGTCGGCTTCCTGACCAGCGATGAGTTCGGCCAAGCCAGCAATTTCCGCACCTGCCTGTATGTTGCGGGCCTGCTGGGGCTGAGCGCGTTCGTTGCCGCAACCGGGCTGGGCAGCCGGCTGGGCGAATGGATCATCCCGCTGCTGCCGCTGGATCCGGCGCAGCCGTTTGTCAGTTACCTGTCGGTATTCGGGCTGGGCGAACTGCTCAATGCACTGACCACCGCCAATGGCGTACCGGCGGTATTTACCCCGCTGGCGCAGGAGATTGCCGATGCCTCCGGCATGCCGTTGAACACGGTGCTGATGTTCCAGGTAGTGAGCTATTCCACGCCGCTGCTGCCATACCAGGCATCGCCGATCGTGGTGGCGATGATGATGGGCAAGGTCCCATTGCGGGAGGGCGTGAAGCTGTCGCTGTGGCTTGCAGTCGCCACGTTGGTGATCGTGGCGCCGCTGCAATATGTATGGATGGGGATATTGGGGATGGTCGGGGGATAGGGGTCGCTTCGACTGCACCGTGTTCGGCGTCGCCTGATCAGGCGTGGTTGAAACGTCCGTTCACTGCGTCGAGCAGATGGTCCACCGCGCCCGGCCGGCGGTTTCCCTGCACGAAACCGGACCAGTCTGCACGGGCGATGGAGCCCAGCACGATGCTGTCCACGTCGAACTTCTTCAGCGGCCAATGGCGGAACAAACGCTTACCGGTCACGCCCTTGGCGATCTCGGCGATGCCGGTGTGCAGGCTGGCCTGGCGCACGCGCCCATACGCCTGTGCCACGCCCTCGCCGGGACCTTCGAGATACTGCAGAAACCGGCCGCCATCGAAGAGCAGCACACCACTGACATCAGCGGCACGGTTGAACGCTTCGGCATCGGAAACCAGCGCCTGAAGGTCCTGCGGGTCGATACGCTTGCTGACCCGGCTCGTGTACACCACAGCTTCCAAGGACATGAAACCTCCTTGCGCTTCTGCGCTAACCAAGCAAGCAGAAACCTTATCAGCTGAATGCGTTCATAGTTTGGACGGAAGCTGAATAGGGGACGAGTGGCGGCGGATGAGCGCAGAATCGGGCTTCAGGACCTGGGGGCGTGAATGAAGAGTTCGCGAGAAGCTGCCACTGATAAAAAGCCTGCTGCGGACGGCGCGTCGACTGAGCTTTTTGCTGCTTTGCGCGGGTTGTTACTTGCCCGTGGAAGTGAGCTTTCTGTCGTGCAGGACGACGACGGACATTTCTACGCGAACTGTCGAAAGCTGGATGCCAAGGGCAAGGCTCAGTTCTTCGGAGCGGTGAAGGTAGCGGGTCGCAAGCATTCGTTTCACTTCATGCCGGTCTATGACTTTCCCGAACTGCTTGTCGAGCTGAGTCCTGCGCTGAAGAAGCATATGCAGGGGAAGTCGTGCTTCAACTTCACTTCGCTCGATCCGGCTGTGCTGGACGAACTGCAGGGTATTGTCGAACAGGGAGCGTCTCGCTACGAAGCTGTCGGTAAGCTTTGACATCGCCTTGCATATGCTGACTTTTTCGGCGCGCCCCACCCTTGCTGTCAGCGCGGTAACCGCCGATTAAAAAAGCCCCCGCCGAGAAGCAGGGGCTTTGTCATTGCATGACGCGGAGGCACTGACATCCACCGCTGAACTATCCGGTCATGCCGCCCGTGGGCGGATATGTTCGATCGTTTCAGCCAGCTCGACGCTGGCGATCGCCAGATCGTAATTGGTCTGCAGGTTCAGCCATACCTGGGCGGTCGTGCCGAAATAGCGCCCCAAGCGCAGAGCGGTATCGGCGGTGATGCCACGGCGTCCGGCAATGATGTCAGAGACGCGGGCAGGCGTTACATCAATTGCTGCCGCCAGCGCGCGTGCAGACATATTCAATGGGGACAGGAATTCTTCCGCCAGAATTTCACCAGGGTGGACCGGCGGGAGCGCGTTGGCGACATTCTTGTTCGCGATAGCGTTCTTCATGATCTATTTTTGCTACAGGTGTGGGCCTGTAGCGCCTCCTTGAAGGGGTCCAAGTCTTCTCTGACCCAAGGGTGGTTGGGCCGAGAGGCCCTCTCGGCAGCACCGAAAGTTTGCCCGCCGCTGCCGCGCTCCTCAGTGGTAGTCGGTGACCTCTACATCGTAGGCATCGCCGCCTTTCCATCTGAAACAGATTCGATACTGGTCATTGACCCTGATGCTGAACTGCCCATTCCGGTCGCCTTTCAAGGCCTCCAATCGGTTGCCCGGCGGGGCTCTCAAGTCGTCCAGCTCGACCGCGGCCTTGAGATAATCCAGTTTGCGTTGAATCTGTCGTTCAATGTTCACCCAAGCCTTTACACGTCTGCCTTGGGCGAATTGTTCCGTGTCTTTGTTCGCAAATGATTTGAGCATCGGCCCTCCTTCACCAGGGCGAATGTATCGTATACCGATACACGATACAATGCAAGCCCCGTCAGGCTTGCTGCATCGCTGCACTCCGTCGGCGGCTGTGGCGGATATGCACCCTCGCGTACGCTGATAATCGCCTGCCTTTCGCACGTATCAAGCGCATACGAAAAAACCGGCCAAGGCCGGTTTTCGTGCAACACTTGAATATGGTGGGCGGTACAAGGTTCGAACTTGTGACCCTTGCCGTGTGAAGGCAATGCTCTACCGCTGAGCTAACCGCCCGATGCTGCTGAGCCGCTCATTATAGGGGCTTTCCCGAGAGCGTCAACACTTTTCAGATCACTTCTTCACATCGTGTGCGTCGGCTTTTCCGAAGAGGTCAGGCCGGCCAGCAGCGTCTCGATCTTGTGCCGTACCGCCTCGCCTTCCTGTCCGTCCGCCAGCTGCACGCCGATGCCCGAAGGCCGGTTGCCCTGGGCCCCTGCCGGGGTCACCCAGATCACCTTGCCGGCGACCGGCAGGCGCTCGCTGGAATCGGGCAGGGTCAGCAGCAGGAACACCTCGTCGCCGAGGAAATAGCGCTTCGGCGTGGGCACGAACACCCCGCCGTTCTTCACGAACGGCATGTAGGCGCCATAAAGCGCGGCCTTGTCCTTTACGGCAAGGGACAGGATGCCCTGTCGGGCGTTGGTGGCGCTCATCGATTACCCCTTGGGTGCTGCCGTTCGTTGACCTTGTTCCAGGCCAGCAACAGTTCTACCACGGCCAGGTCCGCACGCACGGTGGTGCGCAGCAGGTCGCGGGTCCGGTTGGCAGCGTCGAACCAGGCTGCCAGCTTGTTCAAACGTTCCGGCGCGGTCAAGCCATCGCTGCTGGCCATCGACAGCGCCAGGTCGGCGGCAAAGCGCAGCCGCAGCGCGGCGTCCTCGTCACCGGCCCATTTCTGAGCCAGCGCCACCGCGCCGGTGCGACCGGCGGCCAGTGATTCCAGGTCCTTGGTGACCTCGCGGCGCAGCTCCAGGCCTTCTTCGCGCAGCCAGGAGTCGGCTAGCCCGGGATGGCCGCGCGCGGCGTCCAGCGCCTCCATCGCATCGTCCTCGCGGTGGCCCTGCTGCTGCAGCCACGCCAGTGCTTCTTCGCGCGGCGGCAGCTTGAACTCCAGCCGCTGGCAGCGGCTGCGCACGGTCTGCGGCAGGCGCGCCGGGTCGCTGCTCACCAGCCACAGGTAGCGGCCGGGCTGCGGTTCTTCCAGCGTCTTCAGCAGGGCATTGCAGGCCGCGCGGTTGATCGCATCGGCCGGGTCCACGATCACCACCTGGGCGATGCCGTACTGCGGGGTCAGCGAGAGCTTCTGGCCGATCTCGCGCACCTGCTCGATGACGATCTCGGTGCGCAGCTTGTCGCCGCTCTTGTTGGGGATGAAGCTGATGATCTGCAGGTCCGGATGGGTGCCGGACGATATCAGCTGGCGCGCACGGTCGGCCTGCGGGCCACCGCCCTGGGTGAGCACGTGTTCGGCCAGTGCATCGGCCACGGCACGTTGGCCGAGCCCGGCCGGTCCGCAGATCAGCAGGCCATGGCCCAGCCGGCCGGCGTCCAGCGCGGCGATCATCTGGTCATAGGCGCGCTGCTGCCACGGCGAAAATGCGGCCTTTCCGGTAGCGCTCATGCGCCCTCCCCGTTGTGCAGGAACTGCTCCACGCGGGCCACTACATCGGCTGCTACCTGCTGCTGCACCTGGCTGGCGTCGACCAGCGCGAAGCGCTGCGGATCCTGCTGCGCACGTTCGCGGAAGACCGCGCGCACGCGCTGGAAGAAATCGTCCTGTTCGCTTTCGATGCGGTCCGGCCACAGGTCGCGGCCGTTGGCGCGCGCACGCCCGGTTTCCACGTCCACGTCCAGCAGCAGGGTCAGGCCCGGCAGCAGGCCGACCACGCGGCGTTCCAGGTCGGCGATCCACGTGGCATCCAGCCCGCGCCCGCCGCCCTGGTAGGCGTAACTGGAATCGGTGAAGCGGTCGGTCAGCACGAAGGCACCACGGCGCAGTGCCGGCTGGATCACCTGGCGCACGTGCTGGGCGCGTGCGGCGAACACCAGCAGCAGTTCGGCTTCGGCGCTCAACGGCTCACCGGCGATCGCTTCATCGGGCTTCAGCACCAGCGCGCGGATGCGTTCGGCCAGCGGCGTGCCGCCCGGTTCGCGGGTCAGCACGACCTCGTGTCCATGCGCGCGCAGGCAGGCGTGGATGGCATTGATGGCGGTGGTCTTGCCCGCGCCTTCGCCGCCTTCCAGGCTGATCAGACGCGGGTGGCGCAGCAGCGCGGCACTCATTGCGCTTGGTTCTCCTTGATGCGGTTCTGGCGCAGCTGCTGCAGGTAACGCGCCACGGCGACGTTGTGCTCTGCATAGCTGGCCGAAAAAATGTGCGCGCCACTGCCATCGCCGACGGCGACGAAGTACAGCGCATCGCCCGGTGCGGGCTGCGCGGCGGCGTTCAGCGCGTCGCGGCTGGGCATGGCGATGGGCGTGGGGGTCAGCCCGGCGCGGGTGTACGTGTTGTACGGCGTATCGGTGGTCAGGTGCACGCGGCGGATGTTGCCGTCGTAGGCCGGGCCGATGCCGTAGATCACCGTGGGATCGGTCTGCAGGCGCATGCCCATCTTCAGGCGGCGCGCGAACACGCCGGCAATCTGCGGGCGCTCGCTGGCCAGCGCGGTTTCTTTTTCGATGATGGAAGCCAGCGTCAGCAGCTCGTACGGCGAGTTGATCGGCAGGCCGTCGGCGCGCGAATCCCAGGCTTCGGTGAGCGCTTTTTCCATCGCCTCATGGGCGCGCTTGAGCACATCCACGTCGGTGTCGCCGCGCTGGTAAACGTAGGTCTCCGGCAGGAAGCGGCCTTCGGGGTGCTGGCCGCCGAAGCCGAGGCGCTGCATCAGCGCGGCGTCATCCAGTTCATCGGTGGTGTGCACCAGCGGTTCGGCACGCTTGAGCGCGGCGCGCACCTGGCGGATGTTCCAGCCTTCGATGAGGGTGACACGGTGCTGCAGCACGCGGCCCTGGCGCATGCGGGTCAGCAGCTCGCGCGGGGTCAGGGTGGCGTCCAGCGCGTACTCGCCGACCTTCAGCTTGCCGGCGGCGTCCATCTGGCGGGCGAGCAGCTGCCATTGCGCGTCCTGGCCTTCGTCCACGCCGGCGTCGCGCAGCTTGCCGAGCACGGTGCTGAAGCCATCGCCGCTGGCGATGACCATGCTGTCCTGGCTGGGGCTCAGCGGGCGGTCGGCGAACTGGCCCTGCTGGTAGAAGAACCATGCGCCGGCGCCTACGGCTATTGCACCGAACAGCACCAGGACGGTCACTACCATCAGACATCCGCGCTTGGCTGCCGCCATGGATTACCTCGAAGAATTATTCAGGTGAGCAGGATACCGCGAACGTGCAGCGCCGAGCCGTGCCCGGCGAGAGCGCAGGCGGGGCTGGAGCTGACGGCCAGCGGCCGTCACTACCGGCCCTTCTTGACGGCCAGCGGCCGTCACTACCGGCACTTCTTGACGGCCAGCGGCCGTCACTACCGGCACTTCTTGACGGCCAGCGGCCGTCACCACCGGTCAGCCTTGCTGGCCGAGGGCACGCATCAAACCGCGGGCTTTGGCGCGGGTTTCGTCCAGTTCCTTGTCCGGGTCCGAATCGACCACGATGCCGGCGCCGGTGCGGAAGCTGACTTCGTTGCCTGCTACTTCGGCGGTGCGGATCAGGATGTTCAGGTCCAGGTCGCCGTCGCGGTTCAGCCAGCCGAAGGCGCCGGTGTAGGCGCCGCGCGGCACCTGCTCCAGTTCGCTGATGATCTGCATGCAGCGCACCTTCGGGCAGCCGGTGATGGTGCCGCCGGGGAAGGTCGCGGCGATCACCTGTCCTGGGGTGACGTCATCGCGCAGGGTGCCGCTGACATTGCTGACGATGTGGTGCACGTGGGCATAGCTTTCCACGGTCATCAGTTCGTCCACCACCACGCTGCCCGGCGTGCAGATGCGGCCCAGGTCGTTGCGCTCCAGGTCGATCAGCATCACGTGTTCGGCGCGCTCCTTCGGGTGGCCGACCAGTTCCTGGATGCGCGCGGCATCGTCGTCGCCGTCGAAGCGCGGGCGGGTACCGGCGATCGGGCGGGTCTGCGCGTGGCCGCCGTGCACCGACACCAGCCGTTCCGGTGATGAGCTCACCACGTGGCGCCCGTGGCCGGTGAACAGGCCAGCAAACGGTGCCGGGTTGGCGCGGCGCAGCTGGGCGTACAGCGCCTGCGGGCTCACCGCATCGGCAAAGCGCGCGCACCAGCGGCGCGACAGGTTCACCTGGAACACGTCGCCGGCCAGCAGGTAATCGATCACCCGGCGCACGCCGTCGGTGAAGCGCGCAGGCGCGTCTTCTTCCACGCTGACCGGCGGCTGCCAGCCCTGCCCTGCGGCCGGCACGCCGGCGGCAAGCTGCGCCTGCAGCGTGGCCAGCAGCGCCTGCTGGCCCGCTTCGGCCACCAGGTAGCTGCGTTGTTCCAGGTGGTCGTGCAGCACGGCGGCGGGGCAGCGCAGCGCCAGCGCGGTGGGCTGGCCATCGGCGCGCGCCATCGGCGGCAGCACGGTTTCAATCTGGCTGGCCACTTCGTAGTCCAGCAGCAGCGCCCAGCCTCCCCGGAAGGGCAGCGTCGGGCCCAGCGCGGGGGGCAGGCGCTCTGCCTGCCAGGCGCTGTCCAGCAGGTCCAGGAAGGCCCCTGCGTGGGCGTGGCCGGCATGATCGCGGACGATGCCATCGGCATCCAGCCGCAGGAACGCCTCGCCCGCCACCAGCAGCAGGTCCCAGCGGCCTTGGGCGGTGCCCGACGCGGTCGATTCCATCAGCAGCGGGAAACGCGCCGGGTCGGCCTGCTGCAGGGCGAGCAGATCGGCAGGGGTGTCCAGGGGCTGGATCAGGATCGGGTCGGACATGTCGGCGCAGCGCCTGGAAGATGAGGTGTCGGGCGCGGGGTGACGGGTGACGGTAGCGCCGAGCCATGCTCGGCGGCTGTTGCGGTCACGCGTGCCGCTGCGCTCGCCGAGCATGGCTCGGCGCTACCAGAGCTGGACAAACCTCAGACGCGCTTGAACACCAGCGTGCCGTTGGTGCCGCCGAAGCCGAAGCCGTTGGACATCACCACGTCCACCTTGGCCTGGCGTGCTTCGTTGGGCACGTAGTCCAGGTCGCAGCCTTCGCCCGGCTGCTGCAGGTTGATGGTCGGCGGAATCACGCCGTCCTGCAGCGCCAGCACCGAGAAGATGGCTTCCACGCCGCCAGCGGCACCCAGCAGGTGGCCGGTCATCGACTTGGTGGAGCTGACCAGCATCTTGTACGCGTGGTCGCCGAAGGCGGTCTTCATCGCCATGGTTTCGCCCAGATCACCCAGCGGCGTGGAGGTGCCATGCGCGTTGAGGTAACCGACCTGGTCCGGGTTGACGCCGGCGTCCTTCATCGCCGCGACCATGCAGCGTGCGGCGCCTTCGCCGCTCTCTGCCGGTGCGGTCATGTGGTACGCATCGGAACTGGCGCCGAAGCCGGCCAGCTCGCAGTAGATCTTCGCGCCGCGCGCCTTGGCGTGCTCGTACTCTTCCAGGATCAGGATGCCGGCACCGTCGCCCAGTACGAAGCCGTCGCGGTCCTTGTCCCACGGACGCGAGGCTGCGGTTGGGTCATCGTTGCGGGTGGACATCGCCTTCATCGCGCAGAAGCCGCCCAGCGCGGTCGGCGAGGAGCCACGTTCGGCACCACCGGCGACCATCACGTCGGCATCGCCGTACTGGATCATGCGCATCGCCGTACCGATGGAATGGTTGGAGGTCGCGCACGCGGACACCGCCGAGAACGACGGACCCTTCAGCCCGGCGATGATGCTCAGCTGGCCCGGCAGCATGTTGATGATGGTCTTGGGCACGTAGAACGGCGAGATCTTCTTCCCTTCGTGGAAGTCGATGGTCTGTTCTTCGATGCCCAGCAGGCCGCCGATGCCGGCGCCGACGATGGCGCCAATGCGCTCGGCATTGCCTTCGTTGATTTCAAGACCCGAATCGGCCAGCGCCATGAAGGACGCGCCCAGGCCGTAGTGGATGAAGGGGTCCATCTTCTTGGCGTCCTTGCCGGACACACGGTACTTGCCGAACAGTGGGTTGTCGGCGGTGATGTCGAAATCCTTGACCTCACCTGCAATCTTGGTGGTGAAACGGTCCAGGTAGGCGTCGGCAACGTTGGTCAGCGGACCGATGCCCGAACGGCCTGCGGTGATGCCCTGCCAACTGCTGGCCAGGTCATTGCCCAGAGGCGAAACCATGCCCATGCCGGTAACGACGACGCGACGCTTCATTGCTCTCTCCTGACCCGGAAGTAGTGCGGGTATGACACGGGGTGGAACGTAATTGGATCCGCGCCCGTATGCAGCAGCGCAAATACACAGGGCCGCATTCGCGGCCCCATGGGATGCCGTGCGCGGTTACGGTCGAGCCGCCGCCGCGCACCAGCCGCCTTGCATCAGGCCTTGGTGTGCGACTTGATGTAGTCGATCGCCGCCTGCACGGTGGTGATCTTCTCGGCTTCTTCGTCCGGGATTTCGCACTCGAACTCTTCTTCCAGCGCCATCACCAGCTCGACGGTGTCCAGCGAGTCTGCGCCCAGGTCATCGACGAACGATGCGCTGGTGGTGACTTCTTCTTCCTTGACGCCAAGCTGTTCGACGACGATTTTCTTGACGCGTTCTTCGATGGTGCTCATGGGGTATTGCTCCAGATGGAGTAGTGGTTCAAAAAGACGCCATCGCAGACGATGGCCGTGGGATAGTGTAGTGGAAACCGGCGGCGCCTTGCATGCAAGCAAAACGCCATCCAGATCAACCACTTGCGGCGCGCTCCGTGCGCCCCGTGCTTACGGCATGTACATCCCGCCGTTCACATGGAGTGTCTCTCCGGTGATGTAGTTGGCTGCCGGACCGGCCAGGAAGGCCACCGCATGGGCGATATCCTCCGGCGACCCCAGGCGTTCCAGGGCGATGCTGTTGACCAGCGCGGCACGCGCTTCGTCGGTCAACGCCTTGGTCATGTCGGTGTCGATGAAGCCGGGCGCCACCACGTTCACGGTGACCCCGCGCGAGCCGATTTCCTTGGCCAGCGACTTGGAGAAACCGATGATGCCGGCCTTGGCGGCGGCGTAGTTGGCCTGGCCGGCGTTGCCGGTCACCCCCACCACCGAAGCGATGTTGATGATGCGGCCCTTGCGCGCCTTCATCATGCCGCGCATGACCGCCTTGCTGGTGCGGAACACGCTGGTCAGGTTGGTGTCGATGATCGACGCCCAGTCCTCGTCCTTCATGCGCATCAGCAGGTTGTCGCGGGTAATGCCGGCGTTGTTGACCAGGATGCTGATCGCACCGAATTCCTTGGCGATGTCGGCCAGCACGGTTTCCAGTGCGGCGGCATCGGTGACATTCAGCGCGCGGCCGTGGCCACCCTGCGCGGCCAGGCGCTCGCCGATGGCGGCGGCACCGGAATCGGTGGTGGCCGTGCCGATGACCGTGGCGCCCTGGGCGGCCAGCAGGTCGGCGATGGCGGCACCGATACCGCGGCTTGCGCCGGTGACCAGTGCGATTTCACCCTGCAGGGGCTTGCTCATGATGCTGTCCTCGAATGGTGCGGTCGCCCGCGCGCGGCGCCATGCCGGGGGGCACGACGCAGGCGGGCAACGGGATGGGGGTCAGGCCGACCATGCCTCGCGGGCGGCTTCGACATCGCCCGGGGTGGCCAGCGAGCGGCCGTCGATGGTCTTGTCGATGCGCTTGACCAGGCCGGTCAGCACCTTGCCCGGGCCGCATTCGGCGATACGGGTGATGCCACGCGCGGCCAGCGCCTGCACGCAGCCGGTCCACTGCACCGGCTGGTACAGCTGCTGCACCAGCGCGGCGGCGATGGCGTCCACGCCGTCGTGCACCTGGGCGTCGACGTTCTGCACCACCGGCAGCTGCGGCGCCTGCCAGGAAAGGCCAGCCATGGTTTCGGCCAGGCGGTTGGCGGCTTCGCGCATCAACGGGGTGTGCGAAGGCACGCTGACGGCCAGCTTCACCGCCTTGCGCACGCCCTTTTCAGCGAGCAGCGCCAGCGCGCGATCCACTGCGGCGGCGTCGCCACCGATGACGATCTGGCCGGGCGAGTTGTAGTTGGCGGGCACCAGCACCTGGCTGCCGGCCGCTTCCTTGCACACCTCCAGCACCAGTGCGTCTTCGGCGCCGAGCACGGCGGCCATCGCGCCCACGCCCGCCGGTGCGGCGTCCTGCATGAACTGGCCACGCAGGCGCACCAGGTGCGCACCGTCGTGCAGGGTCAGGGCACCGGCAGCGACCAGCGCGGAGTATTCGCCCAGGCTGTGGCCGGACAGCAGCGACGGCTGCGCGCCGCCCAGTGCCTTCCAGGTACGCCACACGCCGATGCTGGCGGCCAGCAGGGCCGGCTGGGTGTATTCGGTGCGGTTGAGCATTTCCTCCGGGCCGCCCTGGGACAGTGCCCACAGGTCGACGCCGGCACCATCGGATGCTTCCGTGAAGGCTTCACGCACCTGCGGGTGCAGCTCGGCCAGCTCGGCCAGCATGCCCACGGACTGCGAGCCCTGGCCGGGGAAAACGAAAGCAAGAGTGGAATCAGTCACGCGGTCATCCGCCTGGTTTGAATCGAAGCGGGCCATGATAAAGGCGATTGCCGCCTGCCGTCTGTACGTGCGCGTATGCAGGCAAGGTGGTAGTGACGGCCGCTGGCCGTCAACCCAGTACCCGCCCGGTGCGGGAATGACGGCCAGCGGCCGTCACTACCCGGTGTCAGGTCAGCAGTTCCAGCAGGTCCAGCTGGCCATCGGCGAACCAGTCCACGCACACCACCAGCACCATCAGCACGCCCAGCGTGGTTGCGCCATGCACGATCAGGATGGCGTGGGCCAGCGCGCGCGCCGAACGGCCGATGCCCATGCTGGCCTTGGCCAAGCGCTGCAGCCGCCCGGTCACCGCATGCGCGTGCTCGCGCACCGGCGCCTGCGCACCGTCCATCGCTTCGGCCATCATCGCCTGCAGCTGCTGCGGGCGATCGGCGTAGTACTTGGCCACGCCATAGCCGAACATCAGCCAGTCGCGGGCCTGCGCCTGGTCCAGGTCCATCACTTCCAGCGGGTCTTCTTCGAAATCGATGAAGCCTACGTTCTGCCCGTCCCAGGTCAGGTTGCGCGGCAGCGGCTGGCCGAAATACGCACCACGCGCGTGCGCGGCGGCCATCGCCTGCATGGCGGCGGACACCAGCACGTCGCGGCCGGCATCGTCGGCCTCGCGCAGGCAGGTATTGAAGGAACTGCCGTTGTCGCCCAGCACCAGCGCGGCATGGCCGCTGCCCAGCACTGTTGGCACGTTCACGCCCTGCGCCTGCAGCTCGCCCAGCCGGCGCGCTTCGGTCTGGCGGGCGGCATCGCCTCCGCGGTGCGGTGGCGGGCGCAGCGCATCCAGCTGGAAGCGGCGGGCGACGAAATTCAGCAGGCCCAGCGCGACCGCGCGGCTGCCTTCGCCGTATTGCTTCAACCAGGCCCGTTGCCCTTCGAGGGTAATCGGCTCAACCATGGGGATCCTCCATAACGCAGTACGGCCCCGAAGGGCCGTAACGACGTTTTAACGATGTCGTAACTGGCGCTATCAATAGCGCAGCAGTGCCGAACCCCACGTGAAGCCGCCACCGAAGGCCTCCAGCAACAGCAGCTGGCCGCGTTCCACCCGGCCCGAGCGCACCGCGTGGTCCAGCGCCAGCGGCACCGAAGCCGAGGAGGTATTGCCGTGCTTGTCCACCGTCACCACCACCTGGTCCATGGACATCTCCAGGCGCTTGGCAGTGGCTTCGATGATGCGCAGGTTGGCCTGGTGCGGGATCAACCAGTCCAGGTCGGCCTTGCTCAGCGCATTGGCTTCCAGGGTCTCGTCGACCACCGAATCCAGCGCCTTGACCGCGTACTTGAACACGTCGTTGCCCTTCATCAGGATCGCGCCGCGTGCCTGCTCGCCTTCGCCGAAGCCGGCCGAAACGCCGACCGGGTTCCACAGCAGTTCTTTCTTGCTGCCGTCCGAATGCAGGTGGGTGCTGAGGATGCCGGTCTCTTCGTCGGCCTTCAGCACCACCGCACCGGCACCGTCGCCGAACAGCACGCAGGTGGTGCGGTCGTTCCAGTCGACGATACGGGTGAGGGTTTCCGCGCCGATGACCAGCACATGGCGTGCATCACCGGAACGAATGAATTTATCGGCCACGCCCAGCGCGAACACGAAGCCGGAACAGGCCGCGTTGACGTCGAAGGCAGGGCAACCGGTCGCACCGAGCTTGGCCTGGATCAGGCACGCGGTGGACGGGAAAATCAGATCGGGCGTGGTGGTACCGACCACGATCATGTCCAGCTGGCTGGCATCGATGCCGGCCGCCTCCAGCGCTTTCACCGCGGCGTGGTAGCCGAGGTCGCTGGTGGTTTCTTCTGCGGCGGCGATATGCCGCTCTTTGATGCCGGTGCGCGTAACGATCCACTCGTCCGACGTCTCGACCATTTTTTCCAGGTCGGCGTTGGTCAGCACTTTTTCCGGCAAATAGCTACCGGTGCCCGCGATCCTCGAGTAGATCCGCTTGCTCATCGACATTCCTGTTGCGCGGGCGGCCGTTGCCGGTGCCCGGGGGGATACGGCAAAGGCCGCTGCCTGCACGGCAGCGGCCTTCACTCACATCAATCTTCTTCGACGGAAGAAGTCTTGGTCTGGATGACCTTCTTGCCGCGATAGAAACCATCGGCAGTGATGTGGTGACGCAGGTGCACTTCGCCCGTGGTCGGGTCGGTCGACAGCTGCTTTGCGCTCAGGGCGTCATGCGCACGGCGCATACCGCGGCGGGACGGGGTGACACGGGATTTCTGCACAGCCATGGGATTGCTCCAAACTCGGTTCGATGTTCTTCGTCGTTTCGTCGCACAGGACGCCAGCGCCCAGCACACTTTTCGCTTTCGCCGCAGCCGCCGACGATACCCGGCTGCATATTCGCTCGGTCGAGCCAGCCCGACCTTACTTTTTCTTCAACGCTGCCAACGCCGCGAACGGGTTGACCTTGTCGGTTTCTTCTTTGGTCGGGGCCCATTCCTGGTCCACCGCCTCGCCATCGGGCGAAAGGGGCACCACCGGGACCGCCAACACAAGTTCGTCTTCGACCAGCTCCAGCGGCACAAGCTGGCCATCTTCGGGCACCAGCAGGGCCTCGAAGTCTTCCGGAAGGGACGATTCCTCGTCTTCCTCACGGATCAGGCCGATCTTCTGCACCAGTTTTACCGGCAGCAGGAAACGCTGCAGGCTGCGCTGACAGATCAGCGGCAGCTCGGTATCGATGGTCAATTCCACATAGGATACCCGCAGGATGTCGTCGTGCGAGAATTCCAGTGCATACGTGCACTGGCCTTCAGCATCGGCAACAAGCCCTTGCAGGCGGGTGAATTGAGCCAGATCGACCTGGCCGTCGAAGCGCCTTCGCGCTGCGACCATCCGCCAAGCATCCAGCGTTTCGGGCACGTTCGCGGACATAAGCCGCTGAATGTTAAGGACCGTCGCGGCCGCTGTCAATTACCTGCGGCTTCAGGCTTGTGGCGGGCCTCCGCCACGGGCCAGACTGGGCGGCCCAGAGCCCTGATTCTACGCATGAACAGCCTGTTGCTGGCCTCTACCTCGCCCTACCGCCGCGACCTGCTGCAGCGGCTGCGCCTGCCCTTCGACTGCGCACGCCCGCAGGTGGACGAAACGCCGCTGCCCGGCGAGGCTCCGGCCGCGCTGGCGGTGCGCCTGGCGGCCGCCAAGGCGGCCGCGGTCGCCCGGCGGCATCCGGGCACCTGGGTGATCGGGTCGGACCAGGTAGCCGACCTGCACGGCCAGCCACTGGGCAAACCCGGTACCGCTGAGGCCGCGCGGGCCCAGCTGGCCGGGATGTCAGGGGCGGCGGTGCAGTTCCATACAGCCATCTGTCTCATGCGCGACGGAGAACAGCTGCAAGCGTTGGATACCACCACGGTGCGCTTCCGGGTGTTGAATGAGGCGGAGATTGCCCGCTACGTAGAGGCCGAACAGCCGCTGGACTGCGCCGGCAGCTTCAAGTGCGAGGGACTGGGCATCGCCCTGTTCGAGGCCATCGACAACCGCGACCCCACCGCCCTGGTCGGCCTGCCGTTGATCGCGCTGTGCGCGCTGCTGCGCCAGGCGGGCCTAAGGGTCGTGTGAGGCCATACCCTTGGTGGGTGACGACCGTCGGTCGTCACTGGGGCTTTCCCGATGGCCAACAGCGTGACGACCAACGGTCGTCACCCACCCACACCACCCAGGGTTCCTCAGCGCGTCGGCACCACGAACGGCTGTTCCTGCCACTGCTCCACGCTGCCATCGTGGCCATGCAGGCGCAGGCCCAGCCAGTGCCGCCCCGGCGCCAGCGCGCGGGTATCCAGGCGCGCGTCGAAGCCCACGTTGGGATGCTGCGGATCGGTCGACTGCGGCCACGCCGAACGGATGTCGAAGTTGCGTCCATACACCGCGTCGGTCACCGGCCGCCCGTCCAGCAGCACTTCCACGCGTGACAGCCCCACCCCGTCCTTGAACGCCCAGCCCTTCACGTGCAGGTCCGCCGCCACGATCTCACCGGAGGACGGCGCATCGAACCAGGCCATCGCCGGGGTGATGCAGGGGCCTTCGTCGCGCTGCGCCGGCAAGCGGAACAGCAGGAAGCGCTGGAAGCCGTGGTCGTTGCTGACCACCCGCGGCGGCGGCAGCGGGCCGACCTGCCCGCAGATGGCGCGATAGCGGTCCAGCAGCTCGCGGTAACGCTGGTCGCTGGGCGACAGCACCAGCAGCATCGGGCCGTCGCGCTTGCCGTCATGCAGCTGTCCCCACAGGCCCAGCTGCACGCTGCGCCCGTGCTTGTCGTTGAGCGGATGCGGCAGCACCGCGATATCCGCATCGCCCAGCTGGAAGCCCAGCTCCGCGCCGACCTTGAAGTTGCCGGCCAACACCTTGGTGCCCGGCGGCATCTGCTGCAGTTCTTCGCGCACGGCATCGGCCAGCGGCTGCCAACCGGCGAAATTGCGCGGGTAATACTTGTAACCGGCCAGTTGCTCACGCAGCTGCGGCGTGGACGCCATCAGGTAGTAACTGAAGGCCAATGCCAGCCCCGCGCCCGCCATCCACCATGCGGTGCGGCGCAGCCAGCGCGGCCAGCCATTGAGCACCACCGGCACCGCCACCAGCAGCGCCAGGTAGCCCGGCAACGGCCAATGGAAACTGATGCGTTCCACGTCGGTGAAGAAGCCGAGCACGAAGATCGCCAGCGTGGACACGCCACCGACCAGCCCGAAGTAACGCCACTGCGCGCGCGCACCGCCCCCGGCCCGCGTGCCGGCCACGGCCACTTTCCACATCGCCACGCACAGCAACGGAGTGACCAGCATCGGCTGGATCACCAGGAACCACAGCCCGGTCCATTGGAAATCCCACGGATGGCGATCGACCACCTGGAATTTAAGCCCGGCCTCGTGGTTGTCCGCATTCCATGCCAGCAACGGCAGCCACGCCAGCACGCCCACCGCCAGCGCCACCCAGATGCGCGGATCGCGCAGCATGCGGCGGCCCTGCGGCAGCAGCAGCAGCGCGATGAAACCCACCGCGATCACGCCGATGAAACGGTAATGGCTGAGCGCGCCGATCAGCAGGCCCAGCGCCAATCGCATCGCGGCCGCGGCATCGACGGTGCGCAGCAGCCGCGCACCGGCGCCCAGGCACAGCACAGCGGCCATCGCCATGGGCACGTCCGGCACCGCCAGCATGCCCAGCGTGGCCGACAGCGGCATCAGCAGGGTCAGGCTGCCGGCCTGCCAGCCCGCCACGTTGCCGAACCAGCGCGTGGCGATGCGCGATACCGCCCACGGCAGCCACGCACCGATGGCCAGGAACGGCAGGCGCAAGGCCAGCACATGGTGTCCGCCGATCTCCACGCCCAGCCGTGCCAGCCATGCAGTGAGTCCCGGCAGGTCGGAGTAGGCGGCGGCCAGGTGCTGGCCTTCCTGCCAGTAGAACGCTTCGTCGACGAACAACGGCAGGCGCGCGGCCACGACCAGCTTCACTGCCGTGATCAGTGTCCATAGCCACAGAAATATCGTGCGTGCGCGTTGTTCGCCCTGCATTGCTCTATAGAATCGAAGGAAGACCTAGCCAGAGACGACGATGGATTCTTCGCCCCCCGTGTCCCGCATGCTAACCGATGAACTGCGCCAAGCCCTGCTTGATGCGCAACAACAGGTCAACGCCCTGGTGCTGGGCAAGGCCCACGAGGTGCGGTTGGCCTTCGTCGCCCTGCTGTCCGGCGGGCATCTGCTGATCGAAGATCTACCCGGCCTGGGCAAGACCACGCTCGCCCACGCGCTGGCGTCCAGCCTGGGGCTGGGCTTCCAGCGCGTGCAGTTCACGTCCGACCTGCTGCCCGCCGACGTGCTCGGTGTGTCCATCCTGGATCCGGGCAGTCGCGAGTTCGCCTTCCATCCCGGCCCGGTGTTCACCCACGTGCTGCTGGCCGATGAAATCAACCGCGCCCCGCCCCGCACGCAGAGCGCGCTGCTGGAAGCGATGGCCGAACAGCAGGTCACCCTGGATGGCCAGACCCACGCCCTGCCCGATCCGTTCTTCGTGATCGCCACGCAGAACCCGGTGGACCTGTCAGGCACCTTCCCGCTGCCGGATTCGCAGCTGGACCGGTTCCTGCTGCGGCTGGCGATGGGCTATCCCAACGTGGAAGCCGAACGCGAGCTGCTGCGTGGCGTGGACCGTCGCGACCTGATCGCGCGGGCCACCCCGAAGCTGGACGACCACCAGGTGCGCGCACTGCGCGAGGCGGTGCTGCAGGTGCATGCCAGCGATGCGCTGATCGATTACGTGCAGGCACTGCTGACCCGCAGCCGGCAGCACGCCGGCGTGCGCGTCGGCCTGTCACCGCGTGCCGGGCTGGCACTGCTGCGTGCGGCGAAGGCCCATGCGCTGCTGCTGGGCCGCGCGCATGTCATTCCCGAAGACGTGCAGACCTTGTTCATCGGCGTGGCCGGGCACCGCCTGGTCGGCGAAGCCGAGTCGTCGGCCGGCGCCGCGCTGGCACGCGCGATCCTGCAGACGGTGCCGGTGGATTGAACGCGCCCGTGCCTACGCGCCGGCAGTGGCTGATCAACCTGGCGCGCCCGCGCCAGCCGGAAACCCTGCCGCAACGGCTGGACCGCCGCCGCATCTACGTGCTGCCCACGCGGTTCGGGCTGTTCGTGGCCGCGGTGCTGGCGGCGATGCTGCTGGGCGCGCTGAACTACAACAACAACCCGGCGCTGCTGCTGGCGCTGCTGCTGGCCGGCGCCGCGGCGGCCAGTGCGATCAGCGCCCACCTGACCCTTTCCGGCCTGAGCCTGGATGCCATCGCCGCCGAACCGGTGGCGGCCGGCCAGCCGCTGCGCGTACGCGTTGCGCTTTCCCAGCGCGAACAGCGCGGCCGCCCGGGCCTGCAGCTGGACCACGGCGATGCACGCAGCTGGACCGCAGTGCCCGCCGGCGGCCGCGTGGAAGCCGAACTGGAGCTGCCCACTGCACAGCGCGGATGGCTGGACCTGGAGCGCATCCGCCTGTCCACCACCCAGCCGCTGGGCCTGGTGCGCGCGTGGTCGTGGTTCTGGCCCGACCAACCGCTGCTGGTGTATCCGCACCCTGAAAACCAGGGCCCCGGACTGCCCGAACAAGGCAGTGACCCGCTGCACAGCCGGATGGATGCAGCCGGCGAAGAACTGCATCAACTGCGCCCCTATCGCGCAGGCGACCCCCGCCGCAGCATCGCCTGGAAGCACTCCGCACGGCGCGACACGCTGCTGGTGCGCGAGTATGAAAAGCCGGCCGGCATCGAAGTGATGCTGGACTGGCGCCAGCTGCACGGACTGGACACCGAACAACGCATCGCCCGGCTTGCGCGCTGGGTGGACCTGGCCGAACGCGAGGGCCGCCGCTATACGTTGAAACTGCCGGGCCAGCCGGCCATCGGGCCTGCACAGGGCGCTTCGCACCACCACCTCTGCCTGCGCGCCCTGGCGCTGCTGCCGCATGACTGACCCTGCCCCCTCCCTGCTGGACCGCCATGCACGTGGCTGGGCCCTGGCCAGCACCGCGCTGGCCCTGCTGCCATTGCTGCTGCAGCTGCCCAGCGTGCTGGCTGCCACCATCGCCGGTGTTGCGCTGCTGACCGCCGTGGTGTCGCGCCGTGGCCTGCTGCCGGTGACCGTGCGGCTGTTGCTGGTGCTGGCGATGCTGGCACTGATCTACGTGCAGATGGGCATCCGTCCCGGCCGTGATACCGGCTGTGCGCTGCTGGCGGCGATGCTGGCGATCAAGTCCAGCGAACTGCATACCCTGCGCGATGCGCGCAGCCTGCTCGGGTTTGCCCTGTTCGCCCCGTTCGCCGCCTTCCTGCTCGACCAAGGGCCATTGACCACCCTGCTGGCCACCCTGGCCGGTGCCTGCGCACTGCTGTCGCTGCAGCGGCTGGCGCAGGTGGAAGGCCAGTCACCGACCCCTGCGCTGCGTATGCAGGTGCAGGGCGTGCTGCGCCTGCTGCTGATCGGCCTGCCGTTGGCGATGGCCACCTTCTGGCTGTTCCCGCGCCTGTCGCAGCCGCTGTGGGGCCTGCCGGACCGCGCGGTCAGCCGGCCCGGCCTGTCCGACAGCATGGAACCCGGCCAGTGGCTGGACCTGATGGCCGACGACACCCCGGCCCTGCGCGCGCAGTTCCACGGACCGGTGCCCGCGGCAGAACAGCGCTACTGGCGCGGCCCGGTGATGACCCACTTCGATGGCCGCAGCTGGATCCGCGACCGCCGCAACGAAGAGCGCGCGCCGGTTCCGGTGCAGGCCGGTGCGCAGCGCTGGAACTACACCATCGACTACGAACCCACCGACCGCCGCCAGCTGGTCGCGCTGGACCTGCCGGGCAGCGCACCGGCGGGCGCGCGACTGACCGCCGATTACAGCCTGGTCAGCGATCGCCCACTGGCGTCGTTGAGCCGCTGGACGCTGCAGTCGGCGCCGCCGCAGGTGTTCGCCGCGTCCTTGTCGCCGTGGCAGCGCCAGCTGTCGCTGCAGTTGCCGGAAGGCTTCAACCCGCGCACCGCCGCGCTTGCCCGCCAGTGGCGCGCCGAAGCAGGCAACGACGATGCCGCGCTGGTGCGCCGCAGCCTGGACTGGATCCGCGCCGAATTCGCCTATTCGCTGGACGCTGAACTGCCCGGCCGCAACGCCGTGGACGAGTTCCTGTTCGATCAGAAGATCGGTTTTTGTGAACACTTCAGCTCTGCGTTCGTGGTGCTGATGCGCAACGCCGGGGTGCCCGCGCGGGTGGTCACCGGCTTTGCCGGCGGCGTGCGCAACCCGATCGGCAACTACTGGGTGGTGCGGCGCATGGATGCCCATGCCTGGGCCGAAGTGTGGCTTCCCGGACGCGGCTGGGTGCGCGTGGACCCCACCGCCGCCGTAGCGCCCGAACGCATCTACGACACCCTGGAAGACCGCCTGGGCGCCGAGGCGGGCGGCATGCAGGGGGCCTGGCTGCAGACCGGGCAGGCGATGGACTGGCTGCGCAGGGGCTGGAACGAGATGGTGCTGTCCTTCGACGCCACCCGCCAGCAGCAGCTGCTGCGGCCGCTGGGCATGCCCGACCTGTCGCCAGCACAGCTGATTTCCAGCCTGGTGGTGATTGCGCTGCTGGCGCTGGGGGCGATGGCCTGGGTGCTGGCCCGCGGCGAACGCGAGCGCGACCCGCTGCTGCGCGCCTGGCATCGACTGGGCCGCCGCTATGCGAAGCAGGGCCTGGCACGCGAACCGTCGGAGCCTGCCATGGAATGGGCACGCCGCGTTGACGCCCGGCGGAGCGATCCTGCGTTGCTGGCACTCAGCCAGCGTTTCGTCCACGCGCGCTACGCTGGCACTCATGTCGACCACGCTTCATTATTGGCCGACCTGCGCAGGCATCGTCCGTCTTCCGGAGCCACACCATGAACATCAAGATTCTGCTTCCCCTGGCTGCCTCTCTGGCGCTGGCGGCCTGCGCGACGGCACCGAAGCCGCTGCAGGGCCAGTTCGCCGCCGTGACCCCGCGCGATACCGTGGCGACCCAGCAGGTGGGCGCGCCGGTGCGCTGGGGTGGCCGCATCATCGAAACGCTGCCGGGCCAGGGCCAGACCTGCTTCCAGCTGCTTTCGCGCCCGCTCAACGCCAGTGGCCGCCCGACCACCAGTTCCACCGATGCCAGTGACGGCCGCTTCGTTGCCTGCCGCGCCGGCTTCTATGATCCGGCGGTATTCGAAGAAGGCCGCGATGTGACCTTCATCGGCCGCGTGGACGGCTACGAGAACGTCAAGATCGGCGAGTACGATTACCGCCTGCCCAAGCTCGCCGCCGATGTGATCTATCTGTGGCCGGAACAGCGCCAGGTCGATGTGGTGCCCTACCCGTACGGTCCGTGGGGCCCGGGTCCGGGTCCGTGGGGCCCGTGGGGCTACGGCCGTTACGGCTGGTGGTGACCGCTGCTTGCGCTGCAATGAAAAGCCGCCTTCGGGCGGCTTTTTTGTTCGGCGCGGAAGGAGCAGAAGCGGTAGCGCCGACCCATGGTCGGCGGGAACCATCAGATCCCTCACCCCCCGCATCCGCCGACCATGGGTCGGCGCTACCGAAGGTCGCGCGGCCGCGACGAAAGAAAGCGCAGAAGCGGTCGCGCGGGTTACTGGCCCGGCGCGCCGAAGTGGCCCAGCGGGGCGCCGGCCAGCAGGTGCAGATGGATGTGGAACACGGTCTGCCCGGCGTGCTCGCGGCAGTTCATGACGATGCGGTAACCGTCTTCAGCCAGCCCCTGCTCACGCGCGTACTGCGCAGCGGCCAAGGCCAGTTTGCCGATCAGGTGCGCCTGCCCTGGCGTGACATCGTCCAGGGTGGGAATGACCTCGTTCTTCGGAATGAACAGCACGTGCACCGGCGCCTGCGGCGCGATGTCCTTGAAGCCCAGGACCTCCTCGTCTTCGTAAACGATGGTGGCCGGGATTTCGCGGCGGATGATCTTGCTGAAGAGCGTTTCACTGGTCATGGGTATCGCCTCTGTTGGTAAGTGCCGCGCGTGGGCGGCACGCCTTCCCTCATTCCCGCACTTCACTGCGCGTACCGAAGGCGTGCGACAGCGTGCCACGATCGACGAACTCCAGCTCGCCGCCCAGCGGCAGGCCCTGCGCGAGACGGCTCGGCCGCACCTGCCGCGCACGCGCGAGCTGGGCAAGGTAATGCGCAGTGGCTTCGCCTTCGACGGTGGCACTGGTGGCGATGATCATCTCGGTGATCTCGCCGGCATCGAGCCGCTGGCCGAGCAGCTCCAGCCCCAGTTCGCGCGGGCCGATGCCATCGAGCGGCGACAGCCGACCCTGCAGCACGAAGTACACGCCACGGAAGCCGGTTGCATTCTCGATGGCCAGGCGGTCCGCAGGGGATTCCACCACGCACAACTGGCTGCGCTCGCGGCTGTTGTTGGCACAGGTCGCGCACAGCTCGCTTTCACTGAAATCGCGGCACTGCGCGCAATGGCCGATGCGCTCCATCGCCTGCGCAAGCAGCGAAGACAGCTTCTGGCCGCCCTCGCGCTCGCGTTCCAGCAGGTGGTAGGCCATGCGCTGGGCGGTCTTCTGGCCCACGCCGGGCAACACGCGCAGCGCTTCGATCAACTGGTCAAGCAGGGGTGCGGACATCATTCGGCTCGGGTAGAGCCGGGCCATGCCCGGCTGCGCTGCATCAGAACGGCAGTTTCATGCCCGGGGGCAGCTGCATGCCGGCCGTGGCCGAACCCATCTTCGTCTTCGACTCGGCATCGATCTTGTTGGACGCATCATTGAAGGCTGCGGCCACCAGGTCTTCCAGCATTTCCTGGTCGCCCAGCAGCGACGGATCCAGGCGCACCTTGCGGCACTCCTTGGCACCGGTGAGGGTGACGCTGACCATGCCACCGCCGGCACTTCCGGTGACTTCAAGCTTGGCGATTTCTTCCTGGGCCTTCTGCAGGTTCTCCTGCATCTTCTGGGCCTGCTGCATCATCTGGGCGATATTGCCGCGCATGGTTCTTTACTCTTCAAAGGGACGGATGGAATCGGACACGAGCCGCGCGCCGTGCTGTTGGATCAGCACCTGCACTTCCGGATCGGCCATGAAAAACGCCTCGGCCGCCTGCTGGCGTTCACCACGCTGACGGTCCGATCGCTGGTGCAGGGTCTCGGCCGGCGCCTGCGTGGCATCGACCACGATCTTCGGCGGCGAACCCAGCGCCTTGCCCAGCATTTCCGACAGCGCGCCCAGCGCGCGTTCGGAACTCAGGTACTCAAATCCGGGCGACAGCCCCAGTTTCAAGACCCCGTGCTGGAAACTGATGAACGCCGCGTTGGCCGCAAGCTGGCGCGACGGCCCGCTCAGGCCGCTGGCGGCGACCAGTTCCAGCCAGTCTTCGGCGCAGGCCAGCGCCACCGACGCACCGCCCGGAGCAGCTGCTTCGGCCCCCTTGGCGGTGGACGTGATATCGATGCCTTCGGCGCGGAACGGCTTCGGCGGTGCCACCACCGCAACGGCGGGTGCTGCGTGCGGTGCCGGTTCGGCAGGCGGCTGCCACGGCGCCAGCATGGCCGCATCCGGACCGGCCAGTTCGGCCGCCAGTGCGTCGTCGCGCTGGTCGCTGTCATCGGCCGCCTCGATCTCCCACGGCGGCAGATCCGGTTCGTTGGACGCCGGCGGTGGATCTTTCACCGGTGCCGGCGGCGCCGGCTCGGGATCTTCCACCGGCGTGGTGTCCGGCAGAGGACCGGGCTTGGGCGCTGCGGCCTGCACGCTGGCTTCGGCAACAGGCGCCGGTGCGGCAACACCCGCTGCGGCGGCAATGCCGGTCGAACCCGCCGAGCCGCTGGCCGATCCTGTCGAGCTCCCCGACTGCAGGCCTTCGCCCCCTTCCGACGCACGCGGTACCGGCGGCACGGCAGCGGCCGGACGGAACGCCAGCATGCGCAGTACGGCCATTTCAAAACCGGCGCGCGGGCTCGGCGCCAGCGGCAGGTCGCGGCGGCCGTTGAGGGCCATCTGGTACCAGAGCTGCACCACTTCCGGACGCACCCGCGCCGCAAAGCCGCCCAGGTCCAGGCCATCGGCGGCAATGGCGCCCGGCACCAGCTGCTGCACCTGGATCCGGTGCAGGGCATCGGCGAGCGCTTCCAGCACACCGCTCCAGTCCGGCGAGAACTCTGCCAGCGCGGCGACCACCTTCAGCAGGCGCTGGCCATCGCCTTCGGCCAGCGCGTCGAGCATGGCCGCCACCTGGGTGCGATCCACCGTGCCCAGCATGGTGCGCACCACGTCCTCGCGCAGCGCACCGCCGGCGTAGGCGATGGCCTGGTCGAGCAAGGACAGCCCGTCGCGCAGGCTGCCATCGGCGGCCTTGGACAGCTGCACGATGGCGCTGTCGTCGGCTTCGATTTCTTCCGCCGCCAGGATCCGGGTCATCTGCCCCTGGATCTGGTCTTCGTCCAGACGCTTCAGGTTGAACTGCAGGCAGCGGCTGAGCACGGTCACCGGCAGCTTTTGTGGATCGGTGGTGGCCAGCAGGAATTTGACGTGCTCCGGCGGCTCTTCCAGCGTCTTCAGCAGCGCATTGAACGCCGCCTTGGACAGCATGTGCACTTCGTCGATCAGGTAGACCTTGTACTTGCCGCGCGAGGGCATGTACTGCGCGTTTTCGATCACTTCGCGGACATCGTCCACGCCGGTGTTGGACGCCGCATCGATTTCCAGCAGGTCGATGTAGCGGCCGGAATCGATGTCCAGGCAGGCCGGACACTGGCCGCAGGGATCAGCACTGGTGCCCTGTTCGCAGTTCAGCGATTTGGCGAAAATTCGCGCGATGGTGGTCTTGCCCACCCCGCGGGTACCGGTAAACAGGAAAGCGTGATGCACGCGACCGCTGTCCAGCGCATTGGTAAGCGCGCGGACCACGTGTTCCTGGCCCACCAGCTCGGCAAAACGCTTTGGACGCCACTTGCGGGCAAGGACGAGATAGGACATCAGGCCACCGTCTTCATCAGGACGACCATTGTGCCACGCCTGTCCAGCCCCCTACGTCGGCAACTGCAGGGCCTTGTGTCCTGCCGCGCAGCCAGCTAGAATCTGCGGCCCCTGCAACGGCATTGTCGTTCCGCAGGGGAATCCGGAGAGGTGTCCGAGCGGTTGAAGGAGCACGCCTGGAAAGTGTGTAAGCGTCTAAACCGCGCTTCGGGGGTTCGAATCCCCCTCTCTCCGCCAGACAAATGAAAAGGGCTGCCCATCGGGCGGCCCTTTTTATTTGCCTGGTGGACAGAGCGGCAGATGAGAAGCCCCCGGGTTCGACGGATCTGCAGGAGCAGATCCGGACAGCCGCGGGCTGGCCCCTGGCGCAGCCCTCAATCCCCCGACGCGTACAACAGCGCGATGTCCCGATGGTGCGACTGGCATTGCGGCCCCTCCTGCTTGACCACCGCCCGCTTGGCTTCGACCACCACCACGCAGCCGTTGGAGAAGCGGTAGGAACGCTCGCCCGACGCGGTCGCCTCCTCGCGCGGCACCTCGTCCATCGGGCGCTCCGGCGCCGGGGCCGCTGTGTCGGCTGGATGCCCGCCATCGGCCGCCACGGGTGCAGGGTCCGCTGCAACGGGGGCCGCAGGCGCCGGCGCCTGTGCCGTGCACGCGGTCATCAGGCACAGCGCCGCTGCCGACCCGGCGATGTGCAGCAGGTGGTGGGTCGGCGCGCGGCGCTGCAGGGCGGTATCGGGTGAAAACAGCATCGGCAGTCCTCGCGTAATGGGTGATCACCCGACACTACCTGCGCGTGCATTGGCATCCTGCGAACAACGCGTTGTGTCCTGCCACACCGGCCTTGCTACGCTGGCCAGCCCTTCCCCTCCGTGTACTGCATGCCCCCTGACCCGACGTCCAGCCCAAGGCTCTACCAGTTCTACGTCGGCGGCACCGCAGGCCGCGCCAACATCGAACTGCACGACGTGCAATTCGCTGCCGTGCGGCGCGTGCAGGACGCCTACCCTGCCCTGCGCGACGCCTGGTTCGGCGACCCCGGCAGCCTGCACCTGGACGGCTACAGCGTCATCGACTGGGCCGACGGCTTCGACGTGCATCTCGCGCCCGGGCCCGACCCGTCCGGACTCACGCTGTTCTTCGTCAACATGGGCGGCTATCGCGCGGACAGCCTGGCCGAACTGCACGCGTTCGGCCTGTTCGTGGCAGCCGATGCCGCAGGCGCCAAGGCGAAGGCGCGGCGCAGCCTGCTGCAGGGCGCACGGCAACTGCACAAGGATGACCTGCGCGAGGTCGACAACTGCCTGGCCCTCGGCGCATTCGGCGAGCTGCACGTGCATCTGCGGCCCAACGGATCCGGCAAGCCGCCGCGCCCGGAATGGCAGGGCTACCGTCCTATTGCGCGCAAAACCGGGGCCGGATGAGCTTGCAGCGTTCCACCAGCGGGGCTGTGGTGGCGTTGATATATACTTATAGTAAGTTACTTACCGTAACCAACTGAAGGCTATCCATGCACACGCTCATCGTGGTTCCCCACCCCAATCCGGACGCTCTCACCCACGCCATTGCCAAGCGGGTGGCAGAGGGCATCATGCACGCCGATCCCACCGCCAGCGTCGAGATCGCAGACCTGTCCGCGGAACGCTTTGACCCGGTGTTCAACACGGCCGACATCGCCCATTTCGAAAAGCGCGGCGCCGCCCCCGATGACGTGGCCAGGGAACATGAGCGGCTGGACCGCGCCGATACGCTGTTGCTGGTCTACCCCCTTTACTGGTGGTCGTTCCCCGCGCTGCTGAAAGGTTGGATCGACCGTGTTTTCACCAACGGCTGGGCCTACGACGAGGGTCCCGACGGAAAGGTGCTGAAGAAACTGCAGCGCCTGCGGGTACACCTGGTCGCCAATGGCGGCGCCGACGCAGGGATGATCGAACGCCACGGCTATGCCAAGGCCATGACGACCCAGATCGACCACGGCATTTTCGACTACTGTGGTGCGACGGTTGCCGGTTCTACGCGCCTGCTCGCATCGGATCCCGGCTTCCCGGCCGCGCACCTGGACACTGCTTTTGCGATTGGACGCCGCATCGCCCACCCCGAGGATTGAGTCGTTGTCAAAGCATCCTGCCGCCACCACGCCGAGTGCGCGCCGTCGCCTGCCGCGCGAACAACGCACACGCCAACTGCTTGATGTGGCGTGGGCGCTGATCAGCGAAGAAGGCACCGACCAACTGACCTTGGCGCGGCTGGCCGAGGCGGCGGGTGTCACCAAGCCGGTCGCCTACGATCACTTCGGCACCCGCAATGGCCTGCTGGCCGCGCTGTACGAAGATTACGACGTGAGGCAGACGGTGGTGTTCGATTCCGCCGTCGATGCGGCGCGCGCCACGCTGCCGGAAAAAGCGCGCGTGGTTGCCACCAGCTACGTCGAGTGCGTGCTGACCCAGGGACAGGAGATCTCCGCGGTCGTCGCCGCGCTGGGCGGCTCACCGGAACTGCAGGCGGTGAGGCGCCGCTACCAGCAGGCGTTCATCGAAAAATGCCAGCGCATTTTTGCTCCCTTCGCAGGCCCGGGAGGAGTTACGGCTGCCGGCATGTGGGCGGTGCTCGGCGCTGCCGATACGCTGTCGCAGGCCGCAGCCGATGCCGATATCAGCAAGGCGCAGGCCTGCGACGAACTGCTGCAGACCCTGCTTGCGGTGGTGAAGCGGAGCGCGTGACGCCCCGCCATCACCTTGTCGCGCATCAACTGCTGGAAAGCTTCATCAGCACCAGTCCACACACGATCAGCACGGCCGCGCCGATGCGCATCGCACTGACCTGCTCGCCCAGGAACACGATGCCCACCACGAATGCACCGACCGCGCCGATGCCGGTCCAGATGGTATACGCGGTGCCCAGCGGCAGGCTGCGCATGGCCACGGCCAGCAGCCAGAAGCTGGCAATCATGCCGACCAGCGTGATGAGCGTGGGGGTGAGCTTGCTGAAGCCTTCGGACTGTTTCATCGAAACGGCCCAGACAATTTCCAGCAGGCCGGCGAACAGAAGATAGATCCAGGCCATGGCGGCCTCCTTTGCAGGGGCCAGGCCGTCCTGGACATTTCAACCCGGTATGGGGGAGGCCGTTCCTCCGGGGTGGATTCTAGCAAGGCCACCCTGCGACGGCCCTCCTGCAGGCGTCCGGGTTACAGCTCATTCAGTGCAATCTGCTGGCTAACGCAGGCACGCATGCGCTAGAATGCGCGCCTGCCATCCCCCAGCGATGTGCAGTCCGGACCGGGTTCCAGGCGCTTCGCGCTGCGTCCCATGGCCGTGACAGGTCGCCAGCAAGGTGACCACGTCTCTATGGTGGCCCCGTCGGCCCCTCGCGACGCTAGATCGAAAATCCCGCCAGGGCCGGAAGGCAGCAACGGTATCGATCGACGCGGGCGCCGAGGTCAGCCGGCGGGGTCGCCACCTTTTCAGCCCCACCCGTGCAGCGCCGAAGGCTGCGGCAGGAGCCGCTGCCAACGTCGCTTGCGACGGCCCGAAGGGTGCCGGTCAGGAAGACCGGCATAGCGATGCTTGGCGAGCGCGAAGCGCGGCCTGCGTCAGTTCCTGCAATCCCGGAAAAATCCCGCTGCCGAGCACGGCTCGGCGCTACCTGTTTGTAGCGCGCGTCAGGGCGCCTGCATCGCCGTCGGCGCTGCCAGCGGCACGCATTCGCCCGGCATCGCAACGCGGTGGCCGCGCGCGCGCATTGCATCGCCGTCGGCCACGCTGGCGTAGTGGTAGAGCATCATCCGCGCCTGCAGTGCCGCGCTGTATTCGCGCTCCAGGTCATCCACGCCGGTGTGCGAAGGGTTGCCGTGCAGGCCGCAGTCATGGGCGATCAGTTCGTTGTCATCGGCAAAGCGCGCAAGCATTTCCGGGATCGGGCGGGTATCCCCGCTCCAGGTCAGCGCGCCTTTCAGGCGCAGCCCATAGGCCGTCTCCGGCCAGTGATGGCGCGCGGGGAATACCTCCAGCCGCACCCCCTCGTGCCAGAACGCATCACCGACCACGATCAGCTGGAAGGCATCCCAGAAGTTGGCGCCGCCCTCGGCCAGTACGTTCGGGTAATCGCCGATGCGCCTGTGCAGCAGCGGCACTACCGGCGCCGGCACATACAGCCGCACCTTGCCGCGGCGCTGCGCGCTGAAGAAGGTATCCACGAACAGGCGCTCGAAGCCTGCGACGTGGTCCAGGTGCACATGGGTGACGAACAGCGCCTGCGGCATGTGGCCGTAGTGCGCCTGGAACGCGGTCAGTCCTTCGCCGCCGCAGTCGATGGTCAGCCACGGCCGGCCATCGCGTTCGATCACCGACATCGGCGAACCCAGCTCCACCGCCGACGCATTGCCGACGCCGAGGAAACGCAGCGACCAGTCCATCAGGTTCCCCGGTTCCACGCCAGGTCGTAGGCACGGCGCAGGCGGGCGAAATCTTTTTCCACGTCATCGGTGCTGCGCTCGCCGCGCAGTTTCAGCAGTGAACGCAGCAGGCGCTTGAGATTGCGCTCGCGCCAGGCGGTGGCCGGGATGCGCTGCACGCCGCGATCGAAATCGATCAGCCAACCATGCCCGTTGCCATCGAACAGGATGTTGTGCGCGTTGAGGTCGGCGTGGTCCAGCCCGGCGCGATGGAAGCGCGCAATCAGGCGGCCGGTCTCTTCCCACGGCGCGCCGCGGCCGGCGACCAGGGCACGGTCGGCCAGCGAACGGACGTCTTCGATGCGCTCCATCAGGATCGCGCAGCGGTAACGCAGGCCTTCGCGCATGTAATACGCGGCGATGGGCCGTGGCACCGGCAGCTTGAGTTCGCGCAGGGTACGCATCAGCCGGAATTCGGCGAAGCTGCGGGTGTGCTGCGAGCCGCGCCACAGGTACCTGTCGCGGCTCAGCTTGGCCACCAGGCCACCGCGCAGGTAGTGCCGCAGCACGCTGGGGCCGAACGGCGCGTCGATGAACCAGGCACTGCCGCGGCCGCCCTCGCCCACCGGCCGCGCCCGCTCTCCCCAGTGCTGGGGCGAGAACAGACTGGCGTCGGCTTGCCGCAGCCGTTCGCGGTCGAACAGAATGGCACCCATACCGCGACCATCACGGCAAGGCGTCAGCGCTTCATTGGCGTCGAATGCGACCATTCCTTCGAGTCTAACAACACCATGGCATCACCGTCCCCTTCCCTGTGCCTTTTGCGTTTGTCCGCGCTGGGCGACGTGACCCATGTCGTGCCGCTGGTACGCACGCTGCAGGCCGCGCGGCCGGGCATCCCGATCCACTGGGTGATCGACAAGGTCGGCTTGAAACTGCTGGACGGGCTGCCCGGAGTGACCTTCCACGCCTACGACAAGAAGACCGGGCTGGCGGGCATGAAGGCCCTGCGCGCGGAGCTTCCGGCCGAGCGCTTCGATGCCCTGCTGCAGATGCAGGTGGCGTTCCGGGCCAACGTGTTGTCGGCCTTCATACCCGCCCGTCGCCGGATCGGTTATGACCGCAGCCGCTCCAAGGATCTGCATGGGCTGTTCATCAACGAACGCATCCCGGACCGCCCCGGCATCCATGTGCTGGATGCCATCGGCAGCTTCTGCGAGCCGCTGGGCCTGAAGCAGACCGAGGTCAGCTGGGACCTGGCGGTACCGGACCAGGCGCATGCCTGGGCGCAGGCGCAGTGGCAGGACGATGGGCGGCCGGTGCTGATGATCTCCCCGTGTTCCAGCCATGAGCGCCGCAACTGGTATGCCGAGCGCTACGCCGCGGTGGCCAACCACGCCAGCGCGCGCGGGTGGCGGGTGGTGCTGTGCGGGGGCCGGAGCGAACTGGAACGGCGCACCGCCGATGCCATCCAGGCCCAGATGGTGCAGCCGGCGCTGGACCTGGTCGGCAAGGACACGCTGAAGCAGTTGCCGGCCCTGCTGGCCCGCGCGGCGCTGGTGATGTCCCCGGATTCCGGGCCGATGCACATCGCCAACGCGATGGGCACCAAGGTGCTGGGCCTGCATGCGGCCAGCAATCCGCATCGCAGTGGGCCGTATTCGGACCGCCGCTACTGCGTGGACCGCTATGACGATGCGGCGCGCAAGTACCTGGGCAAGCCGGCCAGCGCGCTGAAATGGGGTACCAAGATCGAGTTCGACGACGTGATGGAACTGATCACCGTGGAGGACGGTATCGCTGCCTTCGAACGCTACGCCGCCGACCGATAGTGACGGCCCGGTAGTGACGGCCGCTGGCCGTCACCCTGGAAGCATGACGGCCAGCGGCCATCACTACCCGGGCTGTCAGCCAGCGCGGTAGTCCTTGTATGACTTCTCTTCCACATACGCCGAACCCAGCGCCAGGTTGATCGCCTTCTTGATGCGCGCGCGTTCGTCGTTGCGCAGGTAGACGCTGCGCGCCAGCGCGACGAAGGCATCACCGAAGTCACCGGCCTTGTCCTGCAGGCGGATGTTGTCTTCGATGTCCCACAGTTCTTCGTTGACGGCCTTCAGCTCGGCTCGCAGCTGGGCCACGTCCTTGCCGCCGGCCGGGTGGGCCATCCAGGTCTTTTCCAGCGCGGAGAGCTCGGTGCGCACGTTGGCCAGCTTGGCCTCGTCACTGATGCGCTCGGACTTGATCTGCAGGATGGAGATCTTGTCGAGCAGTTCGCCGAAGGCGACGGGGACGAGGATTTCAGCGGTCATGGGAGCACTCTCTGGAAGCAGAGGGAGATGATAGCGCGCGGCGGATGGTGGGCTGGTAAATGCGGGGCGCTGCGCTTCGGGGCCAGCCTGCGGCTGTCCGGTTCTGCTCCTGCAGAACCGTCGAACCCCGCGGGGGGTCTCTCCTGCCCGCTCTCGGCAGGCAAAAAGAAAAGGGCCACCCGTGGGGTGGCCCTTTTCTTTTTGTCTGGCGGAGAGGGGGGGATTCGAACCCCCGAGGCGCTATAAACGCCTGCCTGATTTCGAGTCAGGTACATTCAACCGCTCTGCCACCTCTCCGGTTCCCCCGGCGTACCGGGGACGCGCATGATACGAGGATGCGCGGATATTCACAAGCCATCACCAGCAAGAAAGTGAAACTGCGCTGACTTCGCGGCTTGTCGGATGTCCGCCCCACCGCGATGATGGCGTTCTCCCTGCTGCATCCCCCTTTCCTGCGCGCTCCCCCATGATCGAATTCGGACACCTGACCCACCCCGGCCTGCGCCGCGCGCTGAACGAAGACACCTACTACGGGGACGGTGAGCTGGCACTGTGGCTGGTCGCCGATGGCATGGGCGGACACGCCTGTGGCGAGGTGGCCAGTGCGCTGGCACGCGAAACCATCGTGCGCGAGATCCGCCGCGGCGCGCCACTGGCCCAGGCCATCCGCACCGCGGACGAGGAGATCATCCGTGCCTCGCGCCGCCGCAACGACAGCCTGCCGATGGGCACCACCGTGGTGGCCGCCCGCGTGCAGGGCAACCGCTACGAAGTGGCGTGGGTCGGCGACAGCCGGGCCTACCTGTGGCGCGACGGCCAGCTGGCCCAGCTCAGCCAGGACCACAGCGTGGTGCAGGAGATGCTGGCACAGGGCAACCTGACCCCGGAACAGGCGCGCGCGCACCCGCATCGCAACGTGGTCACCCAGGCATTGGGGGTGACCGATCCGGCGCATCTGAACGTGGCCACCACCGCCGGCGAGCTGCGCCCGGGCATGCAGCTGCTGCTGTGCAGCGACGGGCTCACCGAAGAGCTGGACGACAGCGGGATTTCCCGCACGCTGGCCTTCGATGACACCAGCGCGCAGGAATGCGTGGATTCGCTGGTGGCCGCCGCACTGGATGGCGGCGGTTCGGACAACATCACCGTAGTGCTGGTGCGCTGCCACTGAGGCAGCGGTCAGCGATGGGCAGTGCCGACGCCGGGCGTCAGGCGACGGCGGCCTCTTCCTGCTTCGGGCCATCCCACAGCGCGTGGCCGGCCTTCTTGCGCAGGCGCTCCAGGCGCGCGGCGTGGGCTTCCAGTTCCGATGCGGTGGCCTGCACGCGCGGGCGCGGCAACAGCTTGGCCGGGTCGAACCCCGCCAGCGCCAGCGCCGCCGCACTGCCCTCTTCGCCCAGGTCGAAACCGAGGTCGTCCTGGCCGGAGGTCAGCGCGATATACACATCGCCGAGGATCTGCGCATCGAGCAGCGCGCCGTGCAGCTGGCGGTGCGAATTGTCCACGCCCAGCCGCTTGCACAGCGCATCCAGCGAATTGCGCTGGCCGGGGAAGCGCTCGCGCGCCAGCGCCAGCGTATCCACCACGGTGCAGCGGTCGGTGATCTTGCCGAACTGCGGCCCCAGCTTGGACAGTTCGTTGTCCAGGAAGCCCAGGTCGAAGGCCGCGTTGTGGATGATCAGCTCGGCGCCGTCGATGAAGGCCAGGAAGGCTTCGGCCACCTGCGCGAAGTCCGGCTTGTCGGCCAGGAAATCCAGGGTCAGCCCGGTGACTTCCTGCGCGCCGGGTTCGAAGTCGACGTCCGGCTTGAGATATTGGTGGTAATGGTTGCCACTGGGGCGGCGCTTGAACAGCTCCACGCAGCCGATTTCAACGACGCGGTTGCCTTTCTGCCAGGCCAGGCCAGTGGTTTCGGTATCCAGGATGATCTGACGCATGGGCTCAGTTTACCGCCATGCCGGTGTCGCGCACCCGGGTGGCCGCTTCACGCGCCAGCACGTCCACGCGTTCGTTGTCCGGGTCGCCGGAGTGGCCCTTCACCCAGCGCCAGTCGATCTGGTGGCGCAGGGTCGCCGCGTGCAGGCGCTCCCACAGTTCGCGGTTCTTCACCGGCGAACCGCCGGCGGTCTTCCAGTTCTTGCGGATCCAGCCGGGCAGCCACTCGGTCAGGCCCTGGCGCACGTACTGCGAATCGGTGAAGAGCACGATCTGGCAGGGTTCGCTCAGCGCTTCCAGGCCGGAAATGGCAGCCATCAACTCCATCCGGTTGTTGGTGGTGTTGGGCTCGCCGCCGCTCAGTTCGCGTTCGTGCGCCTTGTAGCGCAGCAGGGCCGCCCAGCCGCCCGGGCCAGGGTTACCGAGGCAGGAGCCGTCGGTGTGTACTTCAATGGTTTTCATGCGTTTCCAGGATCGAACGGGTCATGCCGGGGGTGGCGATCGGCCCCTGCCAGCGTACCTTCAGGGGCGTGGGCCCCGGCAAGGCAAACGTGCGCTTTTCGGCGCTGAACAGACACGCCGCGCGCAGCGGCGCCATTGTGCCGCCGCCAGCGCCGGACGGCCACAGCGGGCCGATGTAACGGGTGGGCCCGCATTCCAGGCCGACCCGCTCCAGCAGCTGGCGCAGGCGCTGCGGGGTGCGCACCACCATGCCATGCCGCCGCCATTGGGTGCGGTAGGGGCTGAACGGGTTGAGGCTGCTCAGGAACAGCTTGCCGCCGGGCATCAGCACGCGATCACACTCGGCCAGCAGCAGCGCCGCATCGGCAGCGGTCACGTGCTGCAGCACGATGGCGTGGACGCTTTCATTGGGCAGCGGCAACGGCAGCGCGCAGCGCGCTTCACCGGCATACCCGGTGCCGTCGCGGTACAGCCGCAGGCCACGCCCGCCCAGCGCCGCGCCCTGCAGCCAACGCGGGCTGGGGCTGATCCACAACCACGGCTGCGCGGGCAGTCCGGCCAGCTGCGGCAGCAGCAGCTGCTGCTCCAGCTGATACAGCAGCTGCGCCGGTTCGCTGTCGAACCACGTTTCGGGTGTCGCTTGACGGAGGCTCTGCAGCGCGGGCATGGTCCGATTCTATGCGACTCACTGCCCTGCCCGCATTGGCGGACAATTACATCTGGTGCCTGGCCGGCGACGACGGCGCGGCCGTGGTCGTCGATCCCGGCGATGCTGCGCCGGTGCTGGCTGCGGTCGAGGCCGGACTGCGGCCACAGGCGATCCTGCTCACCCACCACCACGATGACCACATCGGCGGTGTCAGCGCGCTGCAGGCGCGTTTTCCCGGCATCAGGGTGATTGCGCCAGAGGAACCGCGCATTCCGATGGCGACCGAGCGCGTAGCCGATGGTGAACGCGTTCAGGCAGTGGGGCGGACGTTCCACGTAGTATCCGTGCCCGGGCACACCCTCAGCCATGTCGCGTTTCACACTGATGAACACCTTTTCAGTGGAGATGCATTGTTCAGCCTGGGCTGTGGGCGCCTGTTCGAAGGTACGCCGTCCCAGCTGCTCGCCACCATGCGCAGCCTGGCGTCCCTGCCGGCCCAGCTGCTTGTCTGCTGTGCCCACGAATACACCGTGTCAAATGCCGTCTTCGCGCGGCATGTCGACCCCGCCAACGCTGCCCTGAGGCAGCGCCATGAGGAGGCACTGGCCATGCGCCGCGATGACCGCTCTACCCTGCCCGTGCTGTTGGCAGACGAATTACGAAGCAATCCGTTCCTGCGTACCCACACCGCGCCCATCCGTGCGGCGGTGTCGGCTCATCTGGGGCGGGAGATCACCGACGATGTCGAGGTGATGGCCGGACTTCGGCACTGGAAAGACGGCTTTCGCGCATGAGGCGCCGAAGTACATCGCTCGCCCTGGGGATCATGCTGGGGCTTGCCGGAACCGCCAACGCGCAGTCTTTGGGCGCGGGCTTGTCCCAGAACCTGGCCGGCGCCGCCGCCTTGCCGCTGGATGCGTCGACCCTGCCGGCCCCCAGCGTGCGCAACGGCCAGGACATCTTCGCCAGCTTCCGCGAAGGCCTGGCTGAACCGACCTGCGATGCGGAGGCCACCAGCCCGCGCTGGCAGAAACAGTTCGCCCATGCGCCGGCCCGGCTGGCCAACCAGAACGATGATGCGCTGGTGCTGTTCGGCTACGTGGTGGAAGAACTGCGCAAAGCCAGCCTGCCCACCGAGTTCGCCCTGATTCCGTTCGTGGAAAGCGGCTACCGCCCGAGCGCGCGCAGCGCGGCCGGTCCGGCCGGCCTGTGGCAGTTCATCGCCACCACCGCGCGCAACCACCGCGTGCCCATGAGCGAAGGCTATGACGGCCGTCTGTCGGCGGTGGATTCCACCCAGGCCGCGGTGCGCTACCTGAAGACCCTGCACGGGATGTTCGGCGGCGACTGGCGCCTGGCCACCATGGCCTACAACGCCGGCGAGTACCGTGTGCTGCAGGGCCTGCGCAAGGCCGGCATGAATGCCACCAATGCGGTGCCGGCGGAGCTGCCGGGCCTTTCGCCGGTCACCCACGCCTATGTTGAAAAGCTGCATGCCCTGGCCTGCGTGCTGGAAAACGCGGAAGAGCAGCCGTCGGTGATGGCCTCGCTGGACCGCACCGTGCCGGTGCTGAAGAGCCACACCCTGCCGGCCGGCACCAGCGTGCAGCAATGGGCGGCCCAGCGTTCGCTGGACCCGGCGCGGATTGCCCGACTGAACCCGGCCGCCAGCGGCCGTGGCCGTCCGCAGAGCGCCCCGGTGCGACTGCTGGCACCGGTCAACACGCCTGCCGTGGATGCGTCGGCGATGGTGGCCAGCCTGGATGAGGCCGCGATGCCAGCCGTCGCCGTTGCGTCGGCCCAGCCTGCGCCGGCCGCAGCACGCAGCGTGGCCAGCGCGGCAGACCGCCCGCGCAACCGCCGCCATACCGTGCGCAACGGCGAATCGCCGTGGACCATCGCGCGCCGCTACGGCATGCCGGTCAAGGCGCTGCTCAGCCTGAACGGCCTCAGCGGCAAGGCCGTGCTGAAGCCCGGCGCGGTGCTGCGCGTCGAAGACTGATCGTCAACGTGCTTCGGTGTTCGCCGAGCATGGCTCGGCGCTACCGGTCGGCAATGTGCTTCGGTAGCGCCGACCCACGGTCGGCGAGCGCAGCGGGCCGTTGCATCAGGCATCAACGCCAGGCATGGCTTGGCGCTACCGATCGGCAATGTGCTTCGGTAGCGCCGACCCATGGTCGGCGAGCGCAGCGGGCCGTTGCATCAGGCATCAACGCCAGGCATGGCTTGGCGCTACCGAGGGGACGCGCAACAAAAAGCCCGGCAGTGCCGGGCTTTTTGTTCGCCGCCGCGGCCAACCGTTACAGGTTGGCTTCGGTGGTCTGGACGACGAAACGCTTGCGGGTCGACTTGATGAAGGCGTCGGCCGCGGCCATGCCGTCGATCTGGCTCAGCTGCTGCTTGAGCTGCTGGCGCTGTTCGGCGGTCACTTCCTTGACGTCGCCCGGGGTGACCTTGGTCACCGCGAACACCACCGCACGACCCTGCACGTCCACCTTGCCGTAGCTCGGCTTGCCTTCGGCCGGCAGCGCCGCACCGAACACCGCACGGTTGATCTCCGCGGTCGGCACCGGCTGGGTGCGCGGCAGGCCCGGCATCGGGCTGACCTGCAGCTTCTCGCTTTCAGCAAGCGCCTGCAGCGTCTGGCCGCCCTTCAGCTTGGCCAGCAGCGCATCAGCGGCCTTCTCGGCGGCCTGGCGGGTGCGGTCGGCGTGCACGGCGGCGATCACCTGCTCGCGCGCCTTTTCCAGCGGGATGGCCTGCTCCGGGGTATGTTCGGCCACGCGGATCACCACACTGTGGTTACCCGATTCGTCCAGCGCGATCGGATCGCTGGAGGTGCCGTCCTGTACCAGGATGTCGGAGAACGCAGCGCGCAGCACGGCCGGGTTGGCGGCGATGCCGGTGGCATCCTGGCGGGTGAACGGACCGACGGTCTGCAGCGGCAGGTTCACCGCCTTGGCGGCAGCGGCCAGGTCGCTCGGGCTCTTGTTGGTCGCATCGACCACGCGGCCGGCCAGCTCGGTGTAACCGCGCTCGCCATCAGCCTTGGTCTGCTCGGCCATCAGCTGGTCGCGCACGTCTTCGAACGAACGTCCCTCACCACCGCGCACTTCGCGCACCTGGATCACGTGGTAGCCGAAGTCGGTCTTGACCGGGCCGATGATGTCGCCGGCCTTGGCTGCGAACACGGCATCTTCGAACGGCTTGACCATCGCACCGCGATCGACCCAACCCAGGTCGCCGCCCTGCTCCTTGGACCCGGTGTCATCGGAGTTGGCCTTGGCCAGCGCGGCGAAGTCGGCGCCTGCCGCCTTGGCGTCGGCCGCCAGCTTGGCGGCCTTGGCTTCAGCGCCGTCGCCGGTGCTGATCAGGATGTGCGAAGTCAGGCGCTGTTCCGGCGTGGCGAAGCGTGCCTTCTCTTCGTCGTAGCGCTTGCGCAGGCTGGCTTCGTCCGGCGCGGCCGGTGCCGGCAGCGTGGCGCCGTTGATTTCCACGTATTCCAGCTTGACCGACTCGGCCTGGCGGAAGTCCTTGGTGTGCGCGTCATACCACTGCTTGATCTGCGCATCGGTGACCGGTGCGGTGTCGGCCGGCTGCTCGGGCAGCATGGCGATTTCGACGTCGCGGGTTTCACCCAGCAGCTTGAGCAGGCGCTCGGTCTCGGCTTCGGTGACGAAGCCGGAGTTCTGCAGCGCACTGGGAATGATCGACTGCTGCAGGCTGGTGCGCACCAGCTGTTCGAACATCGCCGGGGTGCGCGGCGGGTTGCCGCTGGCCAGCGCGATGCGGTACTGGTCGCCGTTGAACTTGCCATCGGGGCCAAGGAAGGCCGGGATGGTGGCGATGTATTCGCGTACCGCGGAATCGCCGATCACCACGCCGGACTGTTCGCCAGCCAGGCGCACGACCTGTTCGTCGATCAGCTGGTCGAGCACGGCGAGCTTGTTCTCGGCGCTTTCAAAGGCGCGCGGATCGAAGTCTTCACCCTGCTGCTGGCGCACGCGGGCACGCTCCTGCTCGAAGCGCTCGCGGAATTCCTGCGACGTGATTTCGTGGTGCTTCCACAGCAGGCGGGCCGGCCACCAGGACGGTGCCGAGGACCACCAGGACGGCGGTGCCGATACTTTGGCCACGTTCTGCGCACCGACGCCACCGAGGTAGCTGCTATCGATGACGAACAGGAACGGGATCATCAGCAGCCCCAGGATCACGGTGACGATCCAGCCCGAGGTCTTGTCGCGAAGTTTCTGCAGCATGGGAAAAATCATGGCCTTGGTGGCGAGCCGCGCAGTGTAACCCGCTTCAGGCGCAGGCTCCAAAGCAGGTGCCACGCGGGGCGCAGCGGGGCCGGACGCGAGGCATAAAAAAAGCCCCTGGTTTTCACCAGGGGCTCTTCAATCGTGGCGGAGCGGACGGGACTCGAACCCGCGACCTCCGGCGTGACAGGCCAGCATTCTAACCAGCTGAACTACCGCTCCGCGTTGAAACTTTGCAGGCGCTCATTCTATCCGAAGATCGTCTGATTGCCCAGCCTCATGAACACTTTTTTTAGAAGTTTTTCACAAGGTGTTACCAAATCTGCAGTGGCGGAGCGGACGGGACTCGAACCCGCGACCTCCGGCGTGACAGGCCAGCATTCTAACCAGCTGAACTACCGCTCCGTGCTGCAAAACTTTTTGTCTTCCCTTCCGCCGAAGCGGTGGAGAAAACAAAGCCCCCAGGGTGAACCCGGAGGCCTCGTTGAAAATGGCGGAGCGGACGGGACTCGAACCCGCGACCTCCGGCGTGACAGGCCAGCATTCTAACCAGCTGAACTACCGCTCCACATTTCAAACTTTACCGCGGTGCTGTGGTGGGTGCTGAGGGTTTCGAACCCCCGACCCTCTCCGTGTAAAGGAGACGCTCTACCGCTGAGCTAAGCACCCCAGCGAGCCGCTTAGTTTACAGCATCCTTCAGGGCCTTACCAGCCTTGAACGACGGATTCTTCGAAGCAGCGATCGCGATGGTGTCGCCGGTCTTCGGGTTGCGGCCGGTGCGGGCAGCGCGGTCACGGACCTGGAAGGTGCCAAAGCCGACCAGCGTCACAGCATCACCGCTCTTCAGTGCCTTGGTGACGGCAGCAACGACGGCATCGACAGCGCGAGCGGACTCTGCCTTGGTCAGGTCAGCGGTCTCGGCAACGGCGTCGATCAATTCGGTCTTGTTCATTCTCTACAGCTCCTTATTGCGGGGGACCCGCGGATTAGCCAGGGACGCCATCGTTCGTTGCAGCATGCACGACGGCAAATTGGATCGGTTCAGCGAATTGGATGCAGCTGATTCGCGAGTGCTGCTTTTATACCAGTGGCCCTACACCCGCGCAAGCCGAAAACCCAGCAATGACGCGGGTTTCGGCCGTTTGCGGTACGCGCTTCAGTGCTTGACGCGCGTGGCGGAAGGTGTCTTGGCCTTGCTGCGAACAGTGACGCGCTGCGCAGTCTTACGCGCCTTCTTCGGCGTCAGCGGACGCTCCAGTGCCAGGTCGAGCACCTGCTCGATGTACTTCACCGGGATGATGTCGATATCACGCGTGACGTTGGCCGGGATGTCGGCAAGATCCTTGCGGTTCTCTTCCGGGATGATGACCGTGCGGATGCCACCACGCAGTGCCGCCAGCAGCTTTTCCTTCAAGCCGCCAATGGCCGTGACGCGACCGCGCAGGGTGATCTCGCCGGTCATCGCCACATCGGCGCGCACCGGCACCTTGGTCAGGATGGACACCAGCGAGGTGACCATCGCCGCGCCGGCGCTGGGGCCATCCTTGGGGGTGGCACCATCGGGCACGTGCACGTGCACGTCCTGCTTCTGCAGGAAGGCGGCATCGATACCGAACTGCACCGCACGCGAGCGCACCACCGACAGCGCGGCCGAAGCGGACTCCTTCATGACGTTGCCCAGCTGGCCGGTCAGGATCAGCTGGCCCTTGCCCGGCACCAGCGTGGATTCGATCTGCAGCAGGTCGCCGCCGACTTCGGTCCATGCCAGGCCCGTCACCAGGCCGATCTCGTTTTCTTCTTCGGCGCGGCCGAAGTCGAAGCGACGCACGCCCAGATACTTGTCCACGTTGCTGCCGTCCACCAGCACCAGCGCGCCCTTCTTCGCCTTCTTCCCCTTCACCGCCTTTGGCTTGGGCAGGCCGGCCGGACCGGCCAGCGCGATCTCCTTGACCACCTTGCGGCAGATCTTGGCGATTTCGCGTTCCAGGCTGCGCACGCCGGATTCGCGCGTGTAGTAGCGCACGATGTCTTGGATCGCCGCACCCTCGATTTCCAGCTCTTCCGGCTTCAGGCCGGCCGCCTTGATCTGCTTGGGCACCAGGTAGCGCATGGCGATGTTGAGCTTCTCATCCTCGGTATAGCCGGGGATGCGGATCACTTCCATGCGGTCCAGCAACGGGCCGGGAATGTTCAGCGAATTGGACGTGGCCACGAACATGACCTCGGACAGGTCCAGGTCCACTTCCAGGTAATGGTCGTTGAAGGAGTTGTTCTGTTCCGGGTCCAGCACTTCCAGCAGCGCCGACGACGGATCGCCGCGGAAGTCCATCGACATCTTGTCGATCTCATCCAGCAGGAAAAGCGCGTTCTTGCTGCCCACCTTGTTGAGGTTCTGCACGATCCGGCCGGGCATCGAACCGACGTAGGTGCGACGGTGGCCACGGATCTCGGCCTCGTCGCGCACGCCGCCCAGGCTCATGCGCACGAACTTGCGGTTGGTGGCCTTGGCGATGGACTGGCCCAGCGAGGTCTTGCCCACGCCCGGCGGCCCGACCAGGCACAGGATCGGACCCTTCATCTGCTTCACCCGCGACTGCACCGCCAGGTATTCCAGGATGCGGTCCTTGACCTTCTCCAGACCGTAATGGTCGGCGTCCAGGGTGTCCTGGGCGACCTTCAGGTCCTTGCGCACCTTGGTGCGCTTCTTCCACGGCACGCCCAGGATCCAGTCCAGGTAGTTGCGCACCACGGCCGCCTCGGCCGACATCGGCGACATCTGCTTGAGCTTGGTCAGTTCGGCCTTGGCCTTGGTTTCCACCGGCTTGGGCATGCCGGCTTCGGCGATCTTGCGGGCCAGCTCTTCCAGCTCGCCCGGCGCGTCGTCCAGGTCACCCAGTTCTTTCTGGATGGCCTTCATCTGTTCGTTGAGGTAGTACTCGCGCTGGCTCTTTTCCATCTGCGACTTCACACGGCCGCGGATGCGCTTTTCCATCTGCTGCACGTCGATTTCGCCATCGACCAGGCCCACCAGCATCTCCAGGCGCTCGCCTACCGGCAGCACTTCCAGCAGGCGCTGCTTGTCGGCCAGGCGCACGCTGATGTGCGCGGCGATGGTGTCGGCCAGGCGCGCGGGCTCTTCGATGCCGGCCAGGGTCTGCAGCAGCTCCGGCGGCAGCTTGCGGTTGGTCTTGACGTACTGTTCGAACAGCGACATCAGCGAACGGGCGATCGCTTCGATCTCGCGCGCTTCGCGGCCGTCTTCGGCCTGGATCTCCACCGCGGTGCCCTGCAGCGCGCCATCGCGCTCGCCGACCTGGCTGACCTGTACGCGCGACAGACCCTCCACCAGCACCTTGATGGTGCCATCAGGCAGCTTCAGCAGCTGCAGCACCTGCGCCAGGGTACCGACCTGGTAGAGGTCGGCTTCCTGCGGATCGTCGGTCTCGGCCGACTTCTGCGCCAGCAGCAGGATGCGCTTGTCCGCTTCCATCGCCTTTTCCAGCGCATGCATGGACTTGTCACGGCCGACGAACAGCGGGATGACCATGTGCGGGAACACCACCACGTCACGCAGCGGCAGTACCGGCAGGTCGAGAGTCTCAGTTGGGGAACGGGCCATGGGGGCTCCAGGAAGGGGGGATACGCCTCTCCGGCTCCAGCGGGGCCAGAGACAAAAAAGCCGATGGCCCCGTTATGGGGCCATCGGCGCAAGGATGCAAGACGCTGCTAAAAAATACTTTCAAATCAAGCGATTGAAAGAATCATTCAGCGCCAGCGGCCTTCTGTTCAGGTGCTGGCGGGGTCTGGTAGATCAGGTACGGTTCGGACTTGTGTTCGATGACCGACTCATCCACCACCACCTTGCTGACGTTCTCCTGCGAGGGGAGCTCGTACATGGTGTCCAGCAGCACCGATTCCACGATGGTACGCAGGCCACGGGCACCGGTCTTGCGCTTGAGCGCCTTGCGGGCAATGGCGGCCAACGCGTCGGGACGGAACTCCAGCTCGACGTTCTCCATCTCGAACAGCTTCTTGAACTGCTTGGTGATGGCGTTCTTCGGCTCGGTCAGGATGGTGATCAGCGCCGCTTCGTCCAGCTCTTCCAGGGTCGCGACCACCGGCAGGCGGCCCACGAATTCCGGAATCAGGCCGAACTTGATCAGGTCTTCCGGCTCCACTTCCGCCAGCAGCTTGCCGATTTCCTGCTTGCGCTCGGACGACTTCACCTTCGCACCGAAACCGATACCGCCCGATTCGGTGGAACGCTGCTGGATCACCTTGTCCAGGCCGGCAAACGCGCCGCCACAGATGAACAGGATGTTCTTGGTGTCCACCTGCAGGAATTCCTGCTGCGGGTGCTTGCGTCCACCCTGCGGAGGAACGCTGGCCACGGTGCCTTCGATCAGCTTCAACAGGGCCTGCTGCACGCCTTCGCCGGACACATCGCGGGTAATCGACGGGTTCTCGCTCTTACGCGAGATCTTGTCGATTTCATCGATGTAGACGATGCCCTGCTGTGCCTTCTCGACGTCGTAGTCGCACTTCTGCAGCAGCTTCTGGATGATGTTCTCCACGTCTTCGCCCACGTAACCGGCTTCGGTCAGCGTGGTGGCGTCGGCCATGGTGAACGGCACGTTGAGCAGGCGGGCCAGGGTTTCAGCCAGCAGCGTCTTGCCCGAACCGGTCGGGCCGACCAGCAGGATGTTCGACTTGGCCAGTTCGACCTCGTCGTTCTTCTGCCGGCTCTCGATGCGCTTGTAATGGTTGTACACGGCCACGGCAAGCGTGCGCTTGGCGCGCTTCTGGCCGATCACGTACTGGTCCAGGACTTCGAGGATCTCGCGCGGCTTGGGCAGCGAACTGCGCGCCGACTGCGCTTTTTCCTCGAGCTCTTCACGGATGATGTCGTTGCACAGCTCCACGCATTCATCGCAGATGAACACGCTTGGACCGGCAATGAGCTTGCGCACCTCGTGCTGGCTCTTGCCGCAGAAGGAGCAGTAAAGGATCTTGCCGCTGTCCGTGGAACGACCTTGTCGGTCTTCGCTCATGCTTCGCTTACCTGGTTACCCCACCCGTTCGACGGGGGTTCAATTCGAGAATAACACAGGGCCGAGAGGGCACCAGCCCTGCCCGACCCTGCTTGTCCAGTCGGAAAATCGACTGTTTTGCTGTAATCAACCCGCCTGGATCGACTCTTCCGGGCGACGTTCAAGGACCTGATCGACCAGCCCGTAGGCCTGCGCTTCGACGGCGCTCTTGAAATTATCGCGCTCGGTGTCGCGGGCGATCGTTTCCAGCGACTGGCCGGTGTGCTTGGCCAGGATCTCGTTCAGGCGCGCACGCAGGGTCAGGATCTCGCGGGCGTGGATGTCGATATCGGTCGCCTGGCCCTGGAAGCCACCCAGCGGCTGGTGGATCATCACGCGCGAATTCGGCAGCGCATAACGCTTGCCGGCCGCGCCCGATGCCAGCAGCAGGGCACCCATCGAGGCGGCCTGGCCGACACAGATGGTGGCCACGTCCGGCTTGATGTACTGCATGGTGTCGTAGATCGCCATGCCGGCGGTGACCACGCCACCGGGCGAGTTGATGTAGATGCTGATGTCCTTTTCCGGATTTTCCGCTTCCAGGAACAGCAGCTGCGCCACCACCACGTTGGCCATGTGATCGTCGATCGGGCCCACGAGGAAGATCAGGCGCTCCTTCAACAGGCGCGAATAGATGTCATAGGCGCGCTCGCCGCGGGCGGTCTGCTCGACCACCATCGGAACCAGATTGAGGGCTTTGGTTCGGTTGTCCATATCGTGAGGCACCTGTGTTGGGGGGAACGCCCCCGCGCCCTGGGGCGCGGGGTGTGGTGTTGTGCAGGAATCAGCCGCGGATCGCGTCCTGGAAGGACAGCTTTTCCTCGGTGTGCTGGGCGCGCTCGGCGATCCAGTCGATCACCTGCTCTTCCATCACGCGGTTCTGCAGACCCGACATGAGCTGGGGGTCGTTGCGGTACATCTCAATGACCTGCTCCGGCTCTTCGTAGGTCGAAGCGATCAGGCGCATGGTTTCATTCAGGCGCTTCGGCTCCAGCTTCAGGTCGTTGATGCGGGCCACTTCGCCGACCAGCAGACCAACCAGCACGCGCTTGCCTGCCGCGTCCTTGAAGCCTTCATGGGCGTCGGCCGGCACCTGGCCCGGATCACGGCCGCTGCGACGGATCTGCTCGACCTGCTGGGCCAGCATCGCACGGGCTTCGTTTTCCACCAGGCGCGGCGGCAGTTCGACCGAGCTGTAAGCGGCAATCAGCTGCTCGCCGACTTCGCGACGCAGGCGGTTCATCAGGGCGCCCTTGAGCTCGCGCTCCAGGTTGGCGCGGATGTCCTTGCGGAACTGCTCCACGTCGCCGGCCTTGACGCCGAAGCTCTTGATGAAGGCGTCGTCGACTTCCGGCAGCGACTCTTCGGACACTTCGGTGACCTTGACGGTGACCTGCACGGTCTTGCCGGCCAGCGCTTCAACGCGCCAATCAGCCGGGAACTCGACGTCCAGGGTCTTTTCTTCACCCTTGGCCAGGCCGACCAGACCCTTTTCAATGGTTTCGAACATCATGTTCTGGCCGATGACGATCGTGCCCTTTTCGGTCCCTTCGGCCGGCAGGCGCTCATCGCCCGCCTGGGAGAAGGTTTCCAGCGCGACCAGGTCGCCTTCCTGCGCGCCACGGCTGACCGGGGCCCAGGTACGGCGCTGCTGGCGCAGGTTTTCGATCATCTGGTCGATGTCGGCATCGCCGATTTCGGCCACGTGGCGGACCACGTTCAGCTTGGCAACATCGATTTCGCCGAACTCCGGCACCAGTTCGACGGTGGCCACGAACGACAGTTCGCCCTGCTCACCCTTGTCGATGCGCGGGCTGCCGACCACGCGCAGGGCGTGTTCGCGGATGGCCGCGTCGAAGGTTTCGCGCAGCAGGCCGTCGACGGCTTCGCCACGGACCTGCGCGCCGAAGCGCTGCTCGATCACCTTGGCCGGCACCTTGCCCGGGCGGAAACCCTTGATGCGCGTGGTGCGGGCGATTTCGCCCAGACGACCACTGATATGGGTGTTGAGGCGATCTTCCGGCAGCGAGAAGCTCAGGCGGCGTTCCAGGTTGCCGGTGGATTCGATCGAAGCTTGCATGTTGACTCCTGCCACCGGCGGCCCTGCTGGCCCCCGGTTCGATGTGATGGACGAAACGGTTGTTCGGACGCGACGGCGTTGACACGCATGCCCGCCGCAGCCCTTTAGTTTGGACGATAACGGGCGGCACTGCCAGCGGGGGTCGGTCAGGCGGGCGCGCGCATGAAACGCGCAGCTGGCGGGGTGGCCGGACCATGGTGCGAAAGGGGGGACTCGAACCCCCACGCCGGTTAAGGCACTGGAACCTAAATCCAGGGCGTCTACCAATTCCGCCACTTTCGCTGGTCTAGCCGGGTATTGTCGCAGGCGCGAGGCGGTCTTGGGTAGGGCGGGTGCGATACGCTGCCGCCGCTTGGCCTAGAATGGGTTGCACAGGCCGGCACGCCCCACCTCCCATGATGCCCGCCATGAATCCGCCCGCCGAGGAGGCGAGCATCGCATGCAGCAGCCGGCCGACGCCCCGCTGGGCGCAGACATCGCCCAGGACATCGCCCACATCGGCGCCATCGCGGCGGTGCCGCGGATCCTGGAAACCGTGGCCCACATCACCGGCTCGCGCTTCGCCGCCATCGCCCGGGTCACCGACAGCCACTGGGTCGCCTGCGCCACCTACGACACGCTGGGCTTCGGCCTCGGCGTGGGCGGGCAGCTGGTGCTGGAAACGACCATCTGCAACGAGATCCGCCAGGCCCCACAGCCGGTGATTTTCGGACATGCCAGCGAGCATCCGCACTACGCCAGCCACCACACCCCGCGCCTGTACGGGCTGGAAAGCTACGTATCGGTGCCGATCTTCCGTCCCGACGGCAGCTTCTTCGGCACCTTGTGCGCGATCGACTCGGCGCCGGCGACATTCGACGAGGTCCAGGTGGTGCGGTCGCTGGAACTGTTCGCCGAACTGATCGGCAACTACCTGCACACCGAACAGCGGCTGCAGCAGGCGGTGGCCGATCTGTCGGCGGCCAACGACACCGCCGTGCTGCGCGACCAGTTCATCGCGGTGCTCGGCCACGACCTGCGCAGCCCGCTGCAGGCGGCCAGCATGGCGACCGAGATGCTGGAGTTCGAACCGCATACCGAACGCGGCGGCATGCTGCTGACCCGCGTACGTGACAGCATCACCCGCATTGACGGACTGGTGAGGGATGTACTGGATTTCGCCCGCGGCCGGCTCGGTGGCGGCATCCCGGTGGCGCTCACCTACGATGCCAACGTGGCCGCGCAGCTGATGCAGGTGGTGCACGAGGTCGCCGGCGCGACCGGGCGCAGCGACATCATCGCGACGATCGCCGCGGATGCACCGCTGCTGTGTGATGCCGACCGTCTGTCGCAGCTGCTGGCCAACCTGCTGACCAATGCGGCCGTGCATGGCGCGCCGGACCAGCCGATCACGCTGGATATCGAAACCGACGCCAACGGGTTGGTGCTGCAGGTCCACAACGGCGGGGTGATCGCCCCGGACAAGCTGGGCAAGCTGTTTACTCCGTTCTCGCGCGAGGCCGGCGACCAGCCGCGTCCCGGCCTCGGACTGGGGCTGTATATCGCCGCGGAAATCGCCAAGGCACACAACGGCACGCTGTCGGTGGAATCCGATGCCGCGCACGGAACCCACTTCGTGTTCGCGATGCCTGCCATCCCCCTCGCGCTGGCAGGCTGAGCTTCATAGCGCCATAACAGGCAAGAAAAAAGCCACCAGGGTGACCTGGTGGCTTCTGTCTGGTGGGCCGTCAAGGATTCGAACCTTGGACCTATTGATTAAGAGTCAACTGCTCTACCAACTGAGCTAACGGCCCGAAAATCGGGAGGCGAATTATGACGTGGTCGCGACACGTCTTGCAAGCTTTTTTTTCGCGTGCGATGCCATGGGCATCATGCGGGCAAGAAAAAAGCCACCAAGCGCTTGCTTGGTGGCTTCTGTCTGGTGGGCCGTCAAGGATTCGAACCTTGGACCTATTGATTAAGAGTCAACTGCTCTACCAACTGAGCTAACGGCCCGAAAAACTAGACGAATACTTTAAGCTGCATTACGTCTTTCTGCAACGGCTGATCTGCTTTCGGCTGACCTGCCTTGAATCAGTGGGGTGGCTGAGGGGATTCGAACCCCCGACCACCGGAATCACAATCCGGTACTCTAACCGACTGAGCTACAGCCACCACTGAAACGTCGGACCCAGTGGCATCGACTGCCTGCCGCTGGAACCTTGATTTCTGCCCTGCACCGCGCCGAAAAGCGACGAATGCCGAAGCAAGTCCGCTATTTTTACGGAGTCGCCCCGGAATTGCAAGCAGTTCTTCACGCGTCCGTTTTCATGCGCGCGCCGGGCCGTACGCTGCTGCCCGCGACCGGCCGCCGCAGCTGTCGCAATTACCTCTGCATACCCGCTCCCAGCGCACCGGATCGCCCGCTCCCCTGCCCTGCGCCACGGTGACCCTGCATGAACGAGCCCTGGATCGCTGGAGCCGCCCCCATGCTCCATGTCAGCGTGACCTTCTTTCTGGTCAGAGGTCGTTGCCATGAGTACCCGCTTTCGCCCTGTCCGCATCCGCACGCAGCTGCACCTGACCCTGCGCCTGACGCAGCGCCAACCACCCGCTGACGGCGTGCCGCGGTGCACGCTGTCCTTCCGCGCCAGCGCCCCGGCGGGCTGGTGGCTGACCCGGATGCTGCTGCAGTCCAACGAGCTGGATCGGCTGATTGGTGACCTGCAGCACCAGCAGTGCCTGTTGCCGGACGACGCCACCCAGCCGTGGCGGCGCCCCGGCTGGCTGGATGCGTCGCTGCCGCTGGGGCTGGCGCGGGGCGAATATGACGCGATGATCCAGGCACTGAGCGCGCGACGCGCGGACCTGCGGCGGACCTACCTGCCGTTGATGACCGCGATGCGCGCGGGCCGGTCCGTCCCGCAGGCGGTGGCTGCGATCATCGCCTGCTGACCGGTTCGCGATCGCCGATACCAGCGGTCATACCGCGCCGCGCAGGGCGTCGCGGGCGCTGTCCACAAGCTCGCGCCCGAGCAGCAGCAGTTCGTCCACCAGGGTGTCGCCGGGCGGCACGTCGGCGGTGGCGTCATAGGTATTGGCCTGCGCCTTCTGCAGGATCCGCAGCACCGCACCGAGCCCGCGCAGCTTGCGGTCGGCCAGCCGCACATCACAGCGCCAGGCATCGGCGGCCGCACAGGCCTCGTCATGGCAAGCGGCCGCGCGCTGGCGCTGCTGCATCGTCGGCAGGCCATGCACCGGCACGTAGGCAGGTCGTACATCGTCCTGCGCCATGAGGATGGCTTCGAGCCGCGACACGAAGCGCGGCGGCAGGTTATGGATGGCTTCGCCGATCAACGCGTACAGGCGCGCGCCGGCATCCAGCTGTGGCGACATCGAGAACCTCGCAGGGCTTGAAGCCACCTGCGCCGGGGCGCGAGGTGGCGGGCGATGCGGGTTGGAGTACCGGCAAGCATGTCTATCAAGAAAAACCGGCGGATCGGGAGATCCCCGCACATCGCCCGCCATTGAACCGGCGAGGCGATGCATTCTCCGCCGTGCCCGAAGGCCACAACAGAGTGCAGATAGACATGACTTGATCGGGACTCCAATCCCGGCCGACCCCGGTGGGCCAGCAAGGACATCGTGCGCAGGCACAGCCGCTGCGTCCATGAGGAAAATTGGAGTTTGTAGCGCGGATCCAAATGGCGCGCCCGACAGAAATCGAACCTGTAACCGCCGGCTTAGAAGTCTGATTGACGCTGCAACCTTTTCAACAACTTAGATTGAATGCAATTCTGCACACCTCACCTCTAACCCATTGATTGATCTAGGGCCAGATCGACGTTTTGTGGAAGGCCGGCGCCTCCGCGCATAGCGGCGTGCCCGCCTGAACTTGGCCAAGTTAGTATTTTTACTAACATCCAACGTCTCTCGTCCTGAGACGTCGTTCGGCCAGAGTCCGTCCCATGCAATCCATTATCCCTTCCCGCACACTCGCCACGCTTATCGCACCCGCCATGATCGATGGCCCAGTGCACTTTGTGCCGCTTGCTGGCGCGCTTGTCCGACTCGGCTTGCCCTCCCCCGCCGACGACTTCATGGACGAGGCCATCGACCTGCACCGCCTGCTGGTCCGAAACCCGTCGGCCACCTTTCTCTACCGCGCCGACGGATGGTCGATGCTGGGCATCGGGATAAGCGACGACGATATCCTGGTGGTAGACCGGTCGGTCGTGCCCCAGTCCGGTGACTTGGTGATCGCTGTGTGAGACGGCAACCAGCCGAGCTGCAAGGTGCCGAAGACCTTCGAGCATCATCTCGAGCTTCACTCGGCCAACCCGGACTTCCCCCCATCGTTCTCGAAGGATCCACGGAGGTCGAAGTGTTCGCCGTCGTGGGCGTCGTCCGCCAGGTCCAGCGCAGGCGCGGCCATGTTCGGCCTCGTTGACGGCGACAACTTCTAAGCCAACTGCGAGCGCGTGTTCCAGCCGGCGCTTCGCGGAGTGCCGCTGGTGGTGCTGAGCAACAACGACGGCTGCGCCATCGCGCGACCGGCTGAGGCGAAGGCCCTTGGCATCAAGATGGGACAGCCCGCCCACGAGCTCAAGCACCTGGTGCGGCGTCACGGCCTGCAGATGCGGTCGGCCAACTACGGGCTTTACGGCGATATGAGCGCCAGGGTGGCGAGCATTCTTCGGGATGCGGCCCCTCTCTTGGAGGTCTACAGCATCGATGAGAGCTTCATCGATCTGGACGGGATGCCTGACCGCCTGCAGTTCGCGCGCGATCTTCGGCAGCGGGTGCATCGATGGACCGGAATCCCCAACCGCATCGGAATCGGGCCTACCAAGACGCTGGCCAAGCTTGCCAACAAGGTGGCGAAGTCTGCCGCCGGTGTGATCGATCTCGGGGACGCGGCGTATCGAGAGGAAGTCCTGCGTACGTTTCCCGTGGGCGACCTATGGGGCGTCGGCCGGCGGTTGGCGCCGCGCCTGCAGGCTATGGGCATCACAACGGCTGGAGCGCTGCGAGATGCCGCGCCTGACGAAATCATGGACAGCTTCGGGGTGACCCTCGCGCGCACGCAGCGCGAGCTGCAGGGCTACCCTGCAGGGGGCTGGAGGAAGTGGAGCCTGATCGACAGCAGATCATTGTCTGCCGGTCCTTCGCGGACCGGGTAGACGACCAGGAGGCCGTGGCCCAAGCGCTGGCCACCTTCGCCGTGCGGGCTTGCGAGAAGCTGCGCGCCCGGGGCCTGATTACCGCCGGCGTGTGGGTTTTCGCGCATTCCGACACGTTCCGGCCCGAACTGCGCCAGCACAACGCCACCCGGTCTGTTGGCTTGCCCACCTCCACTTAGGACACGACAGTAGTTCTGGGCGTGGTGCGCCGCCTGCTGCGCGGCCTGCTTCGGGAAGGCATCGGGTACAAGAAAGCCGGGTTTGCACTACTCGACTTAGCTAGGCCTGACGAGTTGCCAGCAGATCTATTTGGGTCAGTGGTAGTGGGCAACGACCGCCTGATGGACACAATGGATCAGATCAACCGCAAGTACGGACGCGGCACCGCTGGCATTGGCGCATCTGGCTGGCAAGCGCAGCCAGCCTGGAGAATGCGGCAAGGATTGCTGTCGCCGAATTACACAACTTCCGTTCAGGAGCTGCCCAATGCACTATGTTGAGCCAGCCTCGTCGCTCACGCCGGAACATAGGAAAGGATTCTCATGGCACTACCTCTCCCAAAAAAGACTCGCCAGAAGTTGATCGATGCCACTGCCGAGACTATTTGTGCGTCCCGCATAGTTGGAAGGTCGCGAATAATTCCGCCGGCCGATATGAACCCTATACAGGAGGCCATCCATAAAGGAAGCGAATTAGATCAATTCCTTTGCTCTTTTCTAGGCGAAGGACATGTCTCAACTTTCATAAGAAGCGAACTTAGATCTCTAAGAATAGGCATAAACGACTCAAAATTAAGGCACGAATATTTTTGCGACGTATTTTCCCGATCACAGGCGGATGCCATTTCCGCCCAATTAATCTCCAGCTTTGAGTCACTACCTTGGACATACAACTTCACTATTGAGTTACCTGGCTTCGGCGCAAGTGCGCTTGCGTACGCTGATGGTAATCTAGACCTATCCGCCTCCACGCGCCTTGTGAGTGGCAATCGACTTGATGAGGCTGACCGCCGGAATCAGCACCCCCAATCACCCAGCGACATAGATTTTGTTGCGAACTGGATTCCTGCTGCCACGTATGCGCAAATCACCTTAGACGGCTACGTATCGGCAGACTTGCAATCGGAAACCATGCTTACTGCCCAAGAAAGGATTTTTTCTCTTCTAGGTCTATTCATCGCGTTCACCATACTAGAGACAGAGCACCTATGGATTAACGGAAACACAGGAAGGCACCCCATCACGGTTGCGCTGCAGCGCCCTGACGGGGCCATCCATTTAGCAGACTTTGAGTTGGATGCAACCTATCAGACTCTCGCAAACGACCTCGGTTACACCACCAACTTTCTACTAGCACTTGAATCAGATGAAGAAATAAGATCCATCTTTGAGAAGATCAAGAATGCCCTCACCAACGCCCCAGATCATCGACTTGAAAGTGCTGCAAGATGGTTTTTCGATAGTCACGCAGGCAGCAACAGCCAGGTGAAGTTCGTACAGGTAATGATAGCGTTCGAAATCCTGCTGGGCGACGAAAAAATGGCAAAGGAAACCGGATTATCGACCTTGATGGCAAATCGTTGTGCCTACATGATCGGCGCAACGGCTGCGCAGCGAACAAACATTATTGAAGCTTTCAAGGAGGGTTATTCCATAAGAAGCAGAATTGTGCATGCCGGAGTAAGCCGACTCACTGACACCGAAAAAGGGAACTTCTCTTACATGCAGAAGCTTTGCTGCTTAGTTATCCAGCATGAAGTGAATGCATTGAGAGTCGGAGGCTAACGAGGACTGCAAATCTCTGGGAATTTTGTGAGCCCTGTCTCATCCCCACATCGGCAGCTGATCATCCTCCCACGACTTGATGATCAGCTCGCCAGACTTCTTCCCAGTGTTTTGCCGGGCCATTGAGTACTCCAGCTGCAGCGGCACCAGCGGCAGACCCTCGAAGACGCGGCGGATATCCGGATGGTCGTTGATCGAAAGGACCGCCCTCCCCCTCATCGAGCGCATGAGCCCAGCCATCTGCTCGTACTGCTCAATCCCGAACGCCACTCCGTAGCCTTCGGTTTGCCAATACGGCGGATCCAGATAGAACAGCGTGCCGGGGCGGTCGTACCGCTGCAGGCACTCCTGCCACGGCAGGTGCTCGATCACCACGTTATCGAGCCGGATGTGCACCGAGCTCAGCTCTTCCTCGACTGGGCGCGGGCGCTGGTACGTGCAGGATCCGCATCCCGAAGGCCACGGCTTCAAGAGGAAGACCGTAGCCGGACTAACAGCGCGGCTATCGGATCTCCACGCAATCGCCGAGGGCCGGCTTGGTGGTTCCCAACGGAGCACGATCGCTCACGTCATTGTTCAACATGCAAAGAGCCTGTCATTCGCACAGCTGCAGCCTTCCACGCAAAAGCATTACAGGGACTACGCCAAAGCTATCAAAGCGTATCCGCTTAAAAATGGCACGCGCTTCGGCGATGCACTAGTCGACCGCCTATCTCCAGGCTTCATCCGCCGGCTAATCGATGTGATCGCCCAAGGCCGGCCCGCCCAGAAGCCCGGTGACATGGCCATTCCAGGCTACCCCACCAAAGCGAACCATTGGTTGTGCTACCTGCGCCGCGTATTTGGCTGGGCGCGCGAGCATGATCACGTGACCACAAACCCGGCAGTCGGCATCAAGCAGGTCAGGGAAAAAGGTGATCACCGGATGGCGACCGTCGACGTCTTTCGACGTGTCCAGGCCTATGCAAAGGAATGCAGCATGCGCGGAGCACGCGCCAAAGGTGCGCTGCCACCATATCTATGGGCTGCTATGGAGCAGGCGTACCAGGCTCGCCTGCGTGGCATTGAGGTACTAACGCTGACCGATGCGCACACGGATGGCGAGGTACTGCGCACGAACCGTCGTAAGGGTAGCCGCGACAATCTCGTGCGCAAGGGGGCCGAAACAGAGGAAGCCATCGCGATGCTGCGGGCCCGGCGTGCGTCGATATGGGAGAAGAACGCGGGAGTGATTCCGATCCGGGCCGAAGGCCGCTACCTGTTCGTCAGCGAGGACGGTGAGCGATTGACCGAGGATGGTTGGCAGACTGCCTGGGAACGCATGATGCGCAACGCGGTGAAGGACGGGATCCTAAGTCACGACGAACGGTTCGGCCTCCACAGCCTTAAACACCGGGGTGTGACCGATAATAGCAAGGGCGACAAGAAGGAAGCCAGCGGACACAAGACCGACGCAATGCTGCACGTCTACGATCACTCATTGCCGGTGGTCAATGATGAATCCAGCCATGGATCTGGAGGCAACTTGGGAGCATGGCGAAACGAGGACTTTAAAGTAAAAGCCCCGTAGCGAGCGGGGTCTTATTCGAGGTCCTCTTCAAGCTGATTGTCTTCCTCGAACAGCTCGTATTCATCGCAGCAGTGACCAGCGATCCAAGCGATGAATTCCGCCTCACTGATCTCATTCGCGACAACCTGTTCGATCTTTTTCGCCGTCTCGATGCCGTCCGCACCGTTAATCCAGCCATTCTGCTGTAAGAACAAATCCATTGCAGCAAAGGCAGTGCGCTTGTTTCCATCGCCAAACGCGTGAGCCTTAGCAATTGAGTATCCGAGCAAGGCGCCCAGCTGGGGGATCCCTGGTGGGGGATCCCCGTAAAGGAAGTGGCTCTCGATCCGGCTCAAAGCCCCCTCAATCTTGAAGGGCTCTATAGAGGCCACCCCTACGGCAAAATCATGCCGAAGATCATCGTAAAGAGCCAGAACGGCCTCTAGATCTAGATAGGCCGGATCAGACAAGCTTTAACGCTTCGCCAAGTAGGCAAGGGCTTCACGACGGCGTTCGATGACGTCAGCTGCGTGCTTGGCCTGCTTTTTGTTAACGTAGGAGCCAGTGAGGGTCTTACCGTCGCCGACAATGATAGTCCGGGCCGCCGTACGCGGACCAGACACGCGCTTCAACATGGCGTTCATAGTCTCTGCCCTGAGAGTTTGAGTAGGAAGCGAGTTACATGTGTAACGCGCATGGCGCCACACTAACTCTGCTAACGCCTGTTAGCAACAATATTTTTGAAAAAAGTGCCGTAGGTTCAGGTTCGCAGACCCCTGTAGACGACTACATGGGTGCGCACTACGGGAGCAGTCGCGCAAAACGTGGCCTGGATTTCCGAACCCAATTCCGGAGCCACCCAAAAATAAATCGTAACCCATTGATTTAATTGGCGCGCCCGACAGGAATCGAACCTGTAACCGCCGGCTTAGAAGGCCGGTGCTCTATCCAGTTGAGCTACGGGCGCCCGAACCGGGTGGACCAACCCGCTCCAACAGGGCGATGGTTGGTCGGGGTAGAGGGATTCGAACCCCCGACATCCTGCTCCCAAAGCAGGCGCGCTACCAGACTGCGCTATACCCCGGCGATGCTTCCTGCCAGGGCGGGGCCCACGAGCAGACGGGAATTGTGAACATCCGGCCCCGGTTCTGTCAAACCTGTGCAGGGGCGCACAGACGCGGCCCGGCCGGCTGCCGCGGCCGTGCGTTATGCTGGCTGCAGACGGCCGGATGGCCTCCCCTACCCCCTTTTCGCACGGAGATCGCACATGCGCAGCGGCAACCCGGCTCTTTCCGAGTCCACCTTCCTTGACCTTGGCAGCGGCACCGTTTCCGCACGCGGCGACCAGGTGATGACGCTCAACGGCACCGTCAACAAGACCGGCCTGCTGTTGCTGCTGACCGTGCTGACCGCGTCGTTCTCGTGGAGCCAGGCGCTGGTGACCGGCGGTGAGACGGCCGGTACCTTGTCGTCGGCCGGCATGGGTTACCTGATCGGCGGTGCGCTGGGCGGCTTCGTGCTGGCGCTGATCACCGTGTTCAAGAAGACCTGGTCGCCGGTCACCGCGCCGATGTACGCACTGGTGGAAGGCCTGTTCCTGGGCGCGGTCTCGGCGGTGTTCGAACAGCGCTTCCCGGGCATCGTGTTCCAGGCCGTGCTGGCCACCTTCGGCACGCTGGTCGCGCTGCTGGTGGCGTACCGCAGTGGGCTGATCAAGGCCACCGAGAACTTCAAGCTGGGCGTGGTCGCGGCTACCGGCGGCATCGCGCTGCTGTACCTGGCGTCGATCGTGCTGGGCCTGTTCGGCATCAACGTGCCGATGATCCATGAAGCCAGCGGGCTGGGCATCGCCTTCAGCGTGTTCGTGGTGATCGTGGCGGCGTTGAACCTGGTGCTGGATTTCGATTTCATCGAAAGCGGCGTGGAACAGGGCGCTCCGAAGTTCATGGAGTGGTACGGCGCGTTCGGACTGATGGTCACCCTGGTCTGGCTGTACGTGGAATTCCTGCGCCTGCTGTCGAAGATCCAGCAGCGCTGAGCCGGCCGGGAGAGGGGCCAGAGTCCGGGGCTCCTGCCCTGCATGCCGCACGGTCCAGAATCCGCACGCCATCTGCGCGTGGTCCGCACAGACCTCGAGAAGGGGTCAGAGTCGACTCTGACCCCTGTTCCAAACGCAACGAGGCGCCCGAAGGCGCCCCGCTGGTAGTGCAGTGACCGTACCGCCGCCGTTTACAGGCGGCTGGCGATGGCCTGGGCGAAGCCCATGGTGTTGCCGGTGCCGCCGAGGTCGCCGGTCAGCGAATCCTTGGCTTCCAGCGTAGCGACGATGGCCTTGCGCAGGCGCTCGGCGTTTTCCGGCTGGCCGATATGGTCCAGCATCTGCGCCGCCGCCAGCAGGAGGGCGCACGGGTTGGCCTTGCCCTGGCCGGCGATGTCCGGCGCGGTGCCGTGCACGGCTTCGAAGATCGCCGCGTTCTCACCGATGTTGGCGCCCGGGGCCAGGCCGAGGCCGCCGACCAGACCGGCGCACAGGTCGGAGATGATGTCGCCGAACAGGTTGGTGGTGACGATCACATCGAACTGTTCCGGACGCATCACCAGCTGCATGCAGCAGTTGTCGACGATCATTTCCTGGAACTCGATGTCCGGGTACTTGGCGGCCACTTCGCGCGCCACGGCCAGGAACAGGCCCGAGGTCGACTTGATGATGTTGGCCTTGTGCACGGCGGTGACCTTCTTGCGGCCGGTGCTGCGGGCCAGTTCGAAGGCATAGCGCACGATGCGCTCGGAGCCCTTGCGGGTGATGCGGGTACCGGAGAAGGCGGTCTCGCCGTCGGGCGACACTTCCTGGCCTTCGGCCAGGTAGGCACCTTCGGTGTTCTCACGCACGGTCACCAGGTTGACGTTGTCGAAACGCGACTTGGTGTTCGGGAAGGTGTGCGCCGGGCGGACGTTGGCGTACAGGTCGAAGTGGCGGCGCAGGCTGACGTTGATCGAGGTGAAGCCACCACCGATCGGGGTGCTCAGCGGGCTCTTCAGGGCGATCTTGTTGCGCGCGATCGATTCCAGCGTGGAGGCCGGCATCAGGTCGCCATGCTTCTCCAGCGCGACCAGGCCGGCGTCGGCGTCTTCGTATTCCAGGCCGGCGTTGAGCTTGTCCAGGACGTACAGGGTAGCGTCCATGATCTCCGGGCCGATGCCATCGCCGCGGATGACCGTGATTTTCTGCGTCATTGATCAAATTTCCGAACAGGGGGAAAAACGCCGTCCGGGGGTGTCCGGTGCACCGGCGCAGGTAAGTTTCACCCGCAATTATGCCTCAGCCGGGTCCAAGCTCCCAAATAGACCAAAGTCCGAGGCCGGGGTAGCGCCAAGCCATGCTTGGCGAGCGCAGCGGAAAGCGCAGAAGCAGACGGCCAGCGGCCGTCACTACCGTAGAGCAGGTAGCGCCAAGCCATGCCCGGCGAGCGCAGCGGCAACACCCCGCGGAAATCCGCCGCGCAGCAAGGGGTCAGGTTCCTTTTCCGGCGGAAAAGGAACCTGACCCCGTCGCCCCGGCAAGGTCAGTGCTCGTGTTCGGCCGGGGCGGCGGCGCCGGCTTCAAGCTGGTCCAGGAAGTCCACCGCGCGGCGCAGGTGCGGGATCACGATGGAGCCGCCCACCACCAGGCCGACCGAGAACGTTTCGAAGAACTCATCGCGCTCCACGCCGGCGGCCTTGCACTGGGCCACGTGGTAGCTGATGCAGTCGTCGCAGCGCAGCACCAGCGATGCCACCAGGCCCAGCAGTTCCTTGGTCTTCACATCCAGCGCGCCGGCCTGGTAGGTCTGGGTGTCCAGCGCGAAGAAACGGCGCACGACCTGGTTGGGTTCGGCCAGGATGCGCTCGTTCATCTTCTTGCGGTAGGCGTTGAATTCAGCCAGGCGGTCGCCGCTTTCGTCCGCTGCGCTCATGCTGCGCCCTGCCCGGCCAGCAGCGGCTCCAGCTTGCCTTCCCGGTGCAGGGCCATCATGTCATCGTAGCCGCCGACATGGACCTCGCCGACGAAGATCTGCGGCACGCTGGTGCGGCGGGTCTTGGCCATCATCTTTTCGCGCTCGGCGGCATCCAGGTCGATGCGCACCTCGGTCCACTGCTGGCCCTTGCTCTTGAGGAAGTTCTTGGCCGCCACGCAGTACGGGCAGACAGCGGTGGAATAAATGGTGATGGCGGGGGCGCCACCAGCAGGCTGTTCAACTTGGCTCACGGGAAACTCCACGACGGTTCGACTGTCTGTATATGGTAGCGGCCTGATGGAAAATCCACGCCATGGCCGCAACACTGTGGATTAACGATAGGTTTCCCCCCGGCCTGCCACGCTGGGGGACGCTGCCCGAGGACCGACCGCTTGCGACCGCTGCTGCTCTCCGCTGCCCTGACCCTCGCATTGGCTGTGCCGCTGGCCCAGGCCCAGGATTCACTGCCCGATATCGGCTCGTCTGCCGGTGAACTGCTGACTCCCGCCCGCCAGGCCGAGTACGGCGGCATGATGCTGCGCGAACTGCGCAACTACGGCTACCTGCTGGACGATCCGCTCACTGCCGAATGGCTGCAGACCATGGGCACCCGGCTGGGGTCCAACAGCGCCCAGCCGCGCCAGCAGTACACCTTCTTCATGATGAAGGACCGGCAGATCAACGCCTTCGCCACGCTGGGCGGCTATATCGGGGTGAATGCCGGACTGGTGCTCACCGCCGAACGCGAGGACGAGGTCGCCGCGGTGCTGTCCCACGAAATCGCCCACGTCACCCAGCAGCACGTGCTGCGCGGGGTCGAACGCGCGCAGCGTGACCAGATTCCGATCCTGCTGGGCATGCTGGCGGCGGTGATCGCCTCGCAGCAGGCCGGCGGCAATTCGGCCGGCAACGCCACCATGGCCAGCATCGCCTCGGGCATGGGCCTGATGCAGCAGCGGCAGATCGATTACACCCGCTCCAATGAATCCGAGGCCGACCGGCTGGGCATCCGCACGCTGGCCCGCAGCGGCTACGACGTGGACGCGATGGCCGGCTTCTTCGAGCGCATGAGCGCTTCGATGCGCGGCAATGACGGCGGTTACAACGTGCCGGATTTCCTGCGCACCCACCCGGTCAACACCACGCGCATCAGCGAGGCCAAGCTGCGCGCCGAGCAGATGAAGAAAGACACCGTGGTGCTGACCACCGAGGTGCCCGGTGGCGTGCGCACCGAACGGGTGAACCCGAGCGATCCCGGCCTGACCGACCCGATCACCCGCCGCAACAACCTGCTGTTGCCGCCGGGCATGCAGGTATCGGTGGGCCAGCTCAGCCGCGGTTCCAGCGGTGATTTCGACTGGGCACGCGAGCGCCTGCGGGTGCTCAGCGCGGTGACGCCGTCGGAACTGACCCGTGAGTACCAAGGGCTGGCGCGGCAGAAGGGCGGCCTGACCCCGGCCCAGCGCTACGGCCAGGCCCTGGCCCAGCTGACCACCGGCACCGGCGGTGCGGCCGGCGCCGCGCGCGCCCTGGCGGAACTGAACGACGCCGACCCGGGAAACCTGTGGGTGGCACTGGCGCTGGGCGAAGCAGAATCCCGCTCCGGCCAGGCCGCCAAGGCCAATGAACGCTTCGAGGCGCTGCTGCGCGAGCATCCGGGCAGCCGCCCGGTGGCGCTGACCTTCGCGCAGATCCTCAATGAGCAGGGTGGACAGGCGGCCGGGCAGCGCGCGCAGGCGATGCTGCGTCCCCTGCTGTCACAAAGCGGCAACGATCCGGTCTTCCAGCAGCGCTTCGCCCGCGCCAGTGAACTGGCCGGCGATGCCCACCGTGCCAGCGAAGCCTACGCCGAAGCGGCTTACCTCAATGGCCGCCCGGAACAGTCACTGATGCAGCTGCAGGCGCTCAAACGCCAGCCCGGCCTGGATTACGTCACACGCGCGCGGGTGGACGCACGCATCGAAACCATCACCCCGACCGTGCTGGAAATGCGCCGCCAGGGCGTCAACGACCCCGAGCTCGAGCGCCGCTGAGGCACGCCGCCCGGCGACCTGCCGACCGCTGGTCGTTACAACGGGGCCAATGGCGTCACAAACATGTCATCAAATCGTAGTCTACTGACGTCACTCCCGATCTGATGAGCAACTTGGTGGCCTCGTGCAGAAACGCATCCTGATCGTCGACGACGAACCCGCGATCCGCGAAATGGTGGCCTTTGCCCTGCGCAAGGGCGATTACGAGCCGATCCACGCCGGCGACGCACGCGAAGCACAGACGGCCATCGCCGATCGCGTGCCCGACCTGATCCTGCTGGACTGGATGCTTCCGGGCACCAGCGGCCTGGACCTGGCCCGCCGCTGGCGCAAGGAAGCCCTGACCCGCGAGGTGCCGATCATCATGCTGACCGCGCGTGGCGAGGAAAACGACCGGGTCGGCGGACTGGAAGCCGGCGTGGACGATTACGTGGTCAAGCCGTTCTCGGCCCGCGAGCTGCTGGCACGGATCCGTGCGGTGATGCGCCGGGCCCGCGACGACGACGAAGATGGCAGCGTGGCGGTGGGTTCGGTGCGCATCGACGGCGCCGCCCACCGCGTGTTCGCCAACGACCAGCCGGTGCCGATCGGCCCGACCGAATACCGCCTGCTGCACTTCTTCATGACCCACCCCGAACGCGTGTACACGCGGGCGCAGTTGCTGGATCACGTCTGGGGCGGCAGTGTGTACGTGGAAGAGCGCACCATCGACGTGCACATCCGCCGCCTGCGCAAGACGCTGGAACCGTTCGCCGCTGAAAACATGGTGCAGACCGTGCGCGGTGCCGGCTACCGCTTCTCCACGTCCACCTGATCACTGGTACTGCAATGCCGCGTCACATCCGTTCCGCCTGGTTCAAGACCCTGGCCACCCTGACCACGGTGCTGTTGTTGTCCGGGGTGGCAGGTTGGGCGCTCGGTGATGCGTGGATGGGACTGGCGATCGCCGCCATCGGCGCGCTGGCCTGGCACTACTGGCGGCTGCGCCGGGTGCTGGGCCGGCTGACCGCGCGCCAGCGCTGGGAGATCGCCGACGGTGCCGGCGTCTGGAACGAACTGGACCGCGTGGTGTCGCGCAACCAGCATGAAATGCGCGTGCGCAAGCGTCGCCTGCTGGACATGCTGCGCAGCTACCGGGCCGCGGCCGCCGCGCTGCCCGATGCGGTGGTGGTGCTGGACCGCAACAGCCAACGCGTACAGTGGTTCAACGAAGCGGCCACGACGCTGCTCGGCCTGCACCATCCCGGTGACCTGGGCCAGGCGCTGGTGCAGCGCCTGCAGCCGATGCCGCTGGCCCACTGGCTGGCCGGTGGACGCAATGCCGAACCGATCCTGGACGTGCCCTCGCCGGTGGATCCGGCGATCCGCCTCAACCTGCGCCTGATCCCCTATTCGGCCGACCACTGGCTGCTGATCGCCCGCGACGTCAGCAAGCTGCTGCGGCTGGAACAGGTGCGCCGTGACTTCGTCGCCAACGTATCGCACGAACTGCGCACGCCGCTGACCGTGGTGCATGGTTACCTGGACATGATGGATCCAGAGGACTTCCCCGGTACCGGGCCGATGCTGGAAGAGATGCGCAAGCAGAGCCAGCGCATGGCCCAGCTGGTGGAAGACCTGCTGACCCTGTCGCGGCTGGAATCGCAGGAAGCCGGCGATGCCGAAGTGGTCGCCATGCTGCCGATGCTGGCCACGCTGCGCCGCGAAGCCGAAGCCCACAGCCAGGGCCGCCACCAGATCACCGTGGAAGACCACGCCGGGGTGGACCTGCTGGGGTCGATCAAGGAACTGCACAGCGCGTTTTCCAACCTGGTCACCAACGCGGTGCGCTATACGCCGGCCGAAGGCCAGGTGCGGGTGATCTTCAGCCGCGAAGGCGACGGCGTGGTGCTGGCCGTCCACGATACCGGCTATGGCATCCCGGCCAACCACCTGCCGCGGCTGACCGAACGCTTCTACCGCGTGTCCAGCAGCCGTTCGCGCGAAAGCGGCGGTACCGGCCTGGGCCTGTCCATCGTCAAGCACATCCTTGGCCTGCACCACGCCCGCCTGGAGATCCAGAGCGAGGTCGGCAAGGGCTCCACGTTCTCCTGCCATTTCGATGCCGCGCACGTCCGCGCGCGCGATGTGGCCGCCTCCCTCCACGCCGAAGATTGAAGCCATGAGCAGCCTTGGATCCCTCCCCGCCGTGCCGCAGCCGGAATCCGATTCACTGCGGGATCCGGCGCTGTACATCAACCGCGAACTGTCCCAGCTGGACTTCAATTTCCGCGTGCTGGCGCAGGCGCTGGATCCGCAGGTGCCGCTGCTGGAGCGCCTGCGCTTCATGTGCATTTCCTGCACCAACCTGGACGAGTTCTTCGAAATCCGCGCGGCGGCCGTGCGCCATGCACAGGAATTCGGGCTGCCACCGGCACCGGACGGCATGAGCCCGCAGGCGATCCTCACCGCCATCCACGACCGCGCTGCCGAACTGGTGGACCAGCAGTACCGCTGCTGGAACGAGGTGCTGCGTCCGGCGCTGCAGGAGGCGGGTATCGGCGTACTCGGCCGGCATTCCTGGAACCACCGCCAGAAGCGCTGGCTGCGCGCCTATTTCCGCAACGAGATCATGCCGGTGCTGTCGCCGCTGGGCCTGGACCCGGTGCATCCGTTCCCGAAGATCCTCAACAAATCGCTGAACATCGTGGTGGTGCTGAAGGGCGTGGATGCGTTCGGTCGCAGTGGCCATCTGGCCATCGTGCGCGCACCGCGCTCGCTGCCACGCATCATCGAACTGCCCGAGTCGCTCGGCGAGGGCCGCAATTTCGTGTTCCTGTCCTCGATGCTGTCGGCGTTCGTCGACGAGCTGTTCCCGGGCATGGAAGTGGAAGGGGCCTACCAGTTCCGCGTCACCCGCAATTCCGAACTGGTGGTGGACGAGGAAGAAGTCGAGAACCTGGCGCTGGCCCTGCGCGACGAACTGGTCGACCGCGGCTACCGGCCCGCGGTGCGCCTGGAGATCGCCCAGGACACCCCGCGCGACATCGTGCGCACCCTGCTGCAGAACTTCGGGCTGACCGAAAACGCGGTGTACTACATCGATGGCCCGGTCAACCTCAACCGGGTCGTCCAGCTGTACGACGTACTCCCGCGCCCGGACCTGAAGTACCCGCCGATGACCCCGCGCACGCTGCGCGATGGCGACGGCATCTTCGAAACCGTGGCCCGCCAGGACGTGCTGCTGCACCACCCCTTCGATGCCTTCACCGCAGTGCTGGACGTGATCAAGCAGGCGGCGATCGATCCGAACGTGCTGGCGATCAAGCAGACGCTGTACCGCACCGGCAAGGACTCGCTGATCGTGGAGGCGCTGATCCAGGCCGCCCGCAACGGCAAGGACGTGACCGTGGTGGTGGAGCTGCGCGCGCGCTTCGATGAAGAGGCCAACCTGGGCCTGGCCGATCGCCTGCAGGAAGCCGGCGTGCAGGTGGTGTACGGCGTGGTGGGCTTCAAGACCCACGCCAAGATGCTGCTGATCGTGCGCCGCGAAGGCCGCAAGCTGCGCCGCTACGTGCACCTGGGCACCGGCAACTACCACAGCGGCACCGCACGCGCCTATACCGACATCAGCCTGATCACCGCCGATGCCGATATCGGCAACGACGTGCACCTGCTGTTCCAGCAGTTGTCCGGGCTGGCATCCAAGGCCAAGCTGAAGCACCTGCTGCAATCGCCGTTCACCCTGCACGCCGGGGTGCTCAAGCGCATCGAGCGCGAGAAGGCGATCGCCGAATCCGGACGGCCGGCGCGCATCATCGCCAAGATGAACGCCCTCAACGAACCGCAGGTGGTGCGCGCGCTGTATGCCGCATCGCAGGCCGGCGTGCAGATCGACCTGATCGTGCGCGGCGCCTGCACGCTGCGTCCCGGCGTGCCGGGGGTGTCGGACAACATCCGCGTGCGCTCCATCGTCGGCCGCTTCCTGGAACACAGCCGCGTCTACTGGTTCGGCAATGCCGGCGCACCGGAACTGTACTGCGCCAGTGCGGACTGGCTGGAACGCAATCTGCTGCGCCGCGTGGAAACCGCGTTCCCGATCCTCGACCCGGCGCTGGCACGACGGGTGTACCGCGAAGTGCTGCAGAACTACCTGGACGACAACCTCAACGCCTGGGAGCTGCAGGCCGACGGCCGCTACGTAAAGCTGGCACCGGCGCATGACGAGGCCCCGCATTCGGCGCAGATGGGCTTGATGCAGGGCCTGTGACCGCTGCCGGTCCGGCAACGTGAAGAAGGCGCGGTGACGAGCGGCACCCGCCTTCGGCTACCATTCGAGCATGCCGCACACATCGACTTCCCCGACCCTGCAAGATGGCGACCTGCTGGCCGCCATCGACATCGGCTCCAACAGTTTCCACATGGTCATCGCCCGCTACACGCTGGGGCAGCTGCGGGTGGTCGACCGCCTGCGCGAGACCGTGCGCATGGCCGATGGCCTGGATGGCAAAGGCGGCTTGTCCAGCGAGGCGCGACAACGCGCGCTGGAATGCCTGGCCCGCTTCGGCCAGCGCATCCGCGACGTGCCCTCGCACCGCGTGCGCGCCCTGGCCACCAACACCGTGCGCCAGCTGCGCTCGCCGCAGGCGTTCCTGATGCCGGCCGAAACCGCGCTGGGACATGCCATCGAAGTGGTCAGCGGGCGCGAAGAGGCGCGCCTGATCTATCTGGGCGTGGCGCATGCGCAGCCGCCCAAGGCCGACCAGCGCCGGCTGGTGATCGACATCGGCGGCGGCTCCACCGAGTTCATCATCGGCTCGGGCATGCAGACCCTGGAACGCGAAAGCCTGCAGGCCGGCTGCATCGCCAGCACCCGGCGCTTCTTCCCGGGTGGCAAGCTCAGCCGCAAGCGCTGGAAGGATGCGCTGGCCGAGATCGGCCGCGAATTCCAGCCGTTCGCCAGCAAGTACCGGGCGCTGGGCTGGGACGAGGCGCTGGGCTCTTCGGGCACCCACAAGGCGATCAGCGAGATCTGCGCGGCGATGAAGCTGAGCAAGGGCGCGATCACCGCCGAGGCGCTGCCGCAGCTGCGCGATGAACTGCTGAAGGCCAAGAAGATCGATGACATCGTGCTGCCCGGACTGGGCAGCGACCGCCGGCCGATCATCGCCGGTGGCGTGCTGGTGCTGGAAGCGGCCTTCCAGGCGCTCGGCCTGCAGAAGCTGCTGGTCAGCAAGGCGGCGATGCGCGAAGGCATCCTGTACGACATCGTCGGCCGTGCCGGCGAGAACGATCCGCGCGACGTCTCCGTGGCCGCCTTCACGGTGCGCTACGGCATCGATGTGCCCCAGGCCGACCGCGTGCAGGCCACCGCGCTGGCGCTGTTCGAGCAGGTGCAGCAGAGCTGGGCGCTGGATGCCGACGACCAGCGCATGCTGGCCTGGGCCGCACGCCTGCACGAGCTGGGGCTGATGATCGCGCACAGCGGTTACCACACCCATGGCAGTTACGTGCTGGAAAACTCGGACATCGCCGGGTTCTCGCGCCAGGAGCAGCAGATGCTGGCCGCGCTGGTACGCACGCACCGCCGCAACGTGCCCAAGAGTGCGTTCGAGGCACTTCCCGAGCGCCTGGTGGTCCCGGCGCGCCGGTTGGCCGCGTTGCTGCGGCTGGCGGTGCTGGTCAACCGGGCGCACGAATCCACGCCGCTGCCGGTGCTGGAAATCACGGCGGAGGACGACCGGTTGTCGCTGATCGTGCCGCAGAATTTCATCGATCCCCGGCCGCTGCTGCGGGCCGACCTGATCGGCGAAGTGGACGGCATGACCGGCCTGGGATTGCAGTTCAAACCGTTCGTGGCCTGATTCGGTAGCGCGGGCAACGTCAACGTCAACAGCTGCAGGGCTGTGGGTGGGCGGCGCGGAGTAGGCTCGCGGGAATCGCCGTGAATACGTCCCTGTAGGCTCGCCATCCGCTTGCTCGCCGGTCAGGAAGAGCGGCATACCCGTGGTCGGCGGATGGCGGGAAAATGCGGGCTGATGGATTCCGCCGACCATGGGTCGGCGCTACCGCTTTTCGCCCCGCACAGGCTGGCGGCCGCGGGAATCTGTCTGGAGCGGGGCGGGTGGATTGCAGGGGACCGTCGTGAGGCAGGAGCCGAACGCGAGCCTACAGGGACGTACTTGCGGCGTGTCCCCTGCAACCCACCCGCCCCACTCTACCCTCAGCCCCGCTCTCCGCGGCACAGCTGAAAAATACTCACACACCCGGTCACGCGACGGTCGCAATCCGGTCATGCCCGGGACATGCCCAGCGACGAGCATGCGCACAAACGGGAGAGTCCCATGCGCTACGCGATCGTCACCGAGACCTATCCTCCGGAAGTGAACGGCGTGGCCCTGACGGTGCAGGGGCTGGAGATGGGCCTGCGCCAGGCCGGGCACGAGGTCGACCTGGTGCGACCGCGCCAGCACGCCGACCGCGACGCCGACCAGCTGGACGGCGCGCTGCTGGTCCCCGGTGCCGCCCTGCCCCGCTATCCCGGCCTGCGCTTCGGCCTGCCCGCACCGGTCCGGCTCGGCCGCCACTGGCAGGCACGACGCCCCGATGCGGTCTACATCGCAACCGAAGGCCCGCTGGGCTGGTCCGCCCTGCGCTGCGCGCGCCGGCTCGGCATCCCGGTCGCCACCGGCTTCCACACCCGCTTCGACGAATACCTGCCCGACTACGGCGTGGCCTGGCTGCAGGCCGCCGCACTGCGCTGGATGCGCCGCTTCCACAACCAGGCCGATGCCACCCTGGTACCCACCCGTGAGCTGCAGGATTTCCTCGCCGGCGAAGGCTTCGAACGGGTGCGGCTGCTGGCCCGCGCGGTGGACAGCCAGCAGTTCGATCCGGCCAAGCGCGATCCGGCGCTGCGCGAAGAATGGGGTATCGAAGGGAATGGTTTTGCCGCGATCTACGTCGGCCGCATCGCTGCGGAAAAGAATCTGGGGCTGGCGGTGAAGGCCTTCCGCCGGCTGCAGCAGCAGCGGCCCAAGGCCCGCTTCGTGCTGGTCGGCGACGGCCCGGCCCGCGAAAAACTGGCCCACGACAATCCTGATTTCCTGTTCTGCGGCGTGCAGCGCGGCGAAGCGCTGTCGCGCCATTTCGCCAGCGGCGACCTGTTCCTGTTCCCCAGCCGCAGCGAGACGTTCGGCAACGTGACCCTTGAAGCCATGGCCAGTGGACTGGCCACGGTGGCCTTCGATTACGGCGCCGCACGCGAATACCTGCGCGATGGCGAGAATGGAGCGGCAGTGGATACCGACGACCAGTTCGTGGAGGCCGCGCTGCGCTTTGCCGGCGATGACACGCTGCGCGCCACGCTTGGCCAGCAGGCGGCGCGGGACATGAAGCGCCTGCATCCGCAGCAGGTGGTGGCCGAATTCGATGCCCTGCTGTCCGAACTCGCCCACGCCCGGAGGCTGCATGCGCACCACGCCGCTTGACCTGTTGATCGGCCGCGAAACCCGCTGGTGCCGCCGTGCCAACCTGTACTGCCGCCGCCGTCGCATCCGCTCGCTGTTCGCGGTGATCAGCCGGCTGGGTGATGGCGTGTTCTGGTACGTGCTGATGGGCGCGCTGGTGCTGCTGGACGGCATGCAGGGGCTGCGCGCCAGTACCCACATGGCCGCCACGGGCCTGGCCGCGTTGCTGCTGTACAAGGGCCTGAAGCGCTGGACCCGGCGCCCGCGCCCGTGCAAGGCCGACCTGCGCATCCGCGCCTGGGTGGCCCCGCTGGACGAGTTCAGCTTTCCCTCCGGACACACCCTGCATGCGGTCTCGTTCACCGCCGTCGCCCTGTTCCATTACCCGTGGCTGGCGCCGCTGCTGGTGCCATTCACGCTGGGCGTGGCGGCATCGCGCGTGGTGCTGGGCCTGCACTATCCCAGCGATGTCCTGGCCGCCACCGGCATCGCGCTGCTGCTGGCGTGGGCCAGCCTGAGCTGGCTGCCGCTGGGTATCTGACACGCAGTGGATGGGGCGTTGAGCCATCGGGCTGACACCCCATCCACGGAGCGATGACGCGGTGTACCTTCAACGGAAGCCGGCGACGCGCTCGCGGTTTTCCTCCATGACCCGGCGATTGTCGAAGCGCTGGGCATTCCCTGTCGCCCTGCCATCGTGCATCACGATGGGGCTGGTCCACTTCTGCGCGCGCGCCGAACGGTTCTGACACGGATAGGCCATCACCGAATGCCAGTTTCTGCGGCCCAGATTGCAGACCTGGCGGCCGTACGCATACGGGTAGAGCGCGCCACTTCCATTCTCGGGATTGTGGCTTGACCCGATGATATGGCCCAACTCATGCGGCACGGTGTCATTGCCCGCAAGACACTCCACGCGTACGACCATGAACGCGTCCTCCGCGCTGGCACCGACCGGCGCGACGCCGCAGTAGAAGTCGTTGCCCATCACCAGCATGACCACATCGGCCTTGGCCTGGTCGCGCAGCGCGCGCACGGCCTTGGAACCGGGCGTGCGTGGATCGCGGAAGTACTGCAGGGCCTGCGACATGGAGGTACCGCCGTAGGCAATGGGTTCATAACCAGCCAGCTCCATCTGCGCGTCGATGTTGCTGTCCACGTAGGTCCGGTTGCCTTCCGTGATTCCGAGCTGGATCAGGGATCTGACCCGTGCGCCCTGCGCCTTGTCGATTGCGTTGGTGGTAACGGCGAGCACCCGGATCACGCTGGGTCCAGCGGCGCTGGACGCCTTGCCTGCCACGGCCGCGGTGTCCTTCGCGGAAGACAGCAGCGAAGGCGCGGAGTGGTCCGTTCCATGGCGTGGGAGCGCTGGCAGCTGGGTGTCCAAGCTCAGCAGGTGATGCCGTCCACCGGCCGGTTCGATGCGATACAGATCACCCCGTTTGATGATCCCGGTTACCCCTTCCGGCGTGCGCACCAGGTCGATGCTTCCTTCGTCTTCCTGCGAGTCGGCGGCGATGGCTCCTGACCAGCTGATGGTTCCGTCGGCCAAGCGAACACCCTGCACGCGGGTGGCGGTGAGCCGTTGCCCCTGGAGTTCGAACTCCAGGCTTGCGGTATCGGCATTGACTGCTGATGCCGCAAGGTCTATCCACAGCGGCGCAGTGGACGGCGAGTACTGGCTGGCCATCTTCAACGCAAGCGCGGCGCGCCCGTGCAGGGAATCCGGCGCCGTCGCCGGAGAGAAGAGGGGTGCGGCATCGACAGAGGCGGACAACATCAGGGCCAGCCCGGTCAGCAGCAGATTGAAGCGATGAAGCGTGTTCATGGCATTCACCTCGTTTCACGGAAGGATGCGCGTTGCAGGCACAGCGCGCATGCCCAGTTGACGACGGAACTAAGCCTGGTCCTAGGTGACACGCGGCACGTTGGCGCGATGCCGCCAAGGACACGCACACCGCGACCTGTTGATGCGTAGCTGCCCACCTGCCTGCAAAGACCCGGCAGTGCATTGCGACGCGGCTGTTCGGTCCAGACCCCCAGGGTGCCGCGGTATCGCGCCGGTCCCCCGCTGGTCCTAGAATAGGCGCATGACCACGCTGTTCATTTCCGACCTGCACCTGGACGCGAGCCGTCCGGCCATCACCGATCTCTTCCTTGCCTTCCTGCGCAGCGAAGCGCTTGCGGCGGACGCGCTGTACATCCTGGGCGATCTGTTCGAAGCCTGGATCGGTGACGACACGCCGTCGCCTGCGGCCGATGCGGTGGCAGCGGCGCTGAAGGAGGTGTCCGATGCCGGCGTGCCGGTGTACTTCATCCGCGGCAATCGCGACTTCCTGTTGGGCGAGCAGTACGCCGCCCGTGCCGGCATGCGCATCCTGCCCGATCCCAGCGTGATCGACCTGTACGGCACGCCGGTGCTGCTGCAGCATGGCGACCTGCTGTGTACCGATGACCTCCCCTACCAGCAGTTCCGCGCGCAGACCCGCGACCCCGCATTCCAGGCCCAGTTCCTGGCCCAGCCGCTGGCCGCGCGCATCGCGTTCGCGCAGAAGGCACGCGATGCCAGTCAGAGCCGCCAATCGGAAATGAAGCAGGGCGATCGCGCGCAGTTCGAAACCGTCACCGATGTGGCACCGGCCGAGGTGGAGGCGACCTTTGTGCGCTACGGCGTGGACACGATGATCCACGGCCATACCCATCGCCCCGCCGTGCATTCGCTGATGGCAGGCGGCCAGGCCCGCACGCGCATCGTGCTGGGCGACTGGTATGAGCAGGGTTCGGTGCTGCGGGTGACCGCCGACGGGATGTCACTGCAGGCACTGTGACGCCCCGGCTCAGCGGAAGCCGGCGATCGTTGCGCGGGTGAGTTCCAGCACACGGCGGTTATCCGCTTCGCTGCGGTTGCCGGTGGCCTGGCCTTCGTATGACAGGTCCGGGCTGGACCAGTACGGAATGCGCCGGCAGCCGGTCGGGCAGTCGTAGGACATCACCGTGCGCCATCCCAGCGCACGCGGCGGCTGGTACCAGTACCCGTGGCCGAAGCCGAACGGGACCCCTGCCGGATCACGTTTGATGTCGTGCCGGGCGCCTGCCAGATGGCCGATTTCGTGCGCGAGGACATACTCTCCGGTGGCGCATTGCGTCAGCACGGCAATGAACGCTCCGTCGGCGTCCGCTCCGATCTGGTCGGCGAGCCCGCAGGCAAACGCACGGTTCATCAGCAGCACCACGATATCGGCCGCGTGCTGGTCGCGCAGCGCGTGGACCTCGTCCATGTGTCCGTCGCCAGGCGAGCGCAGGCGCCTCAGGTCCTGCTCCATGTTGCCGCTTTCCGCATAGGGCGTGACCGCGTACCCGGCCAGTTCCACATCCATGTCCACGCCGCTGCGCCGGTAGGTGAGGTTGGATTCGGCGATGGCCAGTTCGGCCAATGCCCGCAGGTCGCCGGGGTAGCCGGCCACGGCGTCGGCCGTGGCCACCACGAGCAGGCGGATCCTGCTGGTCGGTGCGATGGCCATCGGGCCGGCGGTGTCTACCTGCAGGGGCCCGAGCGGGATGTCGCCCGGTGGATGCATCGGCAACCGATGGGCGGCCCCAGACAGGGTCTGGTGCTGGCCGTCGCCGAGCGGCACGATGCGCAGCACGTGCTCGCCCACGCGCACGACCGCGGTCACCCCCGCCGCAGAGCGGACCAGGCTGATCGCTCCGGCGGCACGCTGGCCGGCGACGCCCCAGCTGCCGGTCCACGCCACATCGCCGGTGGGCAGTGCACGGGCGTGTTCGCGCCGCACCTGGACCGGTCGGCCATCGACGTCGATCGTCAACGCTGGTGTTTCGGCGTGCAGCGCGGAGGCCTCGGCGTCGTGCAGTTCCAGCAGCGGGGGAGCGGCAGAGGCCAGGGCGCCACCGGCCAGCAGCAGGCCGGGCAGAAGAAGGGAATGCAACATGATGATCTCCAGTGAGCACGATCCAGCGCCCCACGCCAGGCGCTGCGGACATCGACTTGCGTTGGAGCATTACGCCTCGCCCAAAGGCCTGGTTCCATCAGGAAATGCCGCCCTTGGCCCGCCAGTAAAACTGGACCGAAGGTGGAGCGGGCACTGCCGCGCGCCACGCCTGAAGACGTGGCGCGGGGGCACACCCGTTGCACCCAGGCCGCAGCAAGGTCAGCGGAAGCCGGCGACCACGTGCTTGCGCTGCGCCAGCACCCGCTGGTTGTCCGCCGTGGCCGCGTCACCGGTACGGGCGCCGCCGTAGGTGATGTCCGGGTTGGACCAGGTATTGAGCCGGGTGCAGCCGCCCGGGCAGTCGTAGGACATGATGGTGCGGAAACGTTCGCCACTGGGCAGGCTGAACTGGTAGCCGTGTCCGTAGGGATACGGCGAACCGGATGCATTGGCGCGGTCATGGTTGGCGCCCAGCACGTGGCCGATTTCATGGGCGAAGGTGTAGTTGCCGGTGGCGCAGCGCCAGCCGACAACGGCGAAGGCATGCGAGGCCGGTGCGTTGATGTACCCCACGCCACACGCGTCCTTGCCGTCGGTGAGCAGCACCACGACATCGGCGCCGACCGCATCGCGCACGGCATGGACCTCATCGAGCTGACCATCACGCGGGTTCTGCAACCGCCCCAGGTCCTCCCCCATGCGTCCGTCAGGGAACCAGGTCGTGCGGTAGTCGGCAAGCTCCATGCGGATGTTGGTCCAACCGTTGCGGTAGCCCTGGTTGGATTCGGCCACAGCCAGCTCGGCCTTCGCCCGCATGTTGCCCCCGTAGGCGTTGATCGCCCCCTGGGTGGCAATCACCAGCACCCGGATCGTCGCCCAGGCGCCCGGATCTCCGCTGCGTACCTGCGCATCCGGCGCGGGCGGCGGCGCTGGCAGCGACGGCATGCCCAGCGGATGCTGCGGCGGCAACCCGCCCTCGTTCACCTTGACCAGCGCGTGCTCCCCTGCCCCCACCGGACGCACGTCATAGCGATCCTGGTGGTGTCGGAGGGTCCCGGTCACGCTGCCATCGGCCGCCCGCACCAGGATCACCGATGCAGGCACCGTGGCCCCTTGCGCGGACACCGCGAGCGGCGCGGCGGCATCCTGCTCGGCGCCGTACCAGACCATGCCACCATCGGCCGTCGCCTCTTCGCGGATGCGGCGTACCTGCAGCACCTGCCCGCCCAGCGGCAGTTCCAGCCGATCATCGGACAGTGCGGCAACGTTCATGCGCAGCGCCTGTACGGCATCGGTGCTGGGGTCGGCCTGCAGGCGGGCCCAGCCAGCGTCTGCACCGGCACGTGCTGCACGCCCCTCGGCAATTTCGAACAGGGGCGCGGCCGAAGCCCCTCCGGTCAACAGCAACGCCAGCGCAGTCGCAAGCGGCATGTAATCTGCGTGATGTGACATGGTTCGTTCTCCAAAGCGGATTCCCCTGTTGCCGACGCTTCATCAATGGGCCGCAGGTCGATACGGCACCAGATGCGTAGCCGTCATGGCCGAACCGGTGTACCAATCCCATGGCAACGGCGATCCATGGTGTCCGTAGTGGCATCCCACGCGGGCAGGCAATTGAACCGATGTCCGCCAGAAGAGTGACCGCCGTGGCATTACAGACGTGTCCTCGTGGGCGTTACCACGGGCCTGGCCGGGTTCCCTTGGACCCGGCGCCGCGCTACTGTCCGTCCACGGGAGGGCGCTCATGAGCTCAGTGCGGGGGGACGGCAGCACACTCGATGACGGTCTGCTGCGGATCGGCCTGTTCTTCGACGGCACGCGCAACAACGCGCTGAACCTGGCGCGCGGGCGCGCTGCCGGCACCGACCGCAACGCGCCGGCGCAGGCGTTGGCGCCGGTATGGCAGGCCGACGATGCCTCGCCGTACCACAGCCGCGTCACCAGCAGCTTCAGCAACGGCCTGACCAACGTGGCGCGGCTGCATGCGCTGTACCCAGACGGTCGCATGGCCGGCGCGGCCATCCCGTCGGTCGCGATCTATACCGAAGGCACCGGAACCCGCGACGGCCAGGCCGACGACCTGATCGGAATCGCCTTCGGCGTGGGCGCCAGCGGCGTGCGCGCGAAGATCAACCGGGCGCTGCAGGACCAGCTCCCCGCCGCGCTGGCGCAGCTCGCACGGCACTGGCCGCAGCCGCTGCGCGGCGTCCGGGTGGATCTGTTCGGCTATTCGCGCGGTGCCGCGGCGGCACGCGATGCCGCCAACCAGATCGACGCGTGGGGATCACCGCACTGGCAGGGACTGCTGCGCGAAGCCGGCCTGCACGTGGATCCGGCGTTCGCCCTGCCACGCCCGGTGATCGGTTTCATCGGGCTGTTCGATACCGTGGTGTCGATCAAGGGCGGGCGCGCTGAACAACCGCTGCGCCTGCACCTGCCTGCGGGCATTGCCGGCAAGGTGCTGCAGCTGAGCGCGCGCGACGAACATCGCGAGCACTTCGCCCTGACCACGGTGGCACCGGACCACGAAGAGATCCGGCTGCCCGGCGTGCATGCCAACATCGGTGGAGGCTACGACCAGAACGAAGAAGGCCCCAAGCTGCTGACCCGACCACGCAGTACGCAGATGCGAGGGCATGGGCTGGCCGATTTCGCCGTGCCGTCGCGGGACGGGCTGCATCGCACCGAAAGCCACCAGCGCGCGCTGGCCGACGCCGTTCGCTGGCAGCAGCAGCTGGGGCTGGATGCCACTGCGGTATGGGTGGACACGTGGCACCAGTGGGTGCGCCAGCGCCAGGCCGGAAGCCCCAGCGTACTGCCCACGCCCACCTTGTTCGTCTATTCGGCGGTGGTGCTGAAGCGTCCGATCGACTGGCGTTACCAGCTCATCGCGCTGCGCCTGATGCACGCGCGCGCCGCTGAGGCGGGCGTGCGCTGGACCGATGCAGCCGGTGCCTCGATCGATTCCGGGTTGCCGGCCGACCTGCGCGGCATCGCCACCGCGTTGGTGGCCGGCCAGGCGCTGGATGACGCGCAGGAGCGGCTGCTCAGGCAGCGTTACCTGATGCAGTCGGCGCATTGGAATTTCGACGCGCTGGGCGATACCGCACTGACCTACGCCGCCGATGCCGGGGTCAGCGAGCTGCCGTATCGCCCGGGCCCCGGATTGTTCTACATCAACCGCCCCACCGCCGACGGCCAGCGCGTGGTGCTGCGCAACGCGTAAGCAGCGTGGGCTGCATCGGCTCGTGTCGTGTCCGGCTCTATACAGGGCAGTGACAAACCACTGCGTCACTTTTGACGGGGTAAGCCAACAAGGTCGCGGCAGGTCCGGATTCTGCTCAGTACGTGCTGTCGCAGACTACGTGAAGGGATACTTACGCCCAGATACGTCGTGATCAGCTATCTCCTTAGACAGACCTACGGCGACAACAGCTCCTCCATCAGCTGATCCCATTGGTCTGACGCAGTTCCCTCATGCTCGACTGACCCCTCATCCACACGTGCGGGATCCCCAGATGATCATCACCTGTTCAAGGCGTAGCTTGCTCGCCGGCTCAGTCATCACGACCGTCGGCTCTCTTCTTCCTTCACCCTTCGCAGTCGCTGCGCCGCTCACTGCCAGCACAGAGCTGGATGTATCGGATCCTGAGTTCTGGTACGGCGCATTCCGCAAGCTCACGTTGACTGGGCTGGATGCAATTCCGGGGCTTGGCGGCATTCTGTCCGGGTTTGGCACGTTCCTGCTGCCGCTGTCGCTCTCCGATCCGGAGGATGCGCGCTGGAGACGCTTCGTGGATGCGATCAACAAGATCACGGATGAGAAGATCGACACAGCGATCTACAATTCGGTCAGCGCCCACTTGTCGGGCATCACCAGACAGCTGCGCATCTACAAAGGGGCGCTGGAGTCCGGCGACCAGGCACATATGCGTTCGGTCGAGGACGCCATGAACGTGTATATGCAAGGCATACTGCCGCAGTTCATGGAGCAGGGCCCGCGATATCGCCTGCTGCCCTTGTTCGCGCCTGCAGCCAACATCCATCTTGGCCTTCTTCGCCAGGCGGCGCAGCGAGCCCGCCGCAACGGTGAGACCCCGGTCGCCGACGACTACGCCAAGCAGCTTGACGAGTGCATTGAGGCCTACGGTCATCACTACGACACGGTGCTGGAAGAACAATTGCCAAAGGAAATCAGCCGCCATCCGCACGACCATGACAAGAATCGCAGCCAGCCATGGGCCGCCGTACTCGCGTGGAAATCAAGACAGCAGCTTTGCCATGGGGATATGCGCACCTGCTGGTCGTCTTTCAGCGAGCGGCGCTACCCCGACGCGGTGAGGCCCCGCCTGGATCGCGAAATCTTCACGCCGCTGTTTGGCTCCTACTACGACTGCAAGCGGCCTTTCCCGGACTTCCTGCCGTCGCACAACGCGCCGAAGGGGCCCATCACTACGGTGCGGATCGGGGGCTACAACTTCGTGGACGGCATGGAGCTGAATTACTTCCCGTCGCATGGCCCGGATGACACGGACTCCACCGTCATCGGCGGAGAAGGGGGCGAATGGATCAGCATCAATGATGTGGGCGCCCGCAAGCATATCACCGCCATTGAAGTGGGCAGCGGCTATGCTGTCAACCAGATCCGGTTGACCTTCGGCGATGGCAGCAAGTCTGCGTGGGTCGGGGGGGGACGGCCGAGCGATCCGGCCACCCTCCATGCGTTTGATGGGCACCGCCTGTCGAGCGTGATGGGCTTTGGAACCGCAGCCGGCTATGGCGGCGTACTGTCAGGCTGCGTGTTCGGTTTCCAACTGCTGGAGATGCAGGCATCTCACGCACTGGGTGGACCCGTGCGACAGCACATTGAGTCCGTATGGCCGCAGGCACTTGCCAGGGGGTAAAAACCTGGAGGAGCCAACGCGGGCACGTATAGTGCCCCACGGCCAAGCTATCGGGCTGCGCCGCGGCGTCGTCTATCGGCGGTCCTGCTCGATCAGCTCGGCCAGTTCATCGGCATCGAATCCCGCCAGCAGGCGGGCTTCGATGTTGAACGGGCCGTGCAGGTAACCACCGGCGTAGTCGACCAGCAGTTGCCGGAAGCGGGCGCGCGGCTCCACCCCGGCACGTTCGCAGTACCAGCGGTACCAGCGGGTACCCGCCGCCACGTGGGCGACTTCTTCGCGCAGGATGATCTCCAGCACGTCGGCCGTCTCCTCGTCGCCGCAGCCCCGCAGTTTGGCGATCAGCCCCGGGGTGACATCCAGGCCACGCGCTTCCAGCACCCGCGGCACCAGCGCCATGCGCGCCAGTCCGTCGTGGGCGGTCTTTTCGCACATCTCCCACAGCCCGTTGTGGGCGGGGAAATCGGCATAGTCGTGGCCATGCGCCTGCAGCCGTTCGCGCAGCAGCATGAAATGCCGCGACTCGTCGTCGGCGCAGCTCACCCAGTCCGACAGGTAGGCGGCCGGCAGGCCACGAAAGCGGTACACCGCATCCCACGCCAGGTCGATCGCGTTGAGTTCGATATGCGCGATGGCATGGATGAAACGCGCGCGCCCTTCCGCACCGCCGAGCTTGCGGCGTGGCACGTCACGCGGGTGCACCTGCTGCAGGGTGGCCGGACGCCCGGGCATGCGGATCGGCTCGGGTGCCGGTGCATCGGCCGGCAGCTTCAGCCGGCCGGCACGGAATGCAGCGGCATGGGCCTGGGTCAGGGCCACCTTGCGCAGCGGGTCGGCCTCGGCCAGGCACTGCTGCGCAGCGCGCAGCAGGTCACCGGCGACGTCAGCGCAATCGACGTCGCATGGAGCCGTGGCACTCACGATCAGGCGCGGCGCTTGTGCTTGGCGTCGTCCGAACGCAGCTGCTGGATGCGTTCGAAGTAGCCCGGCTCGATGCCGGTCGGGTAATGCCCGTTGAAGCACGAGGAATCGAAGTTCTGCAACGCCGGGTTGCCTTCGCGCACCGCCGCTTCCATGTCTTCGATGTCCTGGTAGATCAGCCAGTCACAGCCGAGGTGGGCTTCGATCTCTTCCACGCTGCGGTTGTGCGCGACCAGCTCTTCGGCGGCCGGCATGTCGATGCCGTAGATGTTCGGGTAGCGCACCGGCGGCGCCGCGCTGGCCAGGTAGACCTTGCGTGCACCGGCGTCGCGCGCCATCTGCACGATCTGCTGGCTGGTGGTGCCGCGCACGATCGAGTCATCCACCAGCAGCACCACCCGGTTGCGGAACTCCAGGTGGATCGGGTTGAGCTTGCGGCGCACGGATTTCACCCGCTCGCCCTGCCCCGGCATGATGAAGGTACGGCCGATGTAACGATTCTTGATGAAGCCTTCGCGGTACTTCACCCCGAGCGTGTTGGAGATCTCCAGCGCGGCATCGCGCGAGGTGTCCGGGATCGGGATGATGGTGTCGATGTCGTGGTCCGGGCGCAGGCGCAGGATCTTCTCGCCCAGCTTGATGCCCATGCGCATGCGCGCCTTGTGCACCGACACGTTGTCGATCATCGAATCGGGACGCGCGAAGTACACGTATTCGAAGATGCACGGGGTGTGTTCGGCCGGCTCGGAGCAGATTTCCGAGAACAGTTCGCCGCGCGCGGTGATCACCAGCGCTTCGCCCGGCTGCACGTCGCGGATGCGCTGGAAGCCCAGCACGTCCAGCGCGGCCGATTCGGAGGCGACGATGTATTCATCGCCTTCGGCGTGGCTGCGCTTGCCCAGCACCAGCGGACGGATGCCGTGCGGATCGCGGAAGGCCACCAGGCCCAGGCCGAGCACCACGCTGACCACCGCATAGCCGCCCTTGCAGCGACGGTGCACGTGGGAGACCGCGCGGATCGCCGCTTCCGGGGTGAGCTGCTTCTGTGCATCCAGTTCGTAGGCGAACACGTTCAGCAGCACTTCGCTGTCCGAATCGGTGTTGACGTTGCGGCGATCCTGTTCGAATACCTGGCGACGCAGGTCTTCGGTGTTGATCAGGTTGCCGTTGTGCGCCAGCGCGATGCCGTAAGGCGAATTGACGTAGAACGGCTGCGCCTCGTCCATGCCTTCCGAACCGGCGGTCGGGTAGCGCACGTGGGCGATGCCCACGCGACCTTCCAGGGTGGACATGGTGCGCGCGTCGAACACGTCGCGGACCAGGCCGTTGGCCTTCTGCACGCGAAGGCGGGTGCCGTCGACGGTGGCGATGCCCGCCGCGTCCTGGCCACGATGCTGGAGGACGGTCAGGCCGTCATAGAGCTGCCCGGCGACGTTCTGGTTGCCGACGATTCCGACGATGCCACACATGTTGCGTTATCTCCGCTGGGCTGTGCCCATCTACAGGGATGTTGGCCGTGCCTGGCCGGGGGAGCCGCCTTACGGGACAGCGGCAGGATCTGGACGCTCGGGCGCCGACTCGATGTTCGCGGGCAGTGCCGGGGCGTTTGCGGACTCGCTCGCCGCGCCCCTGGCCGGGTCCACGTTACGCGGCCATCCGCGTCCCGCCACCACCTCGCCGAGGACACCATTATCGCCTGTCGCGGTCGGCATTCCCAACAGGCTTTCTGCAAATGGGGACGAACCGTTGGACGGCAAGGGCAAGCTGGCCGGTACCAACCCATCCAGCGACGACGGCAGCCCCTTGGGCACCATCCGTTCGATGTGCTGCATCGGCCGGGAAACGTCCGGCAGCTGGGCGTCCATCCACCCCACCACCGGCTGCAGCGCAGCACGCAGGTGGGACTGCTGCCACGCCGGTTCGGCGGTGAGCGGGGTGAAGGTGGCCATCAACAGCAGCACCGCACTGATGAAGCCGCCGCGCACCAGGCCCAGCGCGCCGCCGAGCATGCGGTCGGCACCGCCCAGCAGCGCCATGCGCAGCCCGGCGCGGACCAGCATGCCGAGCACGGTGACGGCGATCAGCACGGCCAGGAACACCGTCACATAGCCGCCCACCAGGTGTCCGTTGCCCGGCTGCGCCGGCGCTGACCACAGATGGGCCACGTCGTTGCCGAACAGGAAGGCGGCCCAGCCGGCGAGCAGCCAGGACAGCGTGCCGACCACGATGCCGACGAAGCCCCGCACGAACCCCAGCAGGGTCGAGAGGGCGATCACGCAGGCCAGCACGATATCGATCATGCGGGCGGGTTCCCTTGGGCGTCCTGGCCGGGAGTGGGCATCAGGGGTGCGGTCTGACCATGCCGGCCACGCCGACGCGGGCGGCGACCTGCGCCTTCAGCTGGTCGGCCTCGGCACGGTTGGCGACCGGCCCGACACGGACCCGGCTCAGCACGCCCTTGTCCGTACGGACCTGGTCGACGAAGGCGCTGAAGCCGGCGGCGCGCACTTTGTCGCGCAGCGCGTTGGCATCAGCGGCCTGGCCGAACGCGCCCAGCTGCACGGCGAAACCGACGCCGCTGGCGGCCGGTGCGGCCGGCGCCTTCACTTCAGGCTTCACTTCGGGCTTGGCGGCCGGGGCCGGGGCCGGCGTTGCCGGCTTGGCGGCCACCGCCTTGGTTTCCGCAGCCGGCGCCGGGGTCGGCTTCGGTTCGGGCTTCGGCGCCGGCGGCGCGGTCGCCGTGGCCGGCGTGGCAGCGGCGCTTTCCGGCAGCGCCTGGGTCTGCACCGGGTTGCCGCCCAGCGGCGTGGTGGTGGCCGCCGGTGCCTGCGCGGTCGCGGCGGCGCCCTCGGCATTGGCGTCCAGGGTCACCACTTCGGCGCGCACGTCGCTGCGGATCTTCACGGCCTGCAGGCGCGCCGATTCGGCCTGGGCGCGGTCGACGAAGGGACCGACGCGGACGCGCCAGGCCTGCCTGCCGTTGATCGTGGCGGTTTCACTGAAGCCGGGCAGCTGCGCGCCCTTCAGGTGCGCGATCACCGCATCGGCGTCGGCCTTGCTGGCGTAGGCACCGAAGCTGACCGCGAAGTTGCCGGCGGCCACGGCCGGGCCGGTATCCACCGTGGCGGCGGCATTGGCGGCAGGTTCCTGCAGCGGCGCGGCGCCGCGCAGGCCACTGTCGCCCCCCGCGGGAGCGGCCAGCGGCAGCTCGCGTGTTTCGAACTGGGCATTGGCCGGCGCGCCGGGTACTTCCAGCGGCACGCTGTCGGCGCTGCTGTTGCGGGCAGGGCCGGTCACCAGCATCGGCAGGAAGATCACGGCAAGGGCCACCAGGACGATGGCACCGATCAGACGCTGTTTCAGGGACGTATCCACGGATGGCAGGCAACAGGTGGGAACTGCCGATGATTATACGGTCCCGCCGTGATGCAGCGTCGGCAACGGCTGAACGGTGATCAGGCGGCGGTCTTCAACCAGGCCAGCGCCTCGGCCGCGGTATGGAACGAACCGAACACCAGCACCCGGTCGCCCGGCCCCGCCTGGGCCAGCACCTGGGCCAGTGCGTCGGCCACCGAATCGGCGCGGGCGGCGTCGGCGGCGACGGTGCCGGCCAGGCGGGCGGCCAGCGCGGCGGCATCCTGGCCGCGCGGGCCTTCCAGCCCGGCCACGGTCCATGCGCTGACGACCTCGCCCAGCGCCTGCACGACGCCCACCGCGTCCTTGTCCTGCAGCGCCGCATACACCGCCAGGGTACGCCCGCTGACCGGTTCGGCCTGCAGCGCGCGGGCCAGCGCGGTAGCCGCCTGCGGGTTGTGGCCCACATCCACCAGCACGCTGATACCGTCACGCTCGAAGTGCTGCAGCCGTGCGGCGATCTGCGCGGCGGCAATGCCTTCGGCGTACGCGCTGCGCGGCAGCGAGCGACCGGGCGGCAGCTCCAGCGAGCGCAGCGCGGCAATCGCTGCACCGGCATTGGCCAGCTGCACCGGGCCCGCCAGCGACGGCATCGGCAACTCCAGGCGCACGGCGACATCGCGCCAGGCCCAGGTCTGCGCGTCCAGTGGTTCGTTGAAGTAATCACTGCCGGCGCGGATCGCGTTGGCACCGATCAGGTAGGCCCGCCGCAGCACGCTGGACGGCGGATCGATCTCGCCCAGCACCGCCGGCTTCCAGCCACGCAGGATGCCGGCCTTTTCGCGGCCGATGCTTTCGCGGTCATCGCCCAGCCAGTCGGCATGATCGATGTCCACGGTGGTGATGACGGCCACGTCGGCGTCGATCAGGTTCACCGCATCCAGGCGGCCACCCAGCCCGACTTCCAGCACCGCCAGGTCCAGTCCGGCCTGCGTGAACAGGTACAGGGCCGCCAGCGTGCCGTATTCGAAGTAGGTCAGCGTGGTCTCACCGCGCGCGGCTTCGACCGCGCTGAAGGCCGCGACCAGCGCGTCATCGCTGGCCTCTTCGCCATTGATGCGCACGCGTTCGTTGTACCGCAGCAGGTGCGGCGAAGTATAGGCGCCGACCTTCCAGCCGGCCGCGCGCGCGATCGCTTCGACGAAGGCCACCGTGGAGCCCTTGCCGTTGGTGCCGCCCACCGTGATGGTGCGCTGCGCGGGCACGCCCAGCTGCAGGGCGCTGGCAACGGTGCGCACGCGCTCCAGTCCCATGTCGATGGTGGCCGGGTGCTGGCGTTCAATGAAGACGAGCCAGTCGCTGAGCGTAGTGGGCAGTGCAGTCACGGTGGGACGTCCAATCGTTTCGGTTACAGGGCGCGGTGCTTGGCTTCGCCGAAGAACGGCGTGTGGTGGGCGCAGTCGTTCATGCGCACCACTTCCAGCTGTTCGATATCCGGGCCTTCCAGCAGGTTCAGCGTGGTCGGTGCCTGGCGGAAGCTCCACAGGCGGCTGATCGGCAGGCCGAGGATCCGGCACAGGATGACCCGGTTGACCGCATCGTGGGCCACCACCAGCAGGGTGTCGTCCTCGCCGAGGCCTTCGGCGGCACGCGCCAGGCCCCGCCAGCTGCGGTCAAGCACCAGGCGCAGCGATTCGCCGCCCGGCATCAGCACGGTATCCGGTTCTTCGCGCCACGCGCGCAGGCGCGACGGGTCTTTTTCATGGATCTCGCTGGCCAGCAGGCCTTCCCACTCGCCGTGGGCGATTTCCTGCAGCTCCGGTTCGGTCAGCAGCATGTCGGCGCGGGCTCCCAGTGCGAGCTGTGCCGTGCGCTGTGCACGCGACAGTGGCGAGGCCACCGCCCGGGTGATGTCCACGGATTTCAAGCGCTCGCCAAGCGCCTGCGCCTGGGCTTCGCCGATCGGCGACAACGGGATATCGATCTGGCCCTGGTAACGGCCTTCGGCGTTCCACGGCGTTTCGCCATGACGGGCAAGCAGGATGCGCATGCGGGGTACGGGTCCTTGGGGGGAGGAGGTCCGGCGTTTCGTTCACGTCCTGTGAAACCGCGCCGGAGCGCCATCATAACCGCTCCGCCTGAAGCCCTGCCGTGCGGAACGCCGCGGCCGTGGGGCCAGATCCAGCGGACCTGGCCCCGCGCCCGGTTACCGCGACAGGTTCAGTTCTTTCAGCAGCTGCGGGGCCGGCGCCACTTCCTGCATGATCCACTGCATGTAGCGGCTGTCCACGGCGATCATGCGGGTCATCACCGGGTCGAACACCCAGTTGGAGCTGACCGACTCCCAGTTGCCATCGAAGGCCAGGCCGACCAGCTTGCCGTGCGCGTCCAGCACCGGCGAGCCGGAATTGCCGCCGGTGATGTCCAGGTTGGACAGGAAGTTGACCGGCACCGAGCCGATGCGCTTGTCTTCCAGCCCGCCATAACGCTTGGCCTTGACCGCATCCAGCAGCGCCTTGGGCGAATCGAACGGGTCTTCGCCGGTTTCCTTGGCGGCGACGCCTTCCAGCGTGGTGAACGGGGTGAAGTTCACGCCGTCCTTGGCGTAGCCCATGACATTGCCGAAGGTGATGCGCAGCGACAGGTTGGCGTCGGGATAGACGAACCCGCCCTGGCTCTTCTTGTAGTCGGCCACGGCCTGCAGGTACAGCGGACGCGCGCTGAGCGATTCGCCTTCGCGGATCTTCTTCTGTTCTTCCTGCTTCAGCAGCGCCGGCATCACCGCCACCGCGTACTGGATGGCCGGGTCGGTGCTGGCTTCGAACGCGGCGCGGTCGGCGCTGAGCCACTTCAGGCGTTCATCCAGGCTACCCAGCCGGGTGCCGCCCAGCTTGTTGACCAGTGCCTTGACCGCGTTGGCATCACTGCCGACCAGCCACTGGTTCAGCACCGCGTTGTCGCGCTGCGCGGCCGGCAGGGCCACGTACTGGTCCAGCCAGTACTGCTGCAGCTGCTGGTCCATCTTCGCCACGTAACGGCGGTCCATCTGGCGCACGCCACCTTCGATGGTCGGCAGGTCGCGCTGCTGGTAGCCGACTTCGCGCTCGGCGTCCGGCTTGCTGCGCTCGATCGCCGTGCGGTACAGGGTGATCGCCGAACCCACCGCCGAGGTGCTGTTGAACTGGTTGACGAACAGGTCGCGCTCGCGCGTGGACTTGCTGGTATCCAGGTGCTTGAGCAGCTGCGCATGCGCGGCCAGCGCCGGCTTGCCAGCCGTGCCCTGCTGCTTCAGCCAGGCCAGCACCTGGGCCTCTTCGGCCTGCTTCTGGCCGGCCGCGTCGATGCGCTTGAAGCCTTCCAGCTGGCCGGCGTAGTTCTTGGCGACGTTGTTCATGCTGGCCGCGGTGGCGGCGTACTTCACCTTCACGTCGGCGTCGGCCTTGCCGGCATCTTCGATCAGTTTCAGCACCGCGTTGTAGTGGCGGGCGATGGTCGGATAGGTCCACTCAGCGGTTTCGTTGAACTCGCCGGCCAGTGCGTAGCGGTTGGTGCGGCCCGGGTAGCCGGCCACCATCACGAAGTCGTCGGCGCCCAGCGGCTGGTCGGCGAACTTCAGGAAATGCTTGGGCTGGTAGGGCACGTTGTCGGCGGCGAAGGCGGCCGGCTTGCCGTCCTTGCCGACGTAGGCGCGGTAGAAGGAGAAGTCGCCGGTGTGGCGCGGCCACATCCAGTTGTCGATGTCGCCACCGAACTTGCCGACGCTGCCCGGGGGCGCGTAGACCAGGCGCACGTCCTTGATTTCCAGGTTGCGGAACAGGCGGTAGGTGTTGCCACCGGAGAAGCTGTACAGGCGGCAGCGGAAGCCGGCGTCGGCTTCGCAGGCGGCGACCTGGGACTTGTCGAAGGCATCCAGCGCGCGGGTGCGGGCCAGCGGGTCGTTGCCGGCCGCGGCGATGGCGGCCTTGGCCTGGGTGGTCACGTCGGTGATCTGGTCGAGCACGTACACGCGGGCGTTGGGGCCGGCGCTGAGTTCGTCGCTGGTCTTCGGGGCGTTGAAGCCGTCCTTGATCAGGTTCTTTTCGGCGGTCGAGTTCAGCTGGATGGCGCCGTAGGCGCAGTGGTGGTTGGTGACCACCAGGCCTTGCGGGGACACGAAGCTGGCGGTGCAGCCGCCCAGCGCGACCACCGCGCCCATCGGGTCGCCGGTCAGGTCGGCCAGCTGCTCGGCGGACAGTTTCAGGCCGGCCTTCTGCAGCGGTCCGGCGATTTCCGGCAGCTGCTGCGGCACCCACATGCCTTCTGCGGCATGGGCGACCTGGACCAGGCCAAGGCTGGCGACGATGGAGAAAGCAAGCAGGTTCGAGCGCATGAAGCGGCCCTTGGGTAATGGAACCGTCGATTCTAGCCCGCCGCCCGGCTCCGGCAGGATGCCCGGAGGTCATGGGTCGCCCTGCCTGCGGGCTGACGGGGCATCAGGGTCAGAAGCCGGGGCTGCGTGCTGGCGGGACGGGGTGGCTGTGCAGGACACGCCGTTAACCCGTCCATGGGGGCTCGCTGTTGCCATCCATGGCAACAGACGGTCCTGCACAGCCACCCCGCCCCGCCTTCGACAGGTGACCGGTGGCCTGGGTAGCGCCGGCCATGGTTGGCGGTTTTGCGTCGGCCGGCCCGCGCTGCAACATGGCGCGGGCGCTGGCGGCTTTATAATCCGCGCCATCTTTCCCCCTGTGAGTTCCACCGAGATGGCACAAACGATGAAGGCGCTGGTCAAGCGCGAAGCCGCCAAGGGCATCTGGCTGGAAGAAGTGCCGGTGCCGGTGCCGGGTCCCAACGAGGTCCTGATCAAGCTGGAAAAGACCGCCATCTGCGGGACGGACCTGCACATCTACCTGTGGGACGAATGGAGCCAGCGCACCATCACGCCCGGCCTGACCATCGGCCATGAGTTCGTCGGCCGCGTCGCCGCGCTCGGCAGTGCGGTCACCGGCTATGAGGTCGGCCAGCGCGTTTCGGCCGAAGGCCACATCGTCTGCGGCCACTGCCGCAACTGCCGGGGCGGTCGCCAGCACCTGTGCCCGAACACCGTCGGCATCGGCGTCAACGTGAACGGCGCCTTCGCCGAATACATGGTGATGCCGGCCACCAACCTGTGGCCGATCCCGGACCAGATCCCGTCCGAGCTGGCCGCCTTCTTCGATCCCTACGGCAACGCCGCGCACTGCGCGCTGGAGTTCAACGTGATCGGCGAGGACGTGCTGATCACCGGCGCCGGCCCGATCGGCATCATCGCTGCCGGCATCTGCAAGCACATCGGCGCGCGCAACGTGGTGGTCACCGACGTCAACGATTTCCGCCTGAAGCTGGCTGCCGACATGGGCGCCACGCGCGTGGTGAACGTGGCCAACCAGTCGCTGAAGGACGTGATGAAGGAACTGCACATGGAGGGCTTCGACGTGGGCCTGGAAATGAGCGGCAACCCGCGTGCGTTCAACGACATGCTGGACTGCATGTACCACGGCGGCAAGATCGCCATGCTCGGCATCATGCCGCGGGGCGCTGGCTGCGACTGGGACAAGATCATCTTCAAGGGCCTGACCGTGCAGGGCATCTACGGCCGCAAGATGTACGAGACCTGGTACAAGATGACCCAGCTGGTGCTGTCCGGCTTCCCGCTCGGCAAGGTGATGACCCACCAGCTGCCGATCGACGACTTCCAGAAGGGCTTTGACCTGATGGAAGAAGGCAAGGCTGGCAAGGTGGTGCTGAGCTGGAACTGATTCGTCGTGCCTTCGGCACGCCGGATCGGTCCGCGCATGTTTCCTTGTCCCCGCGCCTGTCGCGCGCCCCCTTGAACATCGGGGGGCTCCACTCCAGCGGGAACACAGGTACAGCAATTGAAGAAGGCGCCCGCAAGGGCGCCTTCTTCGTGGTGCACCAGCTGCGATCCAGCTGCGCCGCCAGGCGCAGCCTGCTTACTTGCCGACGCCGACGGTGAACACCACGCGGTTGTCGGCCAGGTAGCCGTTGTTGTCACGGCCGGCGCCATCGGTGCCGTGGAAGCCCAGGCCGAGGTTGAACAGGCCGAACTGACGGCTGACGCCGATGTTGAAATCGGTGTAGTCCTTGCCGAAATCGGTCTCAAGCGAGGTGCGTCCGACGTTGGCAGCCAGGGTGAACTCCTGCGGCAGCGCCCACTCCCCCCCGACGGCGTAATACCAGCTCTTGGTATCCGAACCGGACAGGTCGTTGGTGTAGGCCACGGTGAGCTTGTACTGCTCGGCGAAGGTGGTGGTGGTGATCAGCTCGTTATAGTTGAGCTCGCTGGCACCGGGGTAGGTGTAGCGGTTGAACAGCACGTCGAAGTTGACGTTGTCCGTGACGTCGAAGCCGTAACCGATCAGGAAGTCCACTTCGGTGCTCGGGTCGCCCGGCCCGAAGTCCACGCCCGACCCCCACACACCGGCATACAGGCCAACCGGGCTGGTGTAGGTGAAGCCGGCCTGCAGGGTCGGATCTTCGTCGGTCTGCGACACGCCACGGAAGACGTAGTCGGACACGGCGGTGACGTTCCAGCTGTAGGGCGACTCCGCTTCCTGCGCGCTGGCGGCGAACGAGGCGAGGGACAGGACAGCAGCAGCGGCAAGACAACGGACGGCGTGCTTCATGGGCGTCTCCGAAGGGGCAATGGCGGGGGAGGAGGGACATGGGGCGTGGCGCGGACCGGCTGCACGAATTCATCCGGTTCACGGTTTTTTAACCTGTTTGATATTGCAACGCAACACGTTCGTGCTCCCTGCCCCGCCGCCCTTCCGTGGCCGGGGCAGGTAAAATCCTCGTTTTCCCGTGTTGAGCCATGCTGCCGCCATGACCGAATCCTCGCCTGACCTGACCCGCCATTACACCGAGGAACTGGACGCCATCCGCGCCCAGGGCCTGTTCAAGTCCGAGCGGATCATCACCAGCCCGCAGTCGGCGGAGATCACCCTGGAAGACGGCCGCACGGTGCTGAATTTCTGCGCCAACAACTACCTGGGCCTGGCTGACCATCCGGACCTGATCCAGGCTGCGAAGGATGCGCTGGACAGCCACGGCTTCGGCATGGCGTCGGTGCGCTTCATCTGCGGTACCCAGGACCTGCACAAGCAGCTGGAAGCGCAGATTGCCGGCTTCTTCGGCAAGCAGGACACCATCCTGTATGCCGCCTGCTTCGATGCCAATGGCGGCCTGTTCGAGCCGCTGCTGGGCGAGCAGGATGCGATCATTTCCGACAGCCTCAACCACGCCTCGATCATCGACGGCGTGCGCCTGTGCAAGGCCAAGCGCTTCCGCTACGCCAACTGCGACATGGCCGATCTGGAAGCGCAGCTGCAGGCCGCCGATGCGGCCGGCTGCCGGACCAAGCTGATCACCACCGACGGCGTGTTCTCGATGGACGGCTTCATCGCCCCGCTGGACGAGATCACCGCGCTGGCGCAGAAGTACGGCGCGCTGGTGCATATCGACGAATGCCATGCGACCGGCTTCCTGGGCGCTACCGGCCGCGGTTCGGCCGAAGTGAAGGGCGTGCTGGAGAAGATCGACATCATCACCGGCACCCTCGGCAAGGCGATGGGCGGCGCGCTGGGCGGCTTCACCACGGCCAAGGCCGAAGTGATCGAACTGCTGCGCCAGCGTTCGCGCCCGTACCTGTTCTCCAACTCGCTGCCGCCGCACGTGGTGGCCGCCGGCATCAAGGCCTTCGAGATGCTGGCCGCCGCTGACGACCTGCGCGGAACGCTGGTGGCCAACACCACGTATTTCCGCGAAAAAATGGTCGCGGCCGGCTTCGACGTCAAGCCCGGCGTGCACCCGATCAGCCCGGTGATGCTGTACGACGCACCGTTGGCGCAGAAGTTCGCCGAGCGCCTGCTCGAAGAAGGCATCTACGCGATCGGCTTCTTCTTCCCGGTGGTGCCCAAGGGCCAGGCGCGCATCCGCACGCAGATCAGCGCGGCGCACACCCGCGAACACCTGGACCGCGCCATCGACGCCTTCACCCGCATCGGCCGCGAACTCGGGGTGATCTGACAAAAAGGGGACGGAGGGCATTAAGTCGTATCCGGCCGGTGCAGGCTGGATACGACTTAATGCCCTCCGTCCCCTTTTTTGGGTCAGCGGCCCTTGGCGACGCGGATGCCGTTGGCTTTCATCCAGGCGTCGAACTCGTCGGCGGACATCTTCTTGTCGCCTTCGCTCATGTTGAAGCGGTAGCTGCCCCGCCCGTCCAGTTCGGGGACGCGTACTTCGATGATGTCCTGCGGCGGCGGGGGCGGGGCCTTGGCCAGTTCTTTCTTGTGGCTGCAGGCGGCCAGGGCCGCCAAGGGCAGCAGCAGGGTCAGGCGCAGCGGAGAGGTCAGGGAACGCAACACGGTGGGATACCTCTTTCAGTAAATGCAAAGCCGGGCCCCCCTTGCGCCCGGAGCGGGACCGACGCCAGGCGTCGGCCGCGGGTCTCAGCCCGGTCCTGCAGCGGCCTCCAGTTGCCGCTGGTCTTCCATCTGCAGCATCCGCCACTGGCCCTTGGGCAGTTCGCCGAGCTGCAGCCCGCCGATGCCGATGCGGACCAGCCGCAGCACCTGCAGGTCGAATGCCGCCAGCAGGCGGCGGATATGGCGATTACGCCCTTCGTCCAGCGTCACTTCCAGCCAGCTGGTCTTTTCGCCGGTGCGCAGCAGCGTCACCGCGCGCGCGGCCAGGAACTCGCCTTCATCCTCGATGCCGGCGCAGAATGCGGCGAGCATCGGCGCGTCCGGAATGCCATCCACCTGCACGTGGTAGGTCTTGTCCGGGCCGGTCGCCGGATCCATCAGCGCGGCCGCCCACTGCGGGTCATTGCTGAACAGCAGCAGTCCTTCGCTGGCCTTGTCCAAGCGTCCGACCGGCGCCAGCCACGGCAGTCCGGCGCCGTCGAAACAGCGGTAGACCGTATCGCGGCCCTGCTCGTCCTGAACCGTGGTGACCAGGCCGCGCGGCTTGTTGAGCATCAGGTAGATCCGCGGCGCGGCATCCAGCGGTTGGCCGTCCACGCGCACCTGCTGGCGGCCGGCCTGGATCGGAAACTCGGCATCGCGGACGATGCGTCCATCCACGCTGACGCGGCCGGCGGCGATCCAGCGCGCGGCTTCAGTGCGCGAACACAGGCCTGCCTTGGACAGCACGCGTGCCAGTCCATGGCGAACGCCTCCGCTTGATGCGGGGACCGCGCGCGCGCCCATCGGGCGGGCACGGGCAGAGGGACGGGCAGGTGGGCGCGGTGGCCGCATGTCCTGCCCTGCCCCCACTTACTTCTTGTCAGCCGGCTTGGTCTCGGCGGAGGCTTCCACCGGGGCAACCGGAGCGACCGCGGTGGCCGGTACCGGGCGTGCCTTGACCACGCGCACGCCACGCGCCTTCATCCAGGCGTCGAACTCTTCGGCAGTCATGCGCTTGCCGTTCTGGCTCATGTCGAAGCGCCACGGCGTGTTGTCGAATGCGGTCTGCGGCTTGTAGGCGGCCGGGTCGTTCGGGCTCACCGCCGGTGCGCTCGGCATGGCCTTGGCCACGTTCTGGCAGCCTTCGATACGCAGGCGACGCAGCACGCTGTCCAGCGACTGGGCCTGTTCGTAATTGGTGGTCAATACGCCGGCGGGCATGCCCAGGCGCGAATTGCGGGTGAACAGCTCGCTCGCCACCGGTGCGATCGCGGTGGCCGGCAACGGCAGCGGGGCGCTGCTGGCCGAGACCGAGCAGTCCACGGCAGCGTGGGCGGCGGGAACCAGGGCCAGGGCCAGGACGACGGCCGATGCAGTGCGCAGCATGAGGAGCATCCAGAAAAGTGGGTAGTGGCGCGAGTTTAACAGCGACACAACGGCTTTCAAGATCCTACATTCAATGAATACGCCAACTCATTGGTTTTTTTCTATTTTTCGGATAAGCGGTAGATCGCCATAGCGCAGAAACAACAAGACCCGGCCGAAGCCGGGTCCTGCTGTGTGTCTTACCGGTGAAACGTCGGAACTCAGTTCTGGACGTTCAGCTCGGTACGACGGTTCTTCGCACGGCCTTCCGGGTTGTCCGAACCATCAGCATTGGTGTTCGGAGCAATCGGGCGGCTCTCGCCGTAACCGACCGGGCCCTGCAGGCGCGAAGCAGCAACGCCGTTGGAGGTCAGGTAGTTGTACACGGCGGTAGCACGACGCTCGGACAGCTTCTGGTTGTACTCGTCGGAACCCTTCGAGTCGGTGTGACCAGCAACTTCAACCTTCAGATCCGGGTAACGGGTCAGGATCTGCGAGGCTTCGCTCAGGATCGCAACTGCGTCAGGACGCAGGTTGGCCTTGTCGAAGTCGAAGTTCACGCCCTTCAGATCGATGGAGACCGGGACCGGGCAACCGTCCGGACCGATGGTCTGGCCAGGCTGCGAATCCGGGCACTTGTCGTCGCAGTTGTTGACGCCGTCACCGTCGTCATCCAGGTCGGCGCAGCTCGGAGCAACCGGAGCCGGAGCCGGCACGGCAGCGACCGGAGCCGGTCCCAGCGGGATCACGACGCCGACCGAAGCCAGCACGTCGCCGAACCAGTCTTCGCTCGGAGCGGCAACGCTCTTGTCGTCGAAGTCAGCGCGGTAGGCCACTTCGGCACGCACGGCAACGCGCTTGTCGAAGGTGGTCTGCAGACCGGCACCGAGCTTGGCAGCGAAACCGCCGTCCTTACGCTCACGCGGGCCATTGGCGTCGACAGCAGCGAACTCTTCTTCCGACTTCTGGTAGCCCAGGCCGAACAGCAGGTACGGGTTCCAGCCACGGCCTTCCTGCACGAAGTGGCGACGCAGGTCCAGCGAGGCGCCGTACTGCGACCAGTTCAGGTCCTGGTTGGCGTCGAAGTTCGGGTTCTGATAGTTCAGCTCACCGTCGAGCGACCAGTTCGGGCTGATGAACTTGCCCAGGCCCAGGGTGACGAACGGAGCATCGTTGGTGGTGCGGTCGCTGTCCTGGAAGTTGAAACCAGCCGAACCGGTCAGGTACCAGCGGTCGTCAAACTCCTGTGCCGAAGCAGCCTGGGCGAAAGCCAGACCACCCAGCAGCGCGGCGGTAAGGATCTTCTTGTTCATTGAGTACAGCTCCTATATCGGGGGTATGAAACCGGTAGAGGCATGGGCCAGCACTACGACAGCCGATTCAGCACGCCACCGCCGCGAACATTATGCTCAGGGGAGTGAAGGCCATGTTAACAGTCCCGTAACATGTGAAAAACGGGCGCCGGGCCTCCACCGGACCGGCGGTTGCACCCTATACAGGATCATGAAAAACCGCAACAGGCAGGCCTGGCAAGGGTTTTACCGGGCTTCAGTCTCGCACCGCAACATTTTGCTTTGGCAGAAAGTCAAGGGTTCATCCGGCAGCCTGCGCCGTGAGGAACTTTATGCATCAGGCAATTCTGAACGGCTACAACGCGCTGATCGCGACGGGGCGCGAGGTGTATCTGCCCGAACGCATAGCAACACTGTGCTGCGTAAGTTCCGCATCGCTGTACCTGTTCCTGGACATCTACACGACCTATCTTGGCACCAGACGCCCCGAGGCCTGCTGCCATGCCCACTTCCCTGCCGCTTCGCCTCATCCAGTTGATTGCCGGGCTTTTCCTGTATGGCTTCGGGATTTCGCTGATGGTGCGGGCCGCCATCGGCGTTGCGCCGTGGGATGTGTTGTCACAGGGCATCGCAGCCCACACGCCGCTGTCCTTCGGACTGGCCACCAATGTCATCGGGGCCGTGGTCCTGCTGCTGTGGTGGCCGCTGCGACAGAAGCCAGGGCTGGGCACCGTGCTCAACGTGCTGCTGATCGGTCCGGCTGCGCAGTTCGGGCTGTGGCTGCTGCCTGCGGTGGAAAGCCTGTCGCTGCGGTTGCCGCTGTTTGCGGGTGGGCTGCTGCTGATCGCCGTAGCCACCGGCCTGTATATCGGCGCCCGCCTCGGACCTGGCCCGCGCGATGGGCTGATGACCGGGCTGCACGCCCGCACCGGCTGGCCGATCTGGCAGGTGCGCAGCCTGATTGAAGGCAGCGCGTTGCTGGTGGGCTGGCTGCTGGGCGGAAACGTGGGTCCGGGAACGCTGGCCTTTGCCCTGCTGATCGGGCCGCTGTGCGGGATGACGCTGGGCTGGTTCGGCATCGGCAGGCCCCCGCGCGCGGCACCGGCGGTGATTCCGCCGCCGGCCTGACCCGCGCCCGGTTGGCGAACGCCGACTGCTTGCTGCGGCAGCGCGTCTTGCGACGCCGGCCGATTCACGGCACGCTGGGCGCTTCCGTACGCAAGCGTATCCACGATGACGCCAGCCAGCGACAGCGCCTACCCCCACCTGTTCACCCCGCTCGACCTGGGCTTCACCCAGTTGCGCAACCGGATCCTGATGGGCTCCATGCACACCGGGCTGGAAGACCGCGCCCGGGATTTCCCACGCCTGGCCGCCTATTTCGCCGAGCGCGCCGAAGGCGGCGTCGGCTTGATCGTCACCGGCGGCTTCGCGCCCAACGTGGTCGGCTGGTTGAAGCCGTTCGGCGGCAAGCTCAGCTGGCCATGGGAAGTGCGCCCGCATCGCCAGCTCACCGCAGCCGCCCACCAGCACGGGGCGAAGATCTGCCTGCAGTTGCTGCATGCCGGTCGCTATGCCTACCACCCGTTATCGGTGGCGCCATCGAAGCTGAAGGCACCGATCAATCCGTTCACCCCGCGCGCATTGTCCACCCGCGGCGTGGACCGGCACATCGCCGATTACGCGCGCAGCGCGCGGCTGGCCCGTGATGCCGGTTACGACGGCGTGGAAGTGATGGGCTCGGAGGGCTACCTGATCAATGAATTCGTCGCCCCGCGCACCAACACCCGCACCGACCAGTGGGGTGGCGATGCCGCGCAGCGCATGCGATTCGCAGTGGAGATCGTGCGCCGCATCCGCGAAGCCTGCGGCCCGGACTTCATCATCATCTACCGGCTGTCACTGGTCGACCTGGTCAGCGATGGCAGCAACTGGCAGGAAATCATCGCCCAGGCGCAGGCCATCGAAGCGGCCGGCGCCACCCTGATCAACACGGGCATCGGCTGGCACGAAGCGCGCATTCCGACCATCGCCACCTCGGTGCCACGCGGCGCCTTCGCCGGGGTGACCGCCAAGCTCAAGCCACACGTCAACGTACCGCTGGTGGCCACCAACCGGATCAACATGCCGGACGTGGCCGAACGGATCCTGGCCAGCGGCGGCGCCGACATGGTGTCGCTGGCGCGTCCGCTGCTGGCCGATCCGCAGTGGCCCAACAAAGCACGTGCCGGCCGCCCCGAACGCATCAATACCTGCATTGCCTGCAACCAGGCCTGCCTGGACCACGTATTCGAAAACAAGCTGGCCAGCTGCCTGGTCAATCCGCGTGCCGCGCACGAAACCGAGCTGGTGTATCGACCCACCGCAACGCCGCGGCGCATCGCGGTGGTGGGTGCGGGACCGGCCGGCCTGGCCTGCGCGACCGTCGCCGCCGAGCGCGGCCATCACGTCACCCTGTTCGACGCGCACGACGAGATCGGTGGCCAGTTCAACGTGGCCAAGCGGATCCCGGGCAAGGAAGAGTTCCACGAGACCCTGCGTTACTTCCGCCACAAACTGGAGGAAACCGGCGTGCAACTGCGGCTCGGCAGCCGCGTGGGAGCCGCCGCGCTGGCCGGCTTCGACGAGGTGGTGCTGGCAACCGGCATCCTGCCGCGCAAGGTCGATTTTCCCGGTGCCGGGCACGCCAAGGTGGTGGACTACCTGGACGTGCTGCTCGGCCGCGTCACGGTGGGGCCGCGTGCAGCGATCATCGGCGCCGGCGGCATCGGCTTCGATGTCGGCGAATTCCTCAGCCATGCGGGCCCGTCGCCGTCGCTGGACACGGCGAGCTGGATGGCCGAATGGGGCGTGGACCCGAGCTTTGAATCGCGCGGCGCGCTCGCCCGCCCGGTCGTGGTTCCTTCCCCGCGCAAGCTCTGGCTGCTGCAGCGCAGTGCCGGACGCCCGGGCGCCAGGCTGGGCAAGACCACCGGCTGGATCCACCGCGCCACACTGAAGGCCAAGGGCGTGACCCAGCTGGGCGGCGTGGAGTACCTGGGCGTGGACGATGCCGGCCTGCATATCCGCGTGGAGGGTGTGGAACAGCTGCTGGATGTCGATCACGTGGTGATCTGCGCGGGCCAGGAATCGAACCGCAGCCTGCGCGACGAGCTCGCTGCTGCCGGCATCGTGGCGCAGCTGATCGGTGGTGCCGATGTCGCCGCGGAACTGGATGCAAAGCGTGCGATCGACCAGGGCAGCCGGGTCGCCGCGGCCCTCTGAGAAACATGAATAAGGGCAATCGGATTCGCTTTCCGACCCTGCCCCGAACCTGAATGTCAACCCGATTGATTCAGGATGCGTTGCGAAATACCCCCTTACCTTGCGCCAACTTTCCCGCTCACCACCCAGTTCCGGTGAGCAGGTGCGGCCCGCCTGATCGATCGTCGATCACTCTTCGTGGCCGCCCACGGGGTGACCCCGATGGTCGCCTCCCCATGACGCCAAGTCGTACCCCCGCCTCTGCCGGCCATGACGCCGACGGAACCGCTAGGTCCGGCCCATACGGAGCAAGGAGTTATATGAAACTGGCCTGGATTCTCTGGCTGTCGCAGTTGTTGCCGCAGCCGGCCGCTGATTCGTTGTGCCTGAGCACGACCGTTTACCTGGAAGCCCGCGACCAGACCGTGCGTGGCCAGCAGGCCGTCGCCGAAGTAGCCCTGCGTCGCCGTGACAGCGGCCTGTGGGGAGACTCGATGTGCCAGGTGGTGACGGCGCGCAAGCAGTTTGCCCCGACCATCGTCGCCCCCGGTACCCAGCTGGCCAATGACGCCGCTTGGCGCGAAGCGATGAGCGTCGCCTTCGATGCCGAACGCAACTGGGCCCTGCCGGTCAACGAGCGCAAGGAGATCGTGCCCGGTGCCAGCCACTTCGCGGCGCTGTCGATCGCCAGCCCGAGCTGGCGCAATGCCTACCAGGTCGCCACCATCGGCGATCACACCTTCTACAAGGTGCAGAGCCTCAAGCCGCGCCAGTCGTAACGGACTGTTGTGCCAGCGCGTCATTGCCGCGCGCTGCGGGCTCCGCGATAGTGTTGGCCTGATGCCACCTATCCCGCGCGGAGTTCCCATGAAGCTGTACAGCAAGCCCGGTGCCTGTTCCACTGCCGACCACATCGCCCTGCAATGGACCGGCCAGCCGTTCGAGGTTGAGCTGCTGGATCGTGAATCCCTGAAGAGCCCGGCATTCCTGAAGATCAACCCGGTCGGTTCGGTGCCCGCGCTGGTCGATGGCGATTTCGTGCTGACCCAGAACGCGGCGATCATGGGCTATATCGCCGATACCCATCCGCAGGCAGGCCTGGCAGGCGATGGCAGCCCGCGCCAGCGTGCCGAAGCGGCCCGTTGGCTGTCCTTCGTCAATTCCGACGTGCACCCGGCGTTCTCCCCGCTGTTTGCTCCGGGCAAGTTCCTGGCCGATGAAGGGCAGAAGGAAGCACTGGCTGCGGCCGCGCACAAGCGCCTGCGCGGGATCTTCGAACAGGCCGACGCACAGTTGGCCGACAAGCCGTGGCTGGCGGGATTCCGCAGCTTCGCCGATCCCTACTTCTACATCACCCTGCGCTGGGCCGCCGCGGCGAAGGTCGACCTGTCCGGCCTGGAGCATCTTGCCGCGTACAAGAAGCGCATGGACGCCGACGCCGGCGTGCAGGCCGCCTTGCAGGCTGAAGGGCTGGCCTGAGCCCCTGCCTGCCGGACCCGCGCGGGGCAACGCTGCCCGGCGCGGGTCCGGCCGCTCAGCGCTGGATGTCAATATCGGTGCAGTTGAAAAAGCCCTCGTTGCCGGCATCGTCGCGCTGCCAGTAGTGGTACAGCACGGCGCGGCCGGCCCGGTCCGCAGGGAGGGGCACCTTCACGGTGTACGTTGGATACGGTGTGCCCGGCACGGGTTGCGGCGCATCGTCGTTGTAGATTTCTTCCAGGTCGTCCCAGCGCAGCGCCCGGCTGCCGTCATACGACGGCTTGGACAGGAATACCCTCATCCACGACGGGTTGTGCGCCTGGGTGAGGTCCCACACCAGCTCCAGCCGCCCCTGCGCATCGGGGGTGACCGGCTGGGCCCTCCAGGGCTGGGTGGCCTGGTCCAGGCCGCGCTTGCGCGCATCGCCGCCGGCACACAGCAGCCCGTCGGGTACGGCCGCCTTGATTTTTTCCAGCGTGTCGCCCTTGTCCTGTGGATTGGCTGACACCTCATTCCACTGCTGGAATGGCCACGGATCCATGGTCTCACGGTACGCCTGTCGGCAATCCGCACCGGGTATCCCGCTGCCGTCGGCGGGCCAGTCGTAACCGCGCTCCTTGAAGCACAGGTATTGCCGGGCGATGGGCGACGCCAGCGCGCCGTGGGCGTGTGCGGGGCCCCCGGGAGCCAGCACACCGCCTGCCGCCACGGCCACTCCGAGGAGGATGGAAACAGCGCTGCCATCTACGTGACGCTTCATGGGCTACATTCCTATGTCAGACGCGACCGGAGCATGGCCGCACGGACATTGCACCGTGCCCACCAGGACGAAGCACTAGGACGACGCCACGGTACGCTGAGGCAGTTTCAGCCGATGAAGCGCAGGGGTTTTCCTTCGCTGTCGCGAAGACAGGAGCGCCGGATGTCGATCGACAGCACATCGGAGATGCGAGTCACGTCGGCCACCGGCCTGAGCGCCAGCCGCAGGCGCTCCCATGCGCCCGGCGAAAGCACGCAGGTCCGCTGCAGGTCATCGCCCTGCATGCGGTCCTGCTCGCCCCGTTCAAACGTCCAGCGCTTGCGCGGTCCGACGATCTCCAGCGGCAGGCCAGCAGCAAGGCGTACCTCCAGCAGCTCCCGCAGGGGCTCGGCCTGCCCTGCCCCGAGCACCAGGGTGGTGCTGCCGGACGCACCGCCGCCCTGCCAGTCCAGCATCTCCACCAGCAGCAGGCCGGTGGCCGCGCCCTGCGCCTGCGAACCTGCAGCAACGCGTGCGGCCAGCGCGGCATCGGACAGCGCGCAGGCGCGGCCGAGGTCGGTGATCCACAACGGCATGACCGGTTCCAGCGCCTCCAGCACAGCGCCGGTCGATCCGCGCAGGATCGCGGCATGCTCGTCATCGGTCAGGCCCACTGCCTGCAGGAACTGCAGACGGCCATTGGGGGTATCGCGCGGTGGCAACTGCGGGTCTTCGATGAAGGCAAGGTGGCGCAGTGCCGTGGCGTGATCGGCGGCAATCGGTCCGTTGGCGTCCAGGTGATGGCCCGCCTCCAGCACGTTGCCGGTCTGGAACACATAGCGCGCCAGGTTCTGCAGCAGGCTCATCGGCCAGGTCGGCGGGGTGTCCGCGGCGGTGCTGCCGGTTGCGGCGGCCAGCCGGAAGGTCAGTTCGAAGCCGAAGCCGCTGACCTCGGCGTCGTCGCTTTCCTTGTCGAACAGTTCCGACAGCCCGTAGCTGACGTAGTGCCAATGCGGGCGCCCCTGTTCACTCCAATAGACGCTGACCCCATCCAGCGGGTCCTTGCCGCCGAGGGTCCACGGCAGCGCCGTGCCGAAGTGACGTGGCACCTGGCGGGGATGCACTGCGCCCAAGGCCTGGCTGATGGCATCCCAGCCAGGCGTACCGTTGTCGTCGGTCATGGTGGTGGCACGCTCGGAAGCGGAAGCAATCTGCACGATGGAACCTGGACGACCCGGGCGCTCACTTTAGCCCAGCTGGCCGCCGACACGCAGGCAAAATGCGTCAGTTCGATTGAACATTACCTTCATACTGGGCCGATCCATTCACCCGCTAGCTGACCGCTACCGGTTCGAGCTGTTGTCGTGTTTCCTCCAGCCAACGCGAGGCCAGCGCGCTGCTGCGGGCCTTGCCGATGGCTGCCACCATGTCCGGCAGCAGCTGCTCCAGCGCCGCCGCATCAGTGCAGCGCTCGATCTTCAACTGCATGAAGTACCCCTTCAGGCCGAGGTGGCGGCGCACCGATGCACTCATCCAGTCGTGGAGGATGCGATACAGCTCCGGGTCCTGGCCGCGCCCCTCGGTCAGCGCCGGGGGGCGTGTCGGCGCCGCCGTGCCACCGACCTTCTCGATCAGTCCCTGTGCGGCCAGTTGTTCCAGTGCGTCCGGCGGTGCACGCAGGCCCGGCAGCAGCGCACGCAGGACATCATCATCGCGCTGGCCGTCGACCATCAAAAGAATTGATCGGAGGGCGGCAGGCAACCGCCGCGCGCGATCATCGATTTCCTGACGGCCAGCGGCCGTCTTGGCATGCAGCAGCGCCATCGGTGTTCCCCCTGTCTGGACTCCCAATGCCCTCGGCTGCGGCAGCCACCCCTGATCCCCCAGGCGCGGCGCCGTGTGGCAGCGCGATGACAGGCCGAGCTTAGCGCAGTCGGGCAGCTGGCGGAGCTGCACTGCAACACGCCCTTTGCGCGGGGACCGGCGCGTTGCCGCCTCCTGTCCCCGCGGACGGTTCAGCGTCCCAGTGCGCGCCGGATCTCATCCAAGGCCGCCGGGTCGTCCAGGGTGGACAGGTCGCCCGGATCACGCTGCTCTGCCAGGGCCTGCAGCGAACGCCGCAGCAGCTTGCCGGAGCGGGTCTTGGGCAGTGCGTTGACCACGTGGATGTGCGCCGGCCGCGCTACCGCACCCAGCGAGGCGGTCACCGCCGCCATCATTTCCGCCACCACCGGCGCCGGATCTTCACCGTTGAGGCCTTGCTTGAGGGTCACGAACACCAGCGGCACCTGCCCCTTGAGTTCGTCCTTGACCCCGATCACGGCCGCCTCGGCCACGCGCGGATGACCGGAGATCGCTTCTTCTATTTCGCGCGTCCCCAGGCGGTGGCCGGCGACGTTGATCACATCGTCGGTGCGTCCCAGGATGAAGGTATAGCCATCCTCGTCGCGGATCGCCCAGTCCAGCGAGCTGTACAGCAACTCCTTGAAGTGGCTGAAGTAACTCTGCAGGAAGCGCGCATCGTCATTCCAGACCGTGCTCATGCAGCCCGGCGGCAGCGGCGGGGTCATCACCAGCACGCCCTTCTGCCCCGGCGCGACCTCCACCCCGGTGTTTTCGTCGATCACCTTCATCCGGTACCCCAGGTTGGGGAACCCGGGCGAGCCGAAGCGCACCGGTTTCATGTCCAGTCCCGGTAGCAGGGTGAGCGCCGGCCAACCGGTTTCGGTCTGCCAGTAGTTGTCGATGATCGGCTTGCCCAGCGCTTCGTTGGCCCAGTGGGCGGTGGGCTCGTCCAGCGGCTCGCCAGCCAGGAAGATGTACTTCAGCGCCTTCAGGTCATGCCGGCGGATGAAGTCCACGTCGTGCTTCTTCAGAACGCGGATCGCGGTCGGCGAGGAGAACAGCGTGCGCACGTTGTACTGCTCGCACAGCGCCCACCAGATGCCCGGATCCGGGTTGGTCGGCAGCCCTTCGTACAGCAGCGACGTACAGCCGCCGATCAGCGGCCCATATACGTTGTAGGAGTGCCCCACCGCCCAGCCGACGTCGGAGGTGGAGAACATCACCTGGCCCGGCTGGCAGTCGAACACGGTCTGCATCGACTGGGCCATCGCCACCGCATAGCCACCGACATCGCGCTGCACGCCTTTCGGCTTGCCGGTGGTGCCGGACGTATACAGCAGGTAGCTCGGCTCGCTGGATTCCAGCCACTGCACGGGTACATCGACCTCCCCGACCTCGGCACGCAGGGTGGCGTAGTCCACGTCGCGCCCCGCCTGGCGCGGTTCGGCCGGGTCCAGCCCGCGCGACACGATCAGCACATGCGGGGGCGGATTCTGCGCTTCGGCGCAGGCCGCATCGACCATGCCCTTGTAGGGAATGAGCTTGCCGCCCCGCATGCCGGCATCGGCGGCGATCAGCAGCTTCGGCCGCGCATCGTCGATGCGCAGGGCCAGGTTGTGCGCGGCAAAGCCGCCGAACACCACCGAGTGCACGGCGCCGATGCGGGCGCAGGCGAGCATGGCAAAGACCGCCTCGGCCATGTTCGGCATGTAGATGACCACGCGGTCCCCATGGCCGACGTCCAACCGCTTCAGCACGGCGGCGAAATCGTTCACTTCGCGGTACAGCTGGCGATAGGTGATTTCGCGCGTGGTGCCGGTTTCGGTGGACACCGCGACCAGCGCGAGCTGGTCGGGACGTTCGGCCAGGTGGCGGTCGACGGCGTTGTAGCAGAGGTTGGTTTCGCCCCCGACATACCAGCGCCGGAATGGCGGATTGCTGTAGTCGAGCACCTGCCGTGGCGGCTTGTGCCAGTAGATGCGATTGGCTTCTTCGCCCCAGAATGCCTCCGGCTCGTCGATCGAACGGCGGTAGGTTTCTTCGTAGTCCATGACACAGCCCTCCCAGACAAAGTCATGGGATCGAGCATAGAGCGCAAGCAGCGGTGCGAACGCCCCGACCTTGGTCGTAGGTCAACGTCAACGTCAACGTCAACGTCAAAAGCTGCACACCGCTTGTTGGCGGGGCGGGGGGGCCGTTCAGGACAACCCGCAACAACCTCCGTCCAGGCTCACTTTTCGCGTTCACGCGAACAAGCGGACCCGCAACGCCACCGCCGCCCCCCCTCGACAGGTCCAAGCGTGCGACTGACCAGCGAGGGTCTTGCACGTAATAAACGCCGGCACTGTACGCACACACCTCGAGATGTGATCCGCTGGCAGAAGTGCCACAA
>NZ_LDJK01000050.1 GCF_001431535.1 Stenotrophomonas chelatiphaga
GCCGCGAAGAGCTACATGGATGTATTCACGCGTGCCCCGCATAGCCTCCCAGCCCGGCCCACTTCCAACTGCGGCTTTCACCCCACCCGCGAGGGGGTCTCACCCGCTCGACGCCCGACCCACCAGATCGATGCAGTCCACCGGACACGGCGGAATACACAACTCACACCCGGTGCAGAGATCGGCAATCACCGTGTGCATGTATTTGGCCCCGCCGACGATCGCATCCACCGGGCAGGCCTGGATGCACTTGGTGCAGCCGATGCAGTCGGCCTCGATGATCAGTGCCACCTGCGGCGGCTTGTGCTCGCCGCGGCTGCGGTCATACGGCAGCGCCGGCACGCCCAGCACCTGCGCCAACGCCCGTGCACCGGCATCACCGCCCGGTGGGCACCGCTCCACGCCGGCTTCGCGGCGGGCCATCGCCGCAGCATAGGGGCGGCAGCCGTCGAAGCCGCACTGGCCGCATTGGGTCTGCGGCAACAGGCGGTCCAGCCGCTCCACCAATGGGGGAGGCATCAGGCTCATGCGGGGCGGTGGCGGCGCAGGGGATTCATCGTTCCAACGGTTTTCCGCGGTACCAGCGGTCGTGGGCGAGGGCGAGCATCGGTCTGTCCTCGGGGCTGTCACCGTAGGCATGGATGCGCGTGTAACGGGACAGATCGAATCGCTGCCGGATGCGCGCCACCTTGCCGGGGCCGCAGTCACCGCCGGTGTAGTGTCCGGTCAGGCGGCCCTCGCGTGCCTCCAGCTGGTTGCAGATCAACTGCAGCCCGTGCTGCTCGCACCAGGGGCGCAGGTACAGATCGATCGACGCCGACACCACGGCCACCGTGTGGCCCTGCGCCTGGTGCCAGCGGATCTGTTCGAGCATTTCCGGGCGCACCATCGCCGGCAACGCATCGCGTGCGTAGCCGGACGCCAGCAGGGCGATGTCATCGGCATGGCGGCCGTTGAACACCAGCGCGGTGACCCGCGCGCGGATCCGCGCCGCGGTGATCAGCCGCAGCCGGTACGCGGCCAGCCACGGACCCACCAGCCACCACGCACGCGCGCGTTGTTCCGGTGTGGCAACGCGCCGCAGGAAGCGGCTGTAGCTGTCGGCATTGGTGATGGTGTGGTCGAAATCGAACAGCGCCAGCTCCATCGCACCCTCCGTGCTGGCCAGCCGCCGGTCAGCGGACCGGCATGCCCGGCAGCGCGGCACTGTCGGCGTCCAGCAGCGCCAGCGCGCCGCCGTCGAAGCCGGCCGACAGGATCATCCCTTCACTCAGGCCGAAGCGCATCTTGCGCGGGGCCAGGTTGGCGATGAACACCACGCTGCGCCCGACCAGCTTTTCCGGCTCGCCGTAGCTGGCGCGGATGCCGGAGAAGATCTGCCGGGTGCCCAGCTCGCCGGCGTCCAGTTCGAAGCGCAGCAGCTTGTCCGAACCCTCCACGAATCCGCAGGACAGGACCTTGCCGATACGCAGGTCCAGCTTGGCGAAGTCGTCGATGCCGATGTACGCCGGCGCGGCGTCGCCCTGCGGCGCGCTCGCGGCAGCTGCCGGCCTGGCTTCGGCTTTTGCGGCAGGGGCCGCAGCGGCAACGGGGGCAGCGGCGGTCGGCTGCAGGGTGTCCTTGGAGGCGTCGGTCATGGCGTCGATTTTCTTCGGGTCGATTCGGGTGAACAGCGGAACGTAGTCGTTGATGCGATGCGCCAGCAGCGGCTGCGCCAGTGCGGTCCAGTCGCTGACCGGTGCGGCCAGGAAGGCCTCTGCCTGCGTCGAGGTCGCCGGCAGCACCGGCTTGAGCGCGGTGACCAGCACGCGGAACAGGTTCAGGCCCTGGCTGCACACCGACTGCAACTGCGCATCGGCGCCTTCCTGCTTGGCGATCACCCACGGCTTGACGTCGTCGATGTAGCGGTTGGCTTCGTCGGCCAGCGCCATCGTCTGGCGGATGGCGGCGGCCGGATCGTTGCGCTCGTAGGCTTCGCGGATCGGCGCCAGTGCTTCGACGAAGCGCTGGTACTGCGCCGGATCGGGCAGCGCCGCGGCCAGCTGGCCGTCGAAGCGCTTGCTGATGAAGCCGGCGCAGCGGCTGGCCAGGTTGACGAACTTGCCAACCAGGTCGGCGTTGACGCGGGCAATGAAGTCGCCCAGGTTCAGGTCAAGGTCGTCCACCCCGCCGGAGGACTTGGCGGCGTAGTAATAGCGCAGCGCCTCCGGTTCCAGCCCGGCATCGAGGAACGTCCGCGCCATCACGAAGGTGCCGCGCGACTTGCTCATCTTCGCCCCGTCCACGGTCAGGTAGCCGTTGACGTGCAGGCGGGTCGGCGCGCGGTGGCCGGTGGCATGCAGCACCGCCGGCCAGAACAGGCCGTGGAAATTGACGATGTCCTTGCCGATGAAGTGGTGCAGTTCGGTGGACGTGCCGGCGCGCAGGTGCGATTCGAAATCCACGCCGGTCTTCGCGCACAGCGTCTGGAAGCTGGACAGGTAGCCGATCGGGGCATCCAGCCAGACATACAGGAACTTGCCCGGATGGCCGGGGATCTCGAAGCCGAAGTACGGTGCATCGCGCGAGATGTCCCACGCGCGCAGGCCACCGTCGGCGTTCATCCACTCCATCAGCTTGGCCTTGACGCCGGGCAGGGCGACATCGCCACCCAGCCACTCGCGCAGGAAGCCTTCGAACTTGCCCACCTCGAAGAAGAAGTGCTCGGAATCGCGCACTTCCGGGGTCGCCCCGGAGATCACCGATTTCGGGTCCTTCAGGTCGGTTGGGCTGTAGGTTGCGCCGCAGACTTCGCAGTTGTCGCCGTACTGGTCGGCGCTGCCACAGTTCGGGCAGATGCCCTTGATGTAACGGTCCGGCAGGAACATGCCCTTGGCCGGGTCGTAGAACTGCGCCACCGAGCGGCGGCTGACGTGGCCTTCCGATTCCAGCTTCAGGTAGAACGATTCGGTCAGCGCCTTGTTGGCGGCCGAGTTGGTCGAATCGTAGTGGTCGAAGTCGACCCCGAAGGCGGCGAAGTCGCGCTCGTGGCTGGCCTGGATGCCGGCGATGAACACTTCCGGGGTCAGTCCGGCCTTTTCGGCGGCCAGCATGATCGGGGTGCCATGGGTGTCGTCGGCACAGACGAACCAGGTGGTGCCGCCGCTCATTCGCCGCGCGCGCACCCAGATATCAGCCTGGATGTAGCCCACCAGGTGACCCAGGTGCAGCGGGCCGTTGGCGTAGGGCAGGGCGGTGGTGACGAGCGCGGTACGGGTCATGGTCACAGCGTGCAGCGAGGGGAATCCCTGATTATCGCACAAGGGGGTCGGATGCCCTTCCAGAAAAGGGCGATCCGACCTCCGTGACCGTCTGCGCTTACTCGCGCTGCCAGGTCTGGGCGCGGCAGATGAAGGCCACGCACCCGGACACGTCCAGTCGGGTGCCGCCGGGCTGCAGCTTCATCTTGGACTTGTAGGTCTTGCCGTTGGCCGGGTCCAGGATGGTGCCGCCGGACCAGCTGGCGGTGCCGTCGGACTTCAGGTTCCACAGGATGGTCATGCCACGCACCGGCTTGTCCTTGTTGGTGCCGCTGCAGTCGCTGCACACCGGGTTCGGGCCCTTGTCCGAGTGCAGGATGTCGACCACCTTGCCGCTCAGCGTGCCGTTGCCGGCCTGGGTGATTTCCACGATCGACTTCACCTTGCCGGTCTTGTCATCGATGGTCTTCCAGCGGCCCACCGCCGAATCGGCGGCGTTTGCCGAAAGCGCGGCCACGCACAGCGGCAGTGCCAGCAGCAGGGTCTTGAAGGTGTTGCGCATGGTCCCCTCCCAGGGCGTTGGTTCGATGCCGGCGCAGGTGCCGGCCTGTGCCGACTGTATACCCATCCGGGGCGGTATGGTGCAAGGCCCCGGTAGTGACGGCCGCTGGCCGTCAATCCGAAGAGGCTGACGGCCAGCGGCGGTCACTACCGGGTCTCAGCAAGAGGCGGACGGCCAGCGGCCGTCACTACCGCGTTTCGTACAGTTCCAGCGGCAGGTCGTCGGGGTCGGCGAAGAAGGTGAAGCGGCGCCCGGTGTATTCGTCCACGCGGATCGGTTCGCAGGCCACGCCATGCTGCGCCAGGTGGGCAATGAAGGGCTCCAGCGCCTCTACCCGGAAGGCCAGGTGGCGCAGCCCCTGCGCCTCCGGCCGGCTGGGGCGCGGCGGCGGGTGGGGGAAGGAAAACAGCTCCAACTGCCCGCCATCGGGCAGGGCCAGGTCCAGTTTCCAGGAGTCGCGGGCGGCCCGATGATGCTCGGCGATGACCGCCAGGCCGAGCACGTCGACGTAGAACGCCCGCGAGCGCACATAGTCGGCGCAGATCAGGGCGACGTGGTGGATGCCTTGCAGGCCGTTGGACATGGAGAGCTCACCTGGAGGGGCGCTGATGATCGCAGATCGAGGGCGGTCAAGCAGTCCGGGAGACGAACGGAATGCGAAAGCCGCTCGGCGGCGCAGGGGTCACCCTTGCCGCTACCTCGACTGGGAAGGACGAATCATGGTCACCGCCACCTACACGCCTGTTCATCGCTCCACCTTCAATCTGCACATCGGCCAGGCCAGCAAGCCGCGCGTCGACCCGCCCCACAGCGCTGTCCGCCTGCCATCGCCGGTGACGGTCGTCCGCAACGGGCAGCTGACCGGGTGGCCGCCGGTCGGCACGCCGGTCTGGCGACCGGTGTTCCCACCGGTGTCCTTGTCGGCACCGGCCGACCGGCCGGTCCGGTTAGCGCCTCCGGGCAAGGACGAGCCCGGTGAGTGGGAACGGTGCGTTGCGCATCTACAGCGGAACGGGATGGTCCCAGGATCAGGATCGGAAGATCCTCTGGACGGTGTAGTCAGACCCTTCAACGTCCTGCCTTCGCAGGTGCGGGCAATCCTGCGCGGTAACGCCGTGCCGGTGCCGGTACAGGCGCCCATTCCACGGATGCCCGCATCACCGGGCAAGGTGCAACCGACCTCGGCAACTGAACGTCACACCTGGCGTCCAGCGGCGGGACAGGGCGCAATCCCGGAATCGCCTACGTCACCTGCAACGCAGGACAGCGCCACGCCAGCCGACGAAGGCGAGGGAGCCAGCTTCGGCGACACATGCGATCGGCCCACCAACCCACAGGCGCGCTTGGATGACGATCGCTCTGTTGCCAGTTTCGCGGCTGAAAATGAGGGCACACCCCTGATTTCCACGGATCCGCCCAGCGCCGAGCGGCGCAAGGATCAGGACGACCTGCTCGTTGTCACCGACGATCACTTCCAGGCATTGAGACAGAGCCAGACGGATGCCCAGGAGGAGGTGAAGCCGGAGGTGGAAGCGCTGGACATCGAAGACGATGATGAATCGCCGTTCATCGAAGGCGAACTGTTTGATACGACTCCACGGTTTGAGCTGCGGGAGGCGCGCCGCGCACGCAAAGTGCTGGCAAACCGGGAACTTGAGGCAGTCGGCAACGAACAGGTGTCGACGCAGGCCCGTCCCGGCCAACGACGCGTGGCTTTTGCCGACTACCAGCTCCAGAGCGTCTTCGATCCTGGCGCGACAGTTGACGCGAGCGTGCGGGCGCCGATCTCGCGGTCTCTGGCCAAGGTCCACGACGGAAAGGCCATTGGAGCGCACGTGCCATTGCCGCTGCTACCCCAGCTGGACGACACGCCGTTGATCGGATCCAGGACGTTCGAGTCGAGCTTCGCCACTCACTGGGACGGCGAGCTCACGACGCTGGAGGATAAGCCGGCGCAGCGAACGTTCCGGACCGAAGAGGGCGAGGACAGCGGGTTCGTGGTGCACTCTGCGTTCCACGAAGAGCGGGATGACGCGGCCACCCATGCCGAGATGGGTAAGATCACCTGGACCGATCTCGGACGCGACGACGAGACGGCGGAGCCGGCTGAGCCGGACGTGGGCGATGCGCTTCGTCAGCTGCAGCGGCTGCAGGAGCTGCATCGCCAGATGGATGCCGCCCTGCGCCGCAACCAGGAATTGAACGAGGACATCGGCGTGTACTTCTGATCCCTGGCCCGTGCCGGATCCCGTGCCCTGCGGCAACGGGATCCGGCCGCATCAACGGCCGGGCTGCGCCTGCCAGCGGGTCATCCGCTGTTCCAGGATGTCCAGCGGCATCGAGCCGTCCTTCAACAGTTCGGCATGGAAGGCGCGCAGGTCGAAGGCAGCGCCCTGCGCCTGCCGCGCGCGGTCGCGCAGTTCGACGATCTTCGCCTCGCCCAGCACGTTGGACAGCGCCTGGCCGGGCTGGGCCATCATCCGTTCCACTTCGGCGTTGGCATCGTCGACCGGCATGCCGGTGTTCTGCTGCAGGTAGTCCACCGCACGCTTCTTGTTCCAGCCCTGCGCATGGATTCCGGTATCGGCCACCACGCGCACGGCGCGGGTCAGTGCCGCCTGCAGGTAGCCGATATGGTCGTACGGATCGGCATACAGGCCCAGCGGCTCGCCCAGTGATTCGGCGTACAGGCCCCAGCCTTCGACAAAGGCCAGGTCACCGCCGAGGCGACGGAAGCGCGGCAGCTTCTCGATCTCCTGCTGCAGTCCCAACTGCACGTGATGCCCGGGCACCGCTTCATGCAGGTACAGCATGGGCACGCTCCAGCGCTTGCGCGCCGGCAGGTTGCTGGTGTTCACCGACAGCACCGCCGGGCGGCTGCCGTTGATGCCGGGCTGATAGGACGCTGCTGCCGAAGCGGCAGCGCGGTCGGCTTCGACCGGCTGTATCTCCAGTGCAGCCTTGGGCAGGGTCTGCAGCACGCTGGGCAGTCGTGCCGCCACCTGCTGCTGCACCTGCTGGTAGCGGCCCAGCAGCGCAGTGGCATCGGTGTACTGGAACTGTTTGTCGGTACGCATGCGCTGCAGCAGCTTGGCCTCGCCGCCGCGCAGTTTGTTGTCCTTCATGACCGCGGCGATCTGCGCATGCAGGGCCTGGACGCGTTGCTCGCCCCAGGCATGCAGCTGGGCAGGGTCCTGCGCGGTGGCGGTCGCCTGGCGCAGCGTGCCGGCATACCATGCTGCGCCGTTCGGCAGGGCACCCAGTCCGGCGGTCTCCCGCGTGGCCGGCAGGTATTCGGTGGCGATGAAGCCGCGCAGCGCGCGGTAGGCCGGCATGATCCGGAATTCGATCATGCGCTTGTATTCAGCGCTGATGCGCGTCTTTTCTTCGGCCGGGATGGTGTCGGGCATGGTCCGGATCGGCGTCCAGAAAATGCTTTCTTCGGCCGTTGGCTTGATCACCGCATCCAGCTGCGGCAGCACTTTTTCCATCAGGTCGCGCGGCTGCACCACGCCGGCCGTCATGCCTTGGCGCATGTTCGCGGTAGCCTGTTCGAACAGGGCCGGGATGCCCAGCGAACGCCGGGACCAGTCGTCGTAGTCCTTCACCGTGTTGAACGGCTGCGCCCCGGCACCGGCGCCGAGGATGGCCATGATGCTGCCCAGGTTGTAGTACTGGCTGATCGGCAGCATCCACGCCGGGTTCTGTTCGGCGGCCAGCGATGCCTTGGCGTCGCGGACGAAGATCTCATAGCTCAGCAGATCCTGGCCCTGCAGGCCGCTGCTGCCGATCTTTTCCACCTTGCCCAGCCACTGCGTGGTGAAGTCATGCGACTGCTGGCGCCAGGCCGCGGACAGGATGTTCGGCAGTTCACCGTTGTAGCGTGCGTCGCCCTGGAAGGTGGCCTGCAGCGGATTGAGCCGCATCGAAGCGTCCCAGTACTCGTCGTACAGGCGCTCCAGCTGGGTCGCCTTGCTGGCCGGCGCGGCGGCTGCCTGCCGGCCTGCGGCGGCCGCCGGGCGTGCGCGCGGCTTGGCCTTGGGCTTGGTCGCCTGGCGGGTCTGCGCGGCCGCAGGGCGGGTGGCTTTCTTCTTCGCGGCTTCGGCCGGCGGCGCGGCGCTGAACAACATCAGCGAGGCAAGTGCGACCGCCAGGGCGCGGGCAAGCTGGGGCATCGGACATTTCCGTGGAACACAGACCGTGGAGCTTGCACGATCCAGACGCATACGGCCAGCATCCACAGCGCAGTCAGCAAATGCGGCGTTGTCGCTCAGTCAGCTGCGGCGTCGGCCCGCAGCTGTGCCGCACGCGCTGCGCCCAGATAGCGCGTGATCGCATGCCGCATCAGGTACAGCAAGGGGATCAGCGCGATGGCGAAGCCCATCTTGTAGGCGTAATTCAGGCTGCTCACGGCCAGGAACAGCGACGTCGGCCACTGCTGCGGCCCCAGCACGAAGGCGATCCAGATCACCACGAAGCTGTCGATCAGCTGGGACACCGCGGTCGATCCGGTGGCCCGCAGCCACACATGGCGTTCGCCGGTGGCGCGGCGGATGCGATGGAACACCGAGACGTCGATCAGTTGGCCGACGATGAACGCGACCAGCGAGCCGGCGATGGTCCACATGCCCTGGCCGAACACCACGGCAAACGCGGCCTGGTAGTCCGGCACGCCCTGCGCGCTCATCGAGCCGACCCACCAGCTGGCCGGGGCCAGCGAGATCGCCGCATAGGCGAACAGGAAGCCGTAGCAGATCAGGGCCGCCGCCAGCCACGAAATGAAGCGCACGCCGCGCTTGCCGAAGAACTCGTTGATGGTGTCGGTCATGACGAATACCACCGGCCACAGCAGCGTGCCGGCGGTGAAGCTGAGCGAGCCGGTCTGGCCGAACAGGTTCCAGTTCAGCGGTGCGATGCCGAGCGTGTCTTCCAGGGCGAAGATCTTGACCCCGATCAGCTCGGCCAGCACCGCGTTGGCGCAGAAGAACGCGGCCAGACCGATGAACAGCAGGACCGCACGGTCCTGCAGCGGCCGCGCGCTCATCAGCCGCGTTCGCCAGCGCGGGTGAACGGCACGGTTTCCGGCGCGACGGCACCGCCGGAGATGATGAAGCTCATCGCCTGGTCCACGGTCCAGTCGGTGGGCGTCAGCAGCTCCACCGGCACGATTTCCAGGTAGCCGGAGGTCGGGTTGGGCGTGGTCGGCACGTACACCGCTGCCAGTTCGCGGCCGGTGCCCTGTTCGCGTATGACCCGCGTCACCAGGCCCACCGCCTTCATGTCCCGGTGCGGGAAGTCGATCAGCACCACGCGCTGGGTGGTGCCCGGCTCGGTCTGCAGCATGTCCAGCAGCTTCTTGGCGCTGTCATAGATGATGCTGGCCAGCGGTATCCGCTTGATCACCGCCCCGACCCAGCGCAGCAGCCGCTGGCCGACCACGCGCCGGCTCAGCACCCCCACCGCCAGGATCACCAGCAGGGTGGCCAGCAGCGCCACCACGTTCTGGATCCACTCGGCGTGGACCCAGCCCAGATAGTGCGGGAACCAGGTGGCGATGCGTTCGGACATCGGCACCACCAGCGGGCTGGAGATGCCGGACAGCAGCACGAAGACGAACTTCACCACGACCCAGGTCAGCCAGATCGGCAGCAGGGTCAGCAGGCCGGTCAGGAACAGCCGCTGCAGGGAAGGGCGGGGGGTGAGGGTGGGGCCTTGGAGTGACATCGGTGCATTGTAGCGGTCGCGTGGGGCCGGTCAGGCTCTCCGGGTCACAGGACGTGGCAGTGATCAACCGGCCATGGCGCCGCCGCGCGCCTGCGGCTTGAGCCGGATGTAGACCTGCTTGCGTACACGGGCCACGACCTCACCCGAGGCGTCCAGCACGTCGTTGCTGTACCAGCGCAGTTGCTTGCTGCCATCGGCAGCGGACGCGCGGATTTCCGCGAGCATTGCGTCATCGACCCGGAACGCCGCGCGTACCGTCCCGCGGCCGGGTTTCAGGAATTCGATTTCGCCAGCGCGATCCCACACGTAGTAGTCGCGGCCCAGGTTGTGCATCAGCCCCAGCATCCAGAACGGGTCGGTCATCGCGAACAGGCTGCCGCCGAAATGGGTACCGACATAGTTGCGGTTCCACGGGCGCATGCGCAGTTCAACGTCGATGTCACGGTAATCCGGCGATATCCCGGTTACGTGGATGCCGGCGAACAGGAAGGGCGGCCACAGGTTGATGCCGTGGCGGAACAGGCTGGCTTTCATGGTGGACCGGCGCCGGGAATGGAGGCGCCAGTGTAACCATGCGGATGCGTATGGAGAAGGCTTGCCGGCAGGGTCGATCTCTCACGGCGCCCCCTTCGGGATCGTCAGGGAAAAAGTACCGTTCTGCTGCGCAATGGCTTCGCCGGTGTCGGTGATCGCGTTCTGCACGAACAGGCCGCTGCCCTCCGCGTTGCCTGTGATGAAGGTCAGCTGATGGTAGGCGGTGCGATTGCCCCAGTCCGGCGACGGCAGTGAGACGTAACGGATCGTGCTGCTCTGGTCCCCGACGTTGCCCTGGGCGACGAAAACGCCGTAATGATCCTCGCCCTCCGAGGTGATCCGATAAACGCCGTTGGCGTAGTGCGTCAGGGTCGCGTTCGGGAAAGGCTTGGCGTCGTAGAGTTTCCGATAGTGGAGGTGATAGGTCGCCACCGGTGCGGCAGGTTGGACGGTGATCGGGGCCGGTGCGCCGGCAACGGCGACGTTCGGCAGAAAGGAGGTCACAGCGAGCGAGGTGAGGACGAACAAGGCGGGGATGAAAGCCATGGCGGCGCGCTCGAGGGATGGGTCATTCACACTGTTGGCTGCGATGACACAGGGCAAGTGGCAGATCCGTCACGTTCGAGCGGATCTCGCCCAGTCCGATGAGCGGCTGACGCGGCGGTACGTACGGCGCCTCGGGGGGTGCCCGGCTCAGCCCGCTTCCAGGACGTAGCCGTCGCCGCCGTTCGCTTTGGCCTGGCGCAGTGCCGCCTCGGCTCCGGAGAGAAATGCATCAGCCGGCACTTTCGGCCCTGGCACCCGGCAGTACACCCCGATGCTGACGGTGGTGCGGGCGGTTCCGGCGGCGTCCACCCACGGCAGCCGACGCACATCGGCGATCAGGTCTTCTACCACCTGGCGCGCGCCGCCGGGCGGCGTATCGGGCAGGAGCATCGCAAACCCGACGTGGCCAAGGCGGGCGGCGGTATCGCGCGGTCGTCGGGCATGGGCGGCAATCAGCCGGGCGACTGCCATCGGCAGGGGGGCGCCTGGCTGCGAACCGGGTCGGTCTTCGTGGCCGCTGCCGTGATCCAGCTCCACCCGCACCAGCGACAACGGGCGGCAGTCGCGGTCCGCGACGCAGGTCTCCTGCTGCAGCGCAAGCTCGAAGCGCGGCCGGTTGGCCAGCCCGGTGACGGTGTCCACGTCGGCCCCGCGTCGCCCACTGGCGATCCGCCACACGGCCCAGAGGGCGGTGGCGATCAGCGCTGTCACCAGCGTGGCGCAGGGCGCCCACCACAGGTTGGCCCCGCGCAGCAGGGACCAGGAGAGCAACAGCGGGAGGGGCAGTCCCACACCGATGGCCAGCATCGTGGCCGCCCGCCCACCGCACAGCCCGGAAACGCACAGCATCACCAGCAGCACGCCCAGCGCGTGCTGCGCTATCGGCGCCATCACCCGCAGCGTGCGCGACTGCAGCAGCATCGAGGCCACGTTGGCGTGGTATTCGGTGCTGCTCATGGGGGCGTCGCGGCGGGTCGGTGTCAGCAGTGGCGGGGCGAGACCTGGCGCGGTGGGACCCACCACCACGCGTTGGCCGTGCAACCGCGCAGGCGCGACCCGGCCTTCCAGGACGTCCACATAGGCGACCTGTGGCACGCTGCCCGGCGGGCCCGCGTAGCGGAGGCGGAGGTAGCCGTCGCGCACCCATTGTCCAGGCGCTGGGTGATCTTCGGCGGTGGGCAGTCCCTGGACCCGCGCGGACGGGTCGGCCAGTGCCAGCCCCAGCGCCGGCCAGTGCGCTGATCCGGTTCCGGCATGCAGGAACATGCCGCGCGCCACGCCGTCGGCATCCAGCTGTATTTCCGCGTGGCCCAGTGCTGCCGCACTGGCCGTGACCCGCGCGATGGGGAGCCGTTCTTCGGCCAGCCGATCGGCCCGGGCCGGCACCGCCAGCACCGGCAGTACCACCTGGCCATTGCGCGCGATGGCGGCCGCCAGCTGCGCATCGGCACCCGGGTGACGGTCCTGTCCGGAAAACGGAAGGTCCAGCAGCACTCGGCCGCTGCCGGCGTCGGTCAGTCGGTCCAGCAGGCGCGCATGCACGCTGCGGGGCCAGGGCCAAGGGCCGATCTGCCGCAGGCTGGCCTCGTCGATGGCAATGATGAGCAGGCTGGGGTCGGGCGGGTAGGTCCAGCGGCTCGTGTAACGGTCGAAAACCGCGTCGTCCAGTGGCCCCGGCCAGCGGCCATGGCTGGCGGCAGCGGCGACCAGCCCGGCCAGGACGGCCAGCAGCAGGCGGTAACGCCACGGCAGCGGCCGCCGCATCAACGCCGGCCCCGACCGCGGTGGGGTGCACCTTCACACATCACGCGATCCTCCCCCCGGAAAGATCGGCGGAGCGATCCCCTCGGCCCGTTGGCCGGGTGTCATTCCCCCGAATGAACCGTGGCGTCCGACGACGCCACCGGCTCAGTATCGCGTGCCCTCCGAGGGCTTGTTCTGAACGGATTTACATTCAGAAAAGCAGCGACGCCATATTCCGGCGGTACTGGCTCACCAGTGCGGGGTCACCGATCACGTTGAAGGCATCGATCAGCACCTTGCGGGGAAGTCCGTCATTGAAGCTGCGATCCACGCGCAGCATTTCCAGGAACTGTTGCAGTGCCGCCTCGTCTTCGCCGGCCAGCAGCAACTGCACGCCGCGCAGGTGGCGGGCCGCCAGGTCGCCTGCATCGGCCGCGATGCGCGCGTCCAGTGCCTCCGGCGCCGGTGCATCCTTCAGCGCCGAAGCAAATGCCAGCCGCGCGCGGGCACGCACGGCGCGGTCATCGGTGGCCAGGTTGGCCGGCAGGCCGTCGATCAAGGCACCGGCTTCGTCCACCCCGCCGATCTGCAGCAGCGCCACCGCCAGGTCCAAGCGCAGCTCGTCCTTGCCCGGTTCGGCGGCGATCTGCGCACGCAGCACGTCGACCTGCGCCTGTGCATCCAGCGGCTCGGGCTCGGCCTCGGCCACCGGTTCGGCCGGGGCGATGCCGTGCTGGGCCAGGAACTCCCGCAACTGGCCTTCGGTCACCGCGCCCGGGAAGCCGTCCACCAGCTGGCCACCCTTGACCAGGAACACCGTCGGTACCGAGCGGATCTGGAAGGCCGCCGCGATCTGCTGCTCCTTGTCCACGTCCACCTTGGCCAGCTGGAAGGCGCCGTTGTACTCGCCGGCCAGCTTTTCCAGCAGCGGTCCCAGGGTCTTGCAGGGCTCGCACCACGTCGCCCAGAAATCGACCAGTACGGGGGTCTGCAGGGATTTCTGCAGCACCTCGGCTTCGAAGGTTTCGGTGACAGCGTCGAATACGTTCGGCAGTTCGCTCATGGAAACTCTGGATCTACGGCGGGAGACCGATTCTATGGTGGCGGACGCTTGCGGCTTCAACCCGCTGCCGGTGTGATGTTCCACAATAGGGCCTGCCAACGATCGAGTGCGTCACCATGCCGACCCTGCTTCCACGCCCTGTCGAGAACCTGCTCGGTCCCGCCGCGGCGGCGGTGTTCGTGCTGTCCGTGGCCGGTTTCGGCGTGGCGCTTGACGGCTTCGAGCAGGGGCGCCACCCCGTGGCGTTGCTGGGGGCCGGCGGCATTGCCCATGCACTCGGCTTCAACGTGCTGGGCTGGGTGCTGCCGGGCCTGCTGGCCACGGCGATGGCGCTGTGCCTGCTGGCGCGCCTGCCCGCCGGCAGCAGCTGGCTGCTGCGGGTGGCCGGCCAGTTGCTGGTGCTGGCAGGGTTGGCCTTCGCCGGCATGGGGCTGTTCCCGCTGGATGTGCAGGACCTGGACGGCCCGGCCAGCCAGGCGCATGCCAGCGCATGGATGGTGTGGGCGCTGGCGTTCATCGCCGGCACGCTGATGCTGGGCATCGGCAGCTGGCGCAGATCGCCGCCGTTGGCGCGGCTGGCGCTGGGCTGCGGGCTGGTCGCGGCGGTCACCGCGTTTGCCCTGCACGGGCTGCTGCCGGCACCGCTGGCGCAGCGGCTGACCTTTGCGGCGTGGGCATTGTGGCTGGCAGCGGGGCTGCCGTGGGTGGCGCCGGCCGAGCCCCGCCGCTGAGCCCCTGCCGCCGGGCCCAGGCCCGCCAGTCGGAGGGATTGGAGGCTTTTGCCGCACTGCGGTACCCTGTGCCGCTTTGCCGCCGCACTTGTGTGTTCCATGACCAGCGTCGAACCCAACGCCTACGACCCGCAGCAGGTTGAATCCGCCGCCCAGCAGTACTGGGACGGTACCCGTGCCTTCGAAGTCAACGAGACCTCGGACAAGCCGAAGTACTTCTGCCTGTCGATGCTTCCGTACCCGTCGGGCGCGCTGCACATGGGCCATGTGCGCAACTACACCATCGGTGACGTGATCAGCCGCTACAAGCGGATGACCGGGCACAACGTGCTGCAGCCGATGGGCTGGGACGCTTTCGGCCTGCCGGCTGAAAACGCTGCGATCAAGAACAAGACCGCGCCGGCCAAGTGGACCTACAAGAACATCGACCACATGCGCAGCCAGCTGAAGTCGCTGGGCTATGCCATCGACTGGTCGCGCGAGTTCGCCACCTGCAATCCGGACTATTACGTCCACGAGCAGCGCATGTTCACCCGCTTGATGCGCAAGGGCCTGGCCTATCGGCGCAACGCGGTGGTCAACTGGGACCCGATCGACCAGACCGTTCTGGCCAACGAGCAGGTCATCGATGGCCGCGGCTGGCGCTCCGGTGCGCTGGTGGAAAAGCGCGAGATCCCGCAGTGGTTCCTGCGCATCACCGATTACGCCCAGGAACTGCTGGACGGACTGGACGAGCTGGACGGCTGGCCGGAATCGGTCAAGACCATGCAGCGCAACTGGATCGGCCGTTCGGAAGGGCTGGAGATCCAGTTCGCCGTACGCGATGCCGAAGGCAATACGCTGGACCCGCTGCGCGTGTTCACCACCCGCCCGGATACGGTGATGGGCGTGACCTTCGTTTCCATCGCCGGTGAACATCCGCTGGCGCTGCATGCAGCCAGGACCAATCCGCAACTGGCCGAGCTGCTGGGCGGGCTGAAGCAGGGCGGCGTGTCCGAAGCGGAACTGGAAACCCAGGAAAAGCGCGGCATGGATACCGGCCTGAAGGCGATCCATCCGGTGACCGGCGAACAGGTGCCGGTGTGGGTGGCCAACTTCGTGCTGATGGGCTATGGCACCGGTGCGGTCATGGCCGTGCCCGGCCACGACCAGCGCGACAACGAATTCGCCAACAAATACGGCCTGCCGATCCGCCAGGTCATCGCGCTGAAGGCGCTGCGCAAGGACGAAACCGCGTACGACGCCAGCCGCTGGCAGGACTGGTACAGCGACAAGACCCGTGAAAGCGAGCTGGTCAATTCGGGCGAGTTCGACGGCCTGGATTTCCAGGGCGCCTTTGAAGCCCTGGCCGAACGTTTCGAGCGCAAGGCCCAGGGCCAGCGCCGGGTCAATTACCGCCTGCGCGACTGGGGCGTCAGCCGCCAGCGTTACTGGGGCTGCCCGATTCCGGTGATCTACTGCGACAAGTGTGGCGCGGTGCCGGTGCCGGAAGAACAGCTGCCGGTGGTGCTGCCGGAGAACGTGGCCTTCTCGGGCACCGGCTCGCCGATCAAGACCGATCCGGAATGGCGCAAGACCACCTGCCCGGACTGCGGCGGCGCGGCCGAGCGCGAGACCGACACCTTCGATACCTTCATGGAATCGAGCTGGTACTACGCCCGCTACACCTCCCCGGGTGCACGCGATGCGGTGGACAAGCGCGGCAACTACTGGCTGCCCGTGGACCAGTACATCGGTGGTATCGAACACGCGATCCTGCACCTGATGTATTTCCGCTTCTATCACAAGCTGCTGCGTGACGCGCGGATGGTGGACAGCAACGAACCGGCCCGCAACCTGTTGTGCCAGGGCATGGTGATCGCCGAAACGTACTACCGCGCCAACCCGGACGGGTCCAAGGACTGGATCAACCCGGCCGACGTGGACGTACAGCGCGACGAGCGTGGCCGCATCACCGGCGCCACCCTGGTGGCCGACGGCCAGCCGGTCGTGGTCGGCGGTACGGAGAAGATGTCCAAGTCGAAGAACAACGGCGTGGACCCGCAGACCATGGTCGGCAAGTACGGCGCCGATACCGTGCGCCTGTTCTCGATGTTCGCCGCACCGCCGGAACAGTCGCTGGAGTGGAACGAAGCCGGCGTGGACGGCATGGCGCGCTTCCTGCGCCGGTTGTGGGCGCAGGTGCACAAGCACGCCGCCGACGGCACCGCCCCGGCACTGGACGCCTCCGCGCTGGATGCCGGCCAGAAGGCGCTGCGCCGCAAGACCCACGAAACCATCGGCAAGGTCGGCGACGACTACGGCCGCCGCCACAGCTTCAATACCGCCATTGCCGCGGTGATGGAGCTGATGAACGCGCTGGCCAAGTTCGATGACGCCAGCGCGCAGGGCCGCGCGGTACGCCACGAAGCCCTGCAGGCGATCGTGCTGATGCTCAACCCGATCACCCCGCATGCCAGCCATGCTCTGTGGCAGGTGCTGGGCCACGGCCAGACCCTGCTGGAAGACCAGGTCTTCCCGCAGGCCGATCCAAACGCGCTGGTGCGCGATGCACTCACCTTGGCGGTGCAGGTCAACGGCAAGCTGCGTGGCACGATCGAGGTCGCCGCCGATGCGGCGCGCGAGCAGATCGAAGCGCTGGCGGTGGCCGAACCGAACGCGGCCAAGTTCATGGAGGGCTTGGCGGTGCGCAAGATCATCATCGTGCCCGGCAAGATCGTGAACATCGTGGTCGGCTGATCCCGGCCGGCCGGTCGGTCGCGCCAGCGGCGCTGGGTCAGCCAGCGCCGGGTGGGAGGCGACCGTGGGTCGCCAGCGCCTTCCCGGGACCTCGATGATCAACCGTCATTCACGCCTCATCGGGCAGGCTGTATTGCCGCAGCCGCCCGGCTACTACAGACTGTGTCCATGACCCGAATCCTGCTTGCCCTTCTCTTCGCCGTCGGCCTGGCCGGTTGCGGCTTCCACATGCGCAACAAGCTGATGCTGCCGGCCGATACGGCAGCGGTGAAAGTGGTCTCCACCGCGCCTTACAGCGAGCTGGCCAAGCTGCTGCGCCGCAGCCTGCTGGCGTCCGGGGCGACCCTGGCCGACGACGACTCGACCGCGCCGGCCGCGCAGCTGCAGGTGCTGTCCGAGCGCTGGGGTGACCTGCCGATCGCCATCGACGCACAGGGCCGTGCGCAGGAATACAGCCTGCGTTACGCGGTTATCTTCATCTTCCGCCGCGAAGATGGCAGCGAACTGGTGCCGCAGCAGGTGATCGAGCTGTCGCGCGATTACGTGTCCCCGCCGACCGATGCCACCGGTACCACCACCGAGCGCGAGATCCTGGCCGATGAGCTGCGCCGCGACATGTCGGCCTCGATCATCCGCCGCATCGACAGCGTGGTGCGCAATGAACTGCGCGAAGGCCGCAGCATTTCCGCTCCGGTCGAAGCGGTCGATGGCCAGGTGATTCCGGCGGGTCCGGCGCCGGCCGGCGTGCCAGCCATCCAGACCACCCTCCCGACCGCCAAGCCCGTCCCCGAACCGGCCAGTCCGCCGGTCCAGGACTGAGCCGGCACCCGGATGGAACTGCGCCCGGAGCAGTTGGCCAGCACCCCTGGCGGCCAGCCGCTGGCCCCTGTCTATCTGATCGCCGGGCCTGAAACCCTGCGCGTGCTGGAAGCGGCCGATGCGGTGCGGGCGAAAGCGCGCGCCGAGGGCATCAGCGAACGCGAAGTATTCGATGCCGATGGGCGCGATTTCGACTGGGGACGCCTGCAGGCAGGGTTCAACGCACCCAGCCTGTTCAGTGCGCGCCGCCTGATCGAAGTGCGACTGCCGAACGGCAAGCCGGGCAAGGAAGGCGCGGAGGTCATCAGTGACTTCTGCGCCTCGCCGCCACCGGATGTGGTGCTGCTGATCACCGCCAACGAGTGGAGCAAGTCGCACCAGGGCAAGTGGGCCGATGCGGTTGGCCGTGCCGGGGTGACGTCGGTGGCATGGGCGATCAAACCGCACGAGCTGCCTGAGTGGATCGAACGCCGCCTGCGCGGCAAAGGCCTGCGTGCCGATCCACACGCGGTGCAGCGGCTGGCCGAGCGGGTGGAAGGCAACCTGCTGGCGGCCGCCCAGGAAATCGACAAACTGGCCCTGCTGGTTGAATCCGGCCAGGTGCTGGACGTGGAAAAAATGGACGCGCTGGTGGCCGATGCGGCCCGCTATGACGTGTTCCGGCTGGTGGAGTCGACCTTCTCCGGCCAGCCCGCTGCGGTGTTGCGGATGGTCGCCGGGCTGCGCGCCGAAGGCGAAGCGGTGGCGGCCCTGATGCCGATCGTCATCCGCGAACTGCTGGCCGGCGCCGCGCTGGCCCAGGTGCAGGCGCGGGGCGGCAACCTGGCCGCGGAAATGAAATCACGCGGCATCTGGGAGTCCCGCCAGGCGCCGTACAAGCGCGCGCTGCAGCGGCACCCGGAAGCCAAACGCTGGGAGCGCTTCGTTGCCGAAGCCGGGCTGGTGGATCGCATTGCCAAGGGGCGCGCCGATGGCGATCCGTGGCTGGCGCTGGAGCGCCTGCTGGTGGCGGTGTCCGAAGCACGCGCGGTACGCCTGCTGGCGCGTGCCTGAGCGCTGGCCATGGGCCTTCGCGTCTATTACGGCGGTACGTTCGATCCGGTGCACAGCGGGCACCTTGCCATTGCCCGCGCGGCACGTGATGTGCTCGCCGCGCCGGTACACCTGATGCCGGCCGCTGACCCCCCGCATCGTCCCGCGCCCGGCGCCAGTGCCGAACAGCGCTGCCAGATGCTGCGCTTGGCGCTGGCTGATGAGACCGGATTGCAGCTGGACCGCCTCGAACTGGAGCGCGCCGCCCGCCAGTCCGGGCGGCCGTCCTACACCGTGGATACCCTGACCGAACTGCGCCAGGCGTTCGGCCCGGATACGCCGCTGGCGTGGCTGGTGGGGGCAGACAGCCTGCTGTCGCTGGCCGCCTGGCATCGCTGGCAGGCGTTGTTCGGGCTGGCCCATTTCATCGTCGCCGAGCGCCCGGGCAGCAGCTTGCCCGAGGTGGTGGAGGGCAAGCTGGGCGAGGCCTTGCAGGGGCGCTGGACCGACCGGCCGCAGGATCTGCACGAGGTACCGGCAGGACGCGTGTTGCGGCTGCGCCAGCCGCTGCGCAGCGAGTCGGCCAGCGAGGTCCGCGCCCGCATCGCCGCCGGCGGGCCGTGGCAATCCCTGGTAGCCCCGGCGGTGGCTGACTACATCGCCGAACATCGACTTTACGGGGTGTGATCCCGCGATCCGGCGGCTGTCATCCGCCCGTTGTGGTGCACGTCACCCACGCGGGAACCTCGCCGCTTGAGGTGGCGCGGGTATGCTCATACAGGGCGCGCAGGACGGCCTGTTTGTGATCGGGTTCCTTCACTGCCAAGGGTAGGTGGAAGCTTCCGCGCGTATCGCACCGCCAGGTGAGGCAGCCAGGGCAGGGATCCCCTCCAGGCGCAGCCGGCGCCTGGACCGGTGCCGCAGCGCTGCCAAGCGCGATTCCCGAAGCGACGACGAAGGTGGCAAGCAGGCTCATGGTGATGCTCCAGTCATGGAAAGGGTGCGCGCAACGAGCGCGACGCCATCATCGGCTCGGCCACCGGCGGGCCGTCATCAGGGATCGGGGGAGCTGCAGGTAGGGCCAGCGGCCCGTCCGCATGGGGGCTGAACCCGGTGAATGCCTCCGGCGCCGGTCCCACGTATAATCCCCCCTACGTTTATCGAGTCGACCCGCTTTGAGCAACCAGCCCCAACCCCAGACCATCAAGGTCGAACTGCCCAACCCGCCGCCCTCCGTGGAGCAGCTGCTGGCCTGTGTGACCGACGCCACCGAAGAGCTGAAGGCCAAGGACGTGGTCACCATCGACGTACGTGGCAAGTCCAGCGTCGCCGATTACTTCGTGATCGCCTCGGGCACTTCGTCGCGTCACGTGAAGTCCATCGCCGAGGAAGTGGTCCGCTTCGCCAAGAAGCTGGACATGATGCCGCTGGGCGTTGAAGGCGAGCGCGAAGCCGAGTGGGTGCTGGTCGACCTGGGCGATGTCGTGGTCCACGTCATGCTGCCGCGCGTGCGCGAACTGTATGCGCTGGAACGCCTGTGGACGGTCGGTGACCAGCGTCGCCAGCACGAAGAAGAAGAAGGCCAGGACGACGAGGTCTGATCGACCTGCTGCCTGTGCTGCACCCCCCGACGGCGCCGATGGCGCCGTCGGACGTTATGAGGATGCCTGATGAAAGCGCGACTGATCGCCACCGGTGAGCGCGCCCCCAGCTGGGTGGCGCAGGGCTTTGCCGAATACCAGAAGCGGTTGTCGCACTGGTTGCCGTTCGAACTGGTGGAGATCGAACCGGGCCTGCGTGGCAAGGGCCGCGATGCGCGCCGCGCGACCGATGACGAAGGCAAGCGGGTGATTGCCGCCCTGCCGAAGAATGCCTACGTGGTGGCGCTGGACGTTCCCGGGCGACAGCTGAGCTCGGAACAGTTGGCGCAGCGGCTGGAGCACTGGCGCGGGCAGGGCAGGGACCTGGCGTTCCTGATCGGCGGCCCGGAAGGACATTCGTCCGAAGTGTCCGCACTGGCTGATGAAAAATGGTCGATCGGCCCATTGACCCTGCCGCACATGCTGGTGCGCCTGGTCGTTGCCGAACAGCTGTATCGCGCCGCGGCGATGTTGGCCAACCACCCCTACCATCGCGCGTGAAGAGTCGTTATACTGGTCGTCTGCCCGAATAGCTCAGCCGGTTAGAGCACTTGACTGTTAATCAGGGGGTCGTTGGTTCGAGTCCAACTTCGGGCGCCACTTTGAAAACCCGCATCGCGAGATGCGGGTTTTTTTTATGTGGCATGCTGCCGTCCATCTGATGGCTGGAGCGTCACGATGGGCGAGATCATGACAGCGGTGGTCGTTTTTGCCTGCCTGAGTGCGGCATCGATCGGCATGATGTTCGTGTATCCGCGCTTGTCGGCGCGGCACCGGGACGACGAGACCAATACCGTGCTGCGGCTGGTCGCCAACATCTTCGTGGTGATGACCTCGCTGGTGTTCGGCCTGCTGATCAATTCCTCCAAGAACACCTTCGAAACCATCGATTCGAACGTGCACGCGTTCTCGACCAGCCTGATCATGTTCGACCGCTCGCTGCGCACCTACGGCGTGGAGACCGACGAGACGCGCCGGCGACTGGTCGAGTACATCGAGGTGGCGATCGCCCATCCCGCACGCGGCAACGATGCGTTGGTCCACCAGCGCAGCCCGGCAGCCAACGCACTGGACCAGGTCGGCGGGGCTCTGGACCGCATCGCGCCGGCCGATCGTTTCCACGAAGGCCTGCTCGCCGATGCGCGGCAGCAGTACCAGACCGTGGTGCGCCAGCGCTGGAGCATCGTCGAGCAGTCCGAAGCCAGCGTGCCGCGCTTGATCATCTGGATGCTGATGGCATGGTTGACGCTGATCTACGGCAGCTTCGGTTATCGCGCGCCGCACAATCCGATGGTGGTCGGCATGTTCCTGGTGTCCGCCGCGTTGATCGCCACGTCGGTGTACTTCGTGCTGGACATGAGCATCCCCTTCCATGGACCGATCCAGGTGTCCGACGCACCGCTGCGCCGCGCGCTGGCTGAAATCCAGCCCTGACCCGCAGTGCCCCGGCAGCGCCGAGCCGTGCTCGGCGGAGCGCGTCACCGTCCAGGACAAAAAAAGCCCGGGCACGAGGCCCGGGCTGGGTCACATCACGCAGTGAAGCCGATCAGTTGAACGTGTACTTCGCACCGACGGTGAAGTAACGGCCGATGGCACCGCTGAAGTGCAGCGGGTTGTAGTTGATGCCGCCGTAGGTCGCCGGATCCAGCGGTGCGGTGCGGTCGAACACGTTGGCCACCGAGCCGAAGATCTCCAGTCCATCCATCGCCTTCCAGTTGGCCGACAGATCGAAGGTGGTGAACGAAGCGACCTCGCAGTTGCCCGGGGCCGGGCTGCCATCGGCGCGGAAGTTCAGGCAGTCGTCTTCCTTGGTGCCGCCGGTTTCGGCCAGGTTGTCCATCGAACTGATGTAGTTGACGATGCCGCTGACCGACCAGTCGTGGTAATTCCAGGTGGCGCCGAAGTTGATGCGGTCCTTCGGCGTGCCGATGCAGTTGGTGACATCGCAGTTGCCGTGGGTGCCGGCGTATTCGTGGGTGGTGTCACCCTCGGTACGCTCGAACTTGCTGGTGTGGCTCCACTGCAGGTCCAGCCGCAGGTCGCCGGCGGTGCCCAGCGGGATGTCCTGGCGGATATCGGTATCGATACCTTCAACCTTCGAAGCACTGGCATTCACGTAGTTCGTGTTGATGGCCAGGATCGAGCCGGTGCCCGGCACCCCATTGAGCAGGTCGGTATCGCGCAGCACGTTGCCTGAAGCGATGGCATCGGCCGTCGAACCCTGCGCGATTTCATTGCTGCGCTTGATCCGCCATGCGTCCACCGTGATCGACGTGGTGCGGGTCGGCTGCAACACGATGCCCAGCGAGTAGCTCTTGGACTCTTCCGCTTCCAGCAGCGGATTGGGACGGGTGATGATCGCCACCGGCTGCTGCCCGCAATCATCCTGGGTGCCGCCCGGGGCGGGGGTGCCGCCAGGGCAGCGGACCGGATCGAGCGCATTGGAGAAGGCGGCCAGGCCACCGTCGCCGTTCTCGGCCGGGTTCGGCGCACGGAAGCCTTCGGCATACGTACCGCGCACGGCGATCCAGTCGATCGGAGTCCACTTGAAGCCGACCTTCGGGGTCACCGAATCATCGCCGCTTTCGTACTTGTCATAGCGGGCGGCGGCGGTCAGTTCCAACGATTCCAGCACCGGCGCGGCCAGTTCGGCATACGCGGCGTAGACGTTCTGGGTGCCGTCATAGGACGAGAAGCCCAACCCGATGATGTCGCCGGTATCGGTATAGGTCTGCGGCGACAGGCTGTTGGTGGTACGACGCCATTCGGTGCCCAGCGCCAGGCCCAGCGGGCCACCGGCCAGGTCCATCAGCGAGCGGTTCACCTTGAAGTCGAACATGTCCAGGCTGCTCTTGGCGGTGGCCTGGATGGTCGGGGAAATATAGTCGTACAGGCTCTGCGGATTGCCTTCCGAACCGGCACCGATGTTCCATACACCGGCCGGGCAGGCCAGGTTTCCGAGCACGCACTGCACTGCGCTGTAACGCAGGAAGCCATCGCGCTTGTTGACCAGGTTGGTGGACGAATGCAGGTAGCCGGTGTCGTAGCTCCACTCGCCCCAGGTGCCCTTGACCCCGGCCAGGAAGCGGATGAACTCGTTGTCGTTGTTGGTCACGCGCGGGCCGACATCGAAGGCGTTGTAACGCACGCGCACCGGTTCGCCGTACGGATTGTCGGGATGCCCGACCGCCAGCACGGTGGCGCCGGGACCGCTGTTGGCGTTGACCGGACCACCGGGATAACCCCATGCACCGGACACGTTGGACGGGGTATTGTTGAAGGTGGTTTCCTTCTTGGAGTAGCCCATTTCAACGTACGCCTCAGCGCTGTCGTTGAAGGCGAAGGTCGCACGTCCGAACACGTTGACGTACTTTTCTTCCGGGCTCAGGTCACGGTAGTCGGCCATGTCCCACAGGCAGCCACCGCCCGGATCCTGCGGGGCGACACTGGAAAGTCCCGAACAGCCCGGCAGCGATTCCAGCAGGCCGGTGGTCGGGTTGAAGATGCTGCCGGTCGGCGAGTTGCCGCCGCCACTGCCGTTGCCGGTGATCGCACCGCCCAGGAACTGGCTGCCGCCGGCGCTGTAGCCCCAGCGACGCAGGTCACCGGTGCCGATCCAGTCGCGGTTGCGGCGGTCGCTGACCCGGATGCCATCGGACTTGCCCACGTCGATGCTGGCGAAGGCATTCCAGCCGTCTTCGGACAGGTTGCCGGTACCGGCGGTCAGCGTCGCCTTGCGCGCATCGCCGTCACTGTCACCGGACAGTCCGTAGGAACCGCGCAGGATCACGCCTTCGAAGTCGCTGCGCAGGATGATGTTGACCACACCGGCGATGGCGTCCGAACCATAGGTGGCCGACGCGCCGTCCTTCAGGACTTCCACGCGCTCCACGGCATCGAGCGGGATGGTGCTGAGGTCGGTGAAGACCTTCTGTCCGTCATCGGCCAGGCCGTAGGTGGCCATGCGTCGTCCGTTCAGCAGCACCAGGGTGGAGCCGGCGCCCAGGCCGCGCAGCGAAATGCCCGCGCCGCCGCCGGCGAAGCCGTTGCCGAAGGTCTTGGGGATGGAGCCGGAGCCGTCCGAGGTCAGGGTCTGCAGGTATTCGGCGACCGTGGTCTTGCCGGTACGGTCGATTTCCTGGCGGGTGACCACCTGGACCGGCGACGGGGTTTCGGTATTGGTGCGCGGGATGTTGGAACCGGTGACGGTGATCCGGTCCAGGTTGGTGGCCGGGTCCTGCGCGAAGGCAGTGGTGGATCCGGCGGCCGCCAGCAGCAGCGCGCTGCCGGCAAGGATGTGGGTGATGGACGTGGCAAGCGACGTGCGGCGGCTTGCACGTGGAAGGGTCGGGTATTTCACAGCTCTCTCCTGACTGGGAATACGTAGTGGCGTGTCCTACCGCAGGCCCCCTTGCCCCGCGATGTCGCCAATCTAGGTTTCTTTCAGGTGACGCAAGAGTGAAATTTTGCTTAATCGGGACCGCTTTGTGACGTGCGTCAGGAAGCGGGACCGGGGGCGACCGCCGCCACCCCCGGTCGCGCCTTACTCTGGCAAGGAGAACTCGATCGGCACCAGGCCCACCGATGACGTCGCCACGCCGTCCTGCATGGACGGTTCGAATCGCCACTGGCGCAGTACCTGCTGGCGCGCAGCAAGGTCCAGCGCACGCGAACCGCTGCTGCGTTCGATGGAAACCGCCGTGGGGCGGCCCTCGGCACTGACTTCCACCCGCAGCAGGACGGTGCCCTGTTCACGGCCGCGCAGGGCGGCGACCGGGTACGCCGGCGGCGGGGCCGAACGGTAACGCAGTTGTACGCCGGGGCCGCTGCTGGTGGGTGTACCGGTCAGCAGGGGAACGCTGGGAACCGGGGCGGGCTGGGGTTCGGCGGCGGGCACGGCGTAGGCCGGGACCTGTTCGGTGACGGTGGTAGGAGTGGGGAGCGGCGTCGGCTGGGGTTTCACCACGGTCTGCGGCGGGGCGACCTTCTGCACGACTTCCGGTGGCACCGGGGTGGGCGGCAGCGGCTTGTCCGGGGTGATCCAGCGGACCTGCGGGGCTTCACGTGGCAGCGGGGCGGCCACGTAGGCGGCGGGGATGACCAGCAGCATGAAGGCCAGCACGTGCAGCGCGATCGCGGTGCTCCATGCAGCGATGCGGGCGGGGTCGAAGCGGAGCGGGACTACCGGGTACGTACGAACCATGGTTCACCTCCATGCAAGCCAGCAGGGGGACGTCATCGGGGCCGGTGGGTGCCGGTGGATCAGCAATAGCGCGGCAAGCGCGGCCTGCCCAGCGGGGCAGGCGCGCTCGTTTGGTTACGAGTCAGGTAGAGCGGAGGGCGACTGGAAACGAGTGACGACCAACGGTCGTCACCCACCAGGGGCGGTCGTTACCCACCAGGGGCGGTCGTCACTCACCAAGGGCGGTCGTCACCCACCAGGGGCGGTCGTCACCCACCAGGGGCGCTCGTCACCCCGCTGCGATGGCCTCAGCGGCCGAGTTCGAACACCACGTCCAGGTTCACCGACACGGTGGTCTCACCGGCAGCCACCGGGGTGCTGGCCATGTCGGCGGCCATCGGCGCGGCGGCTGCGCGCATCATCACCGGGCGGAAGCCGCCGCCGCTGCTTTCGGAAATACTGACGATGCGGCGGACCTGCAGGCCGAGCGACCTGGCGTAGGTCTGCGCACGGGCCTGGGCCTTCTTCAGCGCGGCCAGGCGGGCTTCGTCATACACCGGTTCCGGCTGGTCGATCTCGAAGCTGGGTCCGTTGATCTGGTTGGCACCCTGCGCGGCCAGCGCGTCCAGCACCTTGCCCAGCTTGGCGATGTCACGCACCTTCAGGCTGACGGTGTTGCTGGCCTGGTAGCCGGTGATCTTCGGTGCCTCGTTTTCCGCGTAGCGGTACTGCGGGCTCAGGTTCACCCCGCTGGTCTGTACGTCGCGCTCGGCAATGCCGGCGGCCTTGATCGCGGCCAGCACCGTGTCCATCTTCTGCGCGTTCTCGCGCATGGCGGTGTTGCCATCCACGGCCTGGGTGACCACGCCAGCGGACAGCGTGGCGATATCCGGCACGCGGCTGGCTTCGGCGTTGGCCGATACGTTGAGCAGGGTGCCTTCCACCGGGGCGATGGCGGGGGCCGGTACGGCGGCTTGAGCGGTCACGGAAGCTCCCAGGGCGAGGGACAGGGCGAGCAGCAGGGGCGAAAGGACGGGGCGACGCATGGAGATCTCCTTGAAGGCCATCGAGGTTGCTGGCGAAGGGATGAACGCGTTGTGAGCCGGAACGGGGTTGCCGGAAACCGCGTCGCGTTGCCTGCGATTCAGGCCCTGCGCGCAGGGTATGCTGTGTCGATGCTCTATCTTGCCTCCCGCTCCCCCCGCCGCAGTGAATTGCTTGCCCGCCTTGGCCGTCCGTTCCAGACCCTGGACCTGGACGTCGCCGAAGTGCGCGCTGCCGGCGAAAGTCCGCGTGATTACGTGCAGCGGGTGGCCGCCGACAAGGCCCGCGCCGGCCTGGCTGAGGTGCTGGCCAGCGATCCAGATGCCGTGGTGGTCGGGTCGGATACCGAAGTGGTGCTGGGCGAGCGCGTGTTCGGCAAGCCTGTCGACGCCGCCGATGCCGCCGCCATGCTGGCCGCGCTGTCCGGGCGCACCCACCAGGTGATGACCGCGGTGGTGCTGGCCGCTGCCGGCGGCCTGTCGGTGGACGTGGTGGTGTCCGAGGTCACCTTCGCGGCGCTGGACGATGCCCGTATCACCGCTTACGTGGCCACCGGCGAGCCGTTCGGCAAGGCCGGTGCGTATGCCATCCAGGGAGAAGCAGAGCGCTTCATCACCCACCTGGCCGGAAGCTATTCCGGCGTGATGGGATTGCCGCTGTACCAGACCGACCGGCTGCTGGCCGGCGCCGGCTTGCCTTCCCACCCTGTTGCCGCCACGGAGGCTGCCGTACATGTCTGAAGAAATACTGGTCAACGTAACCCCCCGCGAAACCCGGGTAGCGGTGATCGAGAACGGCATGTTGCAGGAGCTGCACATCGAACGTGGCTGGCGCCGCGGCGTGGTCGGCAACATCTACAAGGGAAAGGTGCAGCGGGTGATGCCCGGCATGCAGGCCGCCTTCGTTGAAGTGGGGTTGGAGCGCGCCGCGTTCCTGCACGCCAACGACGTGGTGCGGCCGGCCCCGGTGGCCAGTCCGGACACCGACGGCACCACGTTGCCGCCGCCGTCCAGCGTGCCCATCGTGGAGCTGCTGCGTGACGGCCAGGACATCGTGGTGCAGGTGGTCAAGGACCCCATCGGCACCAAGGGCGCACGCCTGACCACGCAGATCAGCATTCCCTCGCGTTACATGGTGCTGCTGCCGCAGTCCAAGGTGGTCGGCGTTTCGGCGCGCATCGAAGACGAAGGCGAGCGCGCACGGCTGAAGGCGCTGGTGACCGAGCTGTCGGCCCAGCACGGCGGCTACGGCTACATCGTGCGCACCAACGCCGAAGGCCAGCCGGCCGAAGCGATCGCCGAGGACGTGGCCTACCTGTCGCGGGTCTGGAACGTGGTCGAGCGGCGTGGCCGCGAAGCCGCCTCGTGCAGCGTGATCTATGAAGACCTGAGCCTGCCGCTGCGTTCGGTCCGCGACCTGATCCGCAAGGACGTGGACAAGGTGAAGGTCGATTCCAAGGAAACCTTCGTGCAGCTGCAAGCCTTCGTGGCCAAGTACATGCCGGTGCTGGCCGAGAAGCTGGAACTGTACGCCGGCGACCGCCCGATCTTCGACATGTTCGGGGTGGAGGACGAGATCGGCCGCGCGCTGGACAAGCAGGTGCCGCTGAAATCCGGCGGCTACCTGGTGATCGACCAGACCGAAGCGATGACCACCATCGACGTCAACACCGGTTCGTTCGTCGGCCAGCGCAACCTGGAAGAAACCGTCTACCGGACCAACCTGGAAGCGGCGCAGGCCGTGGCCAGGCAGCTGCGGCTGCGCAACCTCGGCGGCATCATCATCATCGACTTCATCGACATGGTGGACGCCGAGCACCGCCGCCAGGTGCTGCGCACGCTGGAAAAAGCGCTGGCCCGCGACCATGCCAAGACCACGGTGTACGACTTCTCGCCGCTGGGCCTGGTGGAGATGACGCGCAAGCGCACGGTGGAAAGCCTGGAGCGCCAGCTGTCGGAAACCTGCCCGCAATGCAGCGGCCGCGGCAGCATCAAGACCACCGAAACGGTCACCTACGAAATCTTCCGCGAGATCACCCGTGCGGTGCGCCAGTTCGAGGCGGCGCGCCTGCTGGTGATCGCCTCGTCGAAGGTGGTGGCCCGCATCACCGACGAGGAATCCACCGCCGTTGCCGAGCTGGAGGAATTCCTCGGCAAGAGCATCCGCTTCCAGGCGGACGACCAGTACCTGCAGGAACAATTCGATGTGGTCCTGCTCTGATCTTTACCGGCCGGTTGCCGGCCAGGGCCGATGAGCGCGCCGCCGCGCCTGCGACTGCGAAGGATCCGCCGTCTTGCCCTGTACGCCTGCGCGATCACCCTGGTGGCGGTGGCGTTGCTGGTCGGCACCTTCAGCCAGCTGCTGCCGCTGGCTGAGCGCCACCCGGAACAGATTGCCGCCTGGCTGACCGCACGTGCCGGCCAGCCGGTGCGCTTTGATGACCTGAAGGCGCAGTGGACCCGGCGTGGCCCGCTGCTGCAGCTCGATGGCCTGCGCATCGGCGCCGGCGAGGGACTGCGCGTGGGCCAGGCCGAAGTGCAGGTGGCGATGTATGCCGGCCTGCTGCCGGGGCGTTCGTTGACCGAACTGCGCCTGCGTGGGCTGGCGCTGACCCTGCAGCGTGCTGACGACGGGCGCTGGAGCGTGCGCGGCCTGCCGAGCCGGCCGGGCGGTGATCCGCTGGATGCGCTGCGGCGGCTCGGTGAGCTGCAGGTCGAACGTGGCCGGCTGACCGTCGATGCGCCTTCGATCGGGCTGCAGGCGACCCTGCCGCGGCTGGACGTGCGGCTGCGGGTCAACGGCGATCGCCTGCGCGTCGGCGTGCGGGCATGGGCCGACGAAGAGGCGCTGCCGCTGTCGGCGGTGCTGGACGTGGACCGCCGCCACGGCAACGGCGAGGCCTGGCTGGGCGGCGATCCGGTGGACCTGCAGGCGTGGTCGTCGCTGCTGTCCGGAGCCGGCGTGCAGGTGCTTCAGGGCCGCGGTGAACTCAATGCCTGGGTGGCCCTGCGTGACTTCCGCCCGGTGATGGTCACCACCGATTCCGACCTGGCCGCGCTGCACCTGTCCGGCGCACCCACCGCCCATGTGGCGCGGCCGACGCTGGAAGTGGAGCGCCTGCAGATGCGCGCGCGCTGGCGTTACAGCGAAGGCGGCTGGCGTGCACAGGCGCCGCTGCTGCGGGTGCGTGCCGATGGCCGCGAACAGGTGCTGGACGGCCTGCTGGTCGGAGCCGGGCAGCACATGGCGCTGGTCGCCGACAACGTGGATGGCAATGTGCTGCTGCGCGGACTGGCACTGACCGATCGGGTCGATGCCGGTCTGCGTGACTGGCTGTACCGCGCCCACCCGCAGGTGCGCGTGCGTTCGCTGCAGGCGCGCGGCGAACGCAACGGTGCGCTGTGGGTGCAGGGTGATCTGGAAACACTGGCGTTTTCCAGCGTGGATGGCGGGCCGGGACTGGCCGGCGTGGGCGGCCGCTTCCAGGGCGATGCCGAAGGATTCTCGCTGCAGTTGCAGCCGCAGAAGCAACTGCAGTTCGACTGGCCGAAGGGCTTCGGCGTGCGCCATGACGTGCGCCTGGCCGGTGAGGTGGTGGGCTGGCATGACGAGGCCGGTGGCTGGCGGATCGGCACCCCGGCGCTGCGCGTGCAGGGCACGGACTATGCGGCCGACGTGCGCGGCGGGTTGTGGTTCCAGGGCGACGGCACGCGGCCGTGGATGCAGCTGGCGGCGAAGATCGACGATGTGCCGATGACCGCCGCCAAGCGCTTCTGGATCCGTTCGAAGATGAGCGCCAACGCGCGCGACTGGCTGGACACCGCGCTGCAGTCCGGCCGCGTGCGCAACGGCATCGGGCTGGTCACCGGCGACCTGGACGACTGGCCGTTCGACCGCAACAACGGCCGCTTCGAGGCCACCGGGCATATCGAGGACGGCACCATCCGTTTCCAGAAGACCTGGCCGGACATGACCCAGGTGGACGCGGACATCGCCTTCATCGGCCCGGGCTTCTCGCTTAAGGGCCGCGGCGACCTGGCCGGTGTCAACGTGGATGCGATGGAAGCGGGCATCGAGGATTTCGGTGAGACCCCGCTGTACGTGCGTGCGCAGAGCCGCAGCGAAGCCAGCCGGCTGCTGGCGATGCTGCGCCGCAGTCCGCTGCACGGGCAGTATGGCGACACCCTGGATGCGCTCAGCGCCAGCGGCCCGGCGAACGTGGATTTCGACCTGCTGCAGCCGCTGCATCCCGGCCAGCCCGGGCACCTGCAGGGCAGCGTGGCGCTGGAGGGCGTGAAGCTGTCCGACAAGCGCTATGCGCTGGATTTCGAGGACGTGCGCGGCAGCGCGAAGTACGCCGGTGGCGGCTTCGGGGCCGACAACCTCAGCGTGCGCCACCTCGGCGCGCCGGGCACGTTGAGCCTGCGCGCCGGCGGCTTCGTGCGCGATCCGCAGCTGGCCTTCGAATCGGAACTGGACGCCAACCTGGACGCCGGCACGCTGCTGGACCGCGCCCCGGACATGGCCTGGCTGAAGCCCTATATCGAAGGCCGTTCGGACTGGAAGATCGGCGTGGACATGCCCAAGGCGGTGGCTGCGGCGCCGTCAGGGGGCGGTACGGCGGCGGCGACGCCGCCGGCGCGGCTGCACCTGCAGTCCAACCTGGTGGGCACCACGCTGAGCCTGCCGGCGCCGCTGGACAAACCGGCCGCCGAGGCGCTGGATACCCGCGTGGCGGCGCAGCTGCCGATGGGCGATGGCCGCATCGACGTGGCCTTCGGCGAGCGCCTGGCACTGGCCGCTCGCACCCAGCAGGGCCAGACCGGCGTGCAGGTCACGCTGGGCAGTGCGCGGGTGGACCGCGATCCGCCGGCCAGCGGGCTGGCGGTCAACGGCCGCAGCGGCTCGCTGGATGCACTGGAATGGATATCGCTGGCGCGTGGTTCGGCCGGCGATGGCAAGGACGACGGTACGCCCAGCGACCCGATGCCGCTGCGCTCGGTGGATGTGCAGGTGGCCCAGCTGCTGCTGATCGGCGGGGTGTTCGAACAGACCCGCCTGCAGCTGCGGCCGACCGCCCAGTACCTTGACGTGCGCCTGGACGGCCCTTCGCTGGCCGGCCAGCTGCAGGTGCCCAACGCCAGTGGCGGCACCATCAGCGGCACCCTGCAGCGCGTGCACTGGAAATCGCTGCCGGGCCCGGTGCAGCCGCGTCCGCGCGATGGTGCACCGATCGTGATGCCCGATGGCCAGGTGATGGCCGCGCGCGTGCAGGCCAGTGCCAACGACACCGATCCTGCCGCCATTCCGCCGCTGTCGCTGGACATCGCCGACCTGCAGTTCGGCAAGATCAGTCTTGGCCAGGCGGTGGTGCGCACCCAGCCGGTCGCCAACGGGCTGCGCGTGCAGCAGCTCGATTTCCGTTCGCCGAAACAGGCCATCGACGTGCGTGGCAGCTGGCGGGGCAAGGGGCCTGCGGCGCGCACGGACCTCACCGCGCAGGTGCGCAGCGAAGACCTTGGCGACCTGCTGCGCGACCTGGATTACGGTGGCCAGCTGCGTGGCGGGCAGGGCAGCATCGACCTGCAGGCCGCCTGGGCCGGCGGGCCGTCGGACTTCCAGCTGGGCAACCTGCAGGGCAGCATGAAAGTCGATGCGCGCAACGGCCAGCTGCTGGAACTGGAGCCGGGCGCCGGCCGCGTGCTGGGCCTGCTGAGCATCACCCAGCTGCCGCGCCGGCTGATGCTGGACTTCCGTGATTTCTTCTCCAAGGGCTTTGCGTTCAACCAGATCGGCGGCACGCTGGCCTTCGCCGACGGCTCGGCCACCACCGACAAGGTGATGATCGAAGGTCCGGCGGCCAACATCCGCATCCGCGGCCGTACCGACCTGCGCGCGCAGCAGTTCGACCAGACCATCGACGTCAACCCGCGCTCGGGCAACCTGCTGACGGTCGTTGGCGCAGTGGCCGGCGGCCCGGTGGGCGCGGCACTGGGCGCGGCCACCAATGCGGTGCTGTCCAAGCCGCTGGGCGAAATCGGGGCCAAGACCTACCGCGTCACCGGCCCCTGGAAAGACCCGAAAGTGGAGGTGGTGGAGCGCGATGCGTCCGTGCCGCCGCCGCCCAAGCCGACCGCGCGCTGAGCGCGCCGGCTCTCCCCCCTGCGTGACGCGGCTTGCCATGGCCGCGTTTCGCCCCCAGATTGAACACCATGACCGATAACGCCCTGACCCTCGCCACCGACCGCCTGCTGCAGCCCGCCGGGCTGGACGCCGGCACCCTGGAAAACACCTTCGGCCACCTGCTCGGCCCGGGCATCGACTTCGGTGACCTGTACTTCCAGCACGCCCGCCGCGAAAGCTGGAGCGTGGAAGACGGCATCGTCAAGGACGGTGCGCATTCCATCGAACAGGGCGTCGGCGTGCGCGCGATTTCCGGTGAGAAGACCGGCTTCGCCTACTCCGATGACATCCACCGCGATGCGCTGTCCAACGCTGCACAGTCGGCCCGTGCGATTTCGCGCGAGGGTGGGGCGCAGACCGGCAAGTCCCTGCTGCGCGGTGATGCGCGCGCGCTGTACCCGGCGCTGGATCCGGTGGACAGCATGGGCAACGAAGCCAAGGTGGAAGTACTCAAGCGGCTGGACGCCTACCTGCGCGCCGCCGACCCGCGCGTGAAGCAGGTGATGGTGAGCCTGTCCGGCGGCGTGGACACGATCCTGATCGCCCGCAGCGACGGCGTGCTGGGCGCGGACATCCGCCCGCTGGTGCGCTTGAACGTGCAGGTGATCGTGGAGCAGAACGGCCGTCGCGAATCCGGTTATTCCGGTGGCGGCGGTCGCTATGACTACACCGAACTGTTCAGCAGCGGCCGGCCGGAAGCGTTCGCCCGCGAAGCACTGCGGCAGGCCCTGGTGAACCTGGACGCGGTACCCGCGCCGGCCGGCGTGATGCCGGTGGTGCTCGGCCCGGGCTGGCCGGGCGTGCTGCTGCACGAAGCGGTCGGCCATGGCCTGGAAGGCGACTTCAACCGCAAGGGCACCAGCGTGTATGCCGGTCGCCTGGGCGAACGGGTGGCTTCGCCGGGCGTGACCATCGTCGATGACGGCACGCTGGAAGGCCTGCGCGGTTCGCTCAACATCGATGACGAAGGCCAGCGCACCCAGTGCACCACGCTGATCGAAGACGGCATCCTGGTCGGCTACATGCAGGATTCACTCAACGCCCGCCTGATGGGCATGGCGCCGACCGGCAACGGCCGCCGCGAATCGTTCGCGCACCTGACCATGCCGCGGATGACCAACACCTACATGCGTGCCGGTGAACATGATCCGCAGGAAATGATCCGCTCGGTGAAGAAGGGCCTGTACGCGGTGAACTTCGGCGGCGGCCAGGTCGATATCACCAGCGGCAAGTACGTGTTTTCGGCCACCGAGGCCTACCTGATCGAAGACGGTCGCATCACCGCGCCGGTGAAGGGCGCCACGATCATCGGCAACGGACCGGAAACCATGCAGAAAGTGCGCATGATCGGCAACGACCTGGCACTGGACCAGGGCGTCGGCATCTGCGGCAAGGATGGCCAGAGCGTGCCGGTCGGCGTAGGCCAGCCGTCGCTGCTGATCGATGGACTCACCGTAGGTGGCACCCAGGCGTGATGCCAGCGGTGCTCCTGCCCGGTGGCGCCGCGCGCTGCCCGGCGGCTTTCCCGGCAGCGCGGGCCTCAGTCCTGGCTGTCGTCCGCGTCGTCCTCAACCGCGTCGGCGTCTTCGCCGCTGTCGGCCACGATCAGCCCCAGCGCGGCCGGCAGCATCAGCGCACGCAGCACCTGGAAGATTTCCCGGTAGGCGCGCGGCGGCTTGTTCTTGGCCTTTTCGGCCTGGGCATTGCGCACCAGCGTGCGCAGTTCCTGGCGGTCGGCCTGCGGGTATTCCACCAGCAGCTTGGACAGCGCGGCGTCGCCATCGCTCATCAGCTTTTCGCGCCAGTCTTCGACCCGGTGCATCATCGCCACTTCGCGGCGGCCGGTATCGCTGTTGGCGTCCAGCGCCTCGCGGATGGCATCCAGCGCGGATTCTTCCTCGCGGCGCATGTGCTTGGCCAGGAACGCCAGCTGCCGCTTGTGCGCGATGTGGGCGGTGATCCGCTTGCATTCGGCGATGTGCGGCAGCAGGTCTTCCGGCACCGGCAGGCGCGCCAGCTGCGCAGGCGTCAGCGAAACCAGCTTTTCGCCCAGCGCAAGCACGTCCAGCGCTTCATTGCGCTTCTGCTTGCGGCTTTTATCGTGGAATTCACCGGTTTCTTCGTCGCGTCCGCGCATCGTCTTTCCTACTTTCGTAAATACGTCGCCCGGCGCAGTGCCGGGCCCAACCTGTACAGGATAAAGCATTGAACGTCATCGCCCCTGAAGCGGCCGTTGCCGCAGGTCCCGAGGCCCGGCTGGAACAGCTGGCCGACATCTCCCAGCAGCTGCTGGACCACGCCCGGCGGCTGGGCGCCAGCCAGGCAGAAGTGTCCTGCAGCGAGGACCGCGGGCTGGACGTGAACGTGCGCCTGGGCGAGGTGGAGACGGTCGAATCCACCGCCGACCGGGGGATCGCGGTCACCGTGTACTTCGGCAAGCGCAAGGGCAGTGCCAGCACCGCCGACCTGCAGCCGTCCAGCCTGGTGGCCACGGTGGAGCAGGCCTGCGCCATCGCCCGGCATACCGAAGACGATGCCGCCGCCGGCCTGGCCGACGCCGATCTGATGGCGCGTGAGTTCCCGGAACTGGACAGCTGGCACCCGTGGGCGCTGCAGGCCGACCAGGCGATCGACCTGGCGCTGGCCTGCGAAGCGGCCGGCCGCGACAGCGATGCGCGCATCAGCAATACCGATGGCGCCTCGGCATCGACCGGACAGAGCCTGTCGGTGTATGCCAACTCGCATGGCTTCTTCGGCCGCGAGCGCGGCACCCATCATTCAATCAGCGTGGCGCTGATTGCCGGGCAGGGCGACGGCATGCAGCGCGATGGCTGGTATACCAGCGCGCTGGCCCGCGAGGACCTGGAAGACCCGGCCGCGGTAGGCCGCAAGGCCGCCGAGCGCACCATCGCCCGGCTGCAGCCGCGTTCGATGGCCACCAGCAGCATGCCGGTGCTGTTCGCCCCGGAAGTGGCGCGCAGCCTGGTCGGCCACCTGCTGTCGGCGATTTCCGGCGGCGCGCTGTACCGTCAGTCCAGCTTCCTGCTGGACAGCCTGGGCACCTCCCTGTTCCCGGCCTGGATGCAGATCGACGAACTGCCGCACCTGCGCCGTGGCCGCCGTTCGGCCGCCTTCGATGGTGACGGCGTGGCGACCCGTACCTCGGCGATCGTGCGCGATGGCGTGCTGCAGCGCTACATCCTGGGCAGCTACTCGGCACGCAAGCTGGGCCTGCAGACCACCGGCAACGCTGGTGGCGTGCACAACCTGCAGGTAGCCGCCAGCGCACCGGGGCTGGACCTGCATGCCATCGCCCGGCAGATGGGCACCGGCCTGCTGGTGACCGAGCTGATGGGGCAGGGCGTGAACGGCGTGACGGGTGATTACTCGCGCGGCGCCGGCGGCTTCCGCGTGGAGAACGGCGAGATCCTGTACCCGGTGGACGGCATCACCATCGCCGGCAACCTGCGCGACATGTTCCAGTCCATCGAGGCGATCGGCAGCGACGTGGACCCCCGCTCGCACGTCGCCATCGGCTCGTTGTTGATCGGGAAAATGACGGTCGCCGGTAACGACTGACGACGTTATTGGCGTACTCTTGCCGGGCTGCGACGGCCCACGGGGAGTGGGTCGCGCCGACCCTACAACCTAAAAGGAGTTTACCGTGAGCGAATTCGACAACGTCACCGCGCCGCCGCCGCCGCCGCCGTCCAGCGTGGAGCCGGCCCCGGCCGACCAGCGCACCATGGCACTGGCCGCGCACCTGCTCGGCATCTTCACCTGGTTCATCGGCGCGCTGGTGATCTGGCTGGTCAACAAGGACGACGCCAGCAAGGCCTTCGTCACCGACCAGGCCAAGGAAGCGCTGAACTTCCAGATCACCATCGCCATCGCCATGGCGATCTGCGTGGTGCTGATGATCGTCTTCATCGGCGCCCTGCTGATGCCGGTGGTCGGCGTGTTGAACGTGGTGTTCTGCATCATCGCCGCAGTGAAGTCCAACAACGGCGAAGCCTACCGCTACCCGTTCACCCTGCGCCTGATCAAGTAATCACGTGGGTGACGATCCGTCACCCCGCTGGGTGACGATTCCTCGCCCGGTGGGTGACGATGCCTCGCCCCGGTGGGTGACGACGCCTCGCCTGGGTGGGTGACGACCGTTGGTCGTCACGCTCTGCACAAAATGCCCGGCCATGCCGGGCATTTTTTTGCGCGCTTGCAGATACACGCCGCGCTTCGCGCTCGCCGAGCTTGGCTCGGCGCTACCGGATCGGCGTGGCCTTGGTAGCGCCGATCCATGGTCGGCGGCTTTCCGCTCCGGCCACGCGCAGTATCAGCCTGCGCTCGGCGGCACCGGTGTGTTGAGCAGCTGCTGCTCCCACAGGTAGGCAATGCCGCTGCCTGTAGCGTGTTGCTTCAGCACTTCGGTCAGCTCGGCTGCGTGCTCGGTGCGCGCCCAGTCGCGCTGCCATTCGGCGGCCAATGCCATCCAGGTCATCACGTTGGCGCCGGCCGCGATCATGCGCTGGATCGCCACCTGGTGGGCTTCGACCGAGACCGCGCCGGAGGCATCGGTTATCACGGTGACATCCCAGCCTTCGCCCAGCGCCTGGATCACCGGCATCGCAACGCAGATCTCGGTCCACAGGCCGGCGATGATCAGCTGCTTGCGGCCGGTGGCCTTTACTGCGTCGACCACCTTCGGGTCTTCCCAGGTATTGATGAAGGTACGGTCGATGACCTCCTGTACGGGGAACACGTCGGTGATGTGCGGGAAGATCAGCCCGCCGCGGTCAGCGATCACGCTGGTGAGGATGGTCGGCACCTTGAAGGCCTTGGCCGCCTTTGCCAGCGCCGTTGCGTTGTTCACCACCGCATGCGGGTCGTGGCTGTTGAGATTTGCCAGCTGGTAGGGTTGGTGGTCGATAAGGACCAGCACGGAATCTTCAGGGCGGAGCAGCGAGGAAAGGCCGTTGCGGAAGGTCATGGAGTCATCCTTGTTGTCGAGGGGGGGAAACGAACCCGAACCTTGTCATCCCCCCGCCCGGGGCGGTAGAACCCTTTCCTGCCAAGCTGTGTCGCGCAAAGGGGAACGCAGGACCAGCCCGGCATGTGTCAGGCTAGGGAGTGCATCCGGGAGGTCACGGTGGATATCGAAGCGCTGCGCACGTTCGTGGAAGTGGCCAACGCAGGCGGCGTTTCCCCCGCCGCGCGCCGGCTGAATGTGTCCAAGTCGATCGTCAGCCGGCGGCTGGCCCGGCTGGAGGCGGAACTGGGCATACAACTGCTGGCGCGCACCACGCGTGGCGCGGCGCTGACCGAAGCCGGTGCGACGTTCCGCGATCACGCGGCCAGGGCCTGCGCGGAGATCGATGCGGCGCGCGACGCGATCCTGCCCAGCGGGGATCTGCGCGGACGCCTGCGTGTCGCCGCGCCGCTGACCTTCGGCCCGACCCACTTCGCTTCGGTGTTCGCCGAGATGGCGCGGCGCCATCCCCAATTGCACGTGCATGCGTCCTACAGCGACCGCTTTGCCGATCTGGTGGCGGAGGGATTCGACTGCGCGATCCGCGTGGGATACCTGCCCGATTCCAACCTGATCGCGCGCTGCGTGGGACCGCTGTACGGAAAGCTTGTCGCCAGTCCGGATTATGTGGCGGCCCACGGCGCGCCGGAAACGCCGGATGAGCTGCTGGCCCACGAGGCCTTGATGCAGGGCACCGAAGCCTGGCAGTTCAGCGATGGCGATGCCGTGGTGACCGTGCATCCGCGTGGGCGTTTCAAGGCCGACAATGGCACCGCGCTGATCGCCGCCGCGGTGGCGGGACTGGGCATCGCCTGGCTGCCCGATGGGCTTACCCAGCCCTACCTGGACGCCGGCACGCTGGTGCCGGTCATGCCGCGTTATCCGCCTCCGGCAGCCGGCATCTACGTAATCCGTCCGCCGGGCCCACACCCCTCGCTGAAGGTGCGGGCACTGACCGAATTGTTGATTGCCTGCTTCGACGAAACGCCGCAGCACGCAGCGTTCCGTCGCTAGCTGCTGCGCCAGCCCCGCGTCAGCACGTAGTCCAGTACGCCGATCACCAGCAGCGACAGCCCCATCAGCGGGAACACGATGCCGCCGATGCACAGCAGCGCGAACACGATCGCGACCGTGCGCCTGGCGTGCGGCAGGGGAGGGATGCCAACGCCACCCGCCGGCCGGCGCTTCCACCACATCACCGCACCGCTTGCGCAGAGCAGGACGATCGCCGCACAGGCAACCAGCAGCAACAGGCGGTTCACGCTGCCGTATTGCTGGCCCAGATGCACGTTGATGCCCCATTCCAGCCCGCGGCCGAGCACGCCGTAGTCGGCGTAACCCATGTCCAGCAGGATGCGGCCACTGTACTGGTCCATGTGCACCACGCGTTGCCGGTTCACCTGCTCCGGATAGACCGAGGCCGAGTACACCCCCATGGGGCCACGCGGCAGCGACACGCTGTAACCGGGGGCCATGCCGAGCGCGTTGAAACGCTGCAACGCTGCATCGATGCCGATGGCCCCGGGCTGCGGCGAAAGATCCCCGGGTCCCATGCCGGCGTGGCTTTCATGGCCTTCGTGTGCCTGTTGCTGCGGAGGCGCCGCGTGGCGGGCATGGGCACGGGTGTGCGCGAGCTGCGAGGCCGGCAGCCGAGCCTGCTCCATCGACCAGCTGGGGGCAGTGGCATCGGCCAGGCGCTGATCGGACATCGGCACATCCACGCGTACGCCCGCCGGATAACCGGAGTTGTGTCCGTTTGCCCAGGCATTGACCTGCTTGCCCCAGACCAGCGACCACGGCATGCCGGTCAGGGCCAGGAACAGCAGCACCGCGCCTACCCAGACGCCGGTCACCGCATGCAGGTCCCGCCAGAACAGGCGCTGTGCCGGTCGCCCCCGCACGCGGGTGACGCCGCCGCGCTGCCCGCGCGGCCACCACAGGAAAACCCCGGTGATCACCAGCAGGATCGCCCAGCCCGCGGCGATTTCGATCAACGCGCTGGCCCAGCGTCCGACCAGGTCCAGGCTGTGCAGCCGGCGCACCACGCCGGAGAAGGTGCCCTTGTCGGGCAGCGAGCCCAGCACCCGCGCGGTGCCGGGATCGACGTAGTACACATCGCGCGTTCCATCGGGCTGCTGCACGCCGATTTCCACGCTGCCATCGGCGCGCTCGGGCAGGGTGTAACGGAACGTTCGTCCTGCTGCAACGGCCTCGACCGCGGCGATCTGGGCACTCGCCGATGCAGGCGTGCCGCGCGTGGGTTCAACTACTTTCAGATCGTGGTGGATCCAGCGGTCGATCGGCTTCTGGTACAGGTACGCCGCGCCGGTCAGCGCCAGCCATGCGATGAACGGCAGCACGAACAGGCCTGCATAGAAGTGCCATCGCCACACCGCGCGATGGAAGCGCCAGCGATCGCTCGGGCTCTGGGTAGGCGTGGTCTGCATGTCAGATATCCCGTGTCCAGCTCAGATAGAACGCGCGTCCATCGCCGGGCGAGTAACCGGAGGAACCACTGTCATACCAGGCGTAGACATAGAAGCGGTCGGTCGCGTTCTTCAGCTGCAGGGCCACGCGGTTCCGCTCATCCACGTGGTAGGTCGCGCTCAGGTTCATCAGTACGTAGCCGCCATGACGGCCCAGCGTGTTGCTCCGTTCCACGTAGTAATCGCCCTGGCCGTTGCCCCATGCGCTGAAGCTCCAGTCCGCACGCGGCGCGTAGTCCACGCCGGCACTGGCCAGCCAGTTCGGCACGTTCTCGATCTGCCGGCCACGGGTCTGCGGTGCGCTCGGGTCGGCCACGGTGATCACCGCTTTCTGCCGCGAATAGGAGCCCCATGCCCGCCACTGTTCGCTGGCCTGCCAGCTCAGCTGGGCATCCCAGCCCCGCCGCAGTGTCTGGCCGACGTTGCCGACTTCATTGGCACCGATCGCCCCGTTGACGCCCAGGATGGTGGCGACTTCATCCGATGCACGCTGCTCCCAGTACGCCACGCGGGCCTGCAGCCCCGGCAGCGGCGTCCATTTGAACCCGCTCTCCCAGCCTTCATTGCGCGAGGGCAGCACGTTGTTGGCCTGGATACGGTAGGCACCGTTGCCACTGCCGATCTGGAAGGTGCGGCCCCAGTTGGCATAGGCCACGGTGCGGTCGCCGAGGTCGTAGGACACGCTCAGCTTCGGTTGTTTGATCAGCCCGTAGCGGTAAGCGGGCGCATGGCTGCCATCGGCGCGGTTGTGGAATCCTCCGTCGATGTCGTCCACCCGGTAGGCGGGTACGATCTTCAGCGCTTCAGTCGGCTTGACCACGGCCTGCACGTACGCGCCTTGGGTATCCAGATCGAAGCGCCAGTCACGCAGGGTGGTCTGGCGTTCGCGCGCCACGGTGCGGAAACGGGCGGCGAGGTTGTCCTGCCACTGCGCGTCCACGCCGGCGTCCAGTACCAGATCGGCCAGCGATGTCGCAGGGCGCCAGGTCGTGTTGATGATCACGCCGCGGTGCGTCTCGTCGTTGAAGCGCTCCTGTTGTGCACCGCCGGCGGTGAAGGTCACCCAGCGCTGGTTGCGGTAGTCGTTCTGATAAGCCTTGGCATTCCAGCTCCAGCCGTTGCCCAGTTGGCCATCGGCATGCAGCGCGGTCTGGACGGTCTGGCGCTCGCTGCGGTCATCGCGCGCGTAATCCGGTGATTGCGTTGGATTGGCCTGCACTTCGGCGTAGCTCAGGTAGCCGGCTTCCAGCGCGGTGTTGTTGTAATAGCGGGCGGTCAGCCCCGCACGCCACTGGCTCTCTTCGTTGGTGTAGAACCACTTGCCGGAGAAGCTGCGCTGGGTGGATCGGGCATGGTCGCGCTCGCCATCGGAGCCGCGCCAGCCAACGAAATAGTTCTGCGCCCACGCGCCCTTTTCGACTCCTTTGGCGATCTGGATATCGCGGGTACCGAAGCTGCCGACGGTGACGCTGGCCTGCCCGTCGTTGCCGCCCTGGCGGGTCAGCACGTTCACATCGCCGGCGATGGCATGCAGGCCATAGCGGGCATCGTTGGTGCCGCGGACGATTTCCAGTGCACTGATGTCCAGCGGGAACACGGCGTCCAGATACGGCATGCCCCCGGCGTTGTCGTTGCTGGGAATGCCGTCGATCAGCAACTTGACTGCGTTGATGCGGCCTTCGCCATTGAAGCCGCGGAAGGAGAAGCGGCCGGCATCGGTGCCCATTTTGAACTGGGTCACCTGCACGCCGGGGGCATTCATCAGCAGCTCCCAGCTGTGGTCGACTTTCTGCTGCTGCAGCAGGTCACCGCCGATGACGTCCACCGAGGTGAACATCAGGCGCGCCGGCAGCTCCCTCTGCGGCGTTGCGCGGGCCTGTACGGTGCCCAGTGTCAGTGCGGTTCCTTCCTGCGCGACCGCCGGCGAAGCTACGGTGGCCGTGCACGCCAGTGCCGCCACGATCACCGTTGGCAGCGGGCGCGTTGGTTGAAGTTTTTTCATTGTCCACAACATCGAAATGCCACGACCGGAGACGGTCGGGACAGGCAGAAGATCCGGTGCGTCAGCCCGGGGGAAGGGAGGTCGGGGATCCAGTCACGCGTCGAAATGCAGCGTGCAGCTGCAGGGGGGCGAACTGAATCAGCAGGCGATGGCGGGTGGACCGCGCGCGCCCAGCGTGCCCAGCGCAGGAGCGGACCGGGTCGGGTGACGTGCCGTGATGGTGCGGAATGCTGCGGGCCAGACCGTGAGCAACAACAGCAGCGCCACCAGCAGGCTGACCATGCGGGCGGCAATCAGGCAGTAGTCGCACTCCACGCCCATCTCATGCTTGGCGTGCGGATCCGGCGGCGCGGTGTCGTTGGAGGCGGCGTGCACTGGCGGCTGCACTGCCGTCATGTCGTGATGCGTGGCGTGCTGCGTGCCATGGTGCATATCGTGTGCACTGCCCGCGTGCGGGGTGGCGGCGGATTCTGCGGGCGCCAGCACGGCGTTCGGCGCGGGATGCTCCGCCAGCGCCCGGCTGATCAGCGGTGCCACCATCACCAGGGCCATGGCCAGGCATGCCCAAGCGTGGAGCCAGCGGTGGAAGAGGGGCGAGCGCACGCCCTGATTCTAAGGGAAGCCAGCCGGGGCGGCGCGTGAGACGGCCGGTTTGGCGTGCGCTGCGACGCTTTGTCACAGGGGGGGCCGGGTACTGGTCTGCGGCCGCTGGCAATCTGCCTGCCGTCGAATATAGTGAGGCCGGGCGCGACCTGCGCAGTTGCAGGGATAACAGGGCAGCGCCGCCCCTGTGCTTCAAACCGCTGACAGAAAGGATGCATCGTGAGCCCGGAAACCATCCTCGCAGGCGTCGTAGCCGCGGCCGTCATTCTGGGACTGGTCGGATCGTTGTGGCCCAAGCGCAAGCCACCCCACACGGTGTTCAAATGTGGCCGTTGCAACACGGCCAGCCGACACGGTAATCGCACCATCGAAGCGTGGCGTCGTGGGAAGACCCGGTTCTTCTGCACTCCCTGCCATCTCAAGTGGCTGCAGTCGCGGCCTCGCCACGAGCAGGACACGTACTCCGGCCATGGCCGCACCGGTGGTTCAGGATGCCTGGGCGTGATTGCGATTCTGGTTGTTCTGCCCGCCGGTGGCATGCTGGCGTGGGTCTTCGTCTGAGCAGGAAAAGCGCGTGAATGCAGTGATCATTCCAATCCGCCATTGGTTTCCACCACGAAACACGCGCCTGGTGCGCCACCGGCAGGTTCAAGCCGGATCGTCCATCCGTGCGACAGGCAGATTTCCAGGCAGATGGACAGGCCCAGTCCTGCACCGCGACCGTCGCGGGCCGTACCGCGCCAGAAGCGTTCGAACAGGCGTGGACGGTCCGCCTCCGCGACGCCACCTCCCTGGTCGCATACGCTGAAGCCATCGGCGTGAAGTGCGATGGTGATGGTGCTGCCCGGCGGCGAATGATGCAGCGCGTTTTCCAGCAGGTTCTTGACCAGCACGAACACCGCCGCGGCATCGGCTTCCACGGCAGGCGAGGGCATGCGGGGCGGCAGCACCACCACGTGCACCGCGTGCTGTGCTGACAGCCGTGCCAGGTAGTCCACCGCGTCGGTGACCACCGCGCCCAGCTGGATGGGGGCGAAGGTGTAGTTGTGGCCCTCGCTGACTTCGGCCAGGTGCAGCAGCTGGTGCACCTGGCGCGCCATCTGTTCGGTGTCACGCATCAGCAGCGGTGTGTTGGGGGCACCACTGAGCTCGATCTCCGCCTGCAGCAGCGCAAGTGGCGTCTTCAGCTCGTGCGCGGCGGCGGCGAGGAAGTCCTGCTGCACGCGGAAGCCCTGTTGCAGGCGTTCCAGTGCGGCGTTAAACGCCTCGATCAACGGCACCACCTCGGCGGGCAGCCCGTCGCTGCGCAGGCGTGCGCCCAAGTTGCGCGGACCCACCCGCGCCGCCACGCGTGAGGCCTGCCGCAGCGGTCGCAGCATGCGGTTGACGGTAAGAGTGATCACCAGCGCGAAGGTCAGCAGGGCGAGGATGACCACCGCTGCGCCGGCACGCAGGTACAGCTTGTCTGCGTGGTTTTTCAGGGTGATCACCAGCCGGTCGCTGCGTGCGATGTGTGCCATGTAGGCCGTTCCAGCATGGTCGATCGGGGCGTGGATCACCTGCAGCGCGATGTCGCCACCGGGGTTGGCGACGGTCATGCGGGTGGCGCCGGCCGCAACGCGCTTCACTGCGTCCAGCGCCGGACCGGCGCGGCTGCTGGCGAGCGTGCGGCCCCGTGCGTCGGTAATCCAGTACGCCGCATCACGGGGCATGGCGTCGTACACGTTGCCGGCCTGTGGCGGCAGCACAACGTGCAGCCTGCCAGCGGCATCCAGCCGAAGGGCTGCCTGCAGCTCGTCCACTTCTTCCAGCAATTCCTCGCGCACCGCGTCTTCCGGCGTACTCATCCGTACCCAGGCCGTGACCACGACCGCGGCGGCCGCCGCCGCCAGCAGTGCCAGCAGCGTGGCCAGCATCAGGCGTGCGCTGAGGCTACGCGGCCGCATCGGCTGCCCGCAGGGCAAAGCCCAGGTTGCGCACGTTCACCACACCCAGGCCGGATTCGATGGCCGCCAGCTTGCGGCGCAGCCGGTGCAGCGCTACGTCCAGCGCATTCGGCGTCACCGCCTCACCGACCCCCCACGCGGCCGCTTCCAACGTGCTGCGGCGGACCACCTGGCCGCCGGCGTGCACCAGCGAGAGGATGATCTGCAATTCGGCCGGCGCCAGGCTGATCTGCTCGTCGCCACAGCGCATGCAGCCTTCCGCTGCCTTGACGTGCAGTCCCTGGTGGACCACATCCAGCGTGCGCAGTTCCGATGGCCGGCGCATCAAGGCGCGCACGCGCGCGGCCAGTTCTTCGATGGCGAACGGCTTGGGCAGGTAGTCATCGGCTCCCGCATCCAGCCCATCGACACGATCGTGCAGGCCGTCGCGGGCCGTCAGCATGAGACAGGGAATGCGGTTGCCGGCCGCACGCATGCGCCGCACCAGGTCCAGGCCATCCCCATCGGGAAGGCCGCGATCGATCACCGCCGCGGCGTAACCGTGGCGCGCAATCGCATGCCACGCGGTTTCCACGCCGGGGTAGATATCCACCGCAATGCCTGCCGCGCCCAGGCCACGCTCGACCAGGCTGGCCAGGCGGGGATGGTCTTCGACCAGCGCGATCCGGTTGGGCAGGGCGGCAGGCGGGGGCGGTGGCATGGCAGGCGGGTACCGGGAAGCGGAAGGTCAGAAGCTGCGGGTGATGCCGATGCGGAGGCCGGCCGAGCCGTCCGTATCGGGCTCGCTCAGCGGGCTGTCGGTGATTTCGTCTGGCAGGAACCGGTAGTCCACGCCGCCCATCACGCGCCATTTTTCGCCCAGCGGACGCGAGAAGCCGACACTGAACTGCGGCACCAGCGCCGAACCCGGCTGGTAGCGTGCCACGCCGCGTGCGACCTCTTCCTCCAGCGTGCCATGGTAATAGTTGACCACGTCGCTGGACATCCAGCGGACGCCGACCCCCGGGACGATGGTGGTACGTCCCCAGGTAAGAGCGTACGCGTAGTCGGCGGCGATCTCGTAGCCGCCGCTGGTATCGGTGACATCGGCCAGGGCGCTCAGCTTGAACTCGCCGGCACGGCTGCTCCAACTGGCTGCCAGGCCGGCGTCGAGGCCGTCATCGCGGTCCTCCAGCAGGTCCCGTTCGACTCCATTGGCTGCCAGCTCGCGTCGTCCGAGATCCTTGATGTCAACGCCATCGAAGCGGCCGGCCAACACGGCATCCAAAGCGAAGGACTCGCCCTTGAACAGGTGCACGCCGCCGCTCACGCCGCGCCAGAAGATCCGCGCGCCTTCGAAGGTGACCAGCGGCAGCGGGCGCACGCGGGTGCCTTCGCCTGCGTAAGGGCTCTGCCTGGCCGCGGCGGCCACGCCGATCGACCAGCGGTCCTCGTCGGCCTTGGCCAGCAGGTCGCCGGTGCTGGAGGCGTTCTGCGCGAGGGCCAGGCCCGGCAGCAGGAAGGGAACGGACACTACGTACTTGAGCATCGGAGGGGCTTCGCTGGGGGAGAGTGCGGCGAGTCTTGCTGGCGCTGACTTACAGGCGACTTACCGGGGCTGCCTGGGTGGCCGATGGTTCAGGCGGGGTCTCGGAGAGCATGACGGCCAGCGGCCGTCACTACCCGGTAGCAGCGCCCGCGAGCGGTTACGGCGCCCGGGGACGGAATATGCGAACGGTAACGGCGGCGGGGATCGGTAGCGCCGAAGGCAGCGGCAGGAGCCGCTGCCAACGTCGCTTGCGACGGCCCGCAGGGTGCCGGTCAGGACGATCGGCATAGCCGTGCTCGGCGAGCGCAGCGGCGAAAGCGTGACGACCAACGGTCGTCACCCACCGAAGCAGGTCGCCACCCACCGAAGCAGGTCGTCACCCACCGAAACAGGTCGTCACCCACCGAAACAGGTCGTCACCCACCGAAGCAGGTCGTCATGCACCGAAGCAGGTCGTCATGCACCGAAGCAGGTCGTCACGCAACGGGCCTTGCGAAGCCCAACCTAACGCTGTTAGATTCGCTCCCTAACAACGTTAGGTAGAGTCCCCTTGCGCCAACCGATTGCCCGCGAACAGATCGTCGGGGCGGCCTTCCGGATACTCGACGAGGCCGGCCTGGAAGGCGTGACGCTGCGCAAAGTGGCCTGCTCGCTGGGCATCCGTGCGCCGTCGCTGTACTGGCATTTCAAGAGCAAGCAGGCGTTGATCGACGCCATGGCCGACGCGATGATCGCCGACGTGGCGCAGGTCATCCCGGAGGGGCAGCCCTGGCGCCAGACCCTGCTGCAGATCGCACGCGAGTTCCGCGTTGCGTTCAAGGCGCGGCGCGATGGCGCGCGGGTCTATGCCGGTACCTTCCTGGCCACCGAGAACGTGCTGCGGGCAGGCGAGGCCAGCATTGTCGCGCTGGTAGGTGCCGGGGCATCGGCCAGCTTCGCCGCCACCACGGCGATGGACCTTGTGTACTACACGATGGGTTACGTCATCGAAGAACAATCCTGGCCAGGCGACGGCAGCATGGAAGCGCTGGGCGAGGCCTTCATGGCGCTGGCCGAGCAACGTTTCCCGCATTGCTGGGAAGCGCGCGAGGTCTGGCGTGAAGTCGATTTCGATACCCGTTTTGAACAGGGCCTGGGACTGATGCTGGACGGCATCGAACTGCGGCTTGGCCGCACCCCCTGACTCGCCACTTCCTTTTGACCCTGATGCCTCCACACGGAAAGCCACCCATGCGTGCACCCTTTTTGATCCTGCTGGTTTCCCTGCTCGCCGGCTGCGGTGGCAAGGATGAAGCGGCCGATGAAACCGCTGCCGACAGCGCGGCGCTGCCGGTCTCGCTGGCGCCCGCGCAGCAGCAGGCGATGGCGCGCACGGTGCTGGTCTCCGGCCCGGTCACGGCCTACGAGGAAATGCAGCTGGGGGTGGAAATCAGTGGCCAGCGGGTCACCGCGCTGCCGGTGGACGTGGGCCAGTGGGTCAAGAAGGACCAGGTGCTGCTGCAGCTGGACCATCGCACGCTGGACAGCGAACTGGCCCAGGCCGATGCCTCGCTGCGGCAGGCGCAGGCGTCGCAGGAACTGGCGCGGATGAACTACGAGCGCAGCGCCAAGCTGGCCGCCCAGCAGTTGATCAGCGCCAGCAGCCTGGATGAGCTGCGCGCCAACCGCATCAATGCCGAAGCGCAGACCGCCACCGCCCGTGCCGCGCGCGATGCAGCCAAGCTGCGGCGTGACTTCGCCGACCTGCGCGCGCCGGCCGACGGCTTGATCTCCAAGCGGCTGGTTCAGCCCGGCCAGGTGGTATCGGCCGGCACCGAGTTGCTGCGCCTGATCCGCGATGGCCGCCTGGAATGGCGCGCCGAACTGCCGGAAAACCAGCTGGCCGACGTCGCCGTGGGCAACACCATCGAACTGCGCTATGCAGGCCAGGTTGTCACCGGCAGCATCCGCGCGGTCACCCCCGGCGTGGATGCGCAGACCCGTACCGGCACGCTGTATGCGGACCTGCCCACACCCGGTCCGCTCAAGCCCGGCGTCTACGTGGAAGGCCGCATCGTTACCGGTGACGGGCAGGCGCTGACCATCCCCACTGCGGCGATCGTCCAGCGCGACGGCCACAACTACGTGTTCACCGTCACCGACAAGCAGCAGGCCAGTCGCCACCGCGTCAGCACCGGCCAGGCCGTGCAGGGGCGCACCGCCATCCTGGAAGGCCTGAAAGCCGGCGACCAGGTGGTGGTGGACGGCGCGGGCTTCCTGGGTGAAGGGGACCGCGTGCGCGTGGTCAGCGCGCCCAAGGCCGATGCGTCGAAGGCGGCTGCGCAATGAATTTTTCCGCTTGGGCGATCAAGCGCCCGCTGCCCGCGCTGCTGATCTTCTTCGTGCTGTGCGTGGCCGGGCTCTGGGGCTTCTACCAGTTGCCGGTTGCGCGCTTCCCCGACATCGCCTTCCCGATGACCACCGTCACGGTGACCCAGCCTGGCGCCTCGCCGAGCCAGCTGGAAGCAGAGGTCACGCGCAAGGTCGAAGACTCGGTCGCCACCGTCAACAACGTCAAGCGGGTGATGTCCTCGGTGAGCGAAGGCGTCAGCACCACCACCATCGAGTTCCAGCTGGAAGCCGACCTCGCCACGGCGTTGGACGACACGCGTGATGCGGTCACCCGCATCCGTACCGACCTGCCGCAGGACATCCAGGAGCCGGTGATCTCCAAGGTCGACATCGGCGGCTCGCTGATGACCTATGCGCTGGTCGCCCCGCACATGAGCAGCGACGAAGCCAGCTGGTTTGTCGACCGCGATATCGCGCGCGCGATGTACGGCGTGCCGGGCGTGGCCCAGGTCACCCGGGTGGGCGGCGTGGAGCGCCAGGTGCGCGTGGACCTGGACCCCAACGCACTGATCGCCATGGGCATCACCGCCGGTGATGTATCCCAGCAGCTGGCGCGCATCCAGGTGGAGCGCGCGGGCGGCAAGGCCGAAATCGAAGGCGCACAGCAGACCATCCGCACGCTGGGCACCGTAGGCGATGCGCAGGCGCTGCGTGACTACTCCATCGCGCTGCCCGATGGCCGCGCGGTGCGCCTGTCCACGCTGGCCACGGTGACCGACGCGGCCGCCGACCCGACCGAAGCGGCGCTGCTGGATGGCAAGCAGGTCGTGGCGTTTTCGATGTCGCGCACGCGCGGCTCCAGCGAGGTCAAGGTGGAAGCCGGCGTGCACGCCGCGCTGGACAAGATCAAGGCCGAACATCCGGGCATCGATTTCCGGTTGGTCACCACCGCCATCGACGAGACCCACCGCTCCTACGATTCGTCGATGACGATGCTGTGGGAAGGCGCGCTGCTGGCCCTGCTGGTGGTGTGGCTGTTCCTGCGCGACTGGCGGGCGACCTGGGTGGCGGCGCTGGCGTTGCCACTGTCGATCATCCCGACCTTCGCGGTGATGTACTTCTTCGGCTTCACGCTGAACATCATCACCCTGCTGGCGCTGTCGGTGGTGGTCGGCATCCTGGTCGACGATGCCATCGTGGAGATCGAGAACATCGTGCGCCACCTGCGCATGGGCAAGCCGCCGCTGGAAGCTGCGCGCGAAGCGGCGGGTGAGATCGGCAATGCGGTCATCGCCACCTCGCTGACGCTGGCGGCGGTGTTCGTGCCGGTGGCCTTCATGCCCGGCATCGCGGGCAAGTTCTTCCGCGAGTTCGGCTGGACCGCCGCCACCGCGGTGCTGTTCTCGCTGCTGGTGGCGCGCCTGCTCACGCCGATGATGGCCGCCTACCTGCTCAAGCCACACGGCGAAGAGAAGCCGGATTCGCGCCTGATGGTCTGGTACCTGGGCTGGGTGGATGCCGCGCTGCGCCATCGCGGCCGCACGCTGTGGCTGGCCACCGGCCTGTTCGTCGCCTCGCTGGGGCTGGTGCCGTTCATCCCGGCTACCTTCATTCCGCAGTCCGACCTGGGCCGCAGCAACCTCAACCTGGAACTGCCTCCGGGTACGCGTCTGCAGGACACCGTGGCGGTGGCCGAGCGCGCGCGCGCGCTGCTCACGGACATGCCGGAACTGAAACAGGTCTACACCGCGGTGGGCAGCGTGCTGGACCTGGGTGACCCCGGTTCCACCGGCGTGGGCGAGCCGCGCAAAGCGACGCTGGTGCTGGACTGGGGATCGGCCGATGACCGCGACCGCGACCAGCGTGCACTGGAACGCGAGGCCCGGCACAAGCTGGCCAACCTGCCCGGCGTGCGCGTGAGCTACGTGAGTTCCGAACCGGGCAACCTGCTGCAGCTGGTGCTGTCCGGCGATGATCCGCAGCGCCTGCAGGAAGCCTCCACCGCGTTGGAACGCGACCTGCGCGGCATCGAGGGGCTGGGCAGCGTCACCTCCACCGCCTCGCTGCTGCGACCGGAAGTGCAGATCGTTCCGGATTCGGCGCGTGCCGCCGATCTGGGCGTGGCAACGGCGGACATCGCCGAAGCCGCGCGCATCGCCACCGCCGGTGACTACGAACAACGCCTGGCCAAGCTCAACCTGCCGGACCGCCAGGTACCGATCCGCGTCGGTTTCGCCGAAGCGACGCTGGCCAATCCGGCGCTGATCGGCCAGCTGCGCGTGCCCGGACGCGACGGCCCGGTGCCGCTCGCCGCGGTGGCCGATATCCAACAGGGCAGTGGCCCGTCGCAGATTTCGCGTTACCAACGCCAGCGCAATGTCACCCTCACCGCTGAACTCAACGGGCGTCCGCTGGGCGAGGTGATGACCGAGGTGCAGGCACTGCCTGGGGTGAAGCAGTTGCCGCCGGGCGTGAGTTTCCTCAACACCGGCGATGCCGAAGTTTTCGTGGAGCTGTTCATCGGCTTCATGCTGGCGATGGCGGCGGGGTTGATCTGCATCTACATGGTGCTGTTGCTGCTGTTCAACCATGCGCTGATGCCGGTCACCATCCTGGCGGCGGTGCCGCTGTGCGCCGGTGGTGCGTTCGGTGCGCTGCTGATCACCCAGAACATGCTGTCGCTGCCGGCGTTGATCGGGCTGTTGATGCTGATCGGCATCGCCACCAAGAACTCGATCCTGCTGGTGGACTATGCGGTGATCGCCGAGGACGAGCACGGCATGAGCCAGCACGATGCACTGGTGGATGCCTGCCGCAAGCGTGCGCAGCCGATCATCATGACCACCCTGGCGATGGGCGCGGGCATGATGCCCATCGCGCTGGGCTTCGCCGGTGACTCCAGCTTCCGCGCGCCCATGGCGATCGCGGTGATCGGTGGATTGATCACCTCCACGCTGCTCAGCCTGATCGTGATCCCGGCCGCGTTCACGGTGGTGGATGATCTGGGGGAGTGGATGTCACGCAAGTTCAGGCGGAAGTCTTCGCACCCCACCCCATAGCCCGGTAACGCCGAGCCGTGCCCGGCGGACTCCGTGGGCATGCAGCCCGCTGCGCTCGCCGACCATGGGTCGGCGCTACCGACGTGCATAGGGCGGCGCTACCGATGTGCATCGGGATCGCGAGCCCGGTAGCGCCGAGCCGTGCTCGGCGGACTCCGTGAACATGCGGCCCGCTGCGCTCGCCGACCATGGGTCGGCGCTACCGATGTGTGTCGCTGCTCAGCCGGATCGGGCGGAGGCCGTGAGCCGCAGCAGCTTGGCGTTTGTGCCGTCGGTGAGCACGTACACCGATCCGTCCGGTGCAACCTTTACATCCCGTATCCGTTCGTTCAATTCCCCAAGCAGCAGTTGTTGACCGACGATCCGCCGTCCATCGCGGATAACGCGCCGCACCGCGCGTTCCTTCAGCGCAGGCACCAGCAGATCGCCACGCCACTGCGGGAACAACGCGCCGTTATATATCGCCAACCCCGCTGGCGCGATCGAAGGCGTCCATTCGAGAAGTGCATCCTGATACCCCGGCAAGCTGCGGAACGGCGACACGCGCGCGAACGGATAATCCATGCCGCCAGTGACAATGGGCCAACCGTAATTGCCGCCGGGCAGGATGAGGTTGATCTCATCACCCCCGCGCGGACCGTGCTCGGTCAGCAACAGATCGCCGTTTGCCGGGTCCACGGCGATGCCCTGTGGATTGCGATGGCCCAGGCTGTAGATCTCCGGTGCCATCCCGGCCCGCCCGACGAAGGGGTTATCCGCAGGCGGCCGACCTTCGCGATCAATCCGGATCACGGTGCCCAGAGCGTTGGCGGGATTCTGCGCCTCCTCGCGGCGACGGCTGCCGTCTCCCAGCGACAGCACCAGGCTGTCATCCGGCAGAAAGGCGATGCGCCCGCCGTTGTTGCCCGCGCTTGCCTTCGGCGTGGAGTTGAACAGTACGCGGACGTCCTCGATCTGATCGCCCGCGAGCCGGACCCGCAACAGCCGCACTCCATTTGCGGACGCCTCGCCGTAGCCCATGGTCAGATACATCCAGCCGTTCTGGGCGAACCGTGGATCCAGTGCGATATCCATCAGACCGGTGGTGCCGCCCTGCTGGAAGATCGGCCGCAGCCCGTCGAGCGAGATCTCCGAGGAGGCCCCATCCGGGCCGATCGCCAACAGGCGACCGCCCATCTCGGTCACCAGCACGCGACCATCAGGCAGGAACGCGGCCGACCACGGGCGGTTGAGGCCGGTTGCAACGGTGTGGATCGCGTAGCTCGTGGGATCCACGGCGGCGGGTTTGTCGCCCGCGCGCGGCGCCATCAGAAGGAACAGCGCCAAGGGGAAGATCAACAGCATCGCCACCATCGTGGCATCGCGCCACGTTCGACTGTGCGCGGGTGGCCGAAGTTCCCCGCGATCCGGTGCGCTGAGGCTGGCATACACAAGGCCACCGACACCACCCGCCAAGGACATCAGGAGATGACCCAGCCATCCCCGGGTGCCCGGTATCGCAGGCATGGGAATCACCGAGCGCATCAGCCAGAACGCCACCCAGAGCCCGCACACCGATGCTGCAGCGAAGACCCCGCTGCGCCAGCCTGAGGGCGCGACACGCAGGATCCGGTGGCAAATCAGCACCGTGGGCAGCAATGCGGCCACCGCGATGCCGGCCATGACCGGGCCGAACATCGCGACGTCTTCCAGCGTGGTCCAGGCCCGCACAGCAGGCGCGACCGGAATGCCAAAACCGCGCAGTTCCTGCAGGACGAGCTGGGTCTGGATGAGGCTGGCAATAATGCCGGTCGCACCGGCAGCCGCGAGCAGGGCGGCGATGTATCGCAGGGTGGATCTCAAGCGGCGGCTCCTCGTTTCGACCCGGCAGGGTGTGGCGTCCGGGGCACAGTATCGCGTGGGCGGGCAGCACGTTGTTGCCGGCTCGTCATCGTCATAAGATCTGCCGGTCGCCGTTGCAGATGCAGATGCATCCGTGAGCAGCAATCACCCTCCCAGGGAAATGTGAGGCACGCATGGAAAGGAGTTCCGTTGCGCGATGGTCCGCGTCAGGTGCCGGGCGCCGATTGACCGCCACGCTGCGGCTCGCCGCAGGTCTTGCTGCCATCTGCGTGCTGCCACAGCAGGCCGTTGCCGTAGCGCCGCCCGCAGGCGTCGAGGAGGCCTTGCAACGGATCGCGGTGATAGCGGAGTCGCCCGTCCAGAAGCGGGCCGCCCACGCGTTATGGGGGCGCCAGCTGGATGCTCCCACCATCCTCCGCGATCGATCAACGGGGATGAGTTGGCGGAGCGATCCCGCGACGGGTGCTGCCTTGGCGGTGGTGCTTCGGAAGGATCAGCCGCCAGCCAACACCTGCATTGATGTTGAAGGAGCGCCGCACGTGACGCTGCTCCTGCCACTGCCGACGGACAGCAGCGCACTGGCTGCGCTGTACTGGCATGAGCAATGGCACTGCATCCAGACGGGCCTCGGCCTGCCCGCTTCCGAAGGCAATACGGCTCACCTGGACAGCGAAGCAGGCCGTACCTGGCTGAGGCTGGAAATGCGTGCGCTGGCGCGCGCACTCGCGACCCGGGACGACGCGCAGGCGCGGAAGCACCTCGCCGCAGCGTTGAGGTTTCGAGCGCTTCGAGGCGGCGCTGGGGCACCTGGCACGGATGCCTTGGCCGAAGAGGCCAAGCTGGAACGCAACGAGGGGCTGGCCGAGTACACCGGCCGCAGCGTCGCGGCTGCGGCAGCTCAGGCCGATGGCGTGGCAGCAGTCGTGGACGCGCTGGCCAAGGCAGAGAGCTCGGAAAGCTTTGTCCGCTCTGCGGCGTATGCGACCGGTCCGGCCTATGGAATGCTGCTCGACCGCTGGTCACCGGGCTGGCGTAGCGCACTGTCGGCAGGGACGAGTCTGCCCGCACTGCTGGCGGATCGCATCAGGATCGGCCCGGCGAACATCGACGTCGCGCATGTCGGCCAGCGCTATGGCATGGATCAGGTGCGCGCCGAGGAAAGAGCGCGCGCCGAAGAACGGGAGCGGCGCAGCGCAGCGCTTCGCGTGCGTCTGCTGGGAGAAGATGCCGTCCGCTTTCCGTTGAAGCAACCAGCGCTGTCCTTCGATCCGCGCAGCCTGTTCCCGCTGGACAGCGTGGGTACCGTATACACCCCGGTCACGGTGCGCGACGAGTGGGGCGAGCTGACGGCCGACTCAGGCGGGCTGTTGTCGCCGGACTGGTCACAGATTAGCGTGGGAGGCGGTGCGATACAGGGCTGCAACGCTTCGTGGACAGGTCCCGGTTGGAAGCTGGAACTCGAACCGGGCTGGCGTTTCAGCAGGCTTCCGAGCGGGTGGCAGCTGACAAAGGAAGACCCGCTTCAGTGCTCGAAATGATGGCGTACCGTGCTCCCTCGGGTGATTGCGCGCTTGCCGGTAGACCGGGTCGATCAAGTAACGTACCCATGGATGCTGGTACCCAGCTTCTGTTGATCGCGGCAGCAGGCACCGTCTTCCTCGTCTTTTTTTTAGGCTACCGGTATTGGACCTGATGATGCTTGAGATTGTTTTTGCAGTAGGTTTTGCGTCGGTGATCATTTACTTGATCCTTTTCTTCCGGTTCGCACGGCGGTTTCCTTCGCGCTATCCAGAGCTGTGGAGAAGTCTGGACTGTCCGGAGACGTTCGGCTTGCGTGGACAGTCCACGTATCTGGCCGTCGTGCTGGGGCTGGAGCGCAAGGCACCGCCCCAGGCACTGACGCAGGTGCGACGCGAAATGCTGGTCATACGAGTCCTGCTTGGACTCACCTTGGCTGCCTTCGTCTTGACGGCCTTCATGACCGGCTGATTCGTCAAAGCATCGGCTCGGAGCTCAGGTCCCGGCAGGGCCACCCGCAACCCAATCCCCAGCGCACCCACTACGCCCATGACCGTGTCGAAGTGCAGTGGCCGCGTGCCGTTCAGCTGCCGACGCATGGTTTCAATGTTGAGCCCGCACGCTGCCGCGACGCGATCGATGCCGTGCAGTTCGGCGAGCAGTAACAGGGCCCTTGCAATGCCGGGCTCGTCGCCGTCGAACATCTGCAGTCGCGCATCCAGATAGTCTGCCATTTCCGCGGCGCGTGGATTCCTGCCGCGGCCGTCAGCGCGTCCGTCCTCGGTGCTGGTCATGCGTCGGCCCATGTTGCGGCGACGTAGCCCCTCAACATCTCCTGCCCGGAGATGATCAGGCCTTCCACCATCTGTTCGGAGACCATGCCGACACTGACGTGGTCCTGTCGGAACAGATGCGCGGTGTGCAGGATATCGAAGGTGTAGGCCAGCGCCCGCAGCGTGGTGACGGGGATAGCGACACTCTCGACATGGGGCAGGCTGGCAGCACCGTCATGGTTTGATGCTGCTCGTTGATCGTTGACTGCCTTGACCGGCCTCAGTCGCACCACGCGGGAAGGCTGCGCACGCTGCTGCTCCATCTCTTGCAGCTTTCGTTCCAGCTGTTCCACGAAGTAGGGCGGGATGTCGTGGATCCTGTCGCCCATCAGGGCATGCAGGCGCTTGGCGCTGAGCGGGTGCTTGGTATCCATTGGTAGACCTCACAAGGCTTGAGGCCACCTGCGCCGAAGCGCGAGGTGGCAGGCGATGCGGGTTGCCATACCGGTGTAAGGATCAAAAGCCGGCGGATCAAGGATCCCCACGCATCGCCCGCCATGAATCGGCACGCGATGCAGTGCATTCTCCGCCGTGCCCAAAGGGCAAAACAGAGCTAAAAGATCCTTACACACAGGATGGCAATCCCGGCTGTTGCTCTTTGGCTTCAGCACGGTCATCGTCCGACGCGGGTGGCAGGATCGTCCATGAGAAAAACTGTGAAGTTCGCTTCCATTTACGGCAACGACGGCGTTCTGCGTCGACAGGAGAACGGGCGCGAAGGCAAGAACACGGGGTACATGCAGCTCAACGGGAGCTTGGTCGCGCGCGCGATCCAGGTGGTCGCTCCAACGACGCTTGCACTGACTGTTCCATCGTTCAGCAATAACGGGACGTATGCGGTGAGCTGGGCCGCTGGAAGCCGCCCGCTGGTTAAGAAGCTGTGCTGGTGCCGACAATCGCTCTGAACGGCTCCTACTCCGTCAACTGGACGGCCGTGACCGGCGCTGCTACTTACCGCTTGCAGGAGCAGGTCGGCAGTGGCGCTTGGGCGGAAGAGTCACAGTTAAGATTACATGGAGGATTGCGCCGCGATGGCGGAGGTCTGGTGAACAAGCGGCATGAAATGAGTGAGCAGCGCTATAGGGCAAGTGGCGGGCGTGCTGGGCAACCCTTGGGCTCAAGGACAAGAAGGTGATCTGATATGTCAGTCAAGAGGCAAAAGTGGGCCGTCGGGAGCGTTTTCACTATTCCGCTGGAAGACGGAGACAAGTGCGTTGGTCAGGTGGTGGGGCGCGAGAGATCTGTATTAAACGCGGTGTCTATCGCGATTTTTGACATCAAGGGGCGATGGAGCCAAGAGCTGAGTGTTCCGTCGCTTGAGGAAGGGCTGATATTCTCAGTAATAATGTCAACGAAGGATCTTCTTGATTCTGGCAGATGGCATGTTCTGGCGGATAGGCCTCTGGCAGACGCAGAGAAGCCATTTGAGAGCCTGCGAGGATCAGGTTTCATCGGAGCGAAGGTGCGTGGATCTGCATTGGTTGAAGACTTCGTGAATGCGTTTTACGGATTGGCGTACTGGGATGACTGGTACTTGCCGGACTACCTTGACGCTTATCTGCTGTCTCTGGACAAGAAGCCCGTAGATCGGCTGAAATACTGTGGCCGACACGGTGCGGTGTAGAAGGGGGGGGCTACGAAGCCTTGCGACGTGATACTCGCTGTCCAGCACGCAGAGCTGGGACGATCGCTGCGACTATCTTTCCGTTCGTAAAGCGGAGTATCAGTTCGTTGATCCTGATGCCAGGCTGGTTAGACAGCCGGGTGAATACCCCGACCAGCGCTGCTTGCTCGATCCGGTCTGTCGCAATTCGCTCGGTGAGGGTGTGTCCGACAAAAGTGATGAGTCGAATCATTCGCTCCGGAAGGCGTGGAGGGAGCATGCGATTCATCGCCAAGTGCTTGGGCCGCAGTCCCTTGGCCCTGAGCCGCGAGTTGGACTGGCAAGGTGCGGCGGCGTACAACGCCACCCAGCTTGGCAAAGCCTATCGAACGCGCCGACTCCGCTCTGTCCGACATCGCCGGCTTATCGAGCGCAGCGAGTTGTCTCAGTTCGTTCGTGATCACTTGGTGCTGTATCGCTGGTCGCCCCGGCACATTGTTCCCAAGCTTCGCAACATGCACCTGGACGATTCCAGCTAGCGCATCAGCCACGAGACTATTTACGCCAGCATCTATGCCTACCCGCACGGAGGACTGAAGAAAGAGCTGGCGGAATGCTTCGGCAGAGCAAGCCGACACGGGGTCTGCGCCGTACTACGGCAGCCAAGCGTACGTGGGTTGCTGGTCAGTTGCGTATCGTGCGCCGCTCGGAGGAGGTACAGCAACGGTTGGTTCCTGGCCACTAGGAAGGCGACTTGATGGAGGGGGCTTTCAACCGCTCCTGCGTAGGGGCACTGGTCGAATGAAGAACGCGTCTTGTGAAAATTTGCAGGATGGACGCGTACACAGCTGAAGCCGCATTGGAGGGCTTCAGTCGCCAGATGAAAAAGCTGGATATCGAGGCGTGGTGTGCTGATCCACACGCGCCCTGGCAGGGCGGCTGCAACGATAACACCAACGGATTGCTCGGCAGTTGCGGCAGGGAGGGGCGCACATGCACGTATCGGTCTGGGTGTTCGCAGAAACATATCATGGCTGATCACAGTGGAAACTCGCTTCGCGCAATGGATGAGGATGCACTCAAAGTAAAATCCACTACATTCAGGCCCCAACTGGGATCTTTCCAAGGGGTGTTCAGAGTGAGTGGTAGGATTGAATCAAGGCGGCTTGAGAAAAAATTGAGTAAATAATGAGCGGGATTCGATTGTGGTTGAGGAAGCGGGCAGTGAGATCCTTGTTTCTACTTGGATCTGGTTTTATGTTGGCTGGATGTGGCTACGCTCCATGTCAGGTTGTTGTTATCAACCAGATGCCCAGTGCGGGAATGGCCCAGTGGTATCAGGCAGAGCTAATGAGGCGTGTCCAGCTCGCGCATACGGCCGATTTAAATAATGGTTCATGGCAAATTAACATCCGAGAGGTCAGGCCCTTGACTCGAGACGTTGTGCAGGCAGCGGATGGAAGCCCGCTGTCGAAACATTTGATCGACTTCGACGTGCAGGATCCTCAGTCGAATTCAATAGAGGGTCGTTGCGACAATGGGTTCGATGAATGTATCGAACAGGTACTGTTCAAGCTGCCCAAGCGGTGCGTCATGTAAATTTTTGCGACATTCCCAGTTCTATTCGTGCAGGGTAAAGGTGGCTCATGTTGTTGGCTGTAGATGGAGTTGCCGCTGACAAGTCACCGCCGATGGAAGCGTCGAGGGTCCGCACGGGCATGGCGGGTTGGAAGGGGAGGCTTCGAAGCTCCAAGCTTTCCCTTCCGGATCCCTTGAGCATGAGCGTCTGGCCCGCTGCGGCCCAGGATGCAAAGCTCTGGCTTTATACGTGTGATCACTTCCTCGGCTCGGCCTGCCTACGACTGCCCAACTTCATGTCGGTGTCCTATGAAGTGCCGGCTGACTTCGGACTTCATCAGGTCAGTGCAAAGTCCGGGATGTCGCTCACGCTGTACGAAGGCGATGCGCGATCACGGAGCATCTCGGACGGCCCACCGTCGTTGTCATTCAGTGCGGATGGTCGAGTGGTGACGGGCTATCATCAGTCCCAGGGGACAGGCCGGGAGGTCGTTGATGTTGTCGTTCTGCAGGGCGGATCAGGCAAGGGCGCTGTGCACATGCATGTGGTGATCGAGAGTGAGGCCCAGCGTGCAGATGCCGCACGCGTTTTGTCTGGCTTTCGCCCATGTCGTTTGCGGATTTCCCGCCGCATGGCCACGCAGGCTTGTCCGCGGGTGAGCGGCATCGGAGAACGTATGGCTGCGTGGCTGATGGCGAGCAAGGTTGATGGCGGCTGACCTGATCCTTGTGGGCTTCGACTGGGGTATCTGATCCAAAGGAAAGACAAGGTGACGTCGACTTACGCAAAGATGGAGCTGGATACGGCAACGGCCGATGGCGCGCTGCTTCATATGCTTGCAGGGGCTTGCCTTGACAGCTTTAGTGTTAGCAGCATTTCCATCTCTCTTCGATTCATCAATCCTGTTTTGATTCCGGGCGAGAGCCTGTACGTTGACGCCGATTTTGGATGTTCCGCGACAATTCTCGAGAAAGGACTGGCGCCTGCCACGCCGGGTTCAGGAGACTTCTTTGTCAGGCGGAGTGAGTTTCTTGGGCGAGTATTCTTCTGCATTGGCAAGACGGTTGAATCGACTCAACTCCAAGCGGACGGGCGGCTATCCATAGTTATGGATGCCGCGCTGATCGAGTTGTGTGTGTCCGTGGAAGACGACGGGCAGGACGATTCGGTGTGGGACGTCTCCGTGCAAAAGGCGGATGCTGGGCATCTTCCTGTGCCGCAGGCAATAGCATGCGTGCCAGATGGTTCCGGTGTCAGGTTTCTGGTCGATTGGGAGTCAAGGAGTAGTTTTTTATGACTGATGATGAGATCAGGGATGCCAACGTCCATGGTATCCGAGCCCTTCTTCTATCCGAGCCGGAGTGCAGGGAGGCCATTGCGCAATGGAATAGTGATGCAGCGACCATCAAGCGGCTCATGATGCTGGATCGAGGCGCCGTGGGTGTTCCGCATGAACTGTGGCATTACCTCGACGATGCGGATATCAGGGTGAAGGACAGGGATTACGCGAACGCGCAGATTGAGCATGTCGAGGATGTCATTCGGCAGTGGATGAGCGCCAGGCGCGATGATATCGCTAGCGGTGGTCACAATTTCGACGGGCTCAGCGTGACTCTTGTCAATCAGCGTAATGTGGCGCCGAGTGGGGAAGGCTGTAGGGGTAGAGGCGCCGATAGACCGCCGACAGCGTCGCACCTACGAGCACGAGGACGACGGTAATGTACGAAATTGGAATCGCTGTCTCATCTGGTGCGGACGATAGTGGAAGGGACGTTGTACAGCGCTTGACGTCTAAGCCTGTGCAAAATGTAACGCCCGGGGAAGCGACATTTTGGAAAGAACTACAAGTGCCGATCGGGAAGATGGCCAAGCAGTTGTGCTGGCATTGGATCGGCCGACTCGACGACCCAAACAACAAGCGGGATTTCGAACAGGTGCAGCGCCTGTTAGAGGGCGCCGTCCATTCTGTGATTGACCGCGTTCGTCCAGATGCGAATGCCAGAATTTATGTTTTTTTCATCAGCGACTGGGAGGCAGATGAGGTGAGATATGGCGAGGGGAGCTTGATCGACCTGATTTCCTATTTCCGACTATTTAGAGGTTGGGATGAATCGATCATGAGGCTCGACAATGGAAATGTTCAGGCAAGCGCTTGGACTCCCTTGTTGATCCATCTGACAAGTGCCGAGTGAGACGCGATCAGTGCTGCGGCCGGACGCTCTGAGTTCATCGTGATCGTTAACTGTAGAGAAGAATATGTCTCGAAGGCATGTCTGCGCCTGAAAGCTGGGGCTTGAGCTGCGCCGCAGGCAATGGAGTGCATGCCAGCTTTGGTAGGGGGCGGATGTCTGTTCTATAACGTCGCATACCGGGCCGGGGCGCTGAACAATCAACGTCAGCATATCTGCCGGGCGGAACGGAAATGGAAAACATCAAGGCGTGACGGTTTTGAGCGCATTTAGACGGGGGGAAGAGGACACTCACCCCGCCGTAGGCCACACCAGCGTCCGATGGATCTGCGCCCCCGCCCACGCGCCATCCGCCACGGCCAGTGAAACCGAGTGCGGCATGCGCGCAACGTCGCCGCAGGCGAACACACCTGCAACGCTGGTCTCCTTGGCCTCACTGGTCTGCAGCTGGGTACCCAGCGGGGTCTCCATCAGCGCGCAGCCCAGGGTCTGCGCGATCGGCGTGGACGGCGCATTGAGGGAGGCGGTGAACAGGCCCGCGAAGGACAGCTGTCGCCCATCCGCCAGCACCACATCGGCATGTCCTTCGATACGTGCGATGGGCGTTGCTTCGATGCGGAGCCCACGCGCAACAAGTTCTTCGCGCGCCGCCGCATCCAATTCAAGGGCCTCGTTGAGCAGGAACGTAACGTTGCCCCATTCGGGCAGCAACTGCGCCTGGTGGATCGACATCGGCACCGCGGCAATCACCCCGATCTCGCCCTGATCCAGCTCGTAGCTATGGCAATAGGGGCAGTGGAACACGCTCTTTCCCCAGCGCTCGCCGATGCCATCGATGGAGGGCAGTTCGTCCGATACTCCGGTGGCCAGCAGCAGGCGACGGGCGCTGAAGGTGCCGGATGCTGCGGTGGCTACGCTGAAGGCATCGCGCGTCCCCGATGCATCCAGGGCTACGTCTTCCACCCAGGTCAGGGTGGGGTAGGCCTGCAGTTGCTGGCGTGCGGTGCGCGCGATCTCGGCCGGGTCGGCGCCGTCCTGGCTGAGGAAGCCGTGCGAATCGGCGGCCGCCTGGTTGCGTCGCTTCCCCGCGTCGATGATCAGCACGCGCCGCCTTGCACGTACCAGCTGCAGGGCCGCGGCCATGCCGGCGTAGCTGCCGCCGACGATGATGACGTCATGAGTGCTCATGGATGCTTGCTCCGCAGATGGTGGGCGTGACGGCGTTTGAAGTCGGCGGCGAGATCGGCCAGTGACACGGCGGCAAAGCGCTCCAGCAGCAGCGCTTCTGCCTGCTCGAAGGCGTCGTCCAGGGCGGCGTTGACGGCCTGCTCGACCAGACACTCGGGGTTTTCGTGGCGGTTGCCGATGGCGAACAATGCCGGCTCGCCCAGCGCCTCGTGCAGTTGGCGCAGGCTGACCTTGCTCAGGTCCGCCTTGATGCGCCAGCCGCCGGCATGGCCGCGCACGGCGGCGACCAGTCCGGCTTCGCGCAGCAGGCCCATGGTGCGGCGTACCACCACCGGATGGGTGCCCAGGCAGATCGCCAAGGCGTCGGAGGTCATCGGTCCGGGTTGCTCGGCCATGTGCAGCAGGGCATGCAGGACGGCGGAAAGTCGGCTGTCGCGTTTCATGTAACTAATGATGTTACCTTTGGCGCCTCAGGTCAAATCGATGAGGCAGGCGCGCATGTTTTCCGATCCCCACGCCATTGCAGGCTACGCAGAAGGTGCAGTGCAGAAGGTGCCGGGCCTGCTGGACATGCAGCGCATGGCGCGGCTGCTGCTGGAAGAACGCGTTCCGGCAGACGGCCACGTGCTGGTGCTCGGCGCGGGCGGTGGGATGGAGTTGCGAGCCTTCGCCGAGGCGCAGGCCGGCTGGCATTTCCGCGGCATCGATCCGTCTGCACCGATGCTGGACATGGCACGCCAGAGGCTGGGGCCGTTGGCATCACGCGTGGCGTTGACCGAGGGCTACATCGACGACGCGCCCGAGGAATTGTTCGACGGCGCAGCCTGCCTGCTGACCCTGCATTTCCTGCCGGCAGAACAGCGGCTTCACACGCTGAAGGAAGTGCGGCGCCGGCTGAAACCGGGCGCGCCGCTGGTGGTGGCACATCACAGCTACGCGCAGGATGACGCGCAGAAGCGTCGCTGGCTGCAGCGATTTGCCGCGTTCTCGGCCTCGTCGGGGATCGCGCTGGACGTGGCGCACACCGTGGACAGCATGGCCCGGCTGCTGCCCGCGCTGTCACCGGAGCAGGACGTGGCGCTGCTGCACGAGGCTGGCTTCGGCACGGTGGACCTGTTCTATGCCGCCTTCAGTTTCAGGGGTTGGGTAGCCTACGCCGGGTAGGCCACGCGTGGGGCCGATCAGGCACGTTCGCTGGTGATGGTGGCGCCTTCGCGCATCACCAGGGTGACCGGAGTGCGCTCCACCACGTCCAGCAGGCGCGCCCACTGGGCGTCGCTCACGCTGGCCGATGCGCTCAGCCTGCGATGCACCAGCAGCTTGCCTGCCGCGTCGCGCGTGGAGGACAGCTCCGCATTGAACTCACCCAGCTCCCAGCCCTTCTTTTCGGCATACATGCGCAGGGTGATGGCGGTGCAAGCGGCCAACGCGGCCAGGTACAGGTCGAACGGTGCCATGCCCTGGTCCTGGCCGCCCAATGCCGCGGGCTCATCGGCCAGCAGCGTGTGCTGGCCGCTGCTGATGCGATGGGCGAAGTTGCTGCCGGTGGATGTGACGTGGACGTGGGCCATGCGGGTGCTCCCTGTGCGGAACGGCGAGCCTGCGATGGTAAGGCGGGGTGGTGGACCGTACATCACCCGGTGGGGGGACTAGGCGAAGTGTAATGTTATTCTGTAACATTCTGCGATTCACGACGTTGTTCCCTTCCGCATCAGGCGTTTCCTCCCCATGAAGATCCAAGCTCTGGTCGCTGCCACGGCGGCCATCCTGTTCGCGCCGGAGTCGCGCGCGCAGTCCTCCAGCTCCGCCCTGACCCTGGGCAAGGTGGATGTGCACCAGCACACCGACGGCCAGCTCACCGCGCACCAGGTGCTGACCTCGGTGGACGTGCTGGGTGCGGACCAGATCGAGGACAAGAACGTGTCGCACAGCTGGGAATTGCTGGGGCAGATGCCTGGCATCCAGCTGACCGAAACCCGGCAGGGTGCGGAATCGGGCAAGGTGAGCTTCCGCGCCTTCAACGGCGAGGGCTACCTCAATGCGATCAAGACCCTGATCGACGGCGTGCCCAGCAACGTCAACAGCGGCAACCAGCGCTTCATCGACATGTTGTTTCCGCTGGAAATCAGCTTCATCGAGGTGGTACGGGGCACCAACGATCCGCGTTACGGCCTGCACAACATCGGTGGCAACGTGAACTTCGGTACGCGGCAGGGGGGCAATTACACCGATGCCCGGCTGGGCTATGGCAGTTACAACACGCGCGATGCGCAGCTGGCGGTCGGCCGCGAGCGCGATGGATTCGCGCAGAATTACTTCGTCGGCACCCAGGCATCCGATGGCTACCGGGACCACGATGCATCCGAAAAGTACACGCTGGGTGGCAAGTGGTTCCATGGAACTCTTGAAGACGGCATGCGCATCGGGCTGACCGCGCGTGCCTATCACCACATCGCCGATGAACCCGGCTTCATGACCGCCGACGAGCTGCGAAGCGAGCGGCGTGGTGCGCAGCGCCGCAACCTCAATGACCGCGATGTGCGCGACATGCAGCAGGTGGGCGTGCACATGGACCTGAAGTTGGCAGACACCCTGTTCCTGGGCAGCAAGCTTTACTACAACCGCTATGAAGACGACCGTCGGGTGACCTTCAGCGACCTGCCCACCGGCAACGCGCCGCGCCAGCGCCGGGTGTGGGACGAGAAGCAGACGGGCATGCTGACCACGCTTACCTGGCATGCCAGGGACAGCCTGACCCTGGAAGGAGGCATCAACTACGAACACCAGGACAACGGCTACCAGCGCCTGCGCTTCAGCTACAGCGAGCCGACCGATTTCAGCAGCGTGCCGGCGCGCATCCAGAACGATGACCGGCATACCTTCGACAACTGGGGTGCCTATGTACAGGCGATCTACCAGCCGATCGAGCCGCTGAAGATCGTGCCGGCCTACCGCGTGGATCGCTTCGATGGCGACACGCGGCTGCCCGGCGGCGTCAGCGGCCCGCTGCAGCGCTACGGCACCATCGAACAGCCGAAGCTGAGCGTGGTGTACGCGCTGGCACAGGACACCAACGTGTATGCGAACTGGGGGCGCACCTTCCAGGTGCTGACCGGCTCCACCGCGCCTGCGTACCTGACGCCAGGGCAGGCGGCGATGCGTCCGTCGACCAATACCGGCATGGAGCTGGGCATGAAGTTCAGTCCGTTCGTGGGCAGCCAGGCACGCATCGCGGTGTGGCAGCAGGACGCGGCCAACGAGGTGTCGAACATGCCGGCCACGGGCACCACGGTGACGCTGGGCAAGACGCGCCGTCGCGGCGTGGATGCGCAGATCAGCACGCAGTGGGGCGACAACTGGACGCTGTGGGCGTCGCATGCCTACCAGGAAGCAAAGATCACCCGCGATGATCGTGATGCGGCCATTTCGCTGCAGGGCCGCGAAGTGGCCGCCACTCCGCGTCATATCAGCAACATCGGCGTGGATTACCAGGCCAGCGATGCGTTGCAGTTGGGGCTGCAGGCTCGTGCGCAGGATGACTACTACCTGGAAGAACGCAACGTGGTGGGCAAGTTCGGTGGCTTTGCGGTGCTGGACCTGAGCGCGCGCTACCAGATCAATCCGGCGTGGAGCGTGGACCTGCAGGTGAAGAATGCCACCGGCCGGGAATACGCGTATGCGTGGTATGACAGCTTCTTCTGGGAGCAGGCGCAGCCGATGTTTTCGCCTGCTGCGGGGCGTTCGGTGTATGTGGGGTTGACCATGAAGTTGTGAGGGTCGGGAGCGTGACGACCAACGGTCGTCACCCACCGAAGGCCGTCACTACCGAAGCTTGACGGCCGGCGGCCGTCACCAGCAATCAGGGTTTGACCTGGCCTGACCATGACTTGGAGACGACCATCCAGTTGCCGTCAATGCGGGAAAGCGCCAGGTAGTCCTGACCCTTCCAGCGGGGGTAATCGAGGCTCAGCTTCACCACGGCGGCGTTTTCACTGACGTCCAGGATTTCGTAGCGGCGGTAGCGCAGGTCTTCGTCCGCAGCCACGCCGGTAAAGCCGGTGGCCCATTCCTCGGCGCTCTGGGTGATCACGCGGCGCTGCCCCGCCGAGTAGCCGAGCACGACGCCGTCGCGTCGCAGGACCTCGAACATCCGGTTGGCGTCACCGGTTTCGAACGCCTGCATGAGCTTCTGCATGATCTGATCCACCTCGGCGCGCCCGCCGCGCAGCACCTCCACCACGGCCTTGGCTACCGGCGCGGCCGAGGCGTAGTTCTGGCCGGTGACCACCCGCCCATCGACTTGGATGTAAGGCTGTTCGCTGTCGATCGCGCTGAAGGTGCCGCCACGTGCGGTGACCGTCTGGCCGATCAGGAACGGGAACTGCTTGAAGTAGGCCGCGTCCTGCTGTTCGTGCTGTTCCGGATAGCCGGTGATGCGTTTGCCGGCGAGCAGGCTCTGGCCGCCGCTGAGGGTCAGGTCCACGATGCCGGCGGTGCCGTGGCAGACGGCCGACACCACCCCACCGTTGCGCTCGTAGACATGCACGGCGATGCGCTGCAGTTCCGGGTTTTCGGCCACGCCGTACATGGCGTTGCTGCCGCCGACGTAGTACACGGCGCGGTACAGGGACGGATCAACCTGTGCGGGCGCGATGGTGTTGCGCAACCCGGACATGATGCGCGGGTCCTGCTGGCGCGCTGCCACATCGTCGCTGACGTAGGAATCCAGGATCGGCACGGCCCCGCCATCGGGCGAGACGAAGTCCACGGCATACCCTGCATCGTGGAAGACGTCCCATGCGTTGACGACCTCGCCGAAGCTGACGCTGGCCGGCAGTGCGGAACCGCCGTGGACTTTACTGCTGGAGAGCACGAACAAGATGCGCTGCGGGGTGGCCGCCTGCACCGTGGTGACCGCGCCGATGCAGGCGGCCAGCAGCAGCATCAGCAGGGGGCGGATGAAACGGGATGTGTACATGGTGCGGACTCACGGGAAGGAGTCCGGACATTAGGTGATCCCTTTCAGATCAAGGTATTGCGTCGTGTTTCAGGAGTGCTGGAATGCGTTTCCGGAGTCGCTGCGGCGGCTGCGGAAGGCGGCGGGGGTGATGCCCTCGTGCTTCTTGAACGCGCTGTGGAAGGTCGACATCGACTGGAACCCGGCTTCGGTTGCCACGATCTCCAGCGGCTTCATCGGCACCTGCAGCAGCAGCGACTTGGCTTCGGCCACCCGTAGCTGCGTCAGGTATTGCTTGAACGAGGTCTGGTTGTCGGCGTTGAGCACCTGCGACAGCCGGGTCTGCGGTACGCCCATGCGACGGGCCAGGCGCGGCAGGGTCAGGCCGGGATCCAGGTGCAGGCGCTCGCGGGCCATCAGTTCGGCCAGCGCCTGCAGCTGGGTGGCGGCCTCGTCGGTCGGGATACGGCGGTCCTGGTAGGGCTCGATGGCGGCCTTCCCGGAGCGCAGCCGCAGGTAGACCAGCACGCTGGACACCAGCACGAAGGTGAAGCTCAGCGCGCCGACGATGTAGGAGGTGTAGCCGGCAGTGTAGTAAGCGGTCCAGATCAACCAGATGCCGACCAGCGCGCCCAGCAGCAGCGGGCCGGACGGACTTCGCGCCAGGCGCGAGCGGTGGCGGTAGACCTCGACGGTGGCCAGCAGCAGGTAGGCCAGCCAGGCGTAGTTGATGCCGGGGGTAATGAGGTTGCGCCACAGCACATCGTTGCCTGTGTAGGGCAGGAACAGGTTCACCGCCACGGTGATGATGATCAGCGCGGTGAGATGCCAGCGGTCCACGCGGCTGGCGGCGGGCGTGTTGCCCTGGGTGGAGCGGATAAGGAAGTACAGGCAGGGGCCGATCAGGAAGCAGGCGCTGAGGCCGTGCTGCAGGGCGATGCGCGGGATGTCCGGCCAGAAATGGAACACCACCGATTTGCCGGTGCGCACGCCGACCGCCAGCACCAGCAGGGACAGCCAGCGCTGGGTGGGTTCGCCCTTTGCGCGCCACCAGAGAAAGCTGGAAAGGCCGAGCCCCATGAACGCGCCGAGCATGGCGAAGAAGAACAGGAAGTGCTGGCTCAGCATGGTCTAGGCGTCCTTTCGCTAGGGGGTTGCTGGCGGGGTGTTGGACATTATGGACCGGGCGGTGAAGCGTGACGACCAACGGTCGTCACCTACCAGGGCAGACGGCCAGCGCCAGGGCAGACGGCCAGCGGCCGTCACTACCGAAGCGTGACGACCAACGGTCGTCACCCACCGAAGGCCGTCACTACCGGGTCAGTGGTCGCGTTCTATGGCCAGGCGGCCGAGGGCGCGCAGGGCGTTGGCTTCTTCGCCGTAGCCGGCCAGGGCGTCGTCCATCACCGCGCTCAGTTCGGCCAGCTTGGCCTTGGCGCCGTCCAGGCCGAGCAGGGCGGGGAAGGTGGATTTGTCCTGCGCGACGTCCTTGCCGGCGGTCTTGCCGAGCTGTTCGGAACTGGCTTCCACGTCCAGGATGTCATCGCGTACCTGGAACGCCAGGCCCAGTGCATCGGCGAAGCGGTCCAGGCGCGCAAGGTCTGTGGTCGGGGCGTGGCCGCACAAGGCGCCCATGCGCACCGCAGCGCGGATCAGCGCACCGGTCTTCAGGGCGTGCATGCGGGTCAACGCGTCCAGTGACTGCAGCTGGCCGGTGGCATCGATGTCCAGCGCTTGTCCGCCGCACATGCCGGCCGCGCCGGAGGCGTGTGCCAGCGACTGCAGGCAGGCAACACGCAGCTCCGCCGGTAGCGCCGCTTCGGCCAGCAGGCTGAAGGCGCGGGTCTGCAGGGCATCACCGGCCAGGATGGCGGTGGCTTCGTCGAAGGCGATGTGGGTGGTCGGCTTGCCACGGCGCAGGGCGTCGTCGTCCATCGCGGGCAGGTCGTCGTGGACCAGCGAATAGGCATGGATCAATTCCACCGCCATCGCCGGCGCATCCAACTGGTGCGGGTCGGCGCCGAATACTTCACCGGCCGCATGGACCAGCAGCGGACGCATGCGCTTGCCGCCGCCCAGCACCGAATGGCGCATGGCCTGGTGCAGCCGGCGCGGGGCGTCGGCAGCGGAAGGCAGGGCGGCGTCGAGCTGGCTTTCGATGCGATCACGCAGGCGCGCGAAGGTCGCTTCAACCGTCATGGGACGGCGGGTCGAAAGGCTCGGCGTTGTCCGGCTGGGCCGGATCGGTGAGCAGGCGCACGCGCAGCTCGGCCTGTTCCAGCGCCTGCTGGCACTGGCGGTACAGGCCGACGCCGCGTTCGTAGGCGCTGAGCGAAGCTTCCAGGCTGAGCTCTCCGGTTTCCATCTGCTCTACGAGCTGCTCCAGTGACTCGAGCGACTGCTCGAACTGGGCTACCGGGGAGGCGTTTTCGGGGGTTTTCTTAGCCATGCGACAAGTGTGGACGGCCCGCGCGCAGGGGTCAATTCACCAACCGCCCGGGCGCCAGTGCAGCCGGGCATCGTGAAGCTGCAGCCAAGCCTGCAGCGGCGCGGACAGCACCACGTCGGCAGCGGCCTGCAGCTGGCCATCGGCGAACAGCAGCGGCAGCTGGCGGCGTCGCCACGGCGCCAGGTGTTCACGCTGCAGGCAGTCCTTCAGCGCGTGCTGGTGATTGCGGCCGGGCAGCTGGATGCGCTCGCCGCCGTGCCGGCCCGTGACCCGCATCGGCGCGTCGAAGGCTGCCGCACCCTGCAACCGCAGTTGGCCGCCGTCGGGCAGGGCCAGCGGTGCGCGGCCATCCCACGTGGCCTGCCAGCCGGCCGGCAGCTGCGGCAGCACGGCCGGCAGCAGGTACCAGTGGCCGCGCCATTGGCGGATGCTGTGCTGTTGCCAGCGCACCTGCGCATCACGATCCGGCGCGGCTGGCAGCAGCTCGTGCTCCAGCTGGGACACCACCCGGGCGGGCAGCGCGGGCACACCGTGGGCCAGCACCCAGCGCCGCAGCACGCGGGCACGACGCTGGGGCGAAACCTGCCGCAGCAGCTCCACCGACAGCACGCGCGATGCCACCTGCAGGTGCTGCAGCAGCTCCTCGTCTTCTTCGTCCAGCATCCGCCGCGTGTCGCCACACTGGGCGGCACTGGCGGCCAATGCCGGGCCGGCATGCGGCCAGCGCTGGCGCAGCAGCGGCAGCACGTGCAGGCGCAGGAAATTGCGGTCCGGGCCGTCGTCGGCGTTGCTGGGGTCTTCGATCCACTGCAGTGCATGCTGCCGTGCATAGGCGAGCAGCGCGCTGCGCGGCACCTGCAGCAGCGGCCGCCACAGCCGATGCGCGCCAAGTTCCGAATCGGCCGCCATCGCCGCCAACCCATCCACGCCGGAACCGCGCAGGGCACGCAGCAGGAAGGTTTCGGCCTGGTCATCCTGGTGCTGGGCCAGTGCCAGGGTCTCGTCATCGCGCAGTTCGGCGGCGAACGCGGCGCGTCGGGCCTGCCGCGCGGCGGCCTCCATTCCCAAGCCCGCATCCAGATCCACCGCGACGCGGTGGATGCACAGCGGCACGCCCAGTGCATCGCACTGCTGCTGGCAGTACAGCACCCAGTCATCGGCTGCGGCCTGCAGCCCGTGGTGCACGTGCACGGCACGCACGCCCACGCCTGCCGCCGCGGCCGAACGCTGCAGCCAGTGCAGCAGCACGGTCGAATCCAGCCCGCCGCTGTAGCCGACCAGCAGGGGGGTATCGACACGGGCGAGGGCAGGGAACAGGGGCATGGGCAGCACGAAAAAAGGCGGCGACCAGTATGGTCGCCGCCTTCGTATTGCTCCAGTCCCGCCGCGCGCTTATTCGGCCGGCGCGTTGCGCTCGAACGTGACCGGCGCCGGCAGTTCCACCGGCACGCCGTTGCCATCGCAGGTGCCGGCCTGGCACAGGCGCTCGCGCAGGCGCGGCGTGGCCTGCACGATCATGTGGTAGATCGCGTTCTGTTCCAGCGTGCCGCGGATCGCCTTGCTGCCGGGGCCGCGCGCCCAGATGCCCACGTCTTCGCCACCGTGCGATTCACTCTTGCCCGGTACCAGCGCTTCCTGCATGTAATCCGGGTGTTCGGTATCCACGGCGGTCAGGTCCGGACGGCCGGTGGCCGGGTCGAAGCTGGACGGGTTGTGCGGGTAGCGCTTGGGACCGGCCGGTTGCTGGTTGCTAGCGCCAGTGAAGCCGGGGCCGTTGGCATAGGTAAGTGTCGTGTACGGCTGACCGCCACCGTCGCGGGCCAGGTCCAGCGCGCCCAGGCCGTCTTCGCCGCCCTTGTCCTTCACCTTGCCCAGGATCGGGTTGCCGCGGGCCGGGTAGCCGACGAAGTTCAGGGTGTGGGAGTGGTCGGCGGTGACGATGATCAGGGTGTCATCGTCCTTGGTCATTTCGTTGGCCACGCGCACCGCATCGGACATCGCCACGGTATCGGTCAGTGCCCGGTAGGCGTTGCCGCTGTGGTTGGCGTGGTCGATGCGCGCCCCTTCGATCATCAGCACGTAGCCCTGCTTTTCCCTGGACAGGTTGGCGATGGCGGTGCGGGTCAGTTCGGCCAGGCTCGGCTCACCGCCGGCATCGTTCGCACGTTCGTATTCGTACTGCATGTGGTCCGGCTCGAACAGGCCGAAGATGGCCGGCGCGTTGGCCGCTGCGTTCAGCTGGTCGGCGTTCCACACGTAGGCGCCCTGCGGGTTGGCCTGCTGCCATTCGGTGACCAGGCTGCGCCCATCCAGGCGCTGGCCGACCTTGTCGTCGTACTCGGGATCGCGCTCTTCCACCGTGGTGAACTCGCCGCGACCGCCGCCCAGGATCACCTGCGGACCGCGGCCGAAGCGCGAGGTGGTCAGCAGCTGCTGGGCGATGTCCTTGCAGCCGGCGGCCTTGGCCTCTTCGGTCAGGTCGGTATCGTTTTCCCAGTTGCGTTCCGGCGAATGCGCATAGGTGGCCGCCGGGGTGGCGTGGGTCAGCCGCGCGGTAGTGACGATGCCGGTCGCCATGCCGGCGCTGTCGGCCAGCTGCAGCCAGCTCAGCAGGCCCTTCTGCAGGCTGTCGGCGCAGTCCGGACGCTTGCCGGCGCTGACCCCGATGGCGCCCATGTGGGTCTTCACGCCGGTGGTGATCGCGGTCATGGTGCCGGCCGAATCGGGGGTCTGCGAGTCGACGTTGTAGGTCTTGCTGAATGCCGTGGCCGGGAAGCGCTCCCAGGAAAGCAGGTTCTCTTCGCCGGATGCGCCCTTGCGCTGGCCTTCGAAGATGCGCGCGGCGGCCACGGTGGTCAGGCTCATGCCATCGCCGAGGAACAGGATGACGTTTTTGGCTTTGCCGTTCATGGCGCCATTGCCGGCTGCCTGGGCCGCGCCACTGCGGTACCACCACTGCGGGGTCTCGCCATCCGGGTGGGCCACGGTGGGCACCGTGATCGACAGGCCGGCCGGGCTGGATGCCTGCGGCGTGCTGGAACAGGCGCCCAGCAACAGGGTTGCGGCAGTGGCGGCGAGCAGGGAGGTGGTACGGATCATGGACAGCGCGTCCTCACGAAACGAAACAGGTGTTCATTATGACCGGGTGGACAAGGCATGCCGATGACACGCTGATTTGTCCGCAGGCTGGTCGTACGCCGGGCCCGCTTGGGCTAAGGTGCGAACATCGTTCTCTCCCCCTGGAATTTCCATGAAGCTGGTCTCTGCCTGGCTGCGCATCCCGTTCTGGCAACGCGTGGTCGCAGGCTTCGTCCTTGGCGCCCTGGCCGGCTGGCTGATGGGCCCGGCCGCTGAAACCTGGTTCGGCCCGCTGGGCGACCTGTACGTGACCCTGATCAAGATGATCGCGGTGCCGCTGGTGTTCTTCGCGGTCATCAATGCGATCTCTTCGCTGCACGGGCAGAAATCGGTGGCCGCGCTCAGCGGGCGCACCTTCCTGTGGTTCGTCATCACCGCCGCGCTGGCGGTCGGCATCGGCCTGCTGGTGGGCACGGTGATGCAGCCCGGTACCGGCGGCCTGCAGCTGGCGATGGCACACAACTACGTGCCGCGCGAGGTGCCCAGCGTGGTGCAGGTGCTGCTGGACGTGGTGCCGTCCAACGTGTTCTACGCGCTGAGCGGCATCGGCACGCGGGTCAACGCGGCCGGCGAAACCGTGCTGGCCGCGGGACGTGGTTCGATCCTGCCGGTGATCTTCTTCGCCGGGCTGGTGGGCTTTGCCATCGTCAAGCTGGGCGAGAAGGTCGGCCAGGCCCGCCAACTGGTCGGGCAGATGAGCGAGATCATGATCCAGGTGACCCGCTTCGTGCTGGAAGTCACGCCCATCGGGACCTTCGGCCTGATCGCCGGGCTGGTCGGCAGCTACGGCTTCGAAAAGCTGCTGCCGCTGGGAAACTTCGTGCTGGCGCTGTACATCGCCTGCGCGCTGCATATCGTGGTGGTGTACAGCGCGCTGCTGCTTTCGCACGGCCTGAATCCCCTGAAGTTCTTCCGCGGTGCCGCGCCGGGCATGCAGGTGGCCTTCGTCAGCTCGTCCAGCTTCGCGGCGATGCCGGTGGCGTTGCGTTCCATCACCCACAACCTGGGCGTCAACAAGGACTACGGTTCGTTCGCCGTGCCGCTGGGTGCCAGCATCAAGATGGACGGGTGCGGGGCGATCTACCCGGCGCTGTGCGCGGTGTTCATATCGCAGTACAGCGGGGTGCCCATGTCACCGGAGCAGTACCTGATCGTGCTGATCGCTTCGGTACTGGGCAGCTTCGGTACGGCCGGTGTACCGGGCACGGCGGTGGTGATGGCCACCGTGGTGCTGAGTGCCGCCGGGCTGCCGCTGGAGACCATCGGGTACCTGTATGCGATCGATCGCATCCTGGACATGATGCGCACGATGACCAACGTCACCGGCCAGATGCTGGTGCCGGTGCTGGTGGCCAAGGAGACCGGGCTGCTGGACCAGAGTGTGTACGACAACCCGTCGACCAACGTGGGCATCGACGATCCGGATCCCGCCCCGCGGGCGTGAGGTGGTGCGCAGGGTAGTGACGGCCGCTGGCCGTCACCGCTCCAGGGCTAGAGCGTGACGACCAACGGTCGTCACCCACCCAGGCAATGGTCGTCACCCACCCAGGCAATGACCGTCGGCCACCCGGATCAAGTGCTTGACGGCCAGCGGCCGTCACTACCGAAGCGTGGGCAGGAGATGAAGCGGGGGCGTACGCGGTCGCCTCAGCACCAGTAACAGCTATCTTCCAACTGTCTCTTCAACAACAGTGCAGCTGAAGACGGAA
>NZ_LDJK01000051.1 GCF_001431535.1 Stenotrophomonas chelatiphaga
CCTTCGACAGGTTCATGGTGACCTCGGTAGCGCGGCCGCATGGTCGGCGGCTTCGCCGCAAACGTACGCTGGGGCACGGTTTTGTGGGGGTGCACGGGTGGGGAGGGGCTGAGCTAGACTGTCGGCCTTTGCGGCCTTCGGGCCGCCCTGAACGGAAGTAGCAACCCGCATGAGTTGGCTCAGCAAGTTGATGCCGTCGGGCATCCGCACCGACAACGTCCCCAACAAGAAGCGCAGCGTCCCCGAAGGCCTGTGGGAGAAGTGCAGCAGCTGCGGCAGCGCGCTCTACGGCCCGGAGCTGGAAAAGAACCTGGAAGTCTGCCCCAACTGCGGGCACCACATGGCGATCCGCGCGCGTGCGCGGCTGGCCTCGCTGTTCGACGCCGACAGCATGACCGAGATCGCCGCGCGGCTGGGTCCGAACGACCTGCTGAAGTTCAAGGACCAGAAGAAGTACGCCGAGCGCATCAAGATCGCGCAGAAGAACACCGGCGAGTACGACGCGCTGATCGCCATGCGCGGCCTGCTCAAGGGCCGCCCTCTGGTGGCGTCGTCGTTCGATTTCGCCTTCATGGGCGGCTCGATGGGCTCGGTGGTCGGCGAGCGCTTCGCGCTGGCCGCGGAAACCGCGCTGGAAATCGGTGCACCCTATGTCTGCTTCTCCGCCAGCGGCGGGGCGCGCATGCAGGAAGGCCTGTTCTCGCTGATGCAGATGGCCAAGACCTCTGCAGCGCTGGGCAAGCTGCGTGCCGCCGGGCTGCCGTACATTTCGGTGCTGACCCATCCCACCACCGGTGGCGTGTCGGCATCGTTCGCGATGCTCGGCGACATCAACATCGCCGAGCCGCAGGCGCTGATCGGCTTCGCCGGTCCCCGCGTGATCGAACAGACCGTGCGCGAGAAGCTGCCGGAAGGCTTCCAGCGCTCGGAGTTCCTGCTCGAACACGGCGCCATCGACCAGATCTGTGACCGTCGCGAACTGCGTGACCGCCTCTCCGACCTGTTGGCGATGATGCGCCGCGAACCCGCACCGGCCCCGCTCTGATGGGGGCGCGCAGGTATTTCGGTACCGACGGCATCCGCGGGCGGGTCGGCCAGGGCGTGATCTCGGCTGATTTCGTGCTGCGGCTGGGCAATGCATTCGGCCGCGTGCTGGTCGCCCAGCAGGCCGCGGCAGGCCGTCGCCCGATCGTGGTGATCGGCAAGGACACGCGCATTTCCGGCTACATGTTCGAAGCCGCACTGGAGGCCGGGCTGGTCGCCGCAGGGGTCGACGTGCAGCTGCTCGGCCCGATGCCCACGCCGGCGGTCGCCTTCCTGACCCGTACGCTCGGCGCGGACGCCGGCATCGTGATCAGCGCCTCGCACAACCCGCATTACGACAACGGCATCAAGTTCTTTTCCGCCCAGGGCGAGAAGCTGGACGATGCCACCGAACTGGCGCTGGAAGCGGGCATCGACGAGCCGTTCACCACTGCCGAATCGGAGAAGCTGGGCAAGGCGATGCGCGCGCGCGAGGCGATCGGTCGCTACATCGAGTTCTGCAAGGCCAGCGTGCCGCGCAACTTCGACCTGCGCGGCGTGCGGCTGGTGCTGGATTGCGCGCATGGCGCCACGTACCACATCGCACCGCTGTTGTTCCGCGAACTGGGGGCGGAAGTGATCGCCATCGGCGCGGCGCCGGACGGCGTCAACATCAACGCTGGCGTCGGCTCGACCCACATCGACAACCTCGCCGCCAAGGTGCGCGAAACCGGTGCCGACCTGGGCATCGCCTTCGACGGTGACGGTGACCGGGTGCTGATGGCCGACGACCAGGGCAACCCGGTGGACGGCGATGACCTGCTGTTCATCCTGGCCCGCGCCTGGCAGGCCAATGGCCGCCTGCGCGGTCCGGTGGTCGGGACGCTGATGACCAACTTCGGGCTGGAGCAGGCACTGGAAAAGCTGCAGATTCCGTTCCTGCGCAGCAACGTCGGCGACCGCTACGTGCACCAGGCGCTGGTGGAAGGCGGCGGCGTGCTCGGCGGTGAAGCGTCCGGCCATCTGCTGTGCCTGGATCGCGCCACGACCGGCGATGCCATTGTCAGTGCGCTGCAGGTGCTGGTTGAACTGCGCCGCAGCGGGCAGAGCCTGCGCGAGGCGCTGCAGCCGCTGTCCCGGGTGCCGCAGAAGACGGTCAATGTGCGGCTCGGCAACGTGTCGGCCAAGGCCACCGTGCAGGCCGCAAGCGTGCAGCAGGCGCTCGTGCAGGCCCAGCAGGCGGTGGCCGGCCGCGGCCGCGCGTTCCTGCGCCCGTCCGGCACCGAGCCGGTGGTGCGGGTGACCGTGGAGGCCGACGAGGCCACGCTGATGCAGGAAACGCTGGATCGCCTGTCAGATGCAGTGAAGGCCGCCGCCGCGGCCTGATCCCGTTGCGCGGCGCCGCCGGTCGACGGTGGCGCCTGCGGGCGTGCGCAGGAGGTGCCTCAGTGCCGGCGGAAGCGGGTCAGCTCGTCCCAGGCTTCGCGCAGGCCGGCGGTGTCCGGCTGTTGCACGGGCAGCGGCAGGTAGTCAGGCCCCAGTGCGGTGCTGTTGCCGAACTTGTCGAACACATAGGTGTCCGGACCTTGGCGGATACCGCGCTGCGACCAGCTTTCCACCAGCAGCGAACGCGGGGCCGGCGGTGCCGGAGCCAGCAGGTCCTGGCCGGTACTGAAGTCTTCCAGCGGATTTTCGCAGCCCAGTCCATGCCGCATCAGCGTGGGCACCCAGTCTTCGTGCGAACTGGTGCGGGCCTGGCGCGAGGCGGCCATCGCGGGCCAGTGCAGCACGAACGGCACCTGCAGCTGGTGGTCGGAGAAGTTGCCGTTGTGGCCCCAGTAGTTGAGCCCGAGATCGTTGAATTCCTCGGCGTGGTCGCCCGTGACCAGCACGATGGTGTTGTCCTCCACGCCGGCTTCGTGCAGTGACTGCAGCAACTGGCTGACCAGGCTGTCCGCGTAGTGGACGGCGGTGCGGTAGCGATTGCGCTCCGGGGTGGCATCGTGGCCCTGGTCCAGCGCCAGGAAGTCGATGTCCGCGGCCATCGGCGTGTCCAGCGCCGGGTAGCCTTCGGGCAGGTGGTACGGGGCGTGGGTGGCGTCGAGGAAGGCAAAGCCGAACCACGGCGTACCGGCAGGGGTCGAGCTGATCTCCGCGCGCAGCGTGTCGACCACGTGGCGATCCCGTTCGGCCACGCTCAGCGCGGCAGGCGCCGTCTGCAGCAGCTCGCGCACGTCGGCGAACGCGGTGCGGTCGAACTCCGGGCTGTACAGCGGCGCGCTGCCATGCAGGTACAGCGCGTAGCCCTGCTGCTTGAGCACGTCGAACAGGACCGATCCGCGCTGCTCGGCCAGCATCGGCTGCCAGTAGCCCCCGGGGAGCCCGTACAGCAGTCCGAACAGGCCGAAGCGGGTGGCGTTGCCGGTGCTGTAGTGGTGGTCGTACACCTGCGAGCGCTGCGCCAGCGCCCAGGTGCCGGGCATCGTGCGCGGATCCAGTGCGTCGGCACGCAGCGACTCCAGCACCACCACCAGCACGTTCGGCCGCTGGTGGCTCTGGCAGCGCAGCGGGGCGCTCGGGTAGGCCAGTTCACTGAGTTTCGGATCGGTCAGCGCGGCGACGCGGTCGGCCACCGGCACGCCCATCGCACGCATCTGCCGCTTGGCGGTGATCGGCTGTGCCCATGGCAGGTAGGCCCACTGGCTGACCACCGCGCGCTCGCCGCGTGCATCGTAGTAGGCCGTGGCGATCTGCCCGGCGGCCATCAGCACCACCGCTGCCGTCCACCCGGCCAGCACCCAGCGGCGATACGGGCGCGGCGTCAGCAGTCGCCAGCAGCCCCAGGCCAGCAGCGCCTGCGCGGTGAACACCGCCGCGACCACGCCGGCGATCTGCAGCCAGTTGCTCCAGGACAGGCTGACCTGGTCCTGCAGGGCGCCGCCGAACACCATGTTCAGCACCATCGCATTGAGGTGGAAGCGATACAGCGCAAAGACCTTGGCATCCACCAGCAGCAGGCACAGCCAGGCACCCTGCATGACCACCGCGGTGATCGTGAGCGGACGCGTGCTGCGTGTCCACAGCCCGACCAGCAGCGCCGGCAGCATCGCCAACGCGCCGAAGGCAAGGAAATGACCGGGTACGGCGAGTGTCAGATAGAGCTTGCCGATCGTTCCGCCGGGATTGGCCGTCCACGGGATATTGACCGCGCTGATGCCGATGGCCAGCACAGCGCCCACGGCGGTCATCACGCTCGCCCATGCAAGGCGTTGCCACCGCGAGGGTGTGCTTGGGGAAGAGGGGGGTGCAGGCATCGCAGGGTTCATCGCGCAGGGGAGGGCGACAGGCAGGCGTCTGTCATCGAGGGGGCGCATTGTATCGGCTTGCCGGCTTGAATCGCTCCGCCGATGGCCGCTGCCGCTGGGCGCTGCTCAGGGGCCGGCGGGCAGGCCCCTGCGACGGGCCTTGAAGCCGTTGAACAAGGGGGCCAGGGCCGGGTGGTAGCTGCAGGCGATGCGCCTGCGCAGCCAGGAGGCCGGGCGGTCGCGCACGGCGAAACGGTAGATGTGCCCGGGGTCGCCGCCGATCCGGTTGCGGCCGAACGGGTGAGTTGTATGCAGGTAACGGAATCCGTGCGCACGGGCGATCTCCACGTGGTCCGCGTCGAAGTCACCATAGGGCCAGCACAGGGTGTCCGAAACGCTGCCCAGTTCCTGCTGCAGCACCTGGCGTGCCGTTGCCAGATCGGCGTCCAGCCCGCTCCTGCGCTGGCCGCGGTCCAGGTCCGCGCGCTGCAGCCAGCGCGTGTGCGAGTGCGTATGGCAATGCACTTCGAAGGTGCCGGCGGCGATGGCTGCGCGAGCTTCGTCCCAGCGCATCATCACCCGGTCGGCCTGCCCCTGGCGAAATATCGCGTCTTCGCATCCACGATGGTCCGGCGTGGCCGGCAGCACCGCGCCAGCGTGGCCGGCGTGCGCACGCGCCGGTCCCTGACCCATCCAGCCGGTGACGGCGAAGACCACCGCGTGCATGCCATGTGCCTGCAGGATCGGGTGCGCATACACCCAGTTGTCCAGATACCCGTCGTCGAAGGTGATGACGATGGACTTGGGCGGGACCGGCTTGCCGGCCAGGAAGCCGGCGTACTGATCCAGCGTCAGCGACGTCCAGCCGGTGTCGGCCAGCCATGCGATCTGGCTTTCGAAGTTCGCCGGGGACACGGTGATCATCCCCGGGGAAGGGCTGACATGATGGTGCATCAACACCGGCACGCTGCGGGCCTTACGCATGTCCAAGTTCCTCCAGCCAGTGGTAGTAGCAGGCTTCCGTCGCGCGGCAGTGCCCGTCCGGGCTGAATCGTTCGTCGCTGTGCAGCCAGTCCCAGCCGGCACGGCCCATCTTCCTGCGCAGGCCGGGCTGCTCGACCAGGCGTTGCAGCGCCGTGGTCAATGCGGCCGCATCACCCGGTTCGACCAGCAGCGCGTTGTCACCTTCGCGCAGCATCTCCGGTACGCCGCCAACGCGCGTGGCGACGATGGGCACGCCGACGAAGGCGGCCTCCAGGAATACGGTGCCCGCCGCCTCCTTGTGCGTGGCAAGGGCGAACACGTCCAGTCCCGCCATCAGGCGCTGCGCATCGGCCCGGTGACCAAGCAGATGCACCTGTCGCTGCAGTCCCAGGCGCTGGCGGGCGGTGCGCAGTTCGGTCATGACCGGCTCGCCCTCTCCGATCACCGCAAGGTGAAGCGACGGGTGGGCGTGGCAGAGCGGGGCGATGGCGTGCAGCAGGTCCATGTGGCCCTTCGGGCGACGCAGCACCGCGACGCAGCCGACCACCACGTCGCAGGCATGGAATCCGAGCTCGGCGCGCACCTGGACGCGGGTATCCTGCAGGCACTGCCACGGATCCGGGCCGCGCACGCCATGCCACTGCGGTGGAATCGCGATGGGCGGTACCACGCCGATATGCCCATCGTGGATCCCGCGTTCGACCAGCTGCTGCTTCACGAAGCGGCTGACGGTCAGCACGCGGTGGGGCAGGCCGGTGTAGGTCAGCAGCGAATTGACCGGACTCATCAGGTGGCGTGAGCGGATCACCAGCGGAGCCCGCGCCAGGCGCGCACCGGCGGCGGCGATCAGCGCGTCGCGCCGGCTGGTCGTGTTCACGACATCGAAGCGATGCGCTCTTACCAGCGCGGCTACCCGGCCGATTCCCCGAAGCAGCCGGACCAGCCCGCCCATCCGCAGCCGGTGCACGGTAAATCCATTCGCCTGCGCCAATGCACCCAGGCGGGCGCCTGGCTGGCACAACAGCGAGACAGCATGGCCGCGTGCCCGCATCGCGATCATGTGGCGGAAGATGTAGATCTCCTGGCCACCCAGGCCCATCGCCGCTTCGGTATGCAGGATGCTCAGGGGACGTTGCATGAGACGGGGCCGGTGTGAATGATCGGAGTGGTAAGCCAGCGTGACGCGGACGACGCGGGCGTTTGAGCGCCGTAGCGTCGGCCCGAGGTCAACAGGGTCTACTGCGACGTTCGTGGACGCCATCGGACTGGTCTGAGCAGTGTTCCGTGTGCGCCGGCACGCCTGATGCGACACGCTGGGGGCGCTCCAGGTGCAGCCTGGAGGGCAACGAGCGCATGCCTGATCTGTCACAATGCAGGCACGGAACGCGGCCCGTCGGCAGCGCGTGCCGCTGCCCAGACCCATGACCAACCAGGTACCGCTGTGAGCCAGATCCCTACCCTCGACATCACCCGCTTCGACACCGACCGTGACGCATTCGTCGCCGAGCTGGGTGCCGCGTACCGTCAGTGGGGTTTCGCTGGCATCCGCAACCATGGCATTCCGCAGACCGACATCGACGCGGCGTACGACGTCTTCAAGGCGTTCTTCGCGCTTCCCGAAGAGGTCAAGCGCCGCTACCACGTGGCCGGCAGCGGCGGTGCACGTGGCTACACCCAGTTCGGCGTGGAAACGGCGAAGGGCTCGAGCCATTTCGACCTGAAGGAGTTCTGGCACATCGGGCGCGAGATTCCCGATGATTCCAAGTACCGCGAGGTGATGGCGCCGAACCTGTGGCCGAGCGAAGTGCCGGAGTTCCGTGAGCGCGGTTACGCGTTGTACCAGGCGTTGGACCACCTGGGTTCGCGCGTGCTGTCGGCATTGGCGCTGCACATCGGCCTGCCGGAGGATTTCTTCGCCGACAAGACCAACAACGGCAATTCGATCCTGCGTCCGATCCATTACCCGCCGATCACCACCGACGACATTCCGAACGTGCGTGCGGGCGCGCATGGCGACATCAACTTCATCACGCTGCTGGTCGGTGCCAGTGCCGCGGGTCTGGAAGTGCAGTCGCATGATGGAAAGTGGGTGCCGTTCACTTCGGATGCGGACACCATCGTGGTCAACATCGGCGACATGCTGCAGCGCCTGACCAACCATGTGTATCCCTCGACCATCCACCGCGTGGTCAATCCGCCGGGCGAGCTGGCACGCCAGCCGCGCTATTCGGTGCCGTTCTTCCTGCATCCGAACCCGGATTACCTGATCGACGTGCTGCCCTCGTGCATCACCCCGGAAAACCCGAGCCGGTACCCGGAGCCGATCACCGCCCATGGCTTCCTCGAAGAGCGCCTGCGCGAGATCAAGCTGAAGTAAAGCGTGTCCGGCCTGCGGCCGTGCTTTGAAGCCAGGGCAACGTCGACGGCAACGGCAACGTCAAAAGCTGCGGGGCTGCTTGTTGGCGGGGCGGG
>NZ_LDJK01000052.1 GCF_001431535.1 Stenotrophomonas chelatiphaga
CGGCGTGTCCTGCAGACCCCACCGGCTCGCCGCGAACGCCGAAACCGGCAAGGACACCGCTCCCGCCAGCCGCGATGGGGTTGCACCCGTTCGAACACCCCCACCCCAACCTGTTCTAGAATTAGCGGCTTGAAAGACGGATCTGCCTCCCCCCATGCCCTTTGTCGTCACTGAAAACTGCATCAAGTGCAAGCACACCGATTGCGTGGAAGTGTGCCCCGTGGATTGCTTCCACGAAGGTCCCAACTTCCTGGTGATCGACCCGGATGAGTGCATCGACTGCACCCTGTGCGAGCCCGAATGCCCGGTCAACGCGATCTTCCCCGAAGACGACGTCCCGGCCGGCCAGGAAGCATTCGTCGCCCTGAACGCGGAACTGGCGAAGGAATGGCCGGTGCTGACCGTGCGCAAGGACCCGCCCGCCGACGCCGGCGACTGGGATGGCAAGCCGGACAAACTGCCGCTGCTGGAGCGCTGAACCGCGCGCACCGCAACGAAAAAGGGCGCCCTCGGGCGCCCTTTTTCGTTGGTGCTGCAGGTGACGCCGAGCACCGCTCGGCGCAACCGGGCATGGCCCGTTACGGCGCCAGCTTGGCCTTCAGCGCAGCGATCAGCTTGACCGGCGCATCGGCGGTAGCCGGCAGGCCGCGCGGATCCACCGCCGACACATAGGAGCCGCCGTTGACCGCGACCACGCGGACCAGGAAGTTGCTGCCTTCGAAGGCCACGTCGTAGGAACCCAGCAGCTGGGCACGGGTGGCGATGGTCAGCCCGTCGATGGCTTCCAGGGCGGTGCCGACGTCGGTGAACGCCTGGTCCTTGCCCGCGGTGACATTGAAGCCGGACGGGTTGTTGGCCGGCGCGGCCGGGGCCTGGCCCGGGGCAGCAGCAGCCGGGGCCGGACGCGAAGCCTGCGAGGCCAGCACCGAACCGGTTTCACCGGTGGTGGACGCCTTGCCGGCACCGGCCGGTGCGGTCAGGTCCGGCGGGACTTCCAGCGGGCGCACGTCCGGGGCCAGCGCGTAATCGCCGCGCGCACCCTTCTTGAAGCAGCCGGTGGTGGCCACGACGGTGCCCAGGGCAAGGATGGCGATGGACAGCACGCGGAAGGTGGAAACGGATTGACGCATGGGAATCTCCTGGAACGCCACGAGGGGGTCAGTGGCTGGAAAGGGCTTCGAGCGCGGCGATGTCGCCGGCCAGATGTTCGGCCGCGGGCTGGTGTGCTGCCGACAGCGGCAGCAACGGCAGGCGCAGGTCATGGCCGATGCCGATCCGGCGCAACAACGCCTTGACCGGGATCGGATTCGGTTCGACACCACAGAAGTCATGGAACGGCTGCAGGCGCGCGTCCCAGCTTTCGGTCGCATCGTGATCATGGGCGGCGGCAAGTTCGCACATCCGGCGGTAGGCACCGGGCAGCGCGTTGGAGCCCACCGATATCAGGCCATCCATGCCGGCCTGGATCGAGCGCGCGGCGGTGCCGTCATCGCCGCTGAGGATGGCGAAGTCGTCGCCGCGCAGCGCCAGCAGCGCCTTCACCCGGCCGTTGTCACCCACCGCTTCCTTGATGCCGACGATGTTCGGATGCGCGGCCAGTTCGGCCACCGTTTCCGGCAGCATGTCGCAGCCGGTGCGGCCGGGCACGTTGTACAGCACCACCGGCAGGCCGCCGTGGTCGGCCACGGCGCGGTAGTGGGCGATCAGCCCCGCCTGGGTCGGACGCACGTAGGGGGGGGTCACCACCAGCGCGTGGGTCGCCCCGGCGGCGGCGGCGCGACGGGTCTGTTCGATGGTCTTGGCGGTGCCGGACAGGCCGGTACCGGCCAGCACCGGCACGCGGCCGGCGATGCGCTCGACCGCGCTGGCCAGCAGCTGGTCGTATTCCGCGTCGGACAGGGTGGCCGCTTCGCCGGTGGAGCCGGCCACGACCACGCCGCGCACCCCTCCTTCCAGCTGCAGGTGCAGCAGGCGCTGCCAACCATCGGTGTCGAGGGAGCCGTCGGCCCGGAAGGGGGTCGCCAGCGCGGTGATGAGGCCGGAAAGGGACAAGGCGTGCTGCTCGTGGCTGTAGGGGGGAGAAACGGGCGGCAGGGAGTCCCGGCCGTCATGCATGTTACTTGCGGCGCGAAAGCGCGGGCAAGTATGCTGGACGCCGGTGAATCCCCGCCCGTTGGGGGCATTCAGACTCACGCACGCATTACCCGGAATCGCCTTGACCGACACCACCCCGCGCCCTTCGCCCAGCGAAAACCATCTCCTGATCAACGCCTACACGACGCATCCGGAGTCCCCCCTGCTGCCTGTCACCCGCCGCATCGCCGACAGCGGCTGCAACCTGGTGGACGCACGCCTGTCCACCGTGGGCCGCGATGTGTCGGTCACCGCGCTGGCTACCGGCTCCTGGGATTCGGTGGCCAAACTGGAGGCCATGCTGACCCGGCTGGAGCGCGAGGAAGGCCTCAAGCTGGTCTGGTACCGCACTGAAGCCAAGCAGGCGCAGTCCAACCTGCTGCCCTACATCGTGGAAGTGATCGCCGCCGACAAGCCGGGCATCCTGTTCCAGCTGGCCGATTTCTTCGACCGCCAGGGCATCACCATCGAAAGCCTGCAGAGCACGCGCTACCGCGCCATGCAGACCGGCGCGGAAATGTTCAGCGCGCAGGTCACCATCGGCGTACCGGCGAACATGCACATCGCCGCGCTGCGCGATGATTTCCTCGAGTTCTGCGACCACCTGAACCTGGACGCGATCATGGACCCGATGAAGTTCTGACGGTTTTTCGCACACCCGTCACGGGTGTGCGATGTTTCATGCAAATGTAGTAGCGTCGAGCGTGCTCGATGAAGGCTCCACCCCAGGCTCTGCAAGGAACACATGAACAACGGCGACACCCTGGACCGCACTACCCTGTCCCTCCCGCTGGCATTGTCCGGCGGCGCCCACGCCTCCCTCGGCGACTTCGCCGGCCAGTGGCTGGTGTTGTACTTCTACCCCAAGGACAGCACCCCGGGCTGCACCACCGAAGGCCTCGATTTCAATGCCCTGCTGCCGCAGTTCGAGCAGGCCGGCGCGGTGGTGCTCGGCGTCTCGCGCGACTCGGTGAAATCGCATGACAACTTCTGCGCCAAGCAGGGATTCGGCTTCCCGCTGGTCAGTGACAGCGACGAGGCGCTCTGCAGCGCCTTCGATGTGATCAAGCTGAAGAACATGTACGGCAAGCAGGTGCGCGGCATCGAACGCAGCACCTTCCTGGTTTCCCCGCAAAGCCGCATCGTGCAGTCCTGGCGCAAGTTGAAGGTTGCCGGTCATGCCGATGCGGTGCTCGACGCACTGAAGGCCGCCCAAGCACAGTGACTCCCATCGCCTACTTCGTCTGCCACCTCCCTGCCCGCGTGCAGGCCGGGGTGGTTTTCCCCTGCCCGTCCACCAGGAACCGATGATGACCCGAGGCAAGCGCATCTACGTGCTGGATACCAATGTGCTGATGCACGATCCCACCGCGCTGTTCAAATTCGAGGAGCACGATGTCTACCTGCCGATGCAGGTGATCGAAGAGCTGGACAATGGCAAGAAGGGCACCTCCGAAGCGAGCCGCAACGCCCGCCAGGTAAGCCGTTTCCTCAATGAACTGGTACAGGCGTCCGGGCTGGACAACCTGGCCGAAGGCATCCCGCTGCAGCGACCGAACGGCCTGCAGCTGCGCGGCGTGCACAGCGCCGGCAAACTGCGCTTCCAGACCAGCCACTTCGACGCCGGCAAGAGCTTCGGCAAGGTCATCCCGGACAACGCCATCCTCGGCGCGATCCTGGCGCTGCAGGAGGAATCACCGGACGTGCCGGTGGTGTTCGTGTCCAAGGACATCAACCTGCGGATCAAGGCGGCCATCGCCGGGATCGTGTCCGAAGACTATGAGAACGACCGCGCGCTGGATGATTTCAGCCTGCTGTATACCGGCGCCACCGAACTGCCGGAAGACTTCTGGAAGCGCCACGCCACCGACCTGCGCAGCTGGAGCGACAAGGGCCGTTCGCACTACGAAGTGGAAGCGCACGAAGACGAAGACTGGTATCCCAACCAGTACGTCTACCTGCCCGGCGACGACGAGGTGGAGCTGCGCGTCAGCAAGGTCACCGGCGACACGGTCAACCTGGCACTGGTGGATGATTTCCGCCACGGCAGCCATGCGGTCTGGGGTATCAGCGCGCGCAACCGCGAGCAGAATTTCGCGCTCAACGCGCTGATGGATCCGGACATCGACTTCGTCACCCTGCTCGGCACCGCCGGCACCGGCAAGACCCTGCTGGCACTGGCTGCCGGCCTGGCGCAGACGCTGGACCAGCAGCGCTACCGGGAAATCATCATGACCCGCGCCACGGTCAGCGTGGGCGAGGACATCGGCTTCCTGCCCGGTACCGAAGAAGAAAAAATGACGCCGTGGATGGGCGCGCTGACCGACAACCTGGAAGTGCTGACCCAACCCCAGGAAGGCGGCTCGTGGGGGCGTGCGGCGACCAACGACCTGCTGGCCAGCCGGATCAAGATCCGTTCGATGAACTTCATGCGCGGACGCACGTTCCTGTCGCGTTACCTGATCCTGGACGAAGCGCAGAACCTCACCCCGAAGCAGATGAAGACGCTGATCACTCGCGCCGGTCCAGGCACCAAGATCGTCTGCCTGGGCAACGTGGAGCAGATCGACACGCCCTACCTGACCGAAACCACGTCTGGTCTCACCTATGCGGTGGACCGCTTCAAGAACTGGCCGCACAGCGCGCACATCACGCTGCGCCGGGGCGAACGTTCACGCCTGGCCGATTACGCATCGGAGGTGTTGTGAACCGATTGACGCAACGGCTGTTGCCACTGGCTGCGGGCGCCCTGCTGGGCGCCTGCAGCACCGTGCAGGGCCCGCCCAGCATCCCCACTGCAGTGAAGACCGGACAGTCGTGGGTCGTGACCCGTCCGGTGGTGGCCGCGCAGGTGCTCGACACCTGCTCGCGCCCCAGCCCGGGGCGCGATGCCGGCCGGATCACCGGCTACTGGGCGCCCAGCCGCGTGCAGATCGAGCAGCTGGAGGCCCAACTTCAGCAATTGGCAGGCCAGGTAAGCGCGCCGCAGGACTTCGACCGGCAGTACGTGGGCATCGAAGCCGACGGCCGCGAGCTGATCTACGTCAATGCGTTCAGGCTGCCTGACGGCAGCGGCATCAACCCGGCGCGCGAAGCGATGCGTGCCTGCGATGGCGGCGCGATGTTCTGGGGCGCGGTGTTCGATCCGAAGCTCGGCACGTTCTCCGAATTCCATGCCAACGGGGGCAAACAGGGCTAGCGGCAGACGATGACGAACCGGCGGGCATGGCGGGGCCCTACAATCGGCCCATGAGCCCGAATACACCCGCTTCCGCCCTCACCATCGCCGGATCCGATTCCGGCGGTGGTGCCGGCATCCAGGCCGACCTGAAAGCCTTTGCCGCCCACCGCGTGCATGGCCTTTCGGCGATCGCCGCGCTGACCGCGCAGAACACCCGCGGCGTCACCGCCGTGCATGTGCCGCCGATCGCGTTCCTGCAGGCCCAGATCGCCGCCTGCTTCGATGATTTCGATGTCCACGCGGTCAAGCTGGGCATGTTGGCCAACGCCGAGGTGATCCACTGCGTGGCCGATGCGCTGGAAAAACACCGCCCTCCCCACATCGTGCTGGATCCGGTGATGATCGCCACCAGCGGCGCGCGCCTGCTGGAAGACAGCGCGCTGGAGGCGCTGCGTACGCGCCTGCTGCCGCTGGCCACGCTGGTCACCCCGAATACCCCGGAAGCCGAGCTGCTGGTCGGCCGGCGCATCCTGGATGGCGACGATGCCGAACACGCTGCCGCCATGCTGCTGGACCTGGGCGCAGGCGCGGTGCTGCTCAAGGGCGGCCACCTGCAGGAGGGCAACCGGGTCATCGACCGCTTCTTCGACGGCGTCAGCAGCGAAACCTTCATGCATGCCCGGCTGCCGGTGGACGCGCACGGCACCGGCTGTACGCTGGCATCGGCGATTGCCGCCCAGCTGTGCAACGGGCTGAGCTTGGCCAATGCCTGCGAGGCCGCCATCGATTACGTAGCGCGCGGGCTGCAGCAGGGCTATGCCCCCGGTCGCAGCACGGTGCTGGTGCTGGACCACTTCGGCGCTGCCTCCCACGCATGACCGGCGACGCGCCCAGCACGCCGCTGCAGGCGGCCGACGGACATGCCTTTGCCCTGCTGCACTGCCTGCCCGCGCAGCCGCGTGCACGGCTGCTGTGGCTGCCTGCGCTGGGCGTGGCTGCGCGCCATTACCTGCCCTTGGCGCAGGCGCTGGCCGCGCAGGGCATCGCGGTCTACCTGCATGAGTGGCGCGGCAACGGCAGCAGCACGCTGCGCGCTTCGCGCGCGCAGGACTGGGGCTACCGGGAAATCCTCGAATTCGACCTGCCGGCCAGCCAGCAACTGCTCGCCCTGCATGACCAACGCGACGGCGCGCTGCCCTGGATCATCGGCGGCCACAGCCTGGGTGGGCAGGTGGCGTGCCTGCATGCCGGCCGCGTCCCGGCCCGCTTCCGGCAGCTGTGGCTGGTGGCCAGCGGAACGCCGTGGTGGCGCTGCTTCCCGGCCCCGCGCGGCTGGCTGTTGCCGCTGGCGTACCGCTTCCTGCCATGGCTGGCGCGCCGCAACGGCGCGCTGCCCGGCCGACGGCTGGGCTTTGGCGGCAACGAAGCACGCGGCCTGATCCGGGATTGGTCCCGCGTCGGCCTGAGCAACCGCTACGCCGCCGTCGGCCTGCACGAAGACCTCGAAGGCCAGCTGCGCCAGGTGCAAGGGCGTGCCCGCGCGGTGGTGATGGCCCATGATTGGCTGGCGCCGACGGGGTCGATGCAGGCCCTGCTGGCCAAGTTACCGCGGGTGCAGGCGACCACCGTCGTGCTGGATGCCGCGACCCTTCGCGTTCGGGCCGATCACTTCCACTGGATGCAGGCGCCGGAGCCCGTTGCAGAGGCGCTGCTGCGTTCATTTGACTGAAATTCTTCACAAAGGCGTTGACGGATGCAGCGGTAATCCGCATAATTCCGCTCCTGTTGCAGGGCGCCCGTAGCTCAGTTGGATAGAGTACCTGGCTACGAACCAGGCGGTCGGGAGTTCGAATCTCTCCGGGCGCACCATCAACAGGAACACCAACCCGCCGTTGGTGTGAGTAACAAAAAAATCGCTGTCACATGCGCCCGTAGCTCAGTTGGATAGAGTACCTGGCTACGAACCAGGCGGTCGGGAGTTCGAATCTCTCCGGGCGCACCAGTGACGCGATCATCAACGCCGCCGTTGATGCAGCAGTAAAAGGCAGTACACCGTGCGCCCGTAGCTCAGTTGGATAGAGTACCTGGCTACGAACCAGGCGGTCGGGAGTTCGAATCTCTCCGGGCGCACCATTATTTGAAGAAACAGCAGGCCTTGGCCTGCTGTTTTTTTATGCATGCGCAGGCCTTGGCCTGCTGTTTTTTTATGCATGCGCAGGCCTTGGCCTGCTGTTTTTTCATGCATGCGCCTCCTACCGCTGCGCTCGCCGACCATGGGTCGGCGCTACCGGGTCAGCGCATCGCGCTCCACCACGCTTCCAGCGTGCCCGGCATGCGCAGGCGCTCGCGCCACCAGCGCAGGGCGGCGCCCTCCTCGCCGGTGCGCCACGCCAGCCAGAAGGTCTCTTCCGGCTTGTGCTCTTCGACCTCGCGGATCACCAGTTCGCCACGTTCCACCGCCGCACGCGCGCACGGCGCCGGCAGGAAACCGAATCCAATTCCCTCGCGCTGCAGCCGCAACTTGCTGGCCATGTCCGGCACGCTGAGGGTTTCCTGCCCCATCAGCAGGCCTACCGTACGCGGCAACAGCCGTCGCGCCGAATCGGAAACGGCGATCGCGCAGTGTTCCACCAGTTGCTCGCGGCGCAGCACCCCCGGCATCGCCGCCAACGGATGACCCGGCGCGATGGCGAACACGAACTCAACGCTGCCCAGCGGTTCCACCACGTAGCCACCGCCACTGGGGCCCTCGCCCGCCGCGCCCACCAGCAGGTCCGCGCGGCGATCCAGCAATGCCTCCCAGGTGCCCGACAGGGCCTCGCCGATCAGCCGCAGGCGGGTCTGCGCGGCGACGTCACGGAACGCCCGGATATCCGCGCCCAGCAACCAGGTCGGAAACATCGAATCCACCGCCAGAGTGAGTTCGGCCTCCCAGCCGGAGGCCACCCGGCGCACCCGCAGCTCCAGCTCGCGCGCGGCCCGCAACAGGTGGCGGCCCTCATCCAGCAGGGCGCGGCCGGCAGGGGTCATTTCCGCGCGCGGCCCGACCCGGTCGAACAGCTGCACGCCCAGGTCCTCTTCCAGCTTGGCCACGGTGTAGGAAATGGTCGAAGGCACCTTGTGCAGGGCCTTGCCGGCGGCGGCGAACGAGCCCCGGCGGTCTATGGCATCCAGAATCTGCAGGGCGTCGAGGCTGAGCTTGAGCATTCGAAAATTTCGATGATGGCTTGCAAAACTATCCGTTTTTCAAAGCGCCAGGGCAAGCGGATACTTCTTCGCAACGGGAAACCACCGGCCAAACGGCCCCAAGGCCCACGTCGAAACCATCGAACAAGGAGTACCACCATGATCCAGATCCGTAAGAGCGCAACCCGCGGCAAGGCCGACCATGGCTGGCTGAACTCCATGCACACCTTCTCTTTCGCCAATTACTACGACCCGCGCTACACCAGCTTCGGCCCGCTGCGGGTGATCAACGAGGATAAGGTCGTCGGCGGCCAGGGCTTCGGCACCCACAGCCACAGCAACATGGAAATCGTCTCCTACGTGCTGGGCGGCGCGCTGGAGCACAAGGACTCGATGGGCACCGGCTCGGTGCTGCGCTATGGCGATGTGCAGCGCATGAGCGCCGGCAGCGGCGTGAGCCACAGCGAGTTCAACCATTCGGCCGATGAGACCGTGCACTTCCTGCAGATCTGGCTGTTCCCGGACCAGGAGAACATCGCGCCGTCCTACCAGGAAACGAACTTCAGCCCGGAGGCCAAGCGCGGCCAGCTGCGCTTGATCGCCTCGCCGGACGGTGCCGACGGTTCGCTGCTGATCCACCAGGATGCGCGCATCTTCGCCACCATCCTGGATGGGGCGCAGCGCCTGCACCACACCCTGGCCGCCGGCCGTGGCGCCTACGTGCAGGTGGCGCGTGGCCAGCTGCAGGTCAACGGCATCACCCTGGAAGCCGGTGATGCACTGCAGGTGCGCGACGAAGCGCAGCTGACGCTGGAGAACGGCAACGATGCCGAAGTGCTGCTGTTCGACCTGGCGCTGTAACGCCCCACATCGCCTGACCTCTCGTGGCCTGCAGCGGCACGGCAGGTCAGGCGGCGGCGCGGCGCCCAGCACATCCGTGCAAAAACCGCAGATCTGTAGATGCTAATCTATCGCACTTGTTAATTATTCTCATTTGAGACAGTGCGACATATTCCCCACACCCCCACCCTGCTTGCCGCAGCGATGCTGCTGGCCAGCCACCCCAGCCTGGCCGCCGACCCTGCCGTGCGCCAACTCGATTCGGTCCAGGTCACTGGCCGCGCCCAGACCCTCTACAAAGCCACCGATGCCGCCGTCGGCACGCGCACCGATACGCCGCTGGAGTTGGTGCCGCAATCGATCCAGGTGCTGCCACGCGAGCTGATCGACGACCAGGCCGCGCGCCAGGTGACCGATCTCTACCGCAGCATCAGCGGACTGAGCGTCTACAGCTACGGCAGTGCGACGCTGCGCGGGTTCCGCCAGGACAACGTGCTGTACGACGGCCTGCGCGGCGATCCCTATGCCGGTTTTTCGGTGCCGCAGCTGTTCAACATCGAGCGCGTGGAAGTGCTGAAAGGACCGTCCGGCGCGCTGTACGGCGGCGGTGATCCGGGCGGGGTGATCAACTACGTGACCCGCAAGCCCAGCGCCCTGCCCCGGCGCACGCTGCGGCTGCAGGCAGGCGATGCCGGCTTCCGCGCGGGCTCCTTCGAAGCCACCGGGCAGGTCAAGGACCACGACCGGGTGCGCTACCGCGCCGGCATCTACAGCGAAACCGAAGACGGCACGCGCTGGAACACCGACCGCGACGGCGTGATCGCCGATGCGTCGCTTGCCTTCGACGTGGGTGACACCGGCGAGCTGGTGCTGCAGTTCACCGACATCACCCAGCAGCTTGGCGGCAACCGCCTGCGCGGCGTTCCGGTGGATGACAACGGCAGCTTCCTGACCAGCCGCCACTGGAACCACAACGAGTCCACCGACTTCCTGGACATGGACGCCAAGGTCGCGCTGCTGCAGTACCGCTTCGCCCCTGCCGCCAACTGGGACGTGGACCTGGCCGCGCGCTGGTTCAAGAACAACGAGCACCAGATCTACCACGAGCCGATGGGGCTGATCGACCGCGACCGCGACGGGACGGCCGAATGGATGACCCGCCAGCTGCGCAACCAGATCCGTGACAACGATGCGGTCACCCTCGCCGGTAATGCCGTGTGGCGGACGCAGACCGGCGCGATCGCGCACAAGGTGCTGATGGGTGCCGATGTCTACCGCACCGACGCCGATTTCCGTGCGCAGACCGCCAACAGCGCCGACCTGGCGCGAGGCGCCGGACCGGTGCCGGGCATCGACCTGTTCAATCCGGTGTACGGCGTGACCTCGTACCGCGACTACGGGCTGGATGGCCTGCCGTGGCGCACGACCCGCACCCGCAGCGACCGCTACGGTGCCTACCTGCAGGATGAAATCGAACTGTCGCCGCGTTGGCTGCTGCTGGCCGGCCTGCGCTGGGATGGCTTCAAGGACACCGACAACGTCGCCGGCACCGCGGTGAAGGGCAATGACCTGAGCTGGCGCCTGGGCAGCACCTTTGTCGTGCGCGAAGGCTTGAATGTCTACGCCAACGTGGCGGCCGGCTTCGTGCCGCAGGCGGCTGCCAACCAGGACCGCGCCGCCGGCGGACCGTTCGATCCGGAGCGCAGCCGGCAGTGGGAAATCGGCATGAAAAGCCTGCTCGGCGGCCGCTGGACGCTCAACACCGCGATCTACCGGATAGAGCGCAGCAACATCGTGCAGAGCACCGGCGAGGTGATTGGCGGCGTCAACCAGATGGAAGCGCTGGGACTGGTGCGCAGCAAGGGCGGCGAGCTGGACCTGCTCGCCGACCTGACCGAGCGTTGGGTGGTGAACCTGAGCTACGCCTACAACGATGCCCGGGTGATCGAAGCCGGCACCAACGGCATAACCGATGCCGCCGGCGGGCGCTTCGTCAACGTGCCGCGCAACAAGCTGGGCCTGTGGACACGCTACGAGCTGCCCGCGCTGAAGTCGGCGGTCGGCTTCGGCGCCGATTACATGGACGAGCGGATCAGCCGCGACGGGCAACGGGTCAAGCCGTACACCGTGTTCGATATCAGCTGGAAGACCCAGTGGCAGCAGTGGCAGCTGCAGGCCAACGTCAAGAACGTGTTCGACAAGGTCTACGCCGCCAGCGGCTTCATTGAACGCAATGGCCACTTCCCGGGCGAGCCGCGCCGGGTCTACCTGCAGGCGTCGTACACCTTCTAGGCGGCTGTGTGGCGAGGTAGCGCCGACCCATGGTCGGCGCACGCAGCAGACGCTCGGCGACGCCCCATCAGCCGCCCCATCAACAGCAAAAAAAACGCCCGCAGACAGTATCTGCGGGCGTTTTCGTATATGGCGGAGCGAGAGGGATTCGAACCCTCGATAGAGCTTTTGACCCTATACTCCCTTAGCAGGGGAGCCCCTTCAGCCGCTCGGGCATCGCTCCGGGGTGTTGCAACCGCTGGTGGAGAAGTACTCCGCAGCGGGGACGCGAATAATAGCTTTTTTCGCGGCCGGAGGTAAAGCCTTATTCAGCAGAATCTTCACTGCCGGTCGCAGGTTCATCACCGCGCTGGATGCGCTGGTAGATTTCCTCGCGATGCACGGCGACGTCCTTCGGCGCAGTGATGCCGATACGGACCTGGTTTCCCTTGACGCCGAGCACGGTCACGCTGACCGAGTCGCCAATCATCAGGGTTTCGCCAACGCGGCGCGTCAAGATCAACATTGTGGTAATTCTCCATGAAACCGTGTGGAAGGGTATCCCCCACCGGCTTGGCGGTCCGTCAAGGCCCGCCCCACTACGAAGGGAAAAAGATTGCCAATGGTACCGTCAGCCCTCCCGCAGCTTCAAGGCGCGGAAGGGCTGCGGTTCATCCCAGACGCGGGCGGACCCAGTCGACCGCCGCAGCCAGGGCAGTCGCAAGGGCGGGCCCGTCCTCGCCACCACCCTGGGCGAGATCGGGACGACCACCGCCCTTGCCCCCGATCTGACCGGCAATGTGGGACAACAGTTCCCCGGCCTTGACCCGGCCCATTGCACTGCCGTTCACGCCAGCAACCAGCGCGACCTTCCCGTCCTGCGCACCGGCCAGCAGGATCACCGCATCACCGAGCTGCTGCTTGAGGCGATCGACCGCATCGCGCAGGGCTTTTGCGTCAAAGCCTTCCAGTCGAGCGACCAGGACCTTGACCCCGGCGACGTCCTGCGCCTGGCTGGACAGGTCCGCGGTGGCGCCGGCGGCCAGCTTGGCCTTCAGCGATTCCAGTTCACGCTCCAACTGCTTCTGGCGCAGGATCTGGGTGCGGATCTTTTCCACCACGTCGCCGGCACTGCCGCCGAGCAGGTGGGCCGCTTCGGACAGGCGCGCTTCTTCGTCCGCGACGAAATCCAGTGCGCCCTGGCCGGTGACTGCTTCGATGCGGCGCACGCCAGCGGACACACCCCCTTCGGAGGTGATCTTGAACAGGCCGATGTCACCGGTACGGCTCACATGGGTACCGCCACACAGTTCGGTGGAGTAATCGCCCATTTTCAGCACGCGCACGTTCTCGCCGTACTTTTCACCGAACAGCGCCATCGCACCGAAATCGAGCGCTTCCTGCATCGCCATGTTGTGCACTTCCACGGCGTTGTTGATGCGCACCTGCTGGTTGACCTTGCGCTCGATGATCGCCAGTTCGTCGGCGCTGATCGGCTGGAAATGCGAGAAGTCGAAACGCAGGCGATCCGGCGCCACCAGCGATCCCTTCTGCTGCACGTGGGTGCCCAGCACTTCGCGCAGGGCGGCGTGCAGCAGGTGGGTGGCGGAGTGGTTGAGGATGGTCGCGCCGCGGCGCTGTGCATCGACCTGACCGGCGAGCACGTCGCCGATCTTCAGGCTGCCCTCGGCCAGGGTACCGACATGGCCATGGAACTGGCCGGCGAATTTCTGCGTTTCGGTCACGTCCACGCGCACGCCACTGGCCGACAGCACGCCGGTGTCACCGACCTGGCCACCGGATTCGGCGTAGAACGGCGTCTGTTCGGTCAGCACGATCACCGCATCACCGGCGGCGGCGGCCTGCACCGGACGACCGTCCTTCAGCAGCGCCACTACCCGCAGGCCATCGGCCTGCAGCGCGTCGTAACCGAGGAACACGGTGGGCTTGAGGGTCGCGACCAGGTCGGCCGGCAGGCTGACGCCGCCACCGAACTTGCCCGCCGCACGCGCGGTTTCGCGCTGCTGTTCCATCGCCACGTCGAAGCCGGCGGTGTCCACGGTCATGTCACGCTCGCGCGCGATATCGGCGGTCAGGTCCAGCGGGAAACCGTAGGTGTCGTACAGGCGGAATGCATCGACGCCGGGAATGACGTTGTTGCTGGCCTTGCCTGCGATGTCTTCGAAGATCTTCATACCGGCGTCCAGCGTCTCGGCAAACCGTTCTTCTTCGGCCTGCAGGGCGCGGGTGACGGTGTCGGCGGTGGCCGGCAGTTCCGGATAGGCCACGCCCATCTGCTCGACCAGCGTCGGCACCAGCTTGCTGAAGAACGGCTGGCGCACGCCGAGCATCCAGCCGTGGCGCAACGCGCGACGGATGATCCGGCGCAGCACGTAGCCGCGGCCTTCGTTGGACGGCAGCACACCGTCGACGATCAGGAACGAGCAGGCGCGGATATGGTCGGCGATCACCCGCAGCGACTTGTTCTCCAGGTCGGCCATGCCGGTCAGTTCGCTGGCCTTGCGGATCAGCGCCTGGAACAGGTCGATTTCGTAGTTGGTATGCACGTGCTGCAGGATCGCCGCCAGGCGTTCCAGGCCCATGCCGGTGTCCACGCACGGCGCCGGCAGCGGCACCAGGCTGCCATCGGGCTGGCGATCGAACTGCATGAACACCAGGTTCCAGATTTCGATGAAACGGTCGCCGTCTTCATCCGGCGAACCCGGCGGACCACCGGCGATGTGGTCGCCATGGTCGTAGAAGATCTCCGTGCACGGACCGCAGGGGCCGGTGTCGGCCATCTGCCAGAAGTTGTCCGACGCATAGGGCGCGCCCTTGTTGTCGCCGATGCGCACGATGCGCTCTTCGGGGATGCCGACCATGTCGCGCCACAGCGCGTAGGCTTCGTCATCGGTCTGGTAGACGGTGACCAGCAGGCGGTCGGCCGGCAGCTTCCAGACCTGGGTCAGCAGCTCCCAGGCCCAGGCAATGGCATCCTTCTTGAAGTAATCACCGAAAGACCAGTTGCCCAGCATTTCGAAGAAGGTGTGGTGGCGGGCGGTATACCCCACCTGGTCCAGGTCGTTGTGCTTGCCGCCGGCACGCAGGCAACGCTGGACGTCGGCAGCGCGCACGTAGCTGCGCTTTTCCGCGCCCAGGAACACGTCCTTGAACTGGACCATGCCGGAGTTGGTGAACAGCAGGGTCGGGTCGTTGCCCGGCACCAGCGGTGCCGACGGCACGATGGTGTGGCCCTTGCCCTTGAAGAACTCAAGGAAGTCGCTGCGGATCTGGGAAGTAGTGAATTTGGCGGATGCGGTCATGGGGGCTGGCAGTCTGCGTGCCGGAGGCGCCACCGCCTCCAGCCACACTGGCCAGGGTCGGGTTTCGGACCTCCGAAACCTTGAAGGGTAACAGGCCAGCGGCGCTCAGTCCTCTGCATCGAAGCGGGTGGCACGGCGGATGGTGTCGCCATCGAACCCACGGCGGGCCAGCAGGTCGGCGGCCTTGCGCCGCTGCGGCAGGTCCTGCGGCCCTTCCTCGCCAAACCGGCGGCGCACCAGGTCTCGGGCATTTTCGAGGAAATCGCCCTCGTAGCTGTCCATCGCGGCACTTATCGCTTCACTGTCCAGCCCGTGGGTGCCCAGTTCGGCCTGGATGTGGCGCGGTCCATAGCCGCCATTGGCGCGGTTGCGCACCAGGAATTCAGCGAATCGTTCATCGTCCTGCCAGCCTTCGCTGGTCAGCCGGTCGACCGCCGCCTGCGCCTGCTCGGGCTCGATGCCGCGTGCAACCAGTTTGCGGCCCAGCTCCTTGCGCGAATGATCGCGCCGCACCAGCAGGCCGAGCGCCCGCTGCAGGGGCGTCAATTCAGGCCGGCGGCGTTTTTTCGCGCCCGGCGGGGCGTCGGGTTCGTCGTGCATGCTCATCCTTCACTCAGCGCCGTCCCTGACGCCACGCCCTGGACCGGCGTGAAAATCCTGCGGGACAGGACGGCGTCACTGACGGCGCCGCCCTGCCCCACAGCATGCCTTACGCTTCGTCGGCGTCGTCTTCGTCGCCGGCTTCCTTCGGTGCTTCAGCCGGCTGGAACTTCTCGCGCAGCTCTGCTTCCAGGCGCTGGGCCACGGTGGGGTTGTCGCGCAGGTAACCGCGGGCGTTGTCCTTGCCCTGGCCGATGCGTTCTTCGCCGTAGCTGTACCAGGCGCCGGCTTTCTCGACCAGCTTGGCTTCCACGCCCATGTCGATCAGCTCGCCCTCGCGGCTGATGCCTTCGCCGTACAGGATCTCGGTGATGACCTGCTTGAACGGCGGGGCCAGCTTGTTCTTGACGACCTTGATCTTGGTCTGGTTGCCGATGATTTCATCGCCCTTCTTGATCGCACCGATGCGGCGGATGTCCAGGCGCACCGAGGCGTAGAACTTCAGTGCATTGCCGCCGGTGGTCACTTCCGGGCTCTGGCCCGGCATCATCACGCCGATCTTGTGGCGCAGCTGGTTGATGAACACGACCAGGGTGTTGGAGCGCTTGATGTTGCCGGTCAGCTTGCGCAGCGCCTGGCTCATCAGGCGGGCCTGCAGACCCGGCAGCTGGTCACCCATCTCGCCTTCGATTTCGGCCTTCGGGGTCAGCGCGGCGACCGAGTCGACCACCACGATGTCCACCGAGTTGGAACGCACCAGCATGTCGGCGATTTCCAGCGCCTGCTCACCGGTATCCGGCTGCGACAGCAGCAGGTCGTCGACATTGACGCCCAGCTTGGCTGCGTAGATCGGGTCCAGGGCGTGCTCGGCGTCGATGAAGGCTGCCGTGCCGCCCTTCTTCTGGCACTCGGCGATGGCCTGCAGCGTCAGGGTGGTCTTGCCCGAGGACTCCGGACCATAGATTTCCACGACCCGGCCCTTGGGCAGGCCGCCGATGCCCAATGCGATATCCAGCATCAGCGAACCGGTCGGGATGATCTCGACGGGTTCGACAACGCGATCGCCCATCCGCATCACCGAGCCTTTACCGAACTGCTTTTCGATCTGGCTCAGGGCGGCGGCCAGGGCACGCTTCTTGTTCTCGTCCATCGTCTTGGTCCTTGGGGAAGTGGTCATCTTTTTAATCGTGGTCAACTCGGGTTCGGGGGAGACTGTAGCGGCCGCGCATCGCACAGGATGAGACGCGCACCGGGCAAGTCGAACATTATCGCCGCAGACGTCAGCGGCAGCCGCCCCCGGGCATTCAACGGTTGGGTCGCAGCAGGCCGCAGTACAGGCCTTCGATGGCGAAATCCTGGTCCGGCAGCACTTCGATGGGGGCGTAATCGGGATTACGCGGCAGCAGCCGGATACGGTCCTTGCCGATCTTCAGCAGCTTGACGGTGATCTCTTCGTCGATGCGCGCCACCACGATCTGCCCGGTACGGGCGTCGCGGGTGCGGTGCACGCCGATCAGGTCACCATCGAAGATGCCCTCGTCGATCATCGAATCGCCCTGCACCTTGAGCAGGTAATCCGGTGCCGGGGAGAAGAACACGCGGTCGAGCACGACGAAGTCGTCCGAGCCGATGTCCGCGCCGATCGGCAGGCCGGCCGCGACACGTCCCAGCACCGGCAGGCGCAGCACGCTGTCGTCCAGCGCCGGGTCGGCGATCTGCTTCACCGCGGGTGCCTGCACCAGGCGGATGCCGCGCGCCTGGCCGGGAACGCGGCGGATGGCACCGGCCGCTTCCAGCGCTTCCAGGTGGTACTGCGCGGCGCGCACGCCTTTGAAGCCGAAGGCACGGGCAATTTCGGTCTGCGAAGGCGGTGCGCCTTCCGATTCGATGCGCTCGGCGATCAGCTGCAGGATGGCCTGCTGGGTTTCGGTCAGGTTCGTCGTGTCCATGGTTAGTAGTAATACTACTAACTTCTGCGTGTCGCAAGTGCCCGCGTGGGATGCAGCGAACGGCGGAGCCCCTCGTGGGGGTCGCTCGAAGCGGTTTACTGGGATTGGCCGGGCGGTGGGGCTGGGCGGGGGACGGCAACAGCCGCTCCTGCGGGCCTCGTTTCGCGCCATCCTTGGCGCTCAACGCCCCCGCCCAGCCCCACCGCCCGGCCCTCCCATTTCCTTTATCACCCTCTGCCGCGCCCGACCACCCTCTCCGCTACACACTCTGGGTTCACACTGTCAATAACGAAACGCACAGACAT
>NZ_LDJK01000053.1 GCF_001431535.1 Stenotrophomonas chelatiphaga
CTCGGCCTGCTGCTGGGCAATGGCCGCACCGACACGAAGCAGGCGCAGGGAAGGTCGGCGAAGGCGCGCATCGACAACACCCACGTGGGCCTGTACGCCGGCCACAGCTGGGGCGCGTTCGGCCTGCGCGGTGGCCTCGGTTACAGCCGCCATGACATCGACAGCAGCCGCCAGGTGGCCTTCGCCGGCTACAGCGACGGGCTGAATGCCAGCTACGACGCCAAGACGAAGCAGGCCTTCATCGAAGCCGGCTACCGCTTCGGCGGTACGCAGGGGGGACTGGAGCCGTACCTGCAGCTCGCCCGTGTCGAAGTGGACGTGGACGATGTGCGCGAGCAGGGCGGTGCCGCCGCGCTGACCGGCCGGGTGGCCGACACCGCGACCACCGTGGCCACCGTCGGCGTGCGTTTCAACAAGGGCCTGAAGGCCGCGTTCCAGCAGGACGCATGGCTGCACGTGGTGGGCGGGGTGGGCTATCGCCGCGCTTCCGGTGACCGCGATGGACTGGCGCAGCTGGCCTTCGATGGCGGCAGCCGCTTTGCCGTCAGCGGCGCGCCGATCGCCGACAGCGCGGTGGTTGCCGAACTGGGCCTGTCGGCCTGGTTGAGCCCGCGCCAGCAGCTGGAACTGGGCTACAACGGCCAGTTCGGCGATGAAAGCCGCGACCATGGCGTGAATGCGCGGTGGTCGGTCCGGTTCTGATGGCCGGGTGACCGACGCGTGACCAGGGGCGGCCTTCGGGCCGCCCTTTTTGTTGCGGCAGCGCCGATGCTCGACTCCGCGCCGCCGCTCTCGCAGAATCGTGTCCTGAAGCTCGCCAAGACCGCCGCATGAAAACCAAGCAGGACATCGTCGACAACTGGCTGCCGCGCTACACCGGCGTGCCGCTGGACCAGTTCGGGCAACACATCCTGCTGACCAACTTCAGCGGCTACCTGCATGCCTTCGCCCAGCTCAGCGGTGCACCGGTAGTGGGCCTGGACCGGCCGATGGCCAGCGTCACCGCCGATGGCATCAGCATGATCAACTTCGGCATGGGCAGTCCCAACGCGGCGATCATCATGGACCTGTTGTCGGCGGTGATGCCCAAGGCGGTGCTGTTCCTGGGCAAGTGCGGCGGGCTCAAGCGCAAGAACCAGCTGGGTGACCTGGTCCTGCCCATCGCGGCGATCCGCGGCGAAGGCACCTCCAGCGACTACCTGCCGCCGGAAGTGCCGGCGCTGCCGGCGTTCGCGCTGCAGCGGGCGGTCAGCACGATGATCCGCGACCTTGGCCATGACTACTGGACCGGCACCGTGTTCACCACCAACCGGCGCGTATGGGAGCACGACGAAGCCTTCAAGGAGCGTTTGCGCCGCATGCGCTGCATGGCCATCGACATGGAAACCGCCACGGTGTTCGCGGCGGGCTTTGCCAACCACATCCCGACAGGGGCCTTGCTGCTGGTCTCCGACCAGCCGATGATCCCGGATGGGGTGAAGACCGAAGCCTCCGATGCCAAGGTGAGTTCGCAGTTCGTGGACAACCATATCCAGATCGGCATCGAGGCCCTGCGGTTGATCCGACGCAACGGCAAATCGGTCCGCCACCTGCGGTTCGACGAATGACCGGCAATGGGCAGGGCGCCCCGATGCAGCCCGTGGAGCAGGATATGCAGACCGCAGCGCAGGTAGTGGCGTTCTGGAACGAGGCAGGACCGGCGAAATGGTTCGCGCGCGATGACGCGTTCGATGCGCGGTTCCGTGCGCTGTTCCTGGAAGAACACCATGCGGCGGCGTCGCGTGCCCGCGAACACTGGCTTTCCACCGCCGAAGGGGCGCTGGCGCTGATGCTGCTGTTGGACCAGTTCCCGCGCAACTGCTTCCGCGGCACTGCCCATTCGTATGCCACCGACGGGCTTGCCCGGCATTACGCGATGCGCGCGGTGGAAGAAGGCCTGGACCTGGAGCTGCTGCCCAAGCTGCGTGCGTTCATCTACCTGCCCTTCGAACACTCCGAAGAGTTGCAGGACCAGGACCGGTCGGTGGCGATGTTCGACGTGCTGGGCGACAAACAATACCTGCAGTTCGCCGAGCTGCACCGGGACATCATCCGGCGTTTCGGGCGCTTCCCGCACCGCAACGCGGTGCTGGGGCGGATGACCACGATGGAAGAAATGGACTTCCTGGCCGAGGGCGGATTCGCGGGCTGACGCACTGGAACGGAAAACGCCGGCGGCTGCCGGCGTTTCCGTTCATCAACAAGGGTGCTGGAGGTCCGGAATCAGTACTTCGGCACGCCGTTGTCGACCTCGTCGGACCACGCATCGATGCCGCCGGTCACGTTGTGCACCTTGGTGAAGCCCAGCGCACGGAACTGCTCGGCGGCCTGCGCGCTGCGGCCGCCGTGGTGGCACAGGAAGGCCAGCGCGGTGTCCTTCGGCAGCGCCTCCAGCTCGGCACGGCCGTTGCCATCGAAGACCTTGAACGGCACGCCGACCGCGGCGATTGAACGCTCTTCGGACGGACGCACGTCCACCAGCAGCACCGTGCCGGCACGCACCAGGTCATCGGCGTCGCGCACCGACAGTTCGGTGATGGCCTTGGGGGCGTTCGGGTTGTCGATGGCCAGGCCCTTGCCGCGGATGTCGTCCACCCAGTCGATGGTGATGCCGTCGGCGCGACGCGCGCTGGCCAGGTCGAACTGCACGCGCAGGCCGTTGGATTCGGCCGCGATCGCGCCCTCGTCGAACGGAGCCAGCTGGAAGTTCGGCTGGAAGCGCGCATCGATGCCCAGCTGCAGGGCCGCGCCCGGCGAATCGGCCAGCGCACCCTTCAGCATCTCCACCGCGGCCGGCGTCACGGTGATGGACGGCGGCGTGCGGTCCGGGGCGGCCAGGCCGAGCACGCTGCTCAGCTCGCCGCTGGAGGCCATCTGCAGGATGATGTCGCTGCCACCGACCAGCTCGCCGTCGATGTACAGCTGCGGGATGGTCGGCCAATCGCCGTACTGCTTGATGCCTTCGCGGATCTCCTGGTCGGCCAGCACGTTGACGTGGCCGAACTCCACGCCAAGGTCCTGCAGTGCGCCGACGGCCTTGGCCGAGAAGCCGCACTGCGGCATGGACGGCTGGCCCTTCATGAACAGCACGACGCGGTCGTTGGCGAGGAGGGTTTCGATGCGCGAACGCAGGGCGGGATCGAGGGACATGGCGGTGGAAATCCGGTGATATCGAACCGCTGATTCTACCCCTCGTGGCATCATGGGGCATGACCACGATGGAAACGCTGCATTGCCCCCCGCGCTGGCCCTGGCGCGCGCTGCTGGGCTTCGCGCTGTCCCAGCTGCTGGCGCTGGCGGTGGGCCTGCTGGCCGGGTGGGGCTGGGGACTGGCCCTGCTGCTGGCCAGCCACGCGCTGTTCCTGGTGCCGGTGTTCCTGCCCAACAGCCGCTTCTACACCCCTGTCATCCGCCGCCTGGCCGATGCCGGCGATGCGGTCTGGCTGACCATCGACGACGGGCCCGGGCCCGACACGCGCGCGGTGCTGGACCTGCTGGACCGCTACCAGGCCAGGGCGACCTTCTTCCTGGTGGGCGAACGCGCACTGGCCCATCCGGACCTGGTGCGCGAGGTGATCGGCCGCGGGCATGACGTGGGCAATCACAGCCACAGCCACCCGCAGGCACGGTTCTGGCGGCTGGGGCCGGCCGCCATGGCGCGCGAGATCGGTCACTGCCAGCAGGCCCTGCAGGCGATCACCGGCCGGCCCCCGCGCTGGTACCGCTCGGTGGTGGGCATGACCAACCCCTTCGTGGGCCCGGTGGTGCGGCACCTGGGCCTGACCCGGGTGGGCTGGAGCGCACGCGGTTTCGACGGGGTGGACTGCACGCCGGCCGAGGTGCTGGCGCGGTTGCTGCCCGACCTGCAGCCCGGGGCGATCGTGCTGCTGCATGAGGGCAGCGGGCACGGCCACAACCTGCAGATCATCGAAGGCGTGCTGCAGGCCCTGGACCAACGCGGCCTGCAGGCACGGCTGCCGCCGCAACGTTGAGGGGTCGGATCAGCCCGGGGCCACCGGTCGATGGGCGACCAGCAGCCAGCTGTTGAACGGGGTGCGACCGTGCAGCGGGCGGGGCGCTTCGGCGACCAGCCCGGCCGCGCCCAGTACCTGCTGCAGCACGTCGGCGCGGGGGTAATGGCGCGGGCGGGTACGCATCCAGCCGGACAGCCAGCCGAGCCGATCCGCCAGACGCGTGGTGCGGTCGCGGCCATCGCCGGTATCCAGCGGGCTGCGCAGTACCAGCGTCGCGCCCGGTGCCACGCGCTCGGCCGCCGCCCGCAGCAGGCTGGCCTGGGCGTGTGCGTCCAGGTAGTGCAGCACGTCCAGCACCGCCACGTGGCCGCTGTGGCGTGGCAGCGGCTGCTGGATGTCCAGCTGGCGCAGGTCCAGTGCGGGAAGGGCCGCGCGGCGGACCGCACGTGCACCGCGATCGATCTTGCCTGCATCCACGTCCACGCCCAGATACGGCTGCGTGCGGCCATGGAGGCGCGCGACGTGGCCGAGCAGGCCCAGCCCGCAGCCCAGGTCGAGCAACGCAAGGCCATCGTCCGGCAGGGCCTGCAGCACCCCGTTGTAGAGCGGGTCACTGCCGAGCTTGGCACGCACGTAGTAGTAGGTGCTGCGATTGCCCCAGCGGCTGGCCGGCAGGAACGCCCGGGCGATCGCCGTGGCGTCCGCGGTGTCCAGGCAGGCGGCCGCTGAGGCTGCCCCGGGCCGCGCGCCGGCCACGGCTCAGGCGGCGGGCGCGAGCAGGCGCTCGGCCAGCGGCAGCGCCCGCTGCGCCCACAGCGCGTACATCCGCGCCGAAGGATGCAGGCCATCGTCGGCCAGCATCGCCGCTTCCGCGCCGTGCTGGCGCGAGAGGTCGGTGATGTCCACGAACACCACGCCGTGCGCCTGGCAGATGGCCTGCGCCGCAAGGTTGTAAGCATCCAGCGCGGCGGCAATGGCGGTGCGGTCGCGATCGTGCGCGAACGGGGTGACGCCCCAGTCCGGGATGGACAGCACCAGCACCCGTGCGGGGCTGCCGCCGGTGAACGCCAGCGTGCGCTGCAGCAGGGCGCTGAACTGCTGCTGGTAGTCGTCCAACGACCGACCGCGGTACTGGTTGTTGACCCCGATCAGCAGGCTGGCGAAGTCGAATGGACCGGTCGGCGCCGCGGCGTCGATGCCGGCATCCAGCTCATCGGTGGTCCAGCCGGTGGTGGCGATGGTCTGCGGGTCCTGCAGCGCGATGCCGCGCATGCGCAGCAGGGCCGCCAGCTGCTGCGGCCAGCGACCTTCCGCCGGGACGCCTTCGCCAATCGTGTAGGAGTCGCCCAGGGCCAGCCAGGTCAGTGCCACCGGGGTCAGGCGACGGCCGAGCGACGTGGCTTCAGCGGCACCACTTTGCGGTTGGCTTCGGCGCGCCGCGCCAAGGCGCGGTCGATTCGCGAGAACACCTCGCGCATCACCGTCGCTTCGGGCAGCAGGGTCACGCGGAAATGATGGCGGTAGGGCACGTTGAAGCTGGAGCCGGGAACCACCAGCACGCCTTCGTCGGTCATCAGGTCGAGCGCGAAATCGTGGTCGTCCAGGCCCTTGGCGGCATCGCCGACCACGGCCGGGAAGGCGTACAGCGCGCCCGCCGGCGCCACCAGCGAGAGGTGCTCGCTGGCCGCGCAGGCGTCGATCACCGCGCGGCGGGTTTCGTACAGGCGGCCACCGGGCGTGCACAGCGGGGTGATCGTGTCGGGACCGTTCACGGCGGCGTCGATGGCGTACTGGCCGGGCACGTTGGCGCACAGGCGCAGCGCGCTGAGCAGGTCCATCGCGGCGCGGAACTCGCCCAGCCGCCCGGCGTCGCCGGACAGCATCGCCCAGCCGACGCGCCAGCCGCAGGCGCGGTGCACCTTGCTCAGGCCGCTGAAGGTGATGCAGGGCTGGTCACCGGCGAGCGGCGCGACCGGTTGGAACACCGCGTCGTCGTACAGGATCTGGTCGTAGATCTCATCGACCATCAGCAGCAGGTTGTGCTTGCGTGCGATGGCGACGATGCGCTCCAGCAGTTCACGGGAATAGCTGGCGCCGCTGGGGTTGTTCGGGTTGATCAGCACGATGGCACGGGTGCGCGAAGACACCAGCGCTTCGATTTCGCTCGGATCGGGCTGGAAGCCATTCTCCGGGGCGCAGCGGTAATACACCGGGCGGCCGTCGTTGAGGATGGTCGCCGCCGACCACAGCGGATAATCCGGCGAGGGCACCAGCACTTCGTCGCCGGGATTGAGCAGCGCGCGCAGCGACAGGTCGATCAGTTCGCTGACCCCGTTGCCGATGAACACCCGGTCCGGGTGGGCGTCCGGTGCACCGCGACGAGCGTAGGCGGCGGCGATGGCCTCGCGCGCCTCCGGCAGGCCCTGCTGGTGGGTGTAGGGGTCGGTGCGGCCCATGTCATCGGCGATCGCGCGCTGCAGGTGTTCCGGGGCGCGGAAGCCGAAATTGCCCGGGTTGCCGATGTTCAGCTTGATCAGCGTGCGGCCCTGCGCCTCCAGCTCCCGCGCTCGTCGCGCCAATTCTCCTCGGATCTCGTAGCGCACTTCGGAAAGGCGCTCACGGATGGCCAGGGGCTTGGGCGTGGGGGTGGACATGGCAGACGGGCCGTCGATGGGCATGGAAGGCCCATACTAGCTGAATTGCTGCAGCGCATGGCAAGGGTGGCGGCCGGGCATGGCCCACGCCCGCAGGGCCCGCTGCCGGTAGAATGCTGACGATGACCGATACCCCTGATTACCCCGCGCTGCAGACCATTGGCTGGCCATGGCCCGGCCCGCCCGCCACCGCCGACCAGGCGGACTGGCAGGCCGCGATGGCCACCCATCCGCTGGCGCGCCCTGCGCGGGTGATCGAGCAGCACCGCACCCATTACGTGGTCGCCGACGGGCCGGATGCATCAATCAAGGCCGAATCCCTGCCGGAATGGCAGCGTCCGCGCTTTCCCAGCCATGAGCGCCCCGCCGTGGGCGATTGGGTGCTGCTGGAGGGCGTGCGCATCGTCGCGCTGCTGCCGCGGCGCACCTCGATCAAGCGGGGCGCGGCGGGGGAGCACTACCATCAGCAGGTGATCGCGGCCAACGTCGATACGGTCTTCATCGTCTGCGGGCTGGACGCTGACTTCAATCCGCGCCGGATCGAGCGCTACCTCCTGCTGGTGGGCGGCGGCGGTGCCGAGCCGGTGGTGGTGCTGACCAAGGCCGACCAGACCGAGTACACCGAAGACGCGCTGGCGGTGCTGGAAGAACTGAAGGCGCAGGGCATCGCGCTGCGCGCGGTGAATGGGCTGGACCCTGCGAGCGTGGCGACCCTGCATCCGTGGTTGGGCGCGGGCCATACGGTGGTGCTGGTGGGCTCTTCGGGTGCGGGCAAGTCGACCCTGACCAACACCCTGCTCGGCGAGCAGCGGATGAAGACCAACACGGTGCGGTCCAACGATTCGCGCGGCCGCCACACCACCACCCACCGCGCGCTGATGCCGTTGCCGATGGGCGCCTGCCTGATCGACACGCCCGGCATGCGCGAACTCAAGCCGACCGGCGAAGAGACGCTGGCCGAAGGCGGTTTTGCCGATATCGAAGCGCTGGCGGCACAGTGCCGGTTCCGCAACTGCCTGCACCAGCAGGAGCCGGGGTGCGCGGTACGTGCGGCGATCGAGGAAGGCGAGATCGAAGAAACCCGCGTGCTGAACTACTTCAAGCTGAAGGAAGAAGTCGCCGCCGCCGCCGCCAAGCTGGCCGTGCGCCAGGCCGAGACGGCGCAGGAACGCCGCACCGCCGCCCGTCGTGGCGCAGGCAAGGCGCCGCGCCGCCGGTAGTGACGGCCGCTGGCCGTCAGCTCTCCGGCAGTAACGGCCGCTGGCGGTCAGCTTCCGGTAGTGACGGCCGCTGGCCGTCATTCGCTCCGGCGTCGACGGCCCGCGGCCGTCACTACCGTATAGTTGGCCCATGGATTCAGGCGCGACGCTCGATCGTGAAGTGGCCCACCATGCCGCGCTGGACGCGCGGCTGGTCGACGCTGTCGGTGGGATCCGGCTGCTGGGATTGACCAGCTGGCCGGCCGGCCTGCAGTCTCCGTTCCTCGCCAGCGTGGCGCGTGGCCAGCCGCAGCTGCCCGAAGTGGACTACCCGAAACTTGATTTCAGCGACGCGCGACGCGCGTTGGCGGCGCTGACCGCCGAATGCGATGCCGACCACCCGCTGGGCCGTTACGTACAGCAGTCCGCGCAGAGCTGGGACCTGGCCGCGCAGCTGCTGGAAGGACTGGGCACCGCTGCGGTGGATGCGTGTTCGGTGCAGTTGTTCGGTTCGCCCGAACAGCCGCTGCCCGGCAACGGCCCGAGCACGCGCGATGCGGCGCGCCATTTCATCCAGATCGCCACCGAACTGGACCACGAGCTGCTGGCACCGGAAGAGCAGGTCCCGGTATCGGCCACGGCCCTGCAGCTGCAGCTGCAGAGCGACCTGGACGCGTTCTTCGAATCGCGCATCATCCAGGTGCAGTTGGACCCCGGACTGGTGTCCAAGGCGGCGGCCGGGCCGGCCCGCATCCGCCTGCGCACCAGTGCCCGCTTCAGTGCCTACGACCGTGCGCAGTTGTTCCACCACGAAGCGCTGGTGCACTCGCTGACCGCATTGAATGGCAGGGAGCAGCACGTCCTGCCGAGCCTGGCGTTGTCATCGCCGCGGGTCACCGCGACCCAGGAAGGCCTGGCCACGTTCGCCGAGCAGATCACCGGCAGCATCGACATAGAACGGCTCAAACGCATCAGCCTGCGCACCGAGGCGATCGCGATGGCGCGCGAGGGCGCGGATTTCATCGAGGTATTCCGCTATTTCTGCGATGCCGGGCAGAACCAGGAAGAGAGCTTTGCTTCGGCCCAGCGCGTGTTCCGCGGCGTGCCGCCTACCGGTGGCATGGCCTTCACCAAGGACACGGTGTACCTGCGCGGGCTGGTGTCGGTGCATACATTCTTCCGCCACATGCTGGCCGAGGACCGCCTGCAGGTATGCCGGTGGTTGTTCGCGGGCAAGATGACGCTGACCGATGCGATCACCTTCGCGCCGTTGTTCGAGGCGGGGATCCTGCAGCCGCCGCGTTGGCTGCCGCATTGGGTGAGCCGGGCCAATGGGCTGGCGGGGATGCTGGCGTTTTCGTTGTTCGCCAATCGGATACGGATGGATCAGTTGTCACCGGAGTGATTGGTCGAACGGGTGGAACCCCCTCGCGGCGGGTGGCAATTGAAGCGGTTCGCTGGTTTGGCGACGGGTGGGTGGGTCATGCAGGACCGTCTGTTGCCATGGATGGCAACAGCGAGCCCCCAAGGACGGGTTTACGGCGTGTCCTGCATGACCCACCCAC
>NZ_LDJK01000054.1 GCF_001431535.1 Stenotrophomonas chelatiphaga
GCTGGATGCCGCCCTGCTGCTTGCACGCCTGCTGCGTTCGGCCAGCGCAACCGCGGCGTTGCGCGCGCGCTGGCTGCGGCCCACGGCTGGAATCACTGCGCTGGCGCTGGGCATCTTCGGGGTCAGCCAGGGCATGGCCGTACCCAAGCCGCGCGGCATCGACGTGGAGATCGCCGGCCTGCCGCCCGCGTTCGATGGCTACCGCATGCTGCAGCTGACCGATATCCATGCCAGCCGCCTGCTGACCGGCGACTGGGTGCGCAAGGTCGTGGCCGAAAGCAACGGGCTGAAGCCGGACGTGGTGGTGATCACCGGTGACCTGATCGATGGCACGGTCACTGCCCGTGCCGATGATTTCCAGCCGCTGGGTGGCCTGCAGGCACCGGACGGGGTGATCGCCATCACCGGCAACCACGAGTATTACGCCCAGTACACGCAATGGATGCAGGCCTTCCGCGGCCTGGGCATGCAGGTGCTGGAAAACACCCATACCGAAGTGCGTCGTGGCGATGCGGCGTTGACCATCGCCGGGGTCACCGATCCGGTGGCGGCGCGCTATGACCTGCCGCAGCCGGACCTGGCCGCCGCGCTGCAGGGGGCCGATCCGCATGCGCCGGTGATCCTGCTCGACCATCGCCCGCGCGAAGCACAGGCCAATGCGGCGCGTGGGGTGAAGCTGCAGTTGTCCGGCCACACCCACGGCGGCCACATCGTCGGCATGGACCAGCTGGTGAAGCGGGCCAACGGCGGTTATGTATCCGGCCGCTACCAGGTGGGCGACATGACCCTGTACGTGAGCAACGGCGCGGGCCTGTGGCCGGGCTTTGCCGCGCGCATCGGCGTGCCTTCGGAGATCACCCTGATCACCCTGAAGGCGGCGCCGATAGCGCGGGAATGATCTCCGCGCCGATCTGTTCGATGACCTCTTCGGCGGGCCGTCCGCCACTGAGGTTGAACATCACGTGGTCCACGCCGAGAGCATGCATGCGCTGCAGGTAGTCCCGAACGGCAGCGCTGCCGCCACGCAGGCCCAGTTCCAGCGGCGTGGCCGGCGCTGCAGGATCTTCCAGCAACTGCAGCTGCGCGGACTGCACGAAGGGCTTGCGTGCACTGCCGAGCTTCTGCCGCAGGGCGTGCTGCCACAGCCCGATCCGGCCTTCCTGCGTGGCTTCTTCGCGATGGTAGGTGGCCCAGCCGTCGGCATGTTCGGCGATCCACTGCAGCGACTGCCGGGCCGAACCCACGACCAGCATCGGGATCCGTGCGGCAGGCGCGGGCAGTACCGGATAGCCGACCTGCCGCAGCATCAGCGCACGCTCCTGCGCATCCGGCGACAGCGCCGCGCGCAGCAACGGCCAGCGTTCGCGGAACACCTGCGCGCGCTGCTCAAGCACGGCCCCGAAGGCGGCGAACTCTTCAGGCCGGTCGCCCGATCCCAGCCCCAGCACGAAGCGCCCGTTCGAGACGCGCTCCAGGCTCAGGGCGGCCTTGGCGATGTGCAGCGGGTGGCGCAGTGGCAGCACCGCCGCGGCCAGTCCGATGGCGATGCGCGAGGTGGCGGCGGCGAGCAGGGTGAGCCAGACAAAGGGATCATCAACGGCGCTGGCCTGCGGCGCGGCAGTGTCCGCAGGTGAGCGCTGCGGCACCATCAACGGGACATCGCGCGCCCACAGCGCGGCAAAACCCTGTGCTTCGGCCAGGCGTGCCAGCGCGGTCGCCCGGGGGGTGTCGGGCTGCTGGCCGGCAGCAACGCCTGCAGGCGTCATCAACCCCAGTGTGAGGCGGCCGGGAGAGAAGACCATCGAGTGGCCGGCGTTGAACGGTGTCACATGGTTGCTCCTGCACAGGGCCGTGCGGCAGGTTAACCCGGCCCGCATGCAGGCGTCAGGAATCCCAGATTGCACCGTATGCGGGCAGTCCACGTGCTTCGCAGCCGTTGACTACTGCATCGGTCAGTGCACGGTTGGCGATGCAGATCACGGCTTCGGCCTTCATGTCATGCGCCGTGTCCCACGACAACTGCAGCAGGTCGGGCTTGCCGTCGCGCTGTGTATCCCAGATCAGCGCATCCGGCTGCGCAGCAAGGATTTCATCAACCAGTGCATCGCCATAGGTTGCACGAGGTGAGCGCACCGACCAGATCAGGCGCATGCGCACCCTGCCGGCAAGCAGGTGCGGCAGTACCGGTCCAATACCGCTGCCGGTCGCAACGTAAAGAACGGAGCGGAACAGCACTTCGATGTAGGCAACGCCTGCCGTGGGAAAGCCTTTCATCCAGACGTGGCGCGGTGGGTCATCGATGAACTGACCTGTCCAGTCCCCTGCACGCGAGATGATGATGCGGAAATCGGTCTGTCCCGCCGCCGGAATGTTCGCGAACGAATGCCACTGGCCCAACGGTGAGCGGCTGATGGCCATAGCCGAGCCCGGGAAGGGCGCGCGGGTGCCTGCAAGGGTGAGGATCACTGCGTGCGGCGATGGCCGTTGGACATCCAGCGCGATCCGCCGCAGGCGCAGCCAGGGCAGCAGGATGCTGGCCGTGATCATGCCGAGAAACACCAGCAGGGCAGATTCCGGCACGCCGCCACGAGCATCGTCTTGACCCGCCGATGGGCCCAGTTGCACGGCCAGGCCCCATGTCAGCAGCAGGGTCGTCCAGCCAACATAGCGGTGCACCTTCTCGAAGGCATCATGGTGCCGCGCGCGCACTGCGGGAAGGGCGGAAAGCAGCATGCCAAGCAGGTATCCCAGCAGTGCCGATGCAGTCCAGCGCAGGGCCGGCGGGTGCTGATCGCCAGGTGCGGACAGCAGGCTGCCGACCAGCAATGCCAGCCACGCAGTTCCCGCACATGCGCCGCCGGCGTGGATGCCGCCGTAATGGTAGACCTTGGCCAGGTGCCGACGGATGCCCAAAGGCCAGGTCACCGGGGCCCGGGTGGCCAACCAGAACAGCGCGGTGATGACCAGGCTCTGCCGCATCAGGATGGCCATGCCGATGTTGGCCATCGCCAGCCCGGCCAGGGCGTTTGGTGAAGCCATGAGTTCCGCCCAGCCGTGGCGGTACAGCTGGCAGGCAATCACACCGAGGTTGACCAGCATGACCAGCCCGAAGAGCGCGTGGTAGTGACTGCGGGAGCGATGTTCCGCACCCGCCGGAGGCAAGGGATGAAGGCTCATCCGATGCGCTTCAGTCGCTGCAGGAGATCGCGCTTGTCCACCTTGCCGCGCGGGGTCAGCGGCAGGCTTTCCAGCGTCAGCAGATGGGCGGGCACCGCATAGTAGGGCAGCTGCCTCTGGGCGTGTGCGCGTGCCTGCCGTACGTCGGCGCCCACCGGTGTCAGTACGCTGGCCAAGGTGCGGGAATCGAGTTTCAGGGTCACTGCCTGTTCGACGCCGGCGGCTTGTTCGAGCACGCGCGACACCGCGTCGAGTTCCACACGGAACCCACGTACCTTCACCTGGTCGTCGGTGCGTCCCAGGTGCTCCAGTTCACCGCCGGAGGTCCAGCGGCCCAGGTCGCGCGTCCGGAACATCTTCCAGCCCGCTCCCAGGAACGGGTCATCGTGATAACGCTCCGCTGTCAGCGCGGGGTTGCCTGCGTAACCGGCGGTGACGCATAGCCCGCCCGCCCACATTTCGCCTGTTTCGCCCACGGCGCAGGGCTGGCACTGTGCATCGAGCACGTAAACGGTGTTGTTCGGCGTGGGCGTGCCGATGTTGAGGTGACCGCTGCCGCGCTGGTAGCGGTGCATCGTGTTGACGATGGTGGTCTCGGTCGGGCCGCAGCCATTGAAGAAGGTGCAGCGCTCGCCCCAATGCGCGGCGAGGCTTTCCGCGCAGGGTTCGCCGGCAACCGCGACCGTCCGCGCACGCCTGCACTGGTCGCGATCGAGCTGGGCGAGAATCGACGGGGTGGCGATGATGACGTCCGCGGTGGCGGCCGCGGCCTGCATGTCATCCTCCCGGATCACCAGCGTACCGCCCTGGCAGAGCGTGCCGAGGATCTCCCAGGCGGACATGTCGAAGGCGATGTTGAGCAGTTGGCTGACCCGCATGCCGGGGCGGATGCCGAGGTTGCCGGGTGCGGTCAGCAGGATGTTGCACAGGTTGCGGTGGGTCACCTTCACGCCATTGGGCAGTCCGGTGGTACCCGATGTGTAAAGAATGAAAGCCGTGGAGTCCGGCGGGACGCACCGCGGTATCCAGTCCACGCCATCGCCACGATGCATGCTGTCCTCGATGGTGAGGATGTTGGCGTCCGCCACGCTGCGCGCGAGCGTGCGGTGTTCGCGCAGGCACAGCAGCGTGGCGCAGCCAGCGTCCTGGAACACCTGGGACAACAGAGCTGGCGGCACGAGGCGGATATCCTGCGGCACATAGGCGGCGCCGAGCTTCAGGACAGCGATGATCGCCACCAGCATCGGGATGGAGCGGGTAACGAACAACCCCACGGCATCGCCGGATCGTATGCCTGCCGCTTCCAGGCGCGAGGCGAGCCGGTCCGCGTCATGTACGAGGGCGGCATAGGTGATCGACTCTGCGCCATGCTGTGCTGCCACGGTGTCGGGTTGACGGACTGCCCAGAAGGCAACGGCCTCGTGCACGAGCGCATGTTCCGGTGCAGCGGCCGGACCGCAGCTCAATGTCCGGATGGCGACGTGGGGATGCTGCTGGATCGACATGGGTGGCCATTGGCCTGCAGCGCGGAACGGGATGTCGGAGACCATGAGTGTCCTTTGCGTGCCGGCCGCGCAGGCTCGGAATCGATAGCGGTACGGTTTAACGGCGGGCAAGTCTAAGAGCGCTTCGGCGCTGGGAAATGTGAGCTGCCGCCGGATCCCGGACGATGTCCATTGAAAATCGAGATCGAACCAACGAGCATCAAAACGCTTGCCAATCCAGGTGTCCTGCCTGACGTCGGCCGCCGCAAACGCCGTCCGCCACCGCGCACGGATTCTGCCCATCTGCATGCGCGGGTTGTCGTAATCAGCCAGCGGATACGGGCGGGCGGTGTGAAGCCGGCACGGCCGCGCGGGCGGCCGGCAGCAACGGTGTCCTGCTCTTCACTTCGCGTCAGCTAACGTCTGCCCAGTTCCTCAGGAGCGTGGTCCATGCAATTGCTGGTTGTCGGCCTTTGAGCCCCGCCGTGCATCGCCGTTCAATGTGGGTCGCGGCGCTTTCCACCGTAGTGGAGTGGTACGACTTCACCCTCTACCTGTACTTCGCCACCGTGCTGTCACGGGTGTTTTTCGGCGGCGGCGAGACCGCCCTGCTGGCCACCCTCGCCGGGTTCGCGGTGTCCTACCTGATGCGTCCCTTGGGCGCGCTGTGTTTCGGCCATCTCGGCGACCGCCTGGGGCGGCGCTGGATGCTGCTGGCCTCGATGGCGCTGATGGCGGCGGCGATGCTGGCCACGGCCTTGTTGCCCACCTATGCGCAGATCGGTGCCAGTGCCGGAGTGCTGCTGCTGGCATTGCGCTGCGTGATGGCGTTTTCGGTCGGCGGCGAATACACCGGGGTGGTGGCCTACCTGCTGGAAAGCGCGCCGCCACGACGACGCGGACTGGTGACCTCGCTGGCCTCGGCAGCCAGTGAAGTGGGCGCGCTGCTGGCGGTGGCGCTGTCCGCGCTGACCGTGGCGCTGCTGCCGGCCCCTGCGCTGGATACATGGGGCTGGCGTATCCCGTTCTTCGTCGGCGCCGGACTGGCGCTGCTCATCCTGCTGGCACGTTCGGGCATGCACGAATCGCCCGAATTCGAGCGCCAGCAGCGCGAGGGCAGCGTGCCCAGTGCGCCCATACGGCAGATCCTGCGCAGCCATCCCGGCGCGGTGGCACGCACCTTCGCGATCTCCGCACTCGGTTCGATCACCTATTACGTAGGCATCACCTACGTGCCGGCCTTCCTGCACGCCAATGGCCGCGGGGAGGGCGAAGCGTTGTGGCTGTCGACCATCGCCGCGGTGGCGGTGATCCTGGCCACGCCGCTGTTCGGGCTGCTGTCGGACCGGTTTGGTCGGCGCCCCCTGTTGCTGGGGCTGACCCTGCTGTCAGCGCTGCTGCCGCTGTCGATGTTCGGGTGGATGGCGCAGGCATCGACGATGGGCGTTATCGGTGCTGCGGTAGTGCTGGCTTGCGTGGCTGGCGGCATCAGTGCGGTAGCGGCTTCGGCCACGGCCGAACAGTTCCCCGGCGAGGGCCGGCTGAGCGGGCTGGCGCTGGGGGTGACCATGGCCACGGCGATATTCGGCGGTGCCACGCCGTGGTTGGCCCAATGGTGGGTCGAGCGCAGCGGGTGGAATGCCGCGCCCGGGGCGATGATCGCCATCGTCGCGGTGCTGGTGCTGCCGGTGTTGTGGCGCCTGCCGGAAACCCGCCCGCTCCGGTAGCGCAGCGGCCCGCCGTGACGACCAACGGTCGTCACCCACCAGCAGAGGACGGCCAGCGGCCGTCCCTACCATGACAGCGACAGGCGTCGCTCCGGTAGCGCCGAGCCATGCTCGGCGAGCGAAGCGGCCGGCCGTGACGACCAACGGTCGTCACCCACCAGCAGAGGACGGCCGGCGGCCGTCCCTGCGGTTACAGCGTCGCTGCCGTTACAGCGACAGGGTCTTTTCGATGTCGGCCAGCACGGCGCTGGCATCCACGCCGATCGCGATCGACTGCATCGCCTGGCCGTCCCATACGCTGGGGCCGAAGGCCATGCCGGCCGGCTTGGGGATGGTCATCCCGCGTGCCACGCCATCGGTGGCCACGCGCACGCTGGCATGCTCGAACTCGAACAGTTCCGGACGGGTCAGCGCGATGCAGGCACAGCAGTCGTGCACCACCATGCCCTTGTGGCCGGCCTGCAGGTAGAAGTCCACGTAGTCCTGCGACAGCGCACGCACCAGGTCCGCATCGGCGCCGCCAGCGTGGGCCAGTGCATCCAGGCCGTGGCGATCCATCTCCACCTGGGTGGTGACATCCAGGCCGATGGCGATCACCGGCCAGCTGGCGGTGAACACGATGTCGGCGGCTTCGGCGTCGCCCCAGATGTTGGCCTCGGCGGCCGGTGTGATGTTGCCGTTGACATGGAACGCGCCGCCCATGATCACTACCCCACGTACCAGCGAGGCGATATCCGGTGCTTCGCGCAGGGCCAGTGCCAGGTTGGTCATGCGGCCCACCGCGACCAGGGTGACCTGGCCCGGCTGCGCACGGACCAGGTCGATGATCAGCTGGTGTGCGCTGCGCGGATCGGCGGCCACGTCCAGCTGTGCCGGCACCGGGTGGTTGCCCAGGCCGTTGTCACCGTGGATGTGCACCGGCCAGGCTTCGGGCTGTGCATCGGGCTGCAGCGGGCCGGCGGCGCCGCGCGCCACGGGTGCGTCCAGGCCCCAGGCCTGCTTCAGGAACAGCGCGTTGTGGGTGGTCGATTCGACGGCGGCATTGCCGAACACGGTGGTGACGGCCAGCAGGTTCACCTGCGGGTGCTTGTGCAGGTACAGCAGCGCCAGGGCGTCGTCGACGCCCGGGTCGGTATCGAAAATTACGTTGTGCATCATGTTGTTGTTCTTCTTCTGTCCGTGGTGGTGCGGGGCGCGCCCAGCGGGGCTGCCCGTAGCGTAGTGTCTCAAGTGTCCGGACATGATGACAGGCGCGCCCGGCGGGCGCAGCGCCAGGGCGCTGACGACCAGCGGTGGTCACTACCGGGGCAGGGTCGGCGGTCGGTAGCGCCGAGCCATGCTCGGCGAGCGCAGCGGTGAAGCGCGTGACGACCAACGGTCGTCACTACCGGGGCAGAAGGTCGTGCCTTGCCCTCAGTACTTCCAGCGCAGGCTGAAGGCGACGAAGCGCGGTTCGCCGTAGTTGTTGTAGTCCAGGTTGGCCCAGTAGGTCTTGTCCAGCGCGTTGCGCACGCTCAGCGTGGCCGTCCAGCTGTCGCTGATGCGGTAGCTGGCGTTGAACTGCACCAGCGAATACGCCGGCTGGTTGACCGTCACCGTGCCACCGGGCGGGTAGGGCACGTTGAAGCCCTGCACCTTGCTCTGCCACTGCACGCCACCGCCCAGGGTCAGCCGCTCCCAGGCACCGCGCAGGCGCACGCTGGTGTTCAGCTGCAGGAAGTCTTCGGGCAGGTTCGCGTACAGCAGGTCGGTGGCCGCGCGGGTCACCTTGACGTGGGTGAAGCCGGCATTGACCGTCCAGCCCGGCAGGATCTCGCCATTGAGGTCCATTTCCCAACCGCGCGCCTTGGTGCCGTTGATGCCGATATAGGCCGAAGTGCCGTCGCTCAGCGAACCGTCCGGCACGCTGGCATCGCGCACGGCGTAGTTGTCCTGCTTCGCTTCGAACACCGCCGCATTGGCAGTGAAGCGGCCGTCCAGCCACTGCGACTTGATGCCTGCCTCGACATTGGACCCTTCCACCGGCGCCAGCAGGTTTTCGTTGCGGTCCTTGAAGTTCTGCGGGTTGAAGATCTCGGTGTAGCTGGCATACCCGGAAACGTTCGGGGTGATGTCATACACAAGGCCCACGTACGGGGTGACCTCGTCGTCCACCTTGTAGGCGCCGCTGGTGGCGGTATAGGTGTTGGCGGTGTTGTAGGCGCGGGTGCGGGTTTCCCACGAACTCAGGCGCGCGCCGGCGATCAGCGAAAGCGGCTCGGCCAGGCGCAGGCGGGTGGAGGCATACACGCCGCGCTGGGTGGTGCGCGCATCGCGGTGGGCGCCGGTGCGGTTGACCACCAGTTCCGGCGCATCGCCATTCCAGGCGTGGATGTCCGGGATGTCGTAGCGCCAGCTGCCGGTGGGCGTCATCGTCCAGGCGGTGGACTGCAGGTCGGAGAAGCTGCCGCCGAACACCACGTCGTGCTCGCGGCCGAACAGGCCGAAGGTGCCCGACAGGTAGACGTCCACGCCCTTGCGGGTGTCATCGGTCTCGCCGGCCGCACCCAGCAGGTAGATGCCCGCGCCGGTGGTCGCATCCGGATAACCGCTGCCGTACACGCGCACGTTCTGCACGTTGCCGCGGGTGTAGGCGGTGTTGACCTTCAGCAGCCAGTTCTCGCCGAAGCGCTGTTCCAGGTTGGCGAACGCGGTGCTGGTCTGGCGCTGCCACTTGGCCCAGTCCGGGGCCAGGTTGGTGCTGCGCGGCAGGTGCGCGAAGCTGCCGTCGCTGTTGAAGAACGGCACCGTGCCCCAGGTGGTGGCGGTGGGGTTGTTGTCCTGGGTCTGGAAGCCGACGGTGACGGTGGTGGAGTCGGTCAGGTCACCTTCCAGTACCGCCATGCCGGACATCTTGTCCTCGCTGTAGCGGTCGTAGTAGTAGTCCTTGTCCTGCCAGGCAGCGACCACGCGGCTGCGGAAGCGGCCATCGGCGGTCAGCGGTGCGTTGACGTCGGCCTGCATGCGGCGGAAGTCCCAGCTGCCGGCACTGACCGCGAAGGAGGCATCGAAGTCCTTGCCCGGCCGCTTGCGCAGCAGGTTGACCGTGGCCGACGGCACGCCGGCACCGCTGAGCAGGCCGTTGGCACCGCGGATCACTTCGATGCGGTCATAGAAAGCGGTGTCGTATTCCTGGTTGGTCGAACCGCTGTAGGTCGGCAGGCCGTCCACCTGGAAATCGGTGATGGCAAAGCCGCGCGCGTAGTACAGCGGGCGCTGCGTATCGTAGAAGGAGACGTTGACGCCGGTGACGTTGCGCATCACGTCGTTGATGCTGAACAGCGATTCGTCCTGCAGGCGCTCCAGGCCGATCACGGTGCTGGACTGCGGCGTCTCCTGCAGGGTGATCGGCAGGCGCGTGGTGCTGGACGGGACGGCGCGGCTGCCGCGCACGTTGACCTCGTCGAGGGTCTTGGCGTCGGCGGCAGCGCTGGCATCGGCGAGGGTATCGGCCAGGGCGGGCGCGGTGGAGAGCGCGGCCAGCAGGGCAACGGCCAACGGGGCGTGGTGGAACGAAGCAATGGCGGTCATGAGGGATTCGCTGGAAGGGCCTGGAAGGCGGGCAGGGCAAGGCCGGCGGGGATGCCGCCAGCGGATGGATCAGGGTGCGCAAATGTAAATGATTATCGAAAACTTTACAATTCGCATCTGTTGACCCTGGCGGCCAGATACAGAAACGGCCACCCGAAGGTGGCCGTTGGTGTTGTGCCGGAAGCGCGGGGCAGGCTTACAGTGCCTGCAGTTCCTCGTTCTTGTTGCGCTTTTCCTGCGGCGGCAGCGGCGCTTCGGCCGGGCGCGCCACGGTCGCCGGAATGGCGGCCGGCTGGGCCACGTCGGCCGGCACGTCCAGGAACGGCAGCTTCAGCGTCTGGCTGGTCAGCGTGCGGATCTCGTTGGTCAGCGCCGGGCTCTCGTTGAGCTTGCGGCCGTAGGACGGCACGATCTCGCGCAGGCGTGCTTCCCAGCCGGCCTTCATCTCTTCCGGGAAGGCCTTGGCCATCAGGTCAAGCATGATCGGCGGGGAGGTCGAGGCACCCGGGGACGCACCCAGCAGGGCGGCCAGGGTGTGGTCCTTGTCGGTCACGATCTCGGTACCGAACTGCAGCAGCGGCCCCTTCTGCGGATCATTCTTGATGATCTGCACGCGCTGGCCGGCGGTGACCAGCGTCCAGTCTTCGCGCTTGGCGTTGGGGTAGTACTTGACCAGTTCCGCCTGGCGGTCGTCGTCGTTCAACTGGGCCTGGCTCATCAGGTACTTCACCAGGTCCAGGTTGTCCGCGCCCACGTTCAACATCGGCGCCACGTTGTTGTGGGTCACCGACGAATACAGGTCGAACCACGAACCGTGCTTGAGGAACTTGGTGCTGTACAACGCGAACGGTCCGAACAGCACCACCGGCTTGCCATCCAGCTTGCGCGAATCCAGGTGCGGCACCGACATCGGCGGCGAACCGGTTTCGGCCATGCCGTAGGCCTTCACGCTGTGGCGCGAGGCGACGTCGGCGCCCTTGAAGGCGAGGAACTGGCCGCCGACCGGGAAGCCGCCGTAGTTCTTCGATTCCGGGATGCCCGACAGCTGCAGCAGCTTCAGTGCGGCACCACCGGCACCGATGAAGACGAAGCGCGCGTGGGTGGTGCTCTCGTTGCCGGACTTGAGGTCCTTGACGGTCACGTTCCAGGTCTTGTCGTCGTTCTGGCGCAGCGCGCTCACTTCATGGCCCAGGTGCAGGCCGAAGTTCGGGCTGCGCTTGAGGCCATCGGTCAGCTGGCGGGTGATGACGCCGAAGTTCACGTCGGTGCCGAGCGGCATCCAGGTCGCGGCGACCTTCTGGGCCGGGTCGCGGCCTTCCATCAGCAGCGGTGCCCACGCCTTGATCTGCGCGGGATCTTCGGAGTACTGCATGCCGTAGAACAGCGGGTTCTTGACCAGCGCCTGCTGGCGCTTGCGCAGGAAGTTGATGTTCTCATCGCCCCACACGAAGCTCATGTGCGGGGTGGGGTTGATGAAGTCGCTCGGCTGGCTCAGGCGGCCTTCGCGCACCTGGTGCGACCAGAACTGGCGCGAGATCTCGAACTGCTCGGCGATGCCGACCGCGCGCTTGGTTTCGATGCTGCCATCGGGAAGCTCGGGGGTGTAGTTCAGTTCGGCGAACGCGGAGTGGCCGGTGCCGGCGTTGTTCCAGCCATCCGAGCTTTCTTCGGCCACGCCATCGCGGCGTTCGTAGATCTGGATGTTCCAGTCCGGCTGCAGTTCCTGCAGGTACGTCGCCAGGGTGACGCTCATGATGCCAGCGCCCACCAGGACCACATCAACGGGTTTTTCGTTGCTTGCCGCCGGCACCGAGCGCGTGGTGAGCGGCCAGTACAGGAACAGTACCGACGCCACCAACAGCAGCACGAGCAGGGCGACTAAAGCCTTGCCAAATTTCTTCATGGGAACGATTCGTTTGGGGAGGGAATCAGGATGCGTGCCGGACAGGTACGGCGCGTGAAAAACGCGTCAGGATAGAGCCGCCCACGGCAACCAGTGTCTGATTTTACCCCTTTCCGGTACGGATTTGGTGCGACGCAGCATCCTGCGGGACGTCGCGCGCGACCGGCCCGACCCGGCAAAGCCTCAGCGCTTGCGGCGGATCAGCGCGGTCGAAGCGCCCAGCACGGCGCGGGTCAGCAGGGCCATGGTCTGCACATCGCCCTTCCAGTGCTGCCAGTACAGCGGCACGTCCTCCCAGGCGCGCTGGCGCACGTAGACCAGCCGCCCAGCATCCAGGTGGCGCTTGACCAGCGGCAACGGGTTCATGGTCCAGCCCAGCCCGCCCAGATTGGCCTGCACGAAGGCGCGGGTGGACGGAATCCACCAGGTGGGGGCGGTGTTGGGGACCTCCACCCCGGCCATGCGGCGGGCAAAACGGGCCTGCATGTCGTCCTTGCGGTTGAACACCAGCACCGGGGCCTGGGCCAGCGCCTGCGCACTGACCCCCTTGCCGAAGTGGCGGTCGCGGAATTCCGGGGTGCAAGTGGCCGCGTAGCGGATGCTGCCCAGCGCGTGGATCTGGCAGCCCTGCACCGGCTCATCCAGCGTCGTCACCGCGCCCAGCACGGTACCCTGGCGCAGCAGTTCCACGGTGTGGTCCTGGTCTTCAACGCGCAGGTCCAGGGTGGTGCCGGTGACCTGGGCGAACTGCTGGGCGGCCTGCGGGAACCAGGTCTCCAGGCTGTCATGGTTGACCGCCACCGGGATGCTGGCCTGCGGCAGGTCTTCGTCGGCCAGGCCCATGCGGTGCAGCGCATCGTGTTCCAGCAGCGCGGTCTGCTCGGCCAGCTGTACCAGCACCTGGCCTTCGGCGGTGGCGGTGGCCGGTGCGCCGCGCTTGACCAGCAGCCGGCCGACCCGCCCTTCCAGCGCCTTGACCCGCTGCGACACGGCCGACGCGGTGACGTTGAGCGCCTGCGCGGCGCGGTCGAAGCTGCCTTCGCGGATGACCGCGGCGAGGGCGCGGAGCTGGGCATGGTCGACGCGCATGGCGATTAAGTTCTGCTAAAGAGGCTTAAGTAAGTTTAGCTTTTCTTGGGATTGGTGCAACGCGACAATACGCCCCGTACCCGGTGCTGTCCGCCTTCGCGAGGCACCGCCCCCCTGCACGACAAGGTTGTCTCCCATGTTCTCGATCATTTCCGCCAGCACCGGCCTTGCGGCCTGGTTCAGTGGTGCCGCCACCGGCATCGGCCTGTTCGCCGTGGTCGGCGCGCAGAGCGCCTTCATCCTGCGCCAGGGCATCCTGCGCAAGCACATCGTGCCGGTCGTGGCGACCTGCGCGGCGATCGATGCGGTGTTCATCTTCGCCAGCGTGGCCGGCCTGCGTACCCTCATCCAGGCCGCGCCGTGGCTGACCAGCGCGGTGCTGTGGACCGGCGTGGCGTTCCTCGCCTGGTATGCCCTGAAGTCGGCACGGCGTGCGATCGCCGGCGGCGGCGGCATGGGCGAAGCCGAAAGCGATGACGGCAGCCGCCGCGCGGTGCTGATGGCCGCGGTCGGCTTTTCGCTGATCAACCCGCACTTCTGGCTGGACATGATGGTGATCGGCTCGATCGCCGAAAACTTCGGCAACGACCGCATGGCCTACGCGGCCGGCGTGGTCACCGCCAGCTGCATGTGGCTGACCGCACAAGGCCTGGGCGCGCGCCTGCTGGCGCCGCTGTTCAACAAGCCCGGCACTTGGCGGGTGCTGGACGGCACCATCGCGGTGATCCTGAGCATCCTCGCCCTGACCCTGGCGGTCCGTGGCGTGCACTGATTCCACTCTCTCCAAGGTGTGGTGTGCAGGGCGGCATCGGAAACGGTGCCGCCCTTTTTGTTTCAGGTTTTCCTGATTCCCAATCCGTTCACGTCCTGTTTACAATCGCCCGGTCGCGGACATGGTGTCCGCAAGGGGCGGGATAAGGATGCGCAAGACGATACTGGCGGCGATGATGGCCGCGATGGCCCTGCCGCTGATGGCAACGGCCGCCGACGTGGACCTGGATACGTTCCTCAAGCGCGACAGCTTCACCGATCTCAAGCTGTCGCCGAATGGCGAGTACTACGCAGCGACCATTCCGCTGGAGAAGTCGACCGCCGTCGCGATCCTGCGCGTGGCCAACGGCCAGATCGTGGGTCGCTTCGTGCCGCCGGAAAACAACCACGCGCGGCGTTTCGACTGGGTCAGCGATGACCGCGTGCTGATCGAACTGGGACAGAAATTCGGTTCGCTCGACGAGCCACAGCCGACCGGCGAGCTGTACTCGCTGCGCGCCAACACCACCAGCGGCGAGCTGCTGGTCGGCTACCGGGTGACCGGCGGCAACACCGGCACGCGCATTTCCGGCAAGAAGGCCGAAGCCGTCGCCGCGTTCCTGAGCGATGACCTGCCCAGCGATGACAAGCACGTGCTGATCGCGGTGTCCTCGTTCAACGGCGACCCGTATACGCGGCTGGAGCGGATGGACGTGACCAGTGGGCGCCGCATCCCGGTGACCCGCTCGCCGGTGCAGCGCGCCTCCTTCACCACCGATGCGGAAGGCAACGCGCGTTTCGCGCTGGGCGCCGGTTCGGACAACGTCAACAAGCTGTTCTACCGCGATCGCAACAACGAGAACTGGAAGCTGGTCAACGACGAGGCGGTGTCCAAGCGGATCGAGCGTGCGATCGGTTTTTCCGCCGACGGCGCGCTGGCCTACCTCAACGTGGAACAGCCTTCGGGACCCAACAAGATCGTCAGCTGGAATCCGGCCAGCGGCGAGCGCAAGGACGTGCTGCGCGATCCGATGGTCGACCCGGCGCGGCTGATCCATCGCCCCGGCACGGCGGTGCCGGTGGGCGCGCTGTTCCTCGGCGATACGCCGCGTACCCGTTTCTTCGACGAGACCTCGGCCGACGCCAAGCTGTACCGCAGCCTGGAATCGGCATTCGGTGGGGACGCCGTTTTCATTACCTCCAGTACGCGCGACAGCAACAAGGTGCTGGTGGAGACGTTCTCCGGCCGCAATCCGGGTGATTTCTTCATCTATGACCAGAAAGCGAAGGCGGCCCAGCACGTGGTCAGCCGCAGCACCTGGATCGACCCGGCACAGACCGCGCCGGTGCGCGCGATCACCGTCAAGGCGCGTGACGGCCTGCCGCTGCATGGCTTCCTGACCACCCCGCACGGGCGTGAGGCGAAGAACCTGCCGATGGTGGTGCTGCCCCACGGTGGGCCGTTCGGCATCTTCGAAGATGGCACCTACGACACCCAGGCGCAGATGCTGGCCAGTGCCGGCTACGCCGTGCTGCAGATGAACTTCCGCGGCTCCGGCAACTACGGCCGTGCCTTCGAACAGGCCGGTGCCCAGCAGTGGGGCATGGCGATGCAGGACGACCTGACCGATGCCACCCGCTGGGCGATCAGCGAAGGCGTCGCCAACAAGACGAAAATCTGCGTGTACGGTGCCAGCTACGGCGCCTATGCGGCGCTGATGGGCGCGGCGAAGGAACCAGACCTGTACCGATGCGCCGCCGGCTACGTGGGCGTCTACGACCTGCCGATGATGCACAGCCGCGGCGACATCCAGCAGTGGATGTCCGGGGAAACCTACCTGCGCGAGTGGATCGGCCCGGCCGACAAGGTGCGCGACGTCTCGCCGGTCAACCTGGCCGCGCAGATCAAGGTGCCGGTGTTCCTGGCAGCCGGTCGCGAAGACCAGCGCGCGCCGGTGCAGCACACCGAACGCATGGAAGCGGCACTGAAGAAGGCCGGCGTGCCGGTGGAGAGCCTGTACTACCCGCGCGAAGGGCATGGCTTCTACGTCGATGCCAACCGCCGCGAGTACTACGGCAAGCTGCTGGCGTTCCTGTCGCAGAACCTGGGGGGCGACAAGGCCGCCGCGCCGAAGCCGGCGGCGCCGTGAAAAAGGGGACGGAGGGAATTAATCGAGATTAATTCCCTCCGTCCCCCTTTTTCCTACTTCACCCCGTGCATCATGCGCCGCAGCAGCGGGGCGGTGGCGAAGGCGAGCACGGCGCAGCCCAGGCCGATCCACATCAGCAGCCAGAACAGGTGGGCGTAGCTGGCCGAGGCGCTGACGATGTCCAGCGTTTCGCCTTCGGGTACTTCGATGGCGGCCAGCTTGCCGAACAACGCGGCCAGCGTTTCGGAGAACGCAGTGGCCAGGAACCAGGTGCCCATCATCAGGCTGACCACCCGCGGCACCGCGAGCTGGGTCACCGCCGACAGGCCCACCGGGGACAGGCACATTTCACCGCTGGCGAGCAGGAAATAGGCCAGCACCAGCCACCAGACACTGGCCATCTGCCCGGTCGCGCCGACCTGCTGCGCAGCCAGCGCCAGTGGCACGAAGGACAGCGCGCCCAGCACCAGGCCGATGGACGATTTCATCGCCTTGCCCGGTTCGGCACGGCGGCGATCCAGCCAGGCCCACAACAACGCGAACAACGGCGCCAGCACCACCAGGAACAACCCGCCGAGGTAGGTGAGCGAGCCGGCGGTCTGCGGGATGACGAGGCAATCGCGGACCAGCAGCACCAGCATCACCAGCACGATGGCGATGAACATGCGGCGCGGCCACGGCGAACCGGGCGAACGGTCGGACAGCCGCGCGCTGACCACGAAGCCCAGCGGCGCCAGCAGCAGCGACACGATCGACCACGGCAGCGGCGTGCCGTCGCGGATCACCAGCGCAGGCACGATGTCCTTGGTCAACAGGCGATCGGTGAAGGTGACCCACGACCCATAGCTCTGCTCGTACAGGGTGAAGAACACCAGCGCTATCAGGATCAGCGCCATCAGCGCGATCATCTGCTGGCGCTGCACCGGCGTGCAGCGGGTGCCGGTGAACCAGGCGAACCACAGCAGCACGCCACCGAGCACCACCAGCATCAGCATCAGCGCCAGGCTGATCTCACCGCCCAAGGCGAAGGCGCCGTTGCCGGCGGCCCACATCAGCCACGCCACCGGCAGCACCGCCAGCACCGCACCGGCGTAGATCAGCCACTCGCGCGGCAGCCCCAGCACGCGTTCGCGCAGCGAAGCGGGATCGCGCGGTTCGGCGTGGCCGTGCAGGTATTTCTGCCCCCACAGGAACATGCCGAGGCCGACCAGCATGCCGATGCCGGCCGCGCCGAAGCCGTACTTCCAGCCGTACGCTTCACCCAGGAAGCCGCACACCAGCGAAGCGAACAGGGCGCCCAGGTTGATGCCGGCGTAGAACAGCGAGAAGCCCGAATCGCGGCGCGGATCGTCTTCGGCGTACAGCTTGCCGACGATGGTGGAGATGTTCGGCTTCAGGAAGCCCACCCCCATGATGATCAGCGCCAGCGACAGGTAGGTGATGGTCAGCGCACCGGTATCGCGCACCACCTGGCCGTTTTCCAGATAGGCCGCGTGCCCTTCGAAGGCCATGCCCAGGTGGCCGAGCACCAGCAGCACGCCGCCGAACAGCACCGCCCGGCGCATGCCCAGCCAGCGGTCGGCCAGCATGCCGCCAAACACCGGGATGCAGTACACCAGCCCGCCGTAGGCGCCGAGCAGGTCCAGCCCGGCCTTGTCGCCGAACAGGTGGTACTTGGTGAGGTACAGCAGCAGCAGCGCCTTCATGCCGTAGAAGGAGAAGCGCTCCCACATCTCGGTGAAGAAGCAGACGTACACGCCCTTGGGATGGCCCAGGAAGTCGTCGTTGGCAGCGATGGCGGTCATCGGTCGGGGGCAGACAATGAGGCCCGGGATTATGCGGTCAGAACCCCTTCGATGCGCGGAACGTGCGAGCGGTCCTCACAGATAGCGCAGCCACGCCAGGTCCCTGCGGCGTGCCTTCAGCGCGGCGAAGGCCTTGGTCGGCAGGTAGAGCAGCAGCGCCAGCGCGGTGCTGATCAGCAGCAGCGCGGCCACCGATTCCACCGCGAACAGCGCGCCGTTGGTCGGCCCCCACAGCGCCAGCGCGGCCAGGTACATCAGCTTCAGCACATACAGGTGCAGCAGATAGAAGAACATCGGCGCGGCGCCGATCCGGGCCAACGGCTGCAGCGCGTCGGCCACCCCGGGCACTTCGTACAGGCGCAGCAGCAGCAGGCCCACGCCCAGGGTGGCCAGCAGGAACAGCAGCGAGGGCGGGTACTTGGTGACGTTGAAGATGCCCATCAGCGTCTGCAGCGGGGTGGGCTGCAACTGCCACGGCGCATCGCCGTAGACATTCAGCGCGCGCAGCAGCATGAAGGCCGCCAGCGCGCCCCAGCCGGCCCACAGCAGCCAGCGTTGGCGCTGTGCCGGCGGGCGGGTGGCCGCGAACCACGGTCCCATCAGGTAGCCCAGCACGATCACCCCGATCCACGGCAGCAGCGGGTAGGACGTGCGCAGGCGCAGCGCATCGCCGAGCACGATCCAGTCGCGCTGGTGCAGCACTTTCCACAGCGTGGCCAGCACGCCGTTGCCTTGCACGTGCACGCCATCGAGCAGGTTGTGCCCGGCCAACAGCAGCAGGGCCAGTGGCAGCAGCACGCTGCGCGGCAGCCAGACCAGTCCGGCCAGCGCGATCATGCTCAGGCCGATCACCCAGATCACCTGCAGGTAGATCGTGTCCGGCGGCCACTGGAAGGTCCACGCGAAGTTGACCAGGGTCAGTTCCAGCACCACCACGAACAGCCCGCGCTTGAACAGGAAGCCGGCGATGGCGCGGCGCGGATCGGCCTGGCGCTGGCCGTACAGCCAGGCCGAAAGGCCGGTGAGCAGCACGAATACCGGTGCACACAGGTGGGCCAGCAGGCGGCAGGCGAACAGCGCAGGGGACACGCTGGTCACGTCCATCGGATCGCTGACCTGATGCTGCAGGAAGAAGGTTTCGCGGACGTGGTCGAGCAGCATCAGCAGCATCACGGTGCCGCGCAGCTGATCGATGGAGGCCAGCCGGCTGGAGACGGAAGGGGGCATGCGGTTGCGCTGGAAGGGGGGTGGAAAGGATATAACATATCATTTGCGGGAGAGCCCCTGCCAGGCCGTGCGCTGTGGCGCGCTGGACTTGCAGGCACCCGGACGCTAGCGTTGCAGGGATTTTTTCGTATCAGGGGCTTCAATGAACAACGTCGCTGCGCCCAAGCAGCTCACGTTCCGCGCGGTGGTGCTTGCCATCGTGTTGGCCGTGGTGCTGTCGGCCGCCAACGCCTACCTGGGCCTGTTCGCAGGCCTGACCATCGCCACCGCGATTCCCGCCGCCGTCATCTCCATGGGCGTGCTGCGCCTGCTGGGCGGTGGCACCATCCTGGAAAACAACATCGTCCAGACCGGTGCCTCGGCCGGCTCGTCGATCGCCGCCGGTGTGATCTTCACCATCCCCGCGCTGGTGATCATGGGCTACTGGCCGGACTTCAAGTATTGGTGGGTGCTGGGTATCGCCGGCCTCGGTGGCCTGCTCGGCGTGCTGTTCTCGGTGCCGCTGCGGCGCTCGATGATCGTTGAAGATCCGCTCCCGTTCCCGGAAGGCAAGGCGGCGGCCGAAGTGCTCAAGGCCGGCGAGAACCCCGGTCCGGGCCTGAAGATCCTCGGCCTGTCCGCCGTTATCGGCGCGGTGGTCAAGGTTGCCGCGGCCAGCGGCATGCGCCTGATCCCCGATGCCTGGGCCACCTCGGCCTACGTGGGCAGCTCGAAGATCACCGCCTTCATCGGCACCAACCTGTCGCCGGCCCTGCTCGGCGTGGGCTACATCGTCGGCCTGAATGTCGGCATCGTGGTGGTGTCCGGCTCGATCCTCACCTGGCACATCGCCATCCCGGTCTACCAGGCGTTCTTCCTGCAGACCGACCCGGCGCTCGCCGCGTCCATCGCCACCGCCTCGTCCACCGATGCAGCGTTCGCCATCTGGGGCGCGAAGATGCGCTACCTGGGCGTGGGCGCGATGCTGATCGGCGGCATCTGGACCCTGTTCTCGCTGCGCAGATCGCTGCTGAGCGGGGTCAAGAGTGGCTTCGCCGCGGCGCGCAAGAGCACCGGTCCGGCGCTGGCCGAAACCGAGCGCGACCTGCCGATGAAGTGGATGCTGGTGGCGCTGGTCGCCTTCACCCTGCCGCTGCTGGCGCTGTACCAGGCCATCGTCGGCCAGTGGCACGTGTCGATCCCGATGACCCTCATCATGATCGTCGCCGGCTTCCTGTTCGTCTCGGTGTCGGCCTACCTGGCCGGCCTGATCGGTTCATCCAACAACCCGGTTTCGGGCATCACCATCTCCACCATCCTGTTTGCTTCGGCGGTGCTGGTGCTGCTGCTGGGCAAGGACGGCCTGACCCCGGTGGGTGCCTTCGGTGCGCCGCTGGGCGCGGTGGCGGCGATCATGATCGGTGCGGTGGTGTGCTGCGCGGCCGCGGTCGGCGGTGACAACCTGCAGGACCTGAAAGCCGGTTACATCGTCGGCGCGACGCCGTGGAAGCAGCAGCTGATGCTGGGCATCGGCGCGTTCTCCTGCGCGCTGATCATGGCCCCGGTGCTGAACCTGCTGGCGACCGCCTACGGCATTGGCGCGCCCACCCCGGAGCACCCGAACGCGCTGGCGGCCCCGCAGGCCAACCTGATGGCGTCGGTGGCGCGCGGGCTGTTCGGCGGCGAACTGCCGTGGAACTTCATCATGATGGGGGCCGTGGTCGGTGCCGCCATCATCGCCCTGGACGAGTGGCTGAAGAAGACCGGCAGGCGCTTCCGCGTGCCGGTGCTGGCCGCCGCCATCGGTATCTACCTGCCGCTGGAACTGATGGTGCCGATCTTCCTCGGTGGCCTGATTTCCTACCTGGTGGAGCGCTTCCACAAGGTGCGTGCCGATGACGAAGAAGGCCGCGACCGCGTGCACAAGCCGGGCGTGCTGTTCGCCGCCGGCCTGATCACCGGCGAAGCCCTGATGGGTATCGCCATCGCCGTGCCGATCGTGGTCAGTGGCCGTGCCGACGTGCTGGCGGTGCCGTTCGCGCTGCCGGCCGCGCAGTGGATCGGCCTGGCCGTGCTGTTCCTGGTCGGCTGGCTGATCTACCGCACCGGCAAGAAGGCCAACGCCGGCTGATCGGCGGGGTCGGGTAGCGCCGGGCCATGCCCGGCGTCGTCCGGCCCGCGGGCATGACCGATGGCCTTGGCACGCTGCCGTGCCGGGGCCTACCATCGACGTTTTGCCGTCCCGCGGAGAACCCGATGAAACTGCGTCATGCCTTGTTGCCGTTGAGCCTGCTCGCGGCGCTGCCGTCCGTGGCTGCTGCCCGCGGCCTCGATGTCCGCGACCTGATCGCATTGGACCGTGTTTCCTCGCCCGTGCTCACCGCCGATGGCGGCAGCGTGGTGTTCGCCAAGCGCAGCGTGGACAACGAACAGAAGGCCAGCAATGCGCTGTTCGTGCGCAACCTGCGCACCCGCGATGCCGCGCCGCCGAAGCAGCTGACCCCGAACGGCTGGAACGTCAACTCGGCCTCGTTGTCGGCCGATGGCCGCACCGTGTACTTCCTCAGCGCCAGGAACGGGAGCCAGCAGCTGTACGCGCAGGGGCTGGACGGCACCACGCCGCGCCAGCTGACCGATTTCCCGGTGGACGTGGACAGCTACCACGTGTCCCCACAGGATGACCGTGTGCTGTTCAGTGCCGGCGTCTTCCAGGACTGTGGTTCGGACCTGGCCTGCACCGAAAAGAAGCTGGCTGCGATCAAGGGCACCAAGGCCAGCGGCAAGGTGTTCGATTCGATGTTCGTGCGCCACTGGGACACCTGGAACGATGGCCGCCGCAACACCCTGTTCGTGGCGCCACTGCCGACCGGCAAGGCCGCCGGGGTGAAGGGCGCTTCTGCGCTCAGCGCGACCCTGGCTGGCGATGCGCCGTCCAAGCCGTTCGGTGGCAATGATGATTTCGCATGGTCGCCGGATGGCAGCAGCGTGGTCGCCAGCATCCGCGTGGCCGGCCGCGAAGAACCGTGGTCGACCAACTTCGACCTGTACCGCTTCGACGCCGCAGGCAAGCAGGCGCCTGTTAACCTGACCGCCGCCAACCCGGCCTGGGATGCCGGTCCGGTGTTCAGCGCCGACGGCAAGACCCTGTTCTACCGCGCGATGAAGCGCCCGGGCTTCGAAGCCGACCGCTTCGGCCTGATGGCGATGGACCTGGCCAGCGGCAGCACCCGCGAAATCGCCGCGGACTGGGATCGTTCGGCCGGTGGCATCGTGCTGTCCGCCGATGGCAGCACGATCTACACCACCGCCGATGAGCTGGGCGAGCACCCGCTGTTCGCCGTGGACGTGGCCAGTGGCAAGGTCGACAAGCTGATCGGCGATGGCAGCGTGACCGCCGTGGACGTGGCCGGCAACAGCGTGGCGATCACCCGCAACAGCCTGAAGAGCAACGACCAGGTGCTGGTCGGCCTGCTGCCGGCCGCCGGCCAGCCGATCGGCGAGCTGCGCGCGCTGACCCCCGCAGCCGGTGACGTGCTGAAGGACGTGTCCTTCGGTGACTTCGAACAGTTCGAGTTCAAGGGCTGGAACAACGACACCGTGCACGGTTACGTGGTCAAGCCGCACGACTACCAGGAAGGCAAGCAGTACCCGGTGGCGTTCCTGATCCACGGCGGCCCGCAGGGCAGCTTCGGCAATGGCTGGAGCTACCGCTGGAATCCGCAGACCTATACCGGCCAGGGCTACGCGGTGGTGATGATCGACTTCCACGGCTCCACCGGCTACGGCCAGGCCTTCACCGATGCGATCAGCCAGCACTGGGGCGACCGTCCGCTGGAAGACCTGCAGAAGGGCTGGGACGCGGCGTTGAAGCAGTATGCGTTCCTGGATGGCGACAAGGCCTGCGCGCTGGGCGCCAGCTACGGCGGCTTCATGGTCAACTGGATCGCCGGCAACTGGAACAGCCCGTTCAAGTGCCTGGTCAACCACGATGGTGTGTTCGACCAGCGCATGATGGGCTATGCCACCGAAGAACTGTGGTTCACCGAGTGGGAGCAGGGCGGTACCCCGTTCGCCAAGCCGGCCAACTACGAGAAGTTCAATCCGGTCAACCATGTCGCGGACTGGAAGAAGCCGATCCTGATCATCCACGGCCAGTTGGATTACCGCATCCCGGTCGAGCAGGGCCTGGCGGCCTTCACCGCTGCGCAGCGCCAGGGCGTCGAGTCGAAGTTCCTGTACTTCCCGGATGAGAACCACTGGGTGCTGAAGCCGGCCAACAGCGTGTTGTGGCATGACACGGTGAACGCCTGGTTGAAGCAGCACATCGGCCAGTAAGCCGCGTTGAAGCGTCGCCCCCGGGCGGCGCTTTTTGTTTCCGTAACGCCGAGCCATGCTCGGCGGCATTTTTCCCCGCTGCGCTCGCCGGGCATGGCTCGGCGCTACCCCTGGATTTGCATGCCGTCGACTCCCTTGATCCAGAACGACATCGTCGTCTTCGGCCTGATCGCCGCCACCCTCGGTGCGGTGTTCTGGACCGCCTCGCGCCCGCACGGCCCGTGGAAGCGCTTCTATGCCTTCGTGCCGGCGCTGCTGCTGTGTTACCTGCTGCCCGGCATCTACAACACCGTGGGCCTGATCGACGGCCAGAACACCCGGCTGTACAACCCGATCGCGCGCGACGTGCTGCTGCCGGCGGCGCTGGTCCTGCTCACCCTGGCGGTGGACATCAAGGCGATCCTGCGGCTGGGGCCGAAGCTGGTGCTGATGTACCTGGGCGCATCGGCCAGCATCATGATCGGTGCGGTGGTGGCGTTCCTGCTGATGCGCGCGCTGCATCCGGAAACCGTGGCCGGCGATACCTGGGCCGGCATGGCGGCGCTGGCCGGCAGCTGGATCGGCGGCGGTGCCAACATGCTGGCGATGCGCGAAGTGTTCGATGTAGACGCCACCACTTTCGGCCAGTTCGCGGTGGTGGACGTGGGCGTGGGCTATGTGTGGATGGCGGTGCTGATTTTCCTGGCCGGGCGCTCAGCGAAGATCGACGCGCGTAGTGGCGCCGATACGTCCGCGATCGATGAACTGAAGGAGCGGATCACCCGCTTCCAGGCCGAGCACGAACGCATTCCCACCCTGACCGACCTGATGTTGATCGTGGCAGTGGCCTTCGGCGGTGTCGGCCTGGCCCACGCCATCGGCGCCCCGCTGGCGGCCTGGTTCAAGCTGCATGTCGGCTGGGCCTCGCAGTTCAGCCTGGACGCGCCGTTCGTGTGGGTGGTGGTGCTGTCGACCACGCTGGGCCTGGGCCTGAGCTTCACCCGCGCGCGCACGCTGGAAGGCGTCGGCGCCTCGCGGGTGGGGTCGCTGCTGTTGTACTTCCTGATTGCCTGCATCGGCATGCAGATGGACCTGGTGGCATTGCTGGATCGTCCGTGGCTGTTCGCGCTGGGATTGATCTGGATCGCGGTGCACATCGTGCTGCTGTGGCTGCTGGCCAAGCTGCTGCACGTGCCGTTCTTCTATTTCGCCATCGGTTCGCAGAGCAACATCGGCGGGCCGGCGTCGGCCCCGGTGGTGGCGGCGGCGTTCCATCCCGCGCTGGCGCCGGTGGGCGTGCTGTTGGGCACGATGGGGTATGCGACCGGCACGTACCTGGCGTACGTAGTGGGGATTACGCTGCGGGCGCTGGCGGGGCAGTAGTTTTTTTATTGCTGATGCGTGGTGCGGGGTGGCGAGGACAAGCGGGACACGCGTGAATCCATCCATGGAGCTCTTCGCCGCTCCTGCGGCTCAAGGTCCCGCCTGCCCTCGCCACCCCGCGCCAGACAGTCCGCGCCGGGGGAGGGGAAAAGAAAAAAGCAGAAGCACTTAGCGCCGAGCCGTGCTCGGCGGAATCCGTCCGCGATCGTCAACAAAGAGCCGCCGAGCATGGCTATGCCGGTCTTCCTGACCGGCCCCCTACGGGCCGTCGCAAGCGACGTTGGCAGCGGCTCCTGCCGCTACCTTCGGCGCTACCGGTGGTCTTCGCGGCCCATCGGGTGGAGGGAGCCCCTGAGTCAGGGGCGGCCGCGAAGCGGCGGGGTGTGGGTGATGGTGAGAAGGGGCCCACGGTTTGCACAGCAAAGCGTGGGGCGACAGCGCGAATGCGATGACGCGCACCCGTGTCCCGTGCAGCCTGCCTCGCCCGCGCCCGCGCCCTCGCAGCCCACTGATCCCCTCAAAACAGCTCAGCCGACCAACAAACCCCGTTCGACCAACCACGCCCGTGCGTCTTCCGCGTCGCGTTCGAACCACGCCCGCGTGGAGCCCAGGCGGTAGGTGTACCCCCACGCATCCATGTCCGCCATCAGCTGCGCGCTGCCCACCCCCGGCAGCTGCCCGGCCAGCACGATCTGCAGGTAGCAGGTCGCGTCTTCTTCGGGCACCGAATCGGTGGCATCGGTATGCACCAGCGCACGCCGCTCCGGCGGCAGCACGATCAGGTGGCAGGCTTCGTGCAGCATCGAATGCACCGGCGTGTCATCGCGGACGTAGACATCGCTGGCGATGATCCCGGCTTCGGGCTCGCCCCAGTAACTGCCGGGAATCGGCGCGCCGGCCGCCACGTGATGCAGCTGCAGGCCATGCGCGGACAGCAGGCGCACGGCATCGTCGAAGGCGATGTCGCCGACGCGGGTGACCGACGGTTCGGGAGCGGGTTCGTTCATGGCATCAAGCAGATGCCCCGCCCGCGGCTGGCGCGGGCAGGGCAGGGAGTCAGGGCTTTTCAGGCCCTTCCGGCAAGGCAACGGAGATATCCAGCACGTCGTGCTGTCCGTCCTTGACCAGGTCGACCTTGACCGCATCGACATCGATGTTGACGTACTTGCGGATCACTTCCAGCAGCTCGCGCTGCATCAGCGGCAGGTAATCGGGACCGCCGCGGTGGCTGCGTTCCTGCGCGATGATGATCTGCAGGCGGTTCTTCGCTGTCTCGGCGGTGGTCTTCTTGGCTTTCAGGAAATCGAACAGGCCCATGCTTACCCTCCGAACAGCTTGCTGAAGAAGCCCTTCTTCTCCACGGCGGTGAAGCGCATCGGGCGGTCTTCGCCCATGATGCGCGCGACGGCATCGTCATAGGCCTGGCCGGCCGGTGATTCGCCGTCCAGGATCACCGGCTCGCCCTTGTTGGAGGCATTGAGCACATCACCGGATTCGGGGATCACGCCGATGGCCTTCAGGCCCAGCACTTCTTCCACGTCGGTGATGCTCAGCATCTCGCCGGCTTCCACGCGCACCGGGGTGTAGCGGGTCAGCAGCAGGAAGGCCGGCACGTCATGGCCGTTCTCGGCCTTGTGGGTCTTGGAGTCCAGCAGGCCGATGATGCGGTCGGAGTCGCGCACCGAGGACACTTCCGGGTTCACCACCACCACCGCGCGGTCGGCGAAGTACATGGCCAGGAACGCGCCCTTTTCAATGCCGGCCGGCGAATCGCAGATGACATATTCAAAGCCATCGGCGGCCAGGTCCTTGAGCACCTTGCCCACGCCTTCCTGGGTCAGCGCATCCTTGTCGCGGGTCTGCGAGGCAGCCAGCACGTACAGGTTGTCAAAGCGCTTGTCCTTGATCAGGGCCTGCTTGAGGGTGGCTTCGCCGTGCACGACGTTGACGAAGTCGTACACCACGCGGCGCTCGCAGCCCATGATGAGGTCGAGGTTGCGCAGGCCGACGTCGAAGTCGATCACCGCCACCTTCTTGCCACGACGTGCCAGGCCGCAGGCAAGGCTTGCGCTGGTGGTGGTCTTGCCGACGCCGCCCTTGCCGGAGGTGACTACGATGATTTCAGCCAAAGGACTTCTCCTGCTCTTGTTCTGGTTGGGGCTGCGACAAAGTCAATCCAGCGCAGCGATCTTGATCTGGTCCTGTTCCAGCCAGACCTGCACGGCCTTGCCGCGCAGGTTGTCCGGTACATCGTCCAATACCTTGTAGTGGCCGGCAATGGCCACCAGTTCGGCATGGAAATCACGGCAGAAAATACGCGCCGCGGTATTGCCCTGGGCACCGGCCAGCGCGCGTCCGCGCAGGGTGCCGTAAATGTGGATGCTGCCATCGGCGATCACTTCGGCGCCAGCGCCGACCGTGCCCATCACCGTGAGGTCGCAGTTTTCAGCGTACAGCTGCTGGCCCGAACGCACGTTGGCCAACTGCATGCGGCCCGGCTTGGGGGCTTCACCCGGCGCCGGCGCGGCGGCCAGTGCGGCGGCAGCCGGCGCGGCGCGGCGCGGTTCACGCGCAGGGGCCGCAGCGGGCGCGGCACGGGGCGGGGCCGGCTCGGCATCGGCACGTTCGTACTGCGCGCGGAACTTGGCCAGCAGCGGCAGGCCCAGCTGCTGGGACAGCAGTTCGATCTCCGACGTGCCGTAGGCCAGTGCCACCGGCAGCACGCCGGCGCCACGCAGCCCGTCCAGCAGCGCCTTGGCGCTGGCCACGTCCGGGGTGCGGCTCAGCCCGCCGAAATCCAGAATCACCGCAGCGCGTCCGAACAGCTTGGGCGCGCGGTTGACCCGCTCGTTCATTTCCTGCACCAGGCGCTCCACATCCATCGTGCGGATGCGCAGGTTCGCGATGCCCACCTGGCCGATCTTCAGTTCACCGGCCTGTTCGTAATCCATGTTCACTGCCACCTCAAGTTCCCGCCGGCTGCAGGGCGGGGGCTGGCCGTTGCCGGCCACGTGCCCACGCCACGTCCGGCAGCTTGCCACCGTAGGTATCGCTCACCCAGGCATAGCTGCACAGTTCCTTGGCCAGCATGCTGGCGCGGACATCCACGTGCGGCATGGTGTTCTGGCCCAGTTCGCGGAAGCCGAAGCTGCCGTGGAAGAGCAGCGCCGCATCGGCGCCATGGTCCTGGAAAACTTCGCAGGTCATCTGCGGGTAGCGCAGTTCGGCGTAGCTCTGGGCATCGGCGTAGAACGCACGGCCCACGCCACCGCCACGGCGGCGGCTGGCCACCACGATGCGGTCGATATAGAAGAAGCTGCTGGCGAGCTGCTGCTTGAACCAGGCGAAGTTGCTGCTGTCGTGCTGGCTTTCACTGCCGAACCCGATCAGGAACCCGGCCAGGTTGCCGTCGCGCTCGGCGACGCGGAAATACTCGGCGGTTTCATAGAACAGGTGCAGCCGGTGCGCGTCCAATGGCAGGATCGCCAGACCGGCGTTGTTGTTCAAGGCCAGGACGGAATCGAGCTCATGCTCGCGCACGTCGCGGATGACAATCGACATTGTGACTCCGTGGGGTGGTGCGTGTTGCCCGTTGCCGGGCCCTTCGCACTGATTATTGCATGGGGGGGACGCTGCCGGGGGAAACCGGGGCATGACTTCCGTGGGAGTGACGCAGGGCAGGTTCAGCCTAAGATGCAGGGATGTTGGGAGCCCTCAGTCATACCCGTGTCCTCCGCCTGGCCGGCCTGTTTACCTGGGTCATGGTCGGTCTTCCCCTGGTTTACTCGCAGATCGAGAACCTGCGTCGGCCGGCCGGTGACAACGGCGGTGCGGTGCTGCTGTTTGCCGCCTACCTGGTATTCGGCGGCGCCTACTTCCGGCTGACCCGCGACCTGCGCAGCGGCGGCCATGCCAGCTGGCTCGATCGCTGCATGCTGGTGCTGCTGACCATTTCCGCGCTGGGGGTGAGCTTCCTCAGCGGTTCCGGGCTGGGCAGCATCCTGATGATGGTGGCGGCCGGGGTGATTCCGTGGATGCTGCCGGCCCGCTATGGGGTGCTGTGGCTGCTGGTCAGCCAGTTGGCGGTTGCCCCGGTCTATTACGTGCTGCTGCGGTTCCCGCTGTTCGAGGCGGTCATGCAGTCGCTGCTGTACGGCGGCTTCTCCATGTTCATCTTCGTGACCAGCCTGGTCGCGCGGCAGCAGACCGACGCCCGCGAGGAGCAGCGCCAGCTCAATACCGAACTGCGCGCCACCCGCGTGCTGCTGGCTGAAAGTGCGCGGGTCAACGAGCGCACGCGCATTTCCCGCGAACTGCACGACCTGCTGGGCCACCACCTGACCGCGCTCAGCCTGAACCTGGAAGTGGCCGGCCACATCACCGAGGGCCGGGCACAGGAACACGTGCACCAGGCGCATACCCTGGCCAAGCTGCTGCTCACCGACGTGCGCGAGGCGGTCAGCCAGCTGCGCGACAGCGGGGCCATCGACCTGGCCGCGGCGCTGCGTCCGCTGACCCAGCGGGTGCCCTCGCTGGACATCCACCTGGACGTGCCCAGTCCGCTGAACGTGGAAGACCCCGAGCGGGCCCACGTACTGCTGCGCTGCACCCAGGAAATCATCACCAACGCGGTGCGCCACGCCGGCGCGCGCAACCTGTGGATCACCGTCCGGCGCGAGGCCGGCGGGGTCAGCCTGGAGGCGCGTGACGATGGGGACGGCGCTGATGGCATCATGGTGGGCAACGGCCTGCGCGGAATGCGCGAGCGCCTGCAACAATGTGGTGGAGAACTGCAGATTGAAACCCACCGGGGACAAGGCTTCCGCCTGCGTGCCTCGGTTCCCGGTGTACCAGCCCTGGCGCTGAGCACCGCACCTGAAGGAGTTCGTTGATGATTCGCGTCTGCCTGGTCGACGACCAAACCCTGGTGCGGCAGGGGATCCGCTCACTGCTGGCGCTGGACGATGGCATCGAAGTCATCGCCGAGGCGTCCGATGGGCGCCAGGCCGTGGAGATCATTCCGCAGGTCAAGCCGGACGTGGTGCTGATGGACATGCGGATGCCCGCCATGTCCGGGCTGGAGGCCCTGCAGATGCTGTCCAAGCTGGAGCAGCTGCCACCGACCATCATCCTGACCACCTTCGACGACGACCAGCTGGTGCTGGCCGGGCTGAAGGCCGGCGCCAAGGGCTACCTGCTCAAGGACGTGACCCTGGACCAGCTGGTGGGGGCCATCCGCACCGTGTCCGAAGGCGGATCGCTGGTGCAGCCGGCGGTGACCCAGCGCCTGCTGTCCGGACTGGAGCACATGCGCAACGAGTTCGTCAGCCTGGACCGCCCGGATCCGCTGACCGACCGCGAAACCGAGATCCTGCGGCTGATGGCAAGTGGTTTCTCCAACAAGGAAATCGCCAATTCGCTGGGGGTGGCCGAGGGCACGATCAAGAACCACGTGTCCAATATCCTGTCCAAGCTGGGCGTGCGCGACCGGACCCGTGCCGTGCTCAAGGCATTCGAGCTGCAATTGGTCTGAAAACCGTTGAATGACGGGGGTTTGCCGATAATATGAACCGGTAAGCTCGGTCGCCCCCCTACTGGTGGGTGGCCCATGTGCGCTACCCTTCGGCCCCTTGTCTGTACAAATCGGTTGTCGACACGGAAACCGGTGGTCCAAACCAGATCAACAAAGCCAACGAAGCTGCTAGGATTGGCGCTTCGCTTCAATCAACCCGGCCGTGGGATCGGCCCCGGAGACTTCTGAATGACCCGTATTATCGAGTTCCTGATCGCCTTGGGGATCGTGGCTGGCCTGTTCGTCATCATTGGCGTGGTCCTCCCGGGCGAGCGCCACATTTCGGAAAGCATCGAGACCAACCGCAAGATGACGATCGTGTACGACACGGTCAACAGCCTGCGTCGCTTCAAGGATTGGAACCCACTCCTGCTGCGTGATCCCGCTACCGACCTGAAGTTCTCCGGCCCGGCCGCTGGCGTCGGCGCCACCCTGGACTACACGTCCAAGGACCTGGGCAACGGCACCTGGAAGATCACCGAGAGCGAGCAGAACAAGCGCGTCGCCATCGCCATCGAAGACGCCACCAAGGGCCACGACAAGACGACCGCCTTCCTGCTGGAGCCGACCGGCAAGGATGGTCGCAACGTCAAGATCACCCAGGAATACAGCGTCAAGTACGGCTTCGACCTGTTCGGTCGCTACGCCGGCCTGTACGTCAGCCGCCACATCGGTGACGACCTGAAGCTGGGTCTGTCGCGCATGGCGAACATGCTGGCCACCGTGCCGAACGTGGACTACCGCACCGCCGAAGCACCGCTGAACGACCTGGCCATCGTCGATGTCCCGGCCGAAGACCTGCTGGTGGTCACCGCGGGCAACGTGGATCGTGGCGAAGCCACCATCACCAAGTCCATCGCTGACAACCAGGAATGGATCAAGCGCGTGATGGAGGCCAACAACCTCGAAGCCGTCGGTCCGTTCCGCATCATCACCACCGATTTCGGTGCCGAGAAGTACGCCTTCGACGTCGCCCAGCCGGTGAAGAAGAAGGGTACCGAAGGCGTGCCGGCTGAAGAGCTGGCGGTCAAGATCGATGGCGGCGCCCCGGTGAAGTACGTCCGTGTTGCTCCGCACCGTTCGGCCCATGCGACCTACACCGGTCACGTAGCTGGCCTGGACATTGCCCGCAATGCACTGCGCGCCTGGTCGGTGACCGGCGGCAACGAAGTGATCGACCGTCCGTACGAAACCTGGAATGGTGGCGTGCAGAAGTCCTTCACTCCGGAAGGCACGTATGACATCTACTGGGCCGTCAAGTAAGCCTGGACGCCTGATGTAACGTAGAAAACAAAGACGCGCCGCATATTGCGGCGCGTTTTTTTTGGGCGCGACTGCAAAGGGAGTGGAGCTATGTTTGCGATCGATCGACGTGCGCGCAGGCCTTCATTGCTGGCCTGCCTCGGTGCGCTGCTGGCGGCGGCCTCCATCGGCCTGTCTGCGTATGCCTCGCACGGGGTCAGCGAACCGCTGGCCCAGCAGCACCTCAACATGGCAGCGCTGTATGCCTTCGCCCACGGCGCGGTGCTGGCGGCGTTGGGGCCGCGTGCCACGGCAACGTTCGGCCGGCTGGCGCTGTATGTGATCCTGCTCGGCACGCTGTTGTTCGCCGGCAGCCTGGCAGGCAATGCACTGTGGCAGTGGCCCACGCGGCTGGCGCCGATCGGCGGCAGCACGCTGATGCTGGGCTGGGTGCTGGTGGCCATCGATGCGCTGAAGCGCTGAGCGGCCCGCTTCCGGTAGTGACGACCGCTGGTCGTCAGCGCTCTGCCGCTGCGCTCGCCGATCCTGCCTTCGCTGGGTGACGACCGTTGGTCGTCAGCGCTCTGCCGCTGCGCTCGCCGATCCTGCCTTTCGGTGGGTGACGACCGTTGGTCGTCACGCTCTGTGCCCGGTAGTGACGACCGCTGGTCGTCAGCCCCTTCAGCGCCCGCTCCAGCGCCAATGCCAGGGCTCATGCACGATCCCATGCGGATTGCCGCGCGGATAACTCATCCCGAACCCATGCTCCGCCGCGTGGTCCTGCAGCCACGCGAACGCCGCCGTCTCTTCGAACGATGCTTCGGCCGGCGGCTCCCCCGGCGTGCCGATATCCAGCGCCATCCCGCTGTGGTGTTCGCTGAACCCCGGCGCGGCATTGACCTTCAGGATCTCCGCCACGCGCTGCCCGCGGGCCAGCTTGCGCTCGAAAATCCCCAGCTGGTAAGCGTGGCTGCGGTAACCGGAAATCGCGTCCAGCGCGATGCCTTCGCGCGCCGCCTGCAGGCGCATCCGTCGCCAGGCCTGTGCAGCCCCGCGTCGCAGCCACAGCGGCCGGCCGAAGCGGTCGCGCCCGGCGGAATGCAGCAGCACCGGCTCGGCTTCCAGTGCCAGCCCGGTGTCGGCGGCGTAGGCATCGGCATCCAGCCCCAGTTGCTGCAGGCGTTCGTGCAGGCCGTGGGGTGAAAGCAGCCGCTGTTCCAGCGGCCCGCTGCCGCGCTGCGGATTCAGCCAGGACAGCGCGTCCAGGGCCTCGGCGGCACCGGGTTCCTGCGGCAGGTGCGGGATCAGCGAGTGCACGCCGTGGTCGAAGATGGCGGCCAGGTAACGGCCATCCCGCTTGCGCCGCAGCACCCAGCGGGCACGGGCCAGCAGGCGCGCATCGGCGTTGCCATGGGCGCGCAGCAGCGCGGCGGGCCAGGCTTCGATGGCATCGGTATTGAGCAGCAGGGGCGGGGATCTGGACATGCGCCCAGCTTAGCGCGGACGGCGCGCAGGCGTGGCGGCGCGGCGCAGGGCATCCAGCAGTGACTGGGGTTCGGCCATGCTCAGCAACAGCGTGGGGCCGTCGCGCACCGGAATCACCAGTACGCGGTGCACATCGGTCACCAGCGCAAAGCCTTTGCCGCCATCCTGCAGGCGATAGTGGCCGGAGTGGAAGCCCGGCATGCTGTAGGCGTTGGTCTTGTGCCGCAGGCCGTGTCGCCGATCCTGTTTCAGGTCAACCACGGCCGCGTTCGGCAGGTCCATCTGCTCCACCGGGGTGTGCTTCCGATAGAACGTTGAATGGACGCTCAGCACGTTGCCATCCAGCTGCACCCGGCGCCGGAAGAACAGCCCGCACAGCAGCACGGTCAGCAGCGCGGCGATGGCCAGGCTCCACGCCGCGCTGCCGTGCAGGGTGAAGTAGGGCGGGGTCAGGGTGATCGCGAACGGCATCGCGCCGGCTTCGGCGGGCTGGCGCAGGTGATACAGGCTAAGGCCGACGAACAGCAGCAGCGGCGAGATGATCCACAGCAGGCGCAGTGGCGAGCCATCACTCACCGCGAAGCGGCGCGGATCACTGCCGCCGCTCATCGCTGCGCCTCGATCCAGCGTGCGGTATCGTCGATCAGCTGCGGATCGACATGCCCGGGCTGGGTGTACTCCTTCAACGAGCCTGGGCCGCTGCCGGCGATGCCGAGATGGTTCAACGACGGGTAGCGTTTCCACTGCACATCGCTGCGCCCTTGCAGCGCCGCCTGCCAGAGCGTCCAGTCGGTGTCGGGCACCTGGAAATCGCGGCCGCCGTGCAGCATCAGCAGCGGCTTGCGCAGGGCCTTGGCGTCGGCGCGCGCGTCCACTGCTTCGATGCTCTTCCAGAACGCCTGCGGTACGCCCAGCGGCAGCGCGCTGGCGGCGGCCGGCGTGGCGCTGCGCGCCGCCGCGATCTGCGTATCGAGTGTGTCCAGGAAGGCTTGTTCCGCCTCGCTGATGCTGCCATCCAGGTTCAACAGGTAACGGTTCTGCTCGGGCAGCAGGTCCAGCAGGGTGCGCGCGGGTGCGGCCCACAGGATCGCCCCGCGTGCCTGCGGCCAGCGCGTGGCGATGCGGGGAGCGAGCATGCCGCCCTGGCTGTGGCCGAGCACGAACACGCGCTGGCCATCGATGCGCGGGTCCGCAGCCAGGGCAGTCAACGCAGCGATTGCATCGTCGGTGGTTTCGTCGTCGACATCGAACGGCTGCTGGAAATCCTGCGGCCGCGCCTTGCTGCGCTTGTCATAACGCAGCACGGCAATGCCATGCGCGGCCAGGCCGCGCGCGACGTCCAGGAAGGGCCGGTTCGCGGCGATGGTTTCATCGCGATCCTGCGGGCCGGATCCGTGCACCAGCACCACGGCCGGGAACGGTCCCTTGCCGCTGGGCAGGGCCAGCGTGCCCGGCAGCGCACCGCGCGCCTGCGGCACGCTGAAATCCAGCTCGCGGTAGGTCGCATCGGCCGGTGGCGGAGCGGCCTTTTCGGCCGCTGCCTGGCGCAGCAGCAGGCCGGCGATCCGGTCCTGCGGATCCACCGCGACCTGCGCGTTGACCGCCGCACCGGCGAAGCGCAACGGCACTTCCACCAGATGCATGCCCTGCTGCTCGCTCACCGTCGGCTGCCCCCGCTGCTGCAGTTCGCCCAGCGAATTCCACAGCACCTGCAGGCGATCAGCCGGGGCGGCAGCGGCCATCGCCGGGGTCAGCATGGCGGCGGTGTCCTGCACGCGGCCGGCCTGCAGGTGGTCCAGCAACTGCGTGGCCACCTGCGCCGGTTCAGCGGCGCTGGCGATCCCGGCCAGCAGCGAAAGCGTGGTGGCGACCATCATGCGCGGCGCGCGCCTGCCAAGGTTCCTGCTCATTCCTTGCTCTCCTGCGAAGGGGTGGGTTTCGGCAGCCGTCCGGCCTTGCGCAATGCATCGCGCAGCATGTATTCGATCTGGGCGTTGAGGCTGCGCAGCTCGTCGTCGGCCCAGCGCTGCGTCGCCGCCAGGACATCGGCGTTGATGCGCAGTGGATAGGCTTTCTTCTCGCTCATGGATACTCCTAGCTCAACGATGGATGCCGGCCAATGGCCCGCAGGGCACCGTCAACACGGCTCAGTACAACGAACCGGCATTGACCACCGGCTGCGTGCCGCGATCGGAACACAGCACGGTCAGCAGGTTGCTCACCATGTGCGCCTTGCGCTCTTCGTCCAGCTGCACCACGCCGTTCTTCTGCAGTTCGGCCAGCGCCATTTCCACCATGCCGACCGCACCGGCCACGATGCGCGTGCGGGCGGCGATCACCGCGTTGGCCTGCTGGCGCTGCAGCATGGCCTGGGCGATTTCCGCGGCATAGGCCAGGTGGCTGATGCGCGCATCGATGATCTGCACGCCGGCATCGGCCAGGCGCTCGGCCAGTTCGTTCTTCAGGTGCAGCGAGATCTCGCTGGCGTGGCTGCGCAGGGCCAGCTGGCCTTCCTCGTGCTGGTCATACGGGTAGCTGGTGGCCATCGCCCGCAGCGCCGACTCGGACTGGATATGCACGAAGCTTTCGTAGTCGTCGACGTTGTAGACCGCCTCGGACGCATCCACCACCTGCCAGACGATCACCGCGGCGATCTCGATCGGGCTGCCGTCCAGCTCGTTGACCTTCAGCTTGCCGCTTTCGAAATTGCGCACGCGCTGGCTGACCCGGCGCTTGGCGAAGAACGGGTTGTTCCAGCGCAGGCCGTTGTCCTTGACCGTGCCGACGTACTTGCCGAACAGGCTCAGTACCGCCGCCTGGTTGGGCTGCACGGTGTACAGGCCGGCCAAGGACAGCAGGGCCAGGAGCATCACCAGAACGCTGCCCAACAGCAGCATCGGGGCAGGGCGCATCCCGTTCGCGCCCGCGGCGCCGAGCAGGAACACCAGGCCGGCAAGGCCGGCGATGAGCACAACGGCGGCCAGCACGGCCAAGCCGTTGAGGGAGCGGATCGGCTTCTCTTTCATGACGGGACTTCCTTGAGGGTCTGGGTCGAAAGATATCAAATTGATATCAGTCTGCAAGTGCCGTCCGTCGGCAGGCAGGGGGCGACCGGCTAGAATGCCCACCCGCCTACACCTGCACGCTGGAACGCCGCCATGTCCGCATTCGGAACCCCGTTGTCCCCCTCCGCCACCCGCGTCCTGCTGTTGGGATCGGGCGAACTTGGCAAGGAAGTGGCCATCGAGCTGCAGCGCCTGGGCGTGGAAGTGATCGCTGCCGACCGTTACGCCGATGCCCCGGCGATGCAGGTCGCGCACCGCGCGCATGTGATCGACATGCTGGATGCGATGGCGCTGCGCGAGCTGATCGCGCTGGAAAAGCCGCACCTGGTGGTGCCGGAAATCGAGGCCATCCACACCGAGACGCTGGTCCAGCTGGAGCAGGAACAGGGCCTGCGCGTGGTACCGACCGCGCGCGCGGCGCGACTGACCATGGACCGCGAAGGCATCCGCCGGCTGGCGGCGGAAACGCTGGGCCTGCCGACCTCGCCGTATCGTTTCGTGGACACCGAAGCGGAGTACATCGCCGCCGTGCAGGCGATCGGCCTGCCGTGCGTGGTCAAGCCGGTGATGTCCTCTTCGGGCAAGGGCCAGAGCACGCTGCGCAGCGAAGCAGACATCGCCCCGGCCTGGGCCTATGCACAGACCGGCGGCCGCGCCGGTGCGGGCCGCTGCATCGTCGAGGGCTTCATCGATTTTGATTACGAAATCACCCTGCTGACCGTGCGGCATGCCGGCGGTACCTCGTTCTGCGCGCCGATCGGCCACCTGCAGAAGGACGGCGACTACCGCGAAAGCTGGCAGCCACAGGCCATGTCCGCCGCCGCGCTGGCGCGCGCCGAGGAGATCTCCCGGGCGATCACCGATGACCTCGGCGGCTGGGGACTGTTCGGCGTGGAGCTGTTCGTGAAGGGCGACGAGGTGTGGTTCAGCGAAGTGTCGCCGCGCCCGCATGACACCGGCCTGGTCACCCTGGTCTCGCAGGAGCTGAGCGAGTTCGCCCTGCACGCGCGCGCGATCCTCGGCCTGCCGATCCCGGTGATCCGCCAGGGCGGACCGAGCGCATCCTGCGCGCTGCTCGCCCATGGCGAAGGCGTGCCGTACTTCACCGATGTCGCCGCCGCGCTGCAGGTGCCGGACACCGCGGTGCGCCTGTTCGGCAAGCCGAGCGTGCACGGCCACCGCCGCGTCGGGGTGACCCTGGCGCGCGCCGACAGCACCGACGCGGCCCGCGCGATCGCCCGCGAGGCCGCCGCCGCCATCGGCGTCACCCTGAAGCCCTGACTTACTTCACGTCGGCCCAGACGAGGTGGTGGTCGCTGCCGTCGGCGATCTTCGCTTCGTCGGTGCCTTCGGCTGGCCAGAACACGCCGCCACCGGCATAGGCGAAGCCCACCGAGGGCAGCACGTAGTCCAGCCGCATCGTGCCGGACTTCGGGCCGAAATCGCCGGTGGCGTGCTGTGGGGCGCCGCGACGCGCGATGCCCTTGGCGGCGTAGGCCAGGCTGGTCTGCTCGCCGCCGATGCTGGACGGCGTGGCATGGCGCAGCACGCGCGGATGCTCGATGAGTTCCAGGATGCCTTCGTGGCGGCCATCGCCGTCCACCGGGTCATTGTTGAGGTCGCCCAGGATCACGAAGCGCGCGTCCTGCGCCAGCCCGCCACAGCGCTGCTGGTCGTCGCACAGCCACGGCTTGTCACCGGCGGACAGGTATTCCTGCCACAGCTTCAGCTCGTCATGGTTGCGCGCGGCGTTGCGCTTTTCCGGGCCATCGAACACCGGCGGGGTAGGGTGGGAGACCAGCGCGTGCACGACGCCCGACGGCGTGCGCACCGGCACGTCCCAGTGCGATTTGGACGACAGCCGCAACTGCGACCACACCGCATCGGAATAGAAGCTCTTGCCGGTGCGCGGGTCGACCGGGCGGATCGCGCCGGGCAGGGTATTCCACTTCAGCAGCTGGAAGCTGCGCACCTTGGTTTCGTCGATCGGATAGCGCGACAGCACCAGCATGCCGTACTGGCCCGGGTGCAGGCCGTAGCCCCACGCGTCGTTGCCACGGGCACGGCCTTCGCCGCCCACTTCGCCGTTGTTGTCCAGGTCCAGCCCGCTCTGCACGCCGGTGTTGACCGGGGCCAGATAGCGGTAAGCAAAGTTCAGCGGCTCACCGCCACCGGGCTGGGCCACGGCCAGGTAACGCTGCTGGAACAGATCGGCGGCGCGGTGCGCATCGTCGTAGTCGAATTCGTTGAGCAGCACCAGGTCCGGGCGCACCTGCTGCAGCACCGCGGCGATCTTGCGCGCGTGCGCACTGTCGCCTTCCAGTTCGGCGATCAGCCCGCCGGTCTGGTCGGAGTACAGCGAGGTGTTGTAGGTGGCCAGGCGCAACGGAGTGGAGGCATCAGGCATCGCGGCGGCACGCTCGGGGGTCTGGGCGCAGGCGCTGCACAGCAGGGCCACGGCGACGGTCAGGGCGGGGAGGCTGAAGGCAGGAATTTTCATGGGCGGTATTGTGCACCGGCGCCTGTGTCAGCGGCTTGTCAGCGTCCGGCCAGTTCGCCATCGAATTCGTTCCAGCGCCGGCCGTCGTAGGCTTCCAGTGGGCGGAACCGGCGCTTGTAATCCATCTTCATGTGGTCGCGGATCCAATACCCCAGGTACAGGTGGGGCAGCGATTCGCGTTGTGCCCAGGCCACCTGCTGCAGGATGGCGAAGGTGCCCAGCCCGCGCTGCGCATGGTCCGGGTCGAAGAAGGTGTAGACCGCCGACAGGCCCTGATCGGTGACGTCGGTGACGGCCACGCCGATCAGTTCGCCCGGCCCGCCCTGCGGCGGTGGCAGGCGGATTTCCAGGAAGCGCGTACGCGACCAGCTGCCGATCAGGAACTGTTCGAATTCGTGTGGGCCGTGGGTATCCATGCCGCCGTTGGCATGCCGATGGGCCAGGTAACGGTGGTACAGCGCGAACAGTTCCTCGCGGGGGGCGGCAGCGGTGATGCGCACTTCCAGGTCGGCATTGCGCGCCACGCAGCGGCGCTGGCTGCGATCCGGGGCGAAGCGCTGCACGGGAATGCGCACCGCCACGCAGGCATGGCACTGGGCGCAGTGCGGGCGATAGACCAGGTCGCCGCTGCGGCGGAAGCCCCAGCTGAGCGCCATCGGGTACAGGCCGCCCAGGCGCCGGTCATGCGGGTCCAGCACCAGGTCGCGCGCGGTCCGCTCCGGCCAGTAGCCACAGGGGTGCTCGCCGGTCTGGAACAGCCTCAGTTCGTCGTCTCGGTCGCCGTGTATCGCCATGCCCACAGCATACCGTCCGGCTGTCGCAGTGGCCGCGACTGTCTGCCAAATGAACGCGTCCGGGGCCGACGTCAACCGCGGCTGCGTCCAGGCGTTGTTGTCCTTCGAGGGTGATTGAAAAGCACCCCGTCCCCTTCTACTGGAGTGACCCCATGACCCTGCGTACCCCCCTGCTGCTGGCCCTGCTGCTGAGCACCTCCGCCACCGGTATCGCCCTGGCCGCCGATGCGCCGCCGGCGCCGCAGCGCCCGGTCAAGCTGGACACCAACAACGACGGTTTCATCGATCGCAGCGAAGCTGCTGCTGCGCCGCACCTGGCCGAACGTTTCGACCAGCTCGACACCAACAAGGACGGCAAGCTGTCCCGCGAAGAGCGGCCGCGCGGCAAGCACGGGCATCGCGGCCCGGGGCGTGGCCATGCCGAGCAGCTGGCCCGTCTGGATACCAACAAGGATGGCCGCATCAGCCGCCAGGAGGCGGCCGCTGATCCGCGCCTGGCCGGGCGCTTCGACCAGATGGACATCAACAAGGATGGCTTCCTGGACAAGGCGGATCGCGAGCTGCGCATGAAGCAACATCGTGATGCCTGGTTCACCGCGGCTGACACCAACAAGGACGGCCAGCTGAGCAAGGCCGAGTTCGATGCGGCCAAGGGCCCGATGCGTGGCCCGCGCCACGAGGGCCAGGGGCCGAAGGGTCCGGCGCGTCCAGCGGCACGCTGAGGCGTGGCTGACGGCCAGCGGCCCAAGGAAAATTGACTGTTAGCGGCCCTTGGAAAATTGACGGCCAGCGGCCGTCACTACCGGTGTGAAGTGCGGTGACGGCCTGTGGTCGTCACCGCTTTGGCTTACAGCGCGCCGTTTCTCCACAGCAATGCGCCGACCACGATCAATGCGCCGATGCCTGCGCCGATCATGCCGTGCTTGCCGTACAGCGCTTCGTAGGTCCAGTTCTTCTGGCCCTGCAGTCCCCGCCGTTCGGCATCGCGGTCGATCAACGGCTGCATGATCCGCCGCAGCGGCACCAGGCATTGCCAGCAGACCAGCGACAGGCCCGCGACCAGCGCGGACAGGTCCACCCATACCGGCAGTGCCAGCAGTGACAACACCAGTACCGTCACGCAGACCACCATCGCGGTGAAGGTGTTGAGGTGCACGAAGCGCCGGATCTGCGTGCGTTCCGGCGGTGATTCGGCGAACGACATCAGGTAGCGGCCACCCAGGTAACTGAAGGCGGTGCCGCCGACCGCTGCGCCGATCATCGCGCCTACGCTGAGGTGATCGCTGAAAACTGGAAACTGCCCGGCCGCCGCGGTCAACGAACCGAGCGCGGTACCGGCCGATGCACTGGCACCGCCCAGGCCGAGCTTGCTGCCGCCCACGCCTACGCCGGTACCCAGCGCAACGATGGCTGCGCTGGCGGTGCCCGGCGCGGCCACCATCAGCATCGACACCACCGTGGTGGCGAACGCAGCGCCGGGCGCACTGCTGCGCGCGAACTCACCGAAGCGCTGCAGCAGGCCCTCGCGCACCATGCCGCGGGCACGCGACAGGCGCTTGCGCACGGCTGCGTCGCTGAGCCCGAGCAGGCTGGCGACGTGTTGCGAGCGCTGGCCTTCGCGGTAATACAGCAACAGTACTTCGCGGCTTTCTTCCGGCAGCGAGGAAATGATGTCCTCGGCGGCAACTTCTTCTTCGATGCGCAGCAGGCGGTCGGCCGCGCCGGGGGCGGGATCGGCGGCCATGCTGATCGCCAGCTCCGCTGCTTCGCCCGACAGCGGGCGGCCGCGCTGGCTGCGCAGCCAGTCACGGGCCAGGTTGCGGGTGATCTGGCGCAGCCATGGCATGAAGCTGGACGGGTTGCGCAGCTGGCGAAGCTGCTGCCAGCCGCGCACGAACGCTTCCTGGGCGATGTCTTCGCTGGCGTGGCGGTCGCGGGTGATGGCCAGCGCGATGGCGGTCACCGTGTTCTGGCAGGCCAGCACGATGCGCCCGTAGGCATGCTGGCAGCCATCGGCCGCGGCAGGCAGCTCGCGGTGCAGGGTGTCATCGATGCTTGCGGCTACTGCGGTCATGGGCGGCGCTCCTGCGGGGATTGTGTCCCAAGACGGAGCACCGCGCAGGATGTGACCGCGGTCGCCACGGCGGAATGCGGGCGACGGTAGTGACGGCCGCTGGCCGTCAGCCCGGAATGCGCGGAGCCTTTGGTGGGGATGACCTCTGGTGGAAGATGGCCCTGGTGGGTGACGACCGTTGGTCGTCACGGCTCTGGAGGCAACTGCAACAGCGTGACGACCAACGGTCGTCACCCACCGCCATGACGGCGAGCGGTCGTCACCCACCGCCATGACGGCGAGCGGTCGTCACCCACCGCCATGACGGCCAGCGGCCGTCACTACCGCCTCAGGGTTGCGACGTGGACGGCTGGATGCGCACCCGGACTTCTTCTTCCTCGGCCGGGGCGGCCGGCGCAGCGGGCTGCTGCTGCGGGGCAGGGGCGGGCGCCGGGGCAGCCGGCTGCTCTGCGCCGCGATGGCCCATGGCGATGAACAAGGCCACGCCGGCGATCACCACCAACAGAGCGATGCGGATGCGCCAGGCCCAGCCGCGTCCGCTCGACGGCGCTTCGGTTTCGCGGAAAGCGAACTCGGCGGTCGGGTGGTCACGGCGGGTGGTGTCGAGCAGGCGCGCGTCGCGCAGGATCTCGCGCGCACGCGGCTGGTCGTCCGCACGCACCACCCATACCGTGGGGTGGCGGATGTTCTTGCTCTGGTCGAGATAGCTGAACTGGCCGCGGCGTTTGCTGTGGTACGTGCGCCCATCGGTCACGCGCACTTCGATGTCGTGGCTGCGCAGCAGTTCGGCCACGCCCTCCACGGTTTCCACGCGCTGGCTGCTGAAAATCTGTCTCATCGCGCGTTCCTCAGTCCTTGGCCGGCACGGCAGCGGCGGCAGCGCTGTCAGGCACCACGCGGATCAGGCCTTCCTGCGCGGTGCTCGCCACCAGGCGACCGTGGCGGTCGAAGAACTGCCCGCGCGCCAGCCCGCGCGAATCCTGTGCGCTCGGGCTGTCCAGCGAATACAGCAGCCAGTCGTCGGCGCGGAACGGGCGGTGGAACCAGATAGCGTGGTCCAGCGATGCCATCTGCACGTGCGGCTGGTAGTAGCTGATGCCGTGCGGGAAGGTCGCCGTGCCCAGCAGGTGGAAATCCGAGGCGTAGGCCAACAGCGCCTGGTGCAGTTCCGGTGCATCGCCAACCGGTTCGGTCAGGCGGAACCAGACCTGGTGGTAGGGCGGGCGCTTGGGCGGGTTGAGCTCATCGCGCGGGTAGACGTGGCGGAATTCGAACGGGCCACCCCGCGACAGCCAGCGCTGCACCTTGATCGGCAGCCGCTCGAGCACCTCCGGCGGCAGCGGGCGGTTGGGTTCGATGTCTTCCGGCTGCGGCACCTCGGGCATCTTGTGCTGGTGTTCGGCACCGCTTTCTTCCTGCTGGAAAGAGGCCGCGCAGAAGAAGATCACCTTGCCGTGCTGGATCGCGGTCACCCGGCGTACCGAGAAGCTGCCGCCATCGCGGGTGCGGTCAACGTCGTACACGATCGGGTGGTCGATATTGCCCGCACGCAGGAAGTACGCGTGCAGCGAATGCACGTGGCGCCCGTTGTCCACCGTGGCCTGGGCAGCGGCCAGCGCCTGGCCGAGCACCTGCCCGCCGAACACGTACTTGGTGCCGATGTCGCGGCTCTGGCCACGGAACAGGTTGTCTTCCAGCCGCTCCAGAGTGAGCAGGTCGATCAACTCGGAGACGACGGGTTCGTGCGTGTCGTTCAAGGGGGACAGCCGGTGTCGGAACAGGCCGTGATTATAGCCGGGCGGCCGTGCAGCAGCCCCCGGCCGGCGCTGCCCGCGGTTGCCCGGTGATCAGCCCTTGCCGAGCCGGGCCGCCAGCGCCTGCAGTGCCTGCTGCGCATCCGGCGCATACCAGGCTTCGACGAAGCGATCCAGGCGGATCAGGTCCGGGTGCAGGGCGTCATGCAGGTCCTGGCGGGCAATCGCGCGGGTGAGCAGCATCGGCTGGCGCGGCATCGTCAGCAGCCGCTGCAGCCAGGCCACGGCGCGCGCCACGACCAGGTCGCCGTCGGCCAGCTCGTCCACCAGGCCGATCTGCAGGGCCTGCTCGGCCGGCACCATGGCGGCGGTGGTCAGCAGGATCCCGGCCCGGTGCACGCCCACGGCGCGGCGCAGCAGGCGCTGGATGCCTTCCGGTGCCACCAGGCCCACCTGTACTTCATTCAAGCCGATGGCGAACGGTTGCGCGGGGTCGGTGCTGCGCGCCATCACCCGGTAGTCGCAGCACAAGGCCAGCACGCAGCCACCGGCCGGGGCGTGCCCGGTCAGCGCCGCCACGACCGGGATACGGCTTTCGGCCAGCGTGCGCACCGCGCCGAAGAACGCGTTCCAGCTGTCCAGCAGGGCGTGCTGGTCGTCGCCATGCGACAGCAGGTGGGGCACGTCCATGCCGCCGGTGAATACCCGTTCGTTGCCCGACAGCACCAGTCCATGCACGTCTTCGGCCATGGCCTGTTCTACGGCGTGGATCAACTGCCGGCAGAGGTCGGTGTCCAGTGCATTGACCGGCGGCCGCGCCAGGCGCAGTTCGCGGATCGGTCCATGGTTGTACACCTCGATGAGCGTGGTCATGCTGCGATCTCTTGCCGGGAGGGAACGTGGTCCGATGATAACCAAACCATGCGTTGGCGTATTGTTCGCGTTGTGTGCATTCGCAGCATCGGGAGCGGCGGCGGCCGCGCCGGTGGCGTGCCTGCAGTTGAAAGACGGATGGGCGCGGTTGCCGCCTGGCGCGGCGATGGCGATGACGGCCGGCTACGGCACGATCCACAACCGCTGCGGCAGCGCGGTGACGATCATCGGCGCACGCAGTGCGGCCTTCAGCGAGGTGTCGTTGCATGAAACCACGCTGCAGGGCGACGTCAGCCGCATGCAGCACCTGCACCATCTGGTGCTGCCGGCCGGTGCGATGGTTGAACTCAAGCCGGGGGGCAAGCACCTGATGCTGATGCAGGCCAAGGCCTCGCTGAAGGACGGGCAGGCGCTGCCGCTGGTGCTGCAGCTGGAAGGTGGCGGCGAAGCGGCGGCGACGCTTCAAGTGCGCGCGGCCGGCCGCTGACCGGTAGCGCCGAAGGCAGCGGCAGGAGCCGCTGCCAACGTCGCCTGCGACGACCCGGAGGGTGCCGGCCAGGACGGCCGGCATAGCCACGCTCGGCGAGCGCAGCGGCAAGCGGTGGGGCAGAAGCATGACGGCCAGCGGCCGTCACTACCTCAGGTGAGCGCGGCGGGCGGTCGCATCACCGCGCGTGACGACCAACGGTCGTCACCCACCAAGGGAACTGCCGTCGCTGCCTCAGGTGTGCGCGGTTACGCGCGTGACGACCAACGGTCGTCACCCACCAAGGCGACGGCCGTCACTACCTCAGGTGGAAGCGTTGCGCACGGCGTCGGGCAGCGGGGCGCTCTTGCCGGTCTGGGTGTCCATCCAGACCACCACCACGTTGCCGTCCGAATACAGGCGTGATTCGTCCTGCTGGTCGACGATGCGGTGGCCGATGGTCACGCTGCTGTTGCCCAGCCGCTCCACGAAAAGTTCCACCACGATGTCGTTGGGCCACACGATCGGCAGCCGGTAGTTGACGTTGGTGGCGGCCACCACCGGCGCGATGCGGTCGGTCATCGCCACGCCTTCCACGCCCAGCATCCAGCGCACGCGCGCCTCTTCCAGGTAGGAGATGTACTTGGCGTTGTTGACGTGGCCCATGCTGTCCATGTCGCGCCAGCGCACGCTGATCGGGATGCGAGCGAGGATCTTGTGCTCGGTGCTCATCAGGCGTCCTTCTTCTTGCGCGTAGCGGTGGTCTTGGTCGTCGCGGACTTGCTGGGGGTGCCGGTGCTCTTGGCCGCGGCGGCCTTCTTCTTCGGCTCCGGCTTCACCTTGCGCGGCGGGCGCGCATCGGGCTTGTTGGCCACCGCCGCCGGCTTGTCCGGGCGCGCGCTGACCGAGGGCAGCATCTTGGCAAGGAACTGGCCGGTGTACGAGGTCGGGCAGGCCGCCACGTCTTCCGGGGTGCCGGTGACCAGGATGGTGCCACCGCGATGGCCGCCTTCCGGACCCAGGTCGACGATCCAGTCGGCGGTCTTGATGACGTCCAGGTTGTGCTCGATCACCACCACCGTGTTGCCTTCGTCGCGCAGCTTGTGCAGCACGCCCAGCAGCGCTTCGATGTCATGGAAATGCAGGCCGGTGGTCGGCTCGTCCAGGATGTACAGCGTGCGCCCGGTATCGCGGCGCGACAGTTCCTTGGACAGCTTCACGCGCTGCGCTTCACCGCCGGACAGCGTGGTCGCGCTCTGGCCCAGCTTGATGTAGCTCAGGCCCACGTCGACCAGCGTTTCCAGCTTGCGCGCGATGCTCGGCACCGGCTCGAACAGCTTCAGCGCATCTTCAACGGTCATCTGCAGCACGTCGTTGATGTTGTAGCCCTTGTACAGGATCTCCAGCGTTTCGCGGTTGTAACGCTTGCCGTGGCAGACATCGCAGGGCACGTACACGTCCGGCAGGAAGTGCATCTCCACCTTGATCAGGCCATCGCCCTGGCAGGCTTCGCAGCGGCCGCCGCGCACGTTGAAGCTGAAGCGGCCCGGCGAGTAGCCGCGCGCACGGGCTTCGGGCACCTGGGCGTACAGCTCGCGCAGGGGCGTGAACAGGCCGGTGTAGGTCGCCGGGTTCGAGCGCGGGGTGCGACCGATCGGCGACTGGTCGATGTCCACCACCTTGTCGAACAGGTCCAGCCCGTCGATTTCCTTGTACGGGGCGATATCGTGCGACGCGCCGTTGATCTCGTTGGCGGCCAGCGAGAACAGCGTGTCGTTGATCAGCGTCGACTTGCCCGAGCCGGACACACCGGTGATGCAGGTCATCAGGCCCGACGGAATGGCCAGGTCGACGTTCTTGAGGTTGTTGCCGCTGGCCCCGCGCAGGTGCAGGGTCATCTTCGGGTTCGGCTTGTGCCGGCGCGCCGGGATTTCGATCGCACGCTTGCCCGACAGGTACTGGCCGGTCAGCGAACGCGGTGCGTCTAGGATGTCCTGCAGACTGCCCTGGCCGACGATCTCGCCGCCATGCACGCCCGCGCCCGGACCGATGTCCAGCACGTAGTCGGCCAGGCGGATCGCATCTTCGTCATGCTCGACCACGATCACCGTATTGCCGAGGTCGCGCAGGCGGGTGAGGGTGCCGAGCAGGCGTTCGTTGTCGCGCTGGTGCAGGCCGATCGACGGCTCATCCAGCACGTACATCACGCCGACCAGGCCGGCGCCGATCTGCGAGGCCAGGCGGATGCGCTGGGCTTCGCCGCCGGACAGCGTGTCGGCCTTGCGCTCCAGGCTGAGGTAATCCAGGCCCACGTCGACCAGGAACCCCAGGCGCTCGCCGATCTCCTTGACGATCTTGCTGGCGATCTCGCCACGCCAGCCGGGCAGGCTCAGCGTGCTGAAGAACTTCAGCGCATCGTCGATCGGCATCACCACCAGGTCCGGCAGCGGACGGTCGGCCACGAACACGTTGCGCGCGGCCCGGTTCAGGCGCGCGCCCTTGCACTCCGGGCAACTCTGTTCGCTGATGTACTTGCCCAGTTCTTCCTGCACCGCCGCCGATTCGGTTTCCTTGTAGCGGCGTTCCAGGTTGGGAATGATGCCTTCGAAGCGGTGCTTGCGCTGGGTGCGCCCACCGGCTTCGGTGAAGTAGGTGAAGCTGATGGTTTCATCACCGCTGCCGTACAGCACCGCCTTCTGTACGTTGGCCGGCAGGGTGTTCCAGGCCGCGTCCACGTCGAACTTGTAGTGCTTGGCCAGCGAGGCGATCAGCTGGAAATAATAGGCATTGCGACGGTCCCAGCCGCGCACCGCGCCGGCCGACAGCGGCAGCTCGGGGTGCACGACCACGCGCGAGGGATCGAAGAACTCGGCCATGCCCAGGCCATCGCAGCCGGGGCAGGCGCCCATCGGTGCGTTGAACGAGAACAGGCGCGGTTCCAGCTCCGGCAGCGAGTAATCGCAGACCGGGCAGGAATACTTCGAGGAGAACAGTGCAGGGGCGGTTTCGGGGCTGTCCAGCGACTGCACCGAGACCATGCCGTCGCCCAGCTTCAGCGCGGTTTCGAAACTTTCGGCCAGGCGCTGCTTGATGTCCTCGCGCGGGCGGAAGCGGTCGATGACCGCCTCGATGGTGTGCTTCTGGCGCAGCGCCAGCGGCGGCACCTCGTCGATTTCATACAGCACTCCATCCACGCGCACGCGCACATAGCCCTGCGCGCGCATCTGGTCGAACACCTGGGCATGTTCGCCCTTGCGGTCGCGGATCACAGGGGCCAGCAGCATGTAGCGCTGTTCCGGGTCCAGGGTCAGCACGTGGTCGACCATCTGGCTGACCGTCTGCGCTTCCAGCGGATAGCCGTGGTCGGGGCAGCGCGGGGTGCCCACGCGTGCATACAGCAGGCGCAGGTAGTCGTAGATTTCGGTGATGGTGCCGACGGTCGACCGCGGGTTGTGCGAGGTCGATTTCTGTTCGATCGAAATGGCCGGGGACAGGCCTTCGATGTGGTCCAGGTCCGGCTTTTCCATCACGCTGAGGAACTGGCGGGCGTAGGCCGACAGCGATTCCACGTAACGGCGCTGGCCCTCGGCGTAGATCGTGTCGAACGCCAGCGAGGACTTGCCCGAGCCGGACAGGCCGGTGATCACGATCAGCTTGTCACGCGGCAGATCGAGATCGATGTTCTTGAGGTTGTGCGTCCGCGCGCCGCGGATGCGGATGAAATCCATCGCCATGGGGGATCCGGTGTTGGGGGCTTGGGCTGGGGCCCGGCCAGCAGGAAGGGCGTCGGGGACGGCAATCAAGCAGCCTACCGAGCAGACCAGATGGGGGCAATGGGCGACAATGCCAGCCGCCAGTCGCAGCACATGAGATTGGCGTACAGGGTGATGAAGGCCTTGTCGCGCCTGGGTTTGCGGGGTGTGGGGGAGGGTTGACCCAGGCCGGGCGTGCCGGTACAATTCCGCTCCTGTCTGCCCTCGATGGCGGCAGTTAATAGACCACAATAACTACAAAGGAAGTCTGGTCATGTACGCAGTACTGGTCACCGGCGGTAAGCAATACCGCGTCGCGCAGGGCGAAAAGCTCCGCGTGGAAAAGCTCGAAGTCGAAGTCGGCAGCGAGATCAAGTTCGACAACATCCTGCTGCTCGGCGACAGCGATGGCATCAAGATCGGCGACGCCCTGAGCGGCGCTGCGGTCACTGCCACCGTCCTGTCCCAGGGTCGTGCCGACAAGGTCCGGATCATCAAGTTCCGTCGCCGTAAGCACCACATGAAGCGCCAGGGTCACCGTCAGTACTACACCGAAATCGAGATCACCGGCATTGCCGGTGGCAGCAAGTAAGGAGATAGGTCATGGCACATAAAAAAGGCGTAGGCTCTTCGCGCAACGGTCGCGACTCCAACCCGAAGTACCTCGGCGTGAAGATCTTCGGTGGCCAGGCCATCGACGCCGGCAACATCATCGTGCGTCAGCGCGGCACCCAGTTCCACCCGGGTACCGGCGTTGGCCTCGGCCGTGACCACACCCTGTTCGCCCTCGTGGACGGCAAGGTGGAGTTCTCGGTGAAGGGTGCGAAGAAGCGTCGCACCGTCAGCGTGGTTTCGGCCGAAGCCTGATCCAGGCGCGGCTGGCGCCCATGCCAGTCATGGGTGCGCTGCAGAAGAGCCCCGCTTCGGCGGGGTTTTTCGTTGGATGCAGCAGGTAGTTTCGACGTACATCCGGTCCACCGCGCAGGTGGCCGAGCCCTGGCGACGCCGGGGCAGTAGAATCCCAAGGCGACGGCAGGCTGCCGCGCCCATCGCAGGCATCGAAAAATGAAACTGGTAGACGAAGCAGAAATTGAAGTGTTCGCCGGCAACGGCGGCAATGGCTGTATCGGCTTCCGTCGCGAGAAGTTCATCCCGCTCGGTGGCCCCGATGGTGGCGATGGCGGCGGCGGTGGCAGCGTGTGGATCCGCGCCGACGAAAACCTCAACACCTTGGTCGACTTCCGCCATGACCGCATCTTCAAGGCGCAGCGCGGCGAGAACGGCATGGGCCGCCAGGCCTATGGCAAGGGTGGCGAAGACCTGGTCATCACCGTGCCGGTCGGCACCACGGTGACCAACGTGGCCACCGATGAAGTGATCGGTGACATGACCCAGCACGGCGATCGCCTGCTGGTGGCCAAGGGCGGCCGCGGCGGCCTGGGCAACATGCATTTCAAGAGCTCGACCAACCGCTCGCCGCGCCAGGCGCTGCCGGGCGAGCCAGGCGAAGAGCGCTCGCTGAAGCTGGAGTTGAAGCTGCTGGCCGACGTCGGCCTGCTGGGCTTCCCGAATGCCGGCAAGAGCACGCTGATCCGCGCGGTCTCGGCGGCGACGCCGAAGGTGGCCGATTACCCGTTCACTACGCTGTACCCGAACCTGGGTGTGGTGAAGGTGGAAAACTACCGCAGCTTCGTGATCGCCGATATTCCCGGCCTGATCGAAGGTGCTGCCGACGGCGCTGGCCTGGGCGCGCAGTTCCTGCGCCACCTGCAGCGCACCCGTCTGCTGCTGCACCTGGTGGACATCTCGCCGATGGAAGGCGGGGTGGAAATTTCGCCGGTGGAGCAGGTGCGTGCGATCGAGCGCGAGCTGGAGCGGCATGATCCGGAGCTGCTGCAGAAGCCGCGCTGGCTGGTGCTGAACAAGGCCGACCTGATGTTCGAGGACGAGGCCAAGGCGGCGGCCGAGCAGATCATTGCGGATCTGGGCTGGAAGGAGCCGTGGTTCCTGGTGTCGGCGCTGGGTCGCGACGGGACGTTCCCGATCATGAGCAAGATCATGGCTTTCTTCGATCGCCAGAAGGAAGACGAGCTGCAGGCGCGTCACGCGGCTGGCGAGTAATCGGTTCTTCCCTTTGTGTGCGAAAAGCCCGGCTTCGGCCGGGTTTTTTGTTGCCTGCGAGTTGGCAGCGAACGGCGGAGCCCC
>NZ_LDJK01000055.1 GCF_001431535.1 Stenotrophomonas chelatiphaga
GGATGCGAAAAGCGAGCCTATACGGATGTACTTGCGGCGTGTCCTGCACAGCCACCCCGCCCCGCCAACAAGCGGCGTGCAGCTTTTGACGTTGACGTTGACGTTGACGTCAAGCCTCCTGCTTACTGCGCCGAAGCGCGCCCCGGCCCGCGATAGCGCGCCAGCCAATGCGCGTACGGCGCGGGCAGGGTGGCCCAAGCCGGGTTGTCGACCCCCAGTTCCTGCGCCAGCTGGTACGGGTAATGCGGGTTGGCCAGGTGCGCGCGGCCGATCATCACCAGATCGCTCTGCTGCTCCTGCACGATGGTTTCGGCGGCTTCAGCGCCATCCACGCACCAGCCCACCGCCACGGGGATCCCGGCTTCGTTGCGGACGCGTTGGGCAATCGGTGCCAGGAAGGACGGCGTGCCCCACGGCACCACGCCGGTGGGAATGACGAAGTTGATGCTGACGTTGAGCAGGTCCAGACCCCGTTCGCGCATCTGGCGGACCAGCTCGATCGATTCGGACAGGGTTTCTTCGTCGCGCCCGTCGTATTCAATCACGCCCATGCGCGCGGTCAGCGGCAGCTCGGCCGGCCACACCGCGCGTACCGCGGCAACCGTTTCGAGCAGGAAGCGGGCGCGGTTGTCGCAGCTGCCACCGTAGGCGTCATCGCGCTGGTTGCTGTAGGCAGAGAAGAAGCTCTGCGCCAGGTAGCCATGCGCGAAATGCAGTTCCAGCCATTTGAAGCCGGCATCGCGCGCGCGTTCGGCGGCTGCAACGAAGTCAGCCTGCACGCGCTTGATGTCGTCGATGGTCATCTCCTGCGGCAGCTTGGACAGACCGCCACCGAAGGCGATGGCCGACGGTGCCAGGGTCGGCCAGCCGCGCGCATCGTCTTCGTCGATATGGTCATCGCCTTCCCACGGCAGGTTGGCACTGGCCTTGCGCCCGGCGTGCCCGATCTGGATGCCCGGTACGGCGCCGGTCTCGGCGATGGCGGCGGCAATCGGGGCAAGGGCGTCAGCCTGCGCCTGGTTCCACAGGCCAAGGCAGCCGGGGGTGATGCGGCCTTCCGCGGAAACACCGGTGGCCTCCACGATGACCAGCCCGGCACCGCCGCGGGCCAGTCCGGTGTAATGCGCCAGATGCCAGGCGTTGGGCACGCCATCTACGGCGCTGTACTGGCACATCGGCGGCACCGCGATGCGGTTGCGCAGGGTCACGCCTTTCAGCTGGAACGGGGAAAACAGGTGGGACATGGGGACATCCAGGGAGGAGGGGGAGCGCGGCGCGGGGCGCCGTGCACTGCCCTAACCATGGGGTGCGGTGCAGGCGGAAACCACCACGCGGCGGCAGGACGCTGCATGTCATGGGTGTAAAGACGAAGCATGCGTGCCGAACGCGTCATCACAGGCGTCGGCGCTGCAACTGGGACACAACCCCGGCGTTCTGCCCGCATCTCGGCAGAGGGCGACGCATCTTGAGCGCGCCGCGTGGTCTGCGTTCAGCAGCGGTTTCTGCGCCAGTGCCATTCTCTGGATTGTTGGCTGGTTCCACGATGTGCTGTGCCGTCGATGCGGGTAGTGACCGATGGTCGCGGTGATGGAATCGAGCCTGCCGGGCGGGGTCGAGCGGTTTGACCTGCCCCGTCCGCGCTTTACCAGACGTGCGCTGGAAGGTCTGTTCCCGGGGAGGGGGCGCATCGGCAGAGCACATTTTTCGAAACAGTGACCTGCAACAGGAAACAAGAATGAACGTCCGCGAGCTGCTGCAATCCAAGAAAGAAGCTGTCATCACCATCGACGTGGAAGACACGATCGGTGCTGCCGCGCACAAGATGAGCGCGAACAAGATCGCCGCCCTGGTGGTGATGAAGGACGGTGCCCCGGTCGGCATCATTTCCGAAAAGGACATCGTCCGCAGCCTCGCCGATGACGGTCCGCAGGCCGGCCGCCGGGTGATTTCCAGCGTGCCCTCGACGGGCCTAGACGGCATCGCGCCAGAGGCGACGCTGAAGCAGGCGATGTCCCTGATGACCTATTCGCGACGCCGCCACCTGATGGTGACCGAAGGCGCGACGCTGGTCGGCATCCTCAGCCTGGGCGATATCGTCAAGAACCTGCTGGGTGAGCTGGAGCTGGAAAAGGCCGTGCTGCAGGACATCTACCTGGCCGCGCACTGAGCCGTCGGCACATCGCGACATCGGAAGCCGGGCAGTGCCCGGCTTCCTCGTTTCAGGGCATCGCGGAAGTCAGAACGTGACCTTCACCGACCCGGCGCTGTAGGTGGCCTCGCCGTGGTACACCACTTCGATGTTGTTGCCATCCGGGTCGAGCACGAACGCGGCGTAGTACCCCGGGTGGTAGGGGCGTTCGCCGGGCGCGCCGTTGTCCTTGCCGCCTGCGGCCAGCGCGGCGCTGTGGAACGCATCCACGGTGGCGCGGCTGCGTGATTGGAAGGCCAGATGGTGGCGGCCGGTCAGCGTGCCGGCGGCGGCCTCGCTGTTCGCGCTGGAAATGAACAGCTCGTCGGCCCAGAAGTACGTGTCGCCTTCGCCGGCGATCGGGATGCCGATCGTGTCGAACACCGCCTGGTAGAAGCGCCGGCTGGCGGCAAGATCCCGCACGATCAGCTGGATGTGGTCGATCAATCGCCCGCGATGCAGCTCGTTGGTTTCCATGCGCACGCTCCAAAAAAAGGGGACGGAGGACATTAAGTCGTTTGCGGCCCGATTGTGCCAGAAACGACTTAATGTCCTCCGTCCCCTTTTTTGGGGGTCAGGCGTTGGAAATGATCTCGACCCAGTAGCCGTCCGGGTCCTTGATGAAGGCCAGGTGCTTCATGCGGCCGTCTTCCAGGCGCTTCTGGTAGGGCACCTGCAGGTCATCGAAGCGCTTGCAGGCGGACTGGATGTCCGGCACCGACACGCAGATGTGACCGAAGCCGCGCGGGTCGCTGTTGCCGTCGTGGTACACCGGGCCGTCCTGCGCTTCGGTGCCATGGTTGTGGGTCAGTTCCAGCACACCCGGGATGCCGGCCATCCACAGGCGGCGCTCGGCATCGGATTCAGGCACGACCGTGCCGGCCGGCAGCAGCGCCAGGAAGTACAGGCTGAACTGGGCTTCGGCGAAGTCGCGCTTGTCGATCAGCCGGTAGCCCAGCACGCGGGTGTAGAAGTCCAGCGACGCGGTCGCGTCCTTCACCCGCAGCATGGTGTGGTTGAAGACGAAGCCGGCGGTCTCGGCCGGCGGCTGGGCGGCGACGCCGGGGACGGTCTGCAGGTCGGAAAGGGACATGGGGGGCTCCTATCGGGTCGGGCGGGAAACGGCATAAACGCCCATTCTACCGACCGGCGGATGACGACGGTCCGGCGTAGAATGCGTGCACCGCACCGTTCCACCACGGACAACGATTCCGCCATGTCGCAGCGTGAATGGGTGGCTGCCGCCATCCGCAAGATCGAGGCCGATTTCAACCGTTCGGCTGATACCCACCTGATTCCGATGGACCTGCCCGGGTTCGACGGCATCGAGGTGTATTTCAAGGACGAGTCCAGCCATCCCACCGGCAGCCTGAAGCATCGCCTGGCGCGCTCGCTGTTCCTGTACGCGCTGGCCAACGGCTGGCTGCGCGCTGGACGCCCGGTGATCGAGGCCTCCAGTGGCTCGACCGCGGTCTCCGAAGCGTATTTCGCGCGCCTGCTCGGCCTGCCGTTCATCGCGGTGATGCCGGCCAGCACCTCACCGGAAAAAATCGCCGCGATCGAATTCCATGGCGGCCGCTGCCACCTTGTGCAGAGTGCCTGCGGCCTGAATGCTGCCTCCGAACAGCTGGCACGCGAGACCGGCGGCCACTTCATGGACCAGTTCACCTTCGCCGAGCGGGCCACCGACTGGCGCGCCAACAACAACATCGCCGAATCCATCTTCAAGCAGATGGCCGAAGAGCCGCATCCCATTCCGGAATGGATCGTGTGCAGCCCGGGCACCGGCGGTACGGCGGCCACGCTGGGGCGCTACGTCAGCTACCGCCGGCATGACACGCGCATCCTCTGCGCGGATCCGGAAGTCTCCGTGTTCTATGACGGTTACCGTGCCGCGCTGGCCGGTGAGCCGTGGCGCCACCTGACCTGTGAAGGCGGGTCGCGGGTGGAAGGCATCGGCCGTCCGCGGGTGGAACCCAGCTTCATCCCGACCAGCGTGGATGCCATGGTGAAGGTGCCCGATGCCCTGGCGCTGGCCGCCATGCGCCAGGTCAGCCGCCGCCTGGGGCGGCGCGTCGGCGGCTCCACCGGCACCAATTTCATCGGCGTGCTGCAGGCCGCGCAGTGGATGCGTGCGGCAGGGCGCGGCGGCAGCATCGTCACCATCCTGTGTGACAGCGGCGAACGCTACGCGCACAGCTATTACGATCCTTCCTGGTATGAACGGATGGGGATCGACGTGGCCGCTGCGGATGCGGCGCTGGCAGCGGTATTGGCCGGTGGCGCGTTGCCCAGCCTGCCGACCAGCAGCCTGGAAACGATCTGATCCCCCTTGCCATCGCGACGGCGCGGCGCCATATCCAGCACCATGCCACGCTGCGTGGTACCCGCTACTGGAGTTCCCATGACCGCCACCAACCCGTTGCTTGATTTTTCCGGCCTGCCGCGTTTTTCCGAGATCCGGCCTGAACACATCGGACCGGCGCTGGACGTGCTGCTGGCCGACGCGGAAGCCGCCGTCGCCGCCGCCGAACAGGTGCAGCCGGTGACGTGGGAATCGTTCGTGGTGCCGCTGGACAATGCCACCGAGCGCCTGTGGCGGGCATGGGGCCAGGTCGGCCACCTGCAGGCGGTGATGAACACCACGGCGCTGCGCGAGGCCTACAACCAGAACCTGCCACGGGTGACCAACTTCGGCAGCGCACTGGGCCAGAACCTCGCGCTGTTCCAGCAATACCAGGCGCTGGCATCCCCGGTGGAGGCGGCCGGCTTGGATGCGCCAAGGCGCAAGGTGCTGGACAACACCCTGAGGGATTTCCGCCTGGGCGGCGCGCAGCTGGATGGCGCCGACAAAGCGCGCTTCACGGCGATCAAGGCAGAGCTTTCCGCACTGGCGGCCCGGTTTTCGCAGAACGTGCTGGACGCCACCGATGCGTGGTCGTTGCTGATCGACGATGAAACGCGCCTTGCCGGCCTGCCGCAGGATGTCCGCGCTGCCGCGCGTGCTGCTGCTGAAAAGGAGGGAACGCCGGGTTGGAAGCTGACCCTGCAGATGCCGTGCTACCTGCCGGTACAGACCTATGCCGAAGATCGCAGCCTGCGCGAGACCCTGTACCGCGCCAGTGCGCAGCGCGCTTCGGAATTCGGTGAGGCGGCGCTGGACAACAGCGCCAACATCGACCGCATCCTCGCCTTGCGCGCGGAGCTGGCGCAGTTGCTGGGGTTCGCTTCCTACGCCGAGTATTCCATCGCGACCAAGATGGCGCAGGATCCGGCCGAGGTGCTGGCGTTCCTGCGTGATCTCGCTGCGCGCGCCAAGCCCTTTGCCAGCAAGGATCGCGCAGAACTGGAGCAGTTCGCCCACGACGTCCTGGGGCTGGACAGCCTGCAGGCCTGGGATCTGGCCTTTGCCGCGGACAAGCTGAAACAGGCGCGCTACAGCTATTCCGAACAGGAAGTGAAACAGTATTTCACCGAGCCCAAGGTGCTGGGTGGGTTGTTCGCCGTGATCGAGCAGTTGTACGGAGTGCGGGTGCAGCCGGACAGCGCACCGGTGTGGCACGACGATGTCCGCTTCTTCCGGCTGGTGGATGCACAGGATGCACTGGTGGGCCAGTTCTACCTTGACCTGTACGCACGTGAAGGCAAGCGCGGCGGCGCCTGGATGGACGATTGCCGCAACCGCCGCGTGCACGCCGATGGCAGCGTGCAGACGCCGCTGGTCTACCTGGTATGCAACTTCGGCCGCGGTGCCGATGGCGCGCCCGCTACGTTCAGCCACAACGAAGTGACCACGTTGTTCCACGAAATGGGCCATGGCCTGCACCAGCTGCTGACCCGCATCGGCGAACTGGGCGTGGCCGGCATCAATGGCGTGGAATGGGATGCGGTGGAGTTGCCGAGCCAGTTCATGGAGAACTTCTGCTGGGAATGGAGCCACCTGCAGGGCATGACCGCCCATGTGGAAACCGGCGAACCGTTGCCGCGCGCGCTGTATGAGAAAATGCTGGCGGCGCGCAATTTCCACAGTGGCATGGCCACGGTGCGACAGCTGGAGTTCGGCGTGTTCGACATGCTGGTCCACAGCCAGTTCGAACCGCAGCAGGACACCGTGCTGGGCTTGCTGGATCGCGTGCGTGCGGAGGTGGCGGTCAACCATCCGCCGCAGTGGAATCGCTTCCCGCACCAGTTCAGCCACATCTTCGCCGGCGGTTATGCGGCGGGGTATTACAGCTACAAGTGGGCCGAAGTACTCAGCGCCGATGCGTATGCCGCGTTCGAGGAGGCGCCGGACGCGGTGGCGGCGACCGGCGCGCGTTTCCGCGATGAGATCATCGGCCGCGGTGGCAGCCGCAGTGCTGCGGAGAATTTCCAGGCCTTCCGCGGCCGCGCACCGAGCATCGATGCGCTGCTGCGGCATTCCGGCATGGCCGGCTGACGCGCCTGCTTTTCAGTCGACGTAGATCATCTTGCGGGTCATGCCGCCGTCGACGATGTGGTCCTGGCCGGTGATGAAACCGGCCATGTCCGACAGCAGGTACACCGCCAACGCGCCGATGTCTTCGGGCTGGCCGACCCGGCCCACCGGGTGCTGCGCATGGTCGGCACGCGACAGCGATGGCGTGCGCCGGCGCATCGGTGCCTGCCATGCGCCCGTGCTGATCCATCCGGGGCTGATGCTGTTCACGCGCACCGCCGGTCCAGCGCTGAGCGCCAGTGCGTGGGTGAAGGCGAGCAGCCCGCCCTTGGCGGCGGCGTAGGCTTCGCTGTGTGGTTCGGACTGCTGCGCGCGTGTCGAAGCAATGTTGAGGATCGCACCGCGCTTGTCGGCACCCAGCGCCGGCAGGGCGTGCTTGCTGCACAGGAAGGCGCCATGCAGGGACGACAGCCTGCGCTGCCACTGCGCCCACTCCATGTCGGCCAGCGCGGTGCCATGCGCATCGGCAATGCCCGCATTGTTGACCAGCCCGTCGATGCGGCCGAAGCGCTTCAGGGCCGCTGCGATGAAGCCGCGCACGCTGGCTTCGGCGGTGATGTCCAGCTTGCGGAAGGCCGCGTCGGCGGGGCGATCCCATTCGGCCAGGCAGGCCTTGCCTGCTGCCACGTCGAGGTCGCCGATCATCACCTGGCCGCCCGCGCCCAGCACGGCCTGCGCGATGCCGCGGCCGATACCGTTGGCACCGCCGGTCACCAGCACCACCTTGCCCGCCAGGGGCGCGGCGGGCCACGCCGCAACCGCGGGTACGATGCTCATGACAGGTCCTGCCCGCGCAGGCGCCGCCACCAGCCTTCCACGCCGATCCGGTCCAGGGTCTGGATGTTGCGCTCCACGATCACATCCGGGTCCGGAAACGCATCCACCGCGCGGGCCACGCTGTCTTCGCGCAGTAGGTGCAGGATCGGGTAGGGGGCGCGGTTGGTGTAGTTGCTGGCATCGTCCGGCGCAACGCCTTCGAACTGGTACTGCGGGTGGAAGCTGGCCACCTGCAGGATGCCCTGCAGGTCCAGTGCCTCGATGGCGGCGTCGGCGTTGTCGAGGAAGTCGTTGTAGTCCAGGAAGTCGGTCAACACGTCCGGGTGGATGATCAGCGTCGTGTCGATCTGCTCGGCGGGCGCGTCGCGCAGCAGCACCAGTTCTTCAGCCAGCTGCTCCACCAGTGCTTCGGGCGTGGTCGCATCGCTGAGCACGTAACGCACCTGCTCCTTCACGTACACCGCCTTGGCGAAGGGGCACAGGTTCAAGCCGATGACGATGCGCTCCAGCCACAGGCGGGTAGCGGCGATCGGGTCGTCGGCAGGCGGGCCTTCGGCAGGTACGAGGGAATCGGTCATGGCGGGCTCTGTGGGCTGGCTTTGGGGTGATCCATCAGTCGCGGAAATTGTCGAACTGCAGCGGCAGTTCGAAGTCGTTCTTGCGCAGCAGGGCCATGGCGTCCTGCAGGTCGTCGCGCTTCTTGCCGCTCACCCGCAGCTTGTCGCCGTTGATCTGGCTTTCCACTTTCAGTTTGGCTTCCTTCAGCGTGGCGGCGATCTTCTTGGCGATCTTCTGCTCGATCCCCTGCTTGACCGTGATCTTCTGCCGGGCGCCGGCGACGTTGGTTTCCACCTCGCCGAATTCCAGGCTTTTGGTGTCGATCTGGCGGGCGGCCATCCGCGCGCGCAGGATGTCGGTCATCTGCTGCAGCTGGAACTCGCTCGGCGCAGACTGCGAGATCACGCTGTCTTCCAGCTCGAACTTCGCAGCCACGCCCTTGAAATCAAAGCGCGTGGTCAGTTCACGGTTGGCCTGGTCGACTGCGTTGACCAGCTCGTGCTTGTCCACTTCGGAGACGACGTCGAAAGAGGGCATGGGGAAACTCCTGGATTCAGTGCCCCCATTCTACCCAACCCGCCTTGGAAGGTCGGCAGGGCAGGGGCGATAATGGGTCATGAACGCCCCTGCCTCTCCCTCGCGCGCCGTCTTCTGGATGGTCGCCGCCGTCGCCTGTTTCTCGCTGATGGATGCGGGCATGAAGCAGCTGTCCGCTGGGTACCCGTCGTTGCAGGTCACCTTCCTGCGCGGTGCGGCCTCGCTGCCGTTCGTGCTGGTGTGGGTGCTGGCCAGTGCCGGGCCGCGCTCACTGATTCCGCGGCGCTGGGGACTGCACCTGCTGCGCGGCGTGCTGGGCATGGTGATGATCGGCTGTTTCGTCTTCGCGCTGCGTGACCTGCCGCTTTCAACCGCCTACAGCATCTATTTCGTCGCCCCGCTGATCATCGCGGCGCTGTCGGTGCCGCTGCTGGGCGAGCGGGTCGGGCCACGGCGCTGGGTGGCCATCGGCATCGGCCTGCTGGGGGTCATCGTGGTCCTGCGGCCCGGCGTCGACGGCTTCATCTCCATTCCCGGGCTGATGGTGCTGGTGGCCGCCACGGCGTATGCGGTGGCCGCCATCACGGTGAGCCTGCTGACCCGGACCGATACCTCGCAGTCGATGGTGGTCTGGTTCCTGGTGATCATGGCCATTGGCGCCGGCCTGCTGGCCTGGCCGGGCTGGGTGCCGATGCAGTGGGCCGACGCGCCGCTGGTGGCCGGCATGGGGTTGGCCGGCGCGCTGGGCCAGATCGCCCTCACCCGTGCCTTCCAGCTGGGCGAGGCGTCGATGATCGCCCCATTGGAATACACCGGGCTGGTGTGGGTGATCGGCTGGGACCTGCTGTTCTGGCAGCAGCTGCCCGATGCCTGGACCTGGAGCGGGGCGGCCATCATCGTGGCATCGGGGCTGTACCTGCTGCACCGGGAGCGGGTCAACCGGCAGGCGCCGCCGATGCCGCTGGACCACCCCTGACAGCGGCATCGGCCGCTTCTGAACCGGGACGATCTCCTGGCAAAAGCAGGCGCAGGGTCAGCCAAGCACGGCCAGGATGCGCACGTTGCTCTGCACCAGGGCGTCATGCACGCGCTGGGAGAGCTGGCGGGTACGTGTGACAAGCCGGCCCAGCGTTTGCCTGCGCACGGCGTCCACTTCGGGCTGCAGGGGGAAGCTGCCAGCGGCCTGTTCGAGCTGGGTGAGCAGTGCGCTGCGTTTCACCTGCAGCGAATCCTGCAGTGCCTGCAGGCAACCGGCGAAAGCGCTCAGCTCGTCGTCCGGCACCTGCGCCACCACCGCATCCGAGGTGACGGCCAGGGTTGCTCTCTCAACGCCTGCCAGCGGCTGGATGGCGGGGGCAATGGCCCGGCACGCCGCAACCTGGATGCCCGCCGGGGCAGAGGACGAGCCGGCTGCGTGGCTGGCATCGCCAACGCTGCGCACCCGTCGTACCTGCCGTAGCTGCCCAAACGGCGCAGTGGCCCCCGTCGGGCCGTGCAGGTCCAGCAGGGCGGCAAGCCAGGGGCCCAACGGGGTATCCGGTCCGGCCAGGTCCTGCATCCGGGCGAGGCTGTCGGCAGGCAGGCTGGCGAAGATCTGCGCCGGCGCCAGCGGGTCGCCCGCTTCCCGCCAGAGCAGTCCCTCCAGCAACGTATCGCCATCACGGCCTCGGTGCTGGTCGAGATAGCGCAGCGTTTCCAGCGCGGCCGATGGCGCGGCCGGCGCCAGCGGATCCGATACGCCTGCGATGGAGCCCGCTGCCGGGCGCGATGGCAACGTGGCCCACAACGCAAGGCCGGTCATCACCAGGGCGGTCCCGCTGACGGCGACGGCGCGTGCCGGTCCCGGTGAACACAGGGCAGGCAGCCCGGCTGATGCAACGGCAGGTATCAACGCCTGCTGATCGCTTCGCTGCAGCGCCTCGGCGCCTCTGGCCTGCGCCCCCAGCAACAGTGCCGCGGTCGCGGCCTGCACCATGGTGCGCAGGCGCAACCGCTCCCCGTGCATCCGCTGCTGCCCGGGCGGACCGACGTCCGGCGCTGCGTCCTCCGCCACGGACGTGCGCTGGCGGCTGTCGTTGCGGCAGTCACTACGATCGAGATCGCGGCGCCTGCGGGCGGACAGCGCCTGCTCGAACACCGTGCTGGCAGCGACCCACGGCGCGCGCATGCGCAGCTGCCGCTGCAGCGCCTGGTAGCCTGCGGCGCCCTGGGTGGCGAGGCGTTCGTCCACCCGTTGCACGAGGCTGCGATGGCGGGCCAGTGCCTGGATCAGTGACGCCGGCTCAGCATCGCCGCCGTGATCACGGGCCAGGCCGGCCAGCAACATCTGTGCGGCAACAGGGTGCCGGTCCAGCACATGGCGGGCCAGGTCGTGCGCGGCGTCTCCGCCGGGGGCCCTGGTCGCGGATGGCGAAGGCAGGGATCGCAGGGGCTGATTGGCCCACTGGCCGGGCACCGCCATGCCGCCACGCACCGCAGCCAGGGCGTGGCGCACACGTGCTGGTGCGCCGGACGAAGCGGGCGGGGTGGGGACGCAGGCGGATGCAGCAGGGGGCAGGCAAGGCATGCAACGGGCTCCGGAGAGGCAAAGAAGGGCCTTCATCAATACGGAATCCGCCACTCGGCCAGCTTGCAGCCGGCGCTCATCGTGCCTGCTTAGAAGCAAACGGAATATCATTGTGGTGACTGGCGCGGGCGCAGGGACGCGCGCGCTGGTAGGCTGCACGCCCCCCGTCGCCCCCTCTGGTGAGCCGCTCCGTGATCGAGTTCCAGCGCCTGCACAAATCCTATGCCGTAGCCGGCCGCGCGATCAGCGCGCTGCAGCCGCTCGACCTGACCATCCAGGAAGGGGAGGTGTTCGGCATCATCGGTCATTCCGGCGCGGGCAAGTCGACCCTGATCCGCATGATCAACCGGCTGGAAGATCCCAGCGGCGGCCGCCTGCTCATCGCGGGCGAAGACGTGACCGCGCTGGAGACGGCCGGGCTGCGTACGCTGCGTCGGCGCATCGGGATGATTTTCCAGCACTTCAACCTGCTCTCCTCGCGGACGGTGGCGTCCAACGTCGCCTTCCCGCTGGAACTGGCCGGCACGCCGCGCGCGCAGATCGATGCACGGGTCGCCGAGCTGCTGCAGACCGTTGGTCTGCAGGCCCACGCGGACAAGTATCCGGCGCAGTTGTCCGGCGGGCAGAAACAGCGGGTCGGCATTGCCCGCGCCCTGGCTACCGGGCCGCAGATCCTGCTGTGCGACGAAGCCACCAGCGCGCTGGATCCGCAGACCACCGCTTCGGTGCTGGCGCTGCTGTCGAAGATCAACCGCGAACTGGGCCTGACCATCGTGCTGATCACCCACGAAATGGATGTGATCCGTCGGGTCTGCGACCGCGTGGCGGTGCTCGACGCCGGCGAGATGGTGGAAATGGGGCCGGTCACCGACGTGTTCCTGCACCCGCAACATCCGACCACGCGTCGTTTCGTCAGCGAGTCCGAACACATCGACGAGGGCACGCTGCACGGCGACTTCGACACCGTCGGCGGCACCATCGTGCGGCTGACGTTCCTCGGCGCTGATACCTACCAGCCGCTGCTGGGCAGCGTCGCCCGGCAGACCGGCGTGGATTACAACATCCTGTCCGGCCGCATCGACCGCATCAAGGACACCCCGTACGGGCAGCTGGTGGTGTCGCTGGTAGGGGGCGACCAGGCCGCCGCGCAACAGGCATTCGCCGCCGCAGGCGTGCATGTAGAGGAGCTGCGCCGATGATCTTCGCAAGCAATGGCGGCTTCTTCCGCCACCTGGACGCCGGCAAGTGGGCCGATATCGGCCAGGCCACCGTGGACACGCTGCTGATGCTGGCCGGTTCGCTGCCGCTGACGCTGGCCATCGGCCTGCCGCTGGGCGTGCTGTTGTACCTGTTCGGTTCGCCGCAGCTGCGGCGCCGGCCGATCGCCTACGGGGCGCTGGCGCTGGTGGTGAACCTGCTGCGCTCGGTGCCGTTCATCATTTTGATGATCGTGCTGATCCCGGTCACGCTGGCGCTGATGGGCACCTCGCTGGGCGTGCGCGGTGCGATCGTACCGCTGGTGATCGGCGCGGCGCCGTTCTATGCACGGCTGGTGGAAACCGCGCTGCGCGAAGTGGATCGCGGCGTGATCGAAGCGACCCAGGCGATGGGGGCGACCACCTGGCAGCTGGTCACCCGGGTGTTGCTGCCTGAAGCGCGTCCCGGCCTGATCGCCGGCGCCACGGTCACCACCGTGGCCCTGATCGGCTTCACCGCGATGGGCGGTGCGATCGGCTCCGGGGGCCTCGGCGACCTGGCCTTCCGCGACGGCTACCAGCGTTCGCATACCGACGTGGCGCTGGTCACCGTGGTGCTGCTGCTGGTGCTGGTGCAGCTGCTGCAGATGCTGGGCGACCGCCTGGTCGCCCATTACAGCCGCAGATAACAAAATGCCGGGCAGCGCCCGGCAGTGTTGCAACAGGACCGGCGCGTGCAGTCAGCGCTGGTTGGGCACTTCGTAACCGAGTCTGTCCACCTGGCTGCGCTGCTGCGGAACACGCTTGAGCTTGTCGGTGTTGACCCCGTACTCGTCGCGCAGGCGCTCGGCCAGCTGCTTGTACAGGGCATTGTCCATTTCCGGCTTGCGCGCGAAGATCCACGCCATCTCACGGCCGGGATAGCCGACCAGCGCCCATGAATAATCCGGCGCCACTTCCAGCACGCGCGAATGGGTGGGTACCACGCGGTAGAACCAGGTGCGCCAGTCGTGGTTGCCGCTGTCTTCGTCGACCGAGGCGCGCGCCTGGATTTCCTGCATCGGTTCACCGAAACCATCGCGATAGCGATAGGTGATGCCGATCTTCTGCGGCTCGCGCAGAGTGTATTCATTGACACTGGCCACATGGCCACGTTCGATGAAATTGGGCACGCGGCCGATCACATACCAGGTGCCCATGAAGCGTTGCAGGTTGATCGGTGCACCCAGCTCGCCCGCTTCGGCCACGGCAACCGGCTCCGGGGCGCTGGCTGCGCTGGAACGGAACATCGCACAACCCGGCCCGACGATCAGGGTGGTCAGCAGGACAGCACACAACGGGCGGATCGACGGCATGGGAAAGCGGGCTCCAGGAGGGCGTGCGCAAGCATGGTCGAATGCGCGCGAGGGATTCGTCAATGGTGTCTGACCGATGGATGTCGCAGCTGGTGAGAAACGACGGGCGCAAGGTGGCGACCTGGATCACCCTTCAACCCCGGAGACCGCCATGCGCCAACGTCATCCTGCCCGTACGCCCTCACCGGACAGCCCTCCGGACCCCCGTCTGCTGCGTTGCGTCAGGCATGCGGCGCTGGCGGGATTGGCGATGGTGCTGGTGTGGCCGGCCGCGCGCGGCAGCAGCACATGGCTCGGCTGGATGCCGCTGTGGGTGCTGGGCATGCCGCTCGTGGCATGGTGGTCACTGCTGCGCTTCCCGCTGCCGCGCTGGCCGCGCCGCCGGGTGCAGGCGCGGCGGCGGGGCACGCGCACGGTCCGCACGGCCTGACCTTCGACACGGGGGCAGGGCGCAGGCCCTGTGATAGCGTTCTGCAGCTTATGACTGCCTGGAACCGCAATGTCACGACTCGCTTCCGCCTGCCTGCTGGCGGGCATGATGACCGCTGCCTCGGTGGGGACCGCCGTGGCCGCTGATACCGAACAGACCGACCGCTACGCCTGGCTTGAAGATGTCACCGGCGACAGGTCGCTGGCCTGGGTGAAGGAGCAGAACGCCAAGTCCGAAGGCCGACTTGCGCAGACCCCGGCCTTCAGCCAGATGGAGGCCAGCATCCGCGAAGTGCTCGATTCGGACGCCAAGATTCCCGGCGTCGAGAAGATTGGCGACTACTACTACAACTTCTGGAAGGACAAGCAGCACGAACGTGGCCTGTGGCGCCGCACCACGCTGGCCGAATACCGCAAGGCATCGCCGCAGTGGGAAACCGTGCTCGACCTGGACGCGCTGAACAAGGCCGAAGGCGAGAACTGGGTGTGGCATGGCGTGGAGTGCCTGCGCCCGGACTACACCCGCTGCCTGATCGCGCTGTCGCGCGGCGGCGCCGATGCCGATGTCACCCGTGAGTTCGACCTGGCAAGCCGCAGCTGGGTCACCGATGGCTTCTTCCGTCCCGAATCCAAGGGTGGGCTGGGCTGGATCGATCGTGACAGCGTGTTCGTCTATACCGATTTCGGCGATGGCGCGATGACCACGTCCGGGTACCCGCGGGTGGCCAAGCTGTGGAAGCGCGGCACGCCGCTGGCCGCGGCGCAGGTGGTGTACGAAGGCAAGCCGGATGACATGTACATCGCGGCCCTGCACGATGACACGCCGGGCTTCGAACGCAACCTGGTCAGCCGCACGCTCGCCTTCTACAACAACGAGCTCTACCTGCGTGCCGACGATGGCAAGCTGACGCGGATCGACGCGCCGAACTCCGCTGAAAAGGGCCTGCACAAGCAGTGGCTGAGCCTGGAGCTGCGCGAGCCGTGGACGGTGGGTGGCAAGACCTACCCCGCCGGTGCGCTGCTGGCGGCCAGGCTGGAGGATTTCCTGGCCGGCAAGCGTGACTTCGACGTACTGTTCGCGCCGACCGATACCACCTCGCTGGCCGGTGCGGTGTGGACCCGCGATCACGTCGTGCTGAACGTGCTGGACGACGTCAAGAACCGCCTCAGCGTACTGACCCCCGGCCGCAATGGCTGGGCCACCAGCAAGTTCGTCGGTGCACCGGCGTTCGGTACGCTGGGCGTGGGCGCGGTGGACAGCAACGACAGCAATGCCGTGTGGCTGACCGCCACCGATTACCTGACCCCGACCACGCTGGCCATAGCCGAGATCGGCAAGGCGCCGGAAGTGCTCAAAACCATGCCGGCGTTCTTCGATGCCGAAGGCAAGGTCATCGAACAGCACTTCGCCACCAGCAAGGACGGCACCCGGGTGCCGTACTTCGTGGTGCACGACAAGGCCATGAAGCTCGACGGTTCCAATCCGACGCTGCTGTATGGCTACGGTGGTTTCGAGATCTCGCTGACCCCGAACTATTCCGGCGGCATGGGACGCGCCTGGCTGGAGAAGGGCGGGGTGTACGTGGTCGCCAACATCCGTGGCGGTGGCGAATATGGCCCGCGCTGGCACCAGGCGGCGCTGAAGCAGAACCGTCACAAGGCCTATGAAGACATGGCCGCCGTCGCGCAGGATCTGGTCACCCGCAGGATCACCTCGGCCAGGCACCTGGGCGTACAGGGCGGCAGCAACGGTGGCCTGCTGACCGGCAACATGCTGACCCAGTACCCGGAGCTGTTCGGCGCGGTGGTGGTACAGGTACCGCTGCTGGACATGAAGCGCTACAGCCACCTGCTGGCCGGTGCCTCGTGGATGGCCGAATACGGCAATCCGGACACCGCCGATTGGGAGTACATCAAGACCTTCTCGCCGTATCACCTGTTCGATGCGAAGAAGGAGTACCCGCCGGTGCTGTTCACCACCTCCACCCGCGATGACCGCGTGCATCCGGGCCACGCCCGCAAGATGGCAGCGAAGATGATCGAAGCCGGCAAGGACGTGACCTACTACGAGAACATCGAAGGCGGCCACGGCGGTGCGGCCAACAACGCGCAGGCCGCGCACATGTCCGCGCTGGCCTACAGCTTCCTGTGGGAGCGGTTGGGCGGCAAATGACTCGGTAGTGACGGCCGCTGGCCGTCATGATCCCCGGAGTGACGGCCAGCGGCCGTCACTACCGCACCAGCGTGCGCAGCCCGCGCGCGATCCGTTCCACCGCCTCCTGCAGGCGCGGGATTTCCTGCGTATAGGCCAGCCGCACATGCTGGTTGGCCCGATGGAAACCGAAGTCCAGGCCGGGGGTGAAGGCCACGTGCTCGGTTTCCAGGAAATGCGCGCAGAAGGCCTGCGCATCATCGGTGAAGGCACTGACGTCGGCGTACAGGTAGAACGCGCCCTGCGGTTCCACGTTGATGCGGAAACCAAGTTCGCGCAGCGCCGGCAGCAGGAAATCGCGGCGTTGCCGGAAGGCCTCGCGGCGTTGTTCGAAGATCGCCATCGCCTCGTCCTGGAAGCACGCCAGCGCGGCGTGCTGGGCGATGCTTGAGGCGCTGATGTAGAGGTTCTGCGCCAGCTTCTCCAGTTCCGGCACCGCAGCGGGTGGGGCCACCAGCCAGCCCAGTCGCCAGCCGGTCATGCCGAAATACTTGGAAAAACTGTTCAGCACGAAGGCGCTGTCATCCACCTGCAGCACGCTGGCGGCATCCATGCCGTAGGTCAGGCCGTGGTAGATCTCATCGACCACCATGTGGCCGCCCCGCGCGTGCAGCGACTGCGAAAGCCGGGACAGTTCGGCGGCCGACAACACCGTGCCGGTGGGGTTGGCGGGCGAGGCCAGCAGCGCACCCACACTGTGTTCGTTCCAGTGTCGGGCCACCAGTTCCGGCGTGAGCTGGTAGGCGGTACCGGCGTCGACCGGCACCAGCTGTGCGCCGCCTTCCACCAGGCGCAGGAAATGCCGGTTGCACGGATAACCCGGGTCCGCCAGCAGCCAGTGCCTGCCCGGGTCGACCAGCAGGCTGCTGGCCAGCAGCAACGCGCCGGACCCGCCCGGAGTAACCAGGATCCGCTGCGGGTCGATATCCAGCAGGTAATGGCTGCGGTAGAAACCGGCGATCGCCTCGCGCAGCGCAGGCAGGCCGCGCGCGGCGGTATAGCGGGTGTGTCCGGCGGCCAGGGCGGCCTGGCCGGCACGCACCACCGGGGCAGCAGTGGTGAAGTCCGGTTCGCCGATTTCCAGGTGGATCACATCGTGGCCGGCCTGTTCCAGCGCCTGCGCGCGGGCCAGCAGGGACATCACGTGAAAGGGGGCGATCTCGTGGCTGCGCCGGCTGTAGGCCGGTCGGTTGTCGTCATGCAGGGGGCTCATGCCGCCCATGGTACGCCGGGCATCTTAGTAGTGCCGGCCGCTGGCGGGCAACGTCGGGCGACCATGACCATCGGCAGCCTTGTCCCCTGCAGCGCGTGCGCCCAGACTGGCGGCACAAGGAAGCCGTTGCAATCCCGTCCCAGGAGCCTTACTTCGTGAAGTCCACCCTCTGCCTGTTGCTTGCGAGCCTGATGACCACCACCACCCACGCCGCCCCCCCGCCCGTCGCGCCGGACGCCGAAAAGCGCCCGCACGTGGTCAAGGCCCCGTTCGGTGCCAGCCGCAACGACGACTACTACTGGATGCGCGACGACAAGCGCGAAGACAAGGCGATGCTGGCCTACCTGCAGGCCGAGAACGCCTACACGGACCAGGTCGTGGCGCCGCTCAAGCCGCTGCAGGAGACCCTGTACAAGGAGATCGTCGCGCGCATCAAGCAGGACGATTCCAGCGTGCCGGCGCGTGAGCGCGGCTACTGGTACTACAGCCGCTTCGAGACCGGCCAGGACTATCCCATCCATGCGCGCCGCAAGGGCGACATGCAGGCAGCCGAAGAAATCCTGCTCGACGTCAACCAGATGGCGGCCGGCAAGGGCTACTTCAGCGTCGGTACGATGGAAGTCAGCCAGGACAACCAGCTGCTGGCCTGGGCCGATGACGATGTGGGCCGTCGCCAGTACGTGATCCGCTTCAAGGACCTGCGCACCGGTGAGGTGCTGCCGGACACCATCACCGGTTCGTCCGGCAACCTGGTGTGGGCCGATGACAACCGCACCGTGCTGTATGTGGAAAACGATCCGGAAACCCTGCTGACGGTGCGGGTGAAGAAACATGTGCTGGGCACCCCGGCCAGCAGCGACGTGGTGGTGTACGAAGAGAAGGACGACAGCTTCTACATGGGCATCGGCCGTACCCGCGACGACCGCTTCATCACCATCGGCCTGCACAGCACGGTGACCTCCGAAGAGCGCTATGCGCCGGCCAGCGATCCGACCACCTTCACCGTGCTGGCGCCGCGCCACCGCGAAGTGGAATACGATGCGGACCACTTCGATGGCCGCTGGGTGATCCGCACCAACGACGGGGCAAAGAACTTCAAGCTGGTCACCGCGCCCACCGATGCGACCTCGCGCGCGCAGTGGAAGGACTGGATCGCGCATGACCCGGCGGTGTACATCGAAGGCTTCGAACTGTTCGACGGCTTCACCGCCATCGCCGAACGTTCCGAAGGCCTGGAGCGCATCCGCCTGCTGTTCAAGGACGGCCGCACCGACTACGTGAAGGCCGATGAGCCCGCGTATTCGATGGGCCTGGACGACAACACCGAAGCCGATACGCCGTGGCTGCGCTATGCGTATACCTCGATGACCACCCCGACCACGGTGTTCGAGATCAACACGCAGAGCGGCGAGCGTCGCCAGCTGAAACAGCAGCCGGTGATCGGCTATGACCCATCGAAGTATGAAACCGACCGGGTGTGGATCACCGCGCGCGACGGGGTCAAGGTGCCGGTGTCGCTGGTGTATCGCAAGGGCTTCAAGAAGGACGGAACCGCCGCGCTGTTCCAGTACGCGTACGGCAGCTATGGCATGTCGATGGACCCGTATTTCAACCAGACCGCGGTGAGCCTGCTCGACCGTGGCGTGGTGTATGCCATCGCCCACATCCGCGGCGGCCAGGAGATGGGACGCGACTGGTACGAAGACGGCAAGCTGCTGAACAAGCAGAACACCTTCAACGACTTCATCGATGTCACCCGTGGGCTGGTGCAGCAGGGCTGGGCAGCCAAGGACCGCGTGGCTGCTTCCGGCGGCAGTGCCGGTGGCCTGCTGATGGGCGCGGTGGCCAACCAGGCGCCGCAGGATTACCGGGTGATGGTCGCCCAGGTACCGTTCGTCGATGTGGTGACCACCATGCTCGACCCGACCATCCCGCTTACCACCAACGAGTACGACGAGTGGGGCAACCCGGAGCAGAAGCCCTTCTACGATTACATGCTGAAGTACTCGCCGTACGACAACGTGGCCAGGCAGGCCTACCCGGCGCTGTTCGTGGGCACCGGGCTGTGGGATTCGCAGGTGCAGTACTGGGAGCCTGCGAAGTGGGTGGCGAAGCTGCGCGATGACAACACCGGTACCCACCCGATCGTGTTCCGCACCAACATGGAGGCGGGCCACGGTGGCAAGTCCGGGCGCTTCCAGCGTTACCAGGAACTGGCCGAATCCTATGCGTTCGTGCTGGACCAGCTCGGCGTGTCCGGCCCCTGATCGATCGGTAGTGACGGCCGCTGGCCGTCATGCCGCCTCCGGTGGGTGCCGATCACCAGTGGGTGACGGTCCCTGGTGGGTGACGACCGTTGGTCGTCACGGTGCCCGGCCGAAGCGCGTGACGACCAACGGTCGTCACCCACCGACGACCAACGGTCGTCACCCACCGACGGCGACGGCCAGCGGCCCAACCGGTTTGACGGCCAGCGGCCGTCACTACCGGTATCCTTGCGGCATGAACACGCCTGACCGTCCTGCTGATCCTGACGCCCCGGCGCCTGCGCGCCGGGCGCGCTTCAAGTGGGCGTGGTGGCTGCTGGCCTACGCCAGCCTGGGCACCGGCATCGTCGGTATCTTCGTGCCGGGCCTGCCGACGACCGTGTTCATCCTGATTTCTGCCTGGGCCGCTTCGCGCGGTTCCGAACGGCTGCACGGCTGGCTGCTGGGCCACCCGCGGTTCGGCCCGGCGATCCGCGACTGGCAGGCCCATGGCGCGGTCAGTCGCCATGGCAAATGGATGGCCACGCTGACCATGGCGGTCTGCGCCGGCATCATGCTCTGGTGCGTGCCGGTGGCCTGGGTCAAGTGGTTCTCCATCGGCAGCATGACGGTGGTGTGCGTGTGGTTGTGGCTGCGTCCGCTGCCCCCTGCTGAAGCGTGAATCCAGCCGTCGCAGTGCGGGCGCGATGGGCGACGCAGGGCGGGGCTCGGCGCTACACTCGGGGCATGAACAATTCCCGCCGAACCCTCATCCTGATTCCGCTGGCAGCGTCCGCGCTGCTGTTCCTCAGCGCCTGTGGCAACAAGGGTCCGCTGGTACTGCCGCAGAAGCCGGTGCCGGTGGAAGAAGTCGCCGAGCCGGTCGACGTGCCGGCCGCCGATGATGCCAGCCAGGACGCAGCCACTCCCCCGGCCACCCAGGACACCGGAGCAGGCAATCCCAGCACCGTGCCGGACCCGGTGACGCCGCAGATCGACGATGGCGCCGGCGACAACAATGAGTGAGGCAACACAGCGTCCGGCAACGACGGCGCAGGCGCCGGTAGTGACGGCCGCTGGCCGTCAGCCTGGCCGTCAGCCCCCCCGCGGCGCCCCGCTGCGTTTCAGCAAGATGCACGGCGCCGGCAACGATTTCATCATGATCGACCTGCGCGATGGAACGCCGCCGCCTTCGCCGCAGCTGGCCGCGCGCCTGGCCGACCGCCACACCGGCGTGGGCTGCGACCAGATCATCACCATCGAACCCCCGCGGTCAGCCACGGCGGTGGCGTCCTACCGGATCTGGAATTCGGACGGCAGCAGCTCCCAGCAGTGTGGCAATGGCGCGCGCTGCGTGGCCGCCTGGCTGGTCCGCAACGGCGATACCGCCGACAGCGAGTTCGCCATCGACAGCCCGCTGGCCACGCATCCGGTGCGTACGCTCGGCGAGGATCATTTTGCGGTGGAAATGGGCGTGCCGGTATTCGAGCCCGCGCAGATTCCGCTGATCGGCTTCGCCCACCCACGCGATGAGTACCTGCTGCCCGTGCAGGGGGAGACCGTGCGCTTTGGTGCGGTGTCGATGGGCAACCCGCATGCCGTCATCGAAGTCGGCCTGGTCGACGCGGCGCCGGTGGAACGCCTGGGCGCCTCGCTGCAGCAGCATGCCTCGTTCCCCGAATCGGTCAACGTGGGCTTTGCGCAGGTGCTGGAACCGGACCATGCGCGCCTGCGGGTGTACGAACGTGGCGTCGGCGAGACCCTGGCCTGCGGCAGTGGTGCGTGTGCGGCGGCGGTTTCGCTGATGCAGCGCGGACGCCTGGGTCCGGATGCACGGATCAGCCTTCCCGGGGGCGAACTGCGCATCCAGTGGGCCGGTGAAGGCCAGCCGGTGGTGATGTCCGGACCCAGCGCATTCGTCTTCGAAGGGGAGTGGAATGCATGAGTGACAGTTCTGAAAAGCTCGCCGGTCACGAGGTTGCGGCCTGGCTGCGGCGGCATCCGGGCTTCCTGAAGCAGTTCCCGGATCTGGCGCTCACCCTGGTGGTGCCGCGCGACGACGGCCCCACCGCATCGCTGGCCAGCTACCAGCTGGACGTGCTGCGCGACAAGAACCGCGAACTGTCGCGTCGACTGGCCGACCTGGGCCACACAGCGCAGATCAACGAGCGCCTCGCCGTGCGTACCCACCAGCTGACCCTCGCGCTGATGAAGCAGGACAGCGCCGCCGATACGCTGCGGGCGATGGCGGCGACGCTGGAAGAAGATTTCGATGGCGACCTGGTGCGGCTGGTCGTGCACACGCCGGTGGCCGGGCTGGAGCAGGCGCCGTGGCTGCAGGTGCTGGCTGCGGACAGCCCGCTGCTGGGCCCGTTCCGCGATTGCCTGAAAGACGGCGAACCGATCTGCGGCCGCCTGCAGCCGGAGAAGAATGCCGTGTTGTACGGCGGCCGTGCCGAGGAGATCCAGACCACGGCGCTGTTGCCGCTTCCCGGCGTCGGCCTGATCGCCGTGGGCAGCCACGATCCCAACCGGTTCTACCCGGGCATGGGCACGCTGTTCCTGCGCATGATGGGCGAATCGCTGGCTGTTGCGTTGCAGCGGTTCGGCTGACTGCCGGGATGAACGATGCGGTGCCGGCATTCCTGCAGTACATGACGGTCGAGCGCCGCATGTCGGCGCACACGCTGGATGCCTACCGGCGTGACCTGGACGCGCTGCAGCGCTGGGCCGAAGCCCGCGACCGCAGCGTGGATGCGCTGGACGGGGAACACCTGCGCAGCTTCGTCGCCGATGAGCATCGTCGCGGCCTGTCGGCCAAGAGCCTGCAACGGCGTCTTTCGGCCTGCCGGGGCTACTACGCGTGGCAGCTCAAGCACGGCCGCCTGCAGGTCGATCCCACCTTGGGACTGAAAGCCCCGCGTGCACCACGGCGCCTGCCGCAGGTGCTCGACGCCGATGAGGCCGTGCGGTTGGTCGAACTGCCTCCCGACGGTGAACTGGGAAGGCGCGACCGCGCGCTGCTGGAGCTGTTCTATTCCTCCGGCCTGCGACTGAGCGAACTGTGCGCGTTGACCTGGCGCGACCTGGATTTCGCCAGCGGGCTGGTCAACGTGCTGGGCAAGGGCAACCGGCAGCGCCGGGTACCGTTCGGTCGCCCCGCACGCGAGGCGCTGGAAGCCTGGCGTGCGGAAACCAACGGTGCCCCCGCGGCGCCTGTCTTCCCGGGGCGCAACGGCCCCATCAGCCAACGCGCGGTACAGGTGCGGATCAAACAGCTGGCGCAGCGCCAGGGCCTGTTCAAGCACGTGCACCCGCACATGCTGCGGCACAGCTTCGCCAGCCACATCCTGGAATCCTCTGGTGACCTGCGCGGCGTGCAGGAACTGCTCGGCCATGCCGACATCGCGACCACCCAGATCTATACCCACCTGGATTTCCAGCACCTGGCCAAGGTGTACGACGCCGCGCACCCGCGGGCCAAGCGCCAACCCAACCGTTCGCCCGACGCTGGATCACCGGAGGACGGCAGTCCGGCTTGACCCTACGGGTCGTGACGGAGCGGCGGGCGGGACAGCGACCGTCGGATGAACGGCTTCCTGCCAACACGGCTTGATGGCAGCCGGCGCTGTCCCCATGTCCTTCGCACAGCTTACCGGAGGCCACATGGACCCCAGCCAGAATCCCACCGTTTTCCACGCCACCACCATCGTCTGCGTCCGCCGCGGTGACAAGGTGGCCATCGCCGGCGACGGCCAGGTCACCCTCGGCCACACCGTGATGAAGGGCAATGCACGCAAGGTCCGCCGGCTGGGCCGTGACAGCCAGGTGCTGGCCGGCTTCGCCGGTGCGGCGGCCGATGCGTTCACCCTGTTCGAACTGTTCGAGGCCAAGCTTGAAAAGCACGGCCAGCTGCAGCGTGCCGCCGTCGAACTGGCCAAGGACTGGCGCACCGAGCGCCGCCTGGGCAAGCTTGAAGCGCTGCTGGCCGTCGCCGACCGCGAGACCTCGCTGATCATCAGCGGCACCGGTGATGTGATCGAACCGGAAGACGGCATCATTGCCATCGGCTCCGGTGGCTCTTACGCCTTGTCCGCCGCACGCGCGCTGATGGCGCATACCGAACTGGATGCCCGCAGCATCGCCAGCGAGGCGATCGGGATTGCCGGCGACATCTGCATCTACACCAACCGCAACGTGGTGGTGGAAGAGCTCTGAACCTCCGCCCCGCGCCGTGCCGGTTCCGGTCGGCACGCGTTCCGGTAGCGCCGGCCCCGGTCGGCAATCCTCATTCGTGAGCACCCCATGTCCAAGAATTTCGAGAACACTTCCGCTTCCATGACCCCGCGCGAGATCGTGCAGGAACTGGACCGCCACATCGTCGGCCAGCACGATGCCAAGCGCGCGGTGGCCATCGCGCTGCGCAACCGCTGGCGCCGCATGCAGTTGCCGGCCGAGCTGCGCGACGAAGTGATGCCGAAGAACATCCTGATGATCGGCCCGACCGGTGTCGGCAAGACCGAAATCGCCCGTCGCCTGGCGACGCTGGCCAATGCGCCGTTCGTCAAGGTGGAAGCCACGCGTTTCACCGAGGTCGGCTACGTCGGCAAGGACGTCGAGCAGATCATCCGTGACCTGGCCGATACCGCGGTCAAGCTGTACCGCGAGCAGGCCAAGGTACGCGTGCGCACCCAGGCCGAAGAACGCGCCGAAGACCGCATCCTCGATGCCCTGCTGCCGCGTCGCAGCGGCGGCATCGGGTTCGACCCGGAAGCCGCGCGTAACGAGCCGTCTTCGCAGGACAACGAGACCCGCATCAAGTTCCGTCGCATGCTGCGCAATGGCGAGCTGGACGAGCGCGAGATCGAGCTGGAGATCGCAGCCAACGTCAGCATGGACATCATGACTCCGCCGGGCATGGAGGAAATGGGCCAGCAGCTGAAGTCGATGTTCGCCAACCTCGGTGGTGCCAAGTCGAACAAGCGCACGCTGACCATCAAGGCCGCGCGCCCGCTGCTGCAGGAAGAAGAAGCGGCCAAGCTGGTCAACGAAGACGACGTGCGCAGCGCGGCCATCGAGGCGTGTGAGCAGCACGGCATCGTGTTCATCGACGAGATCGACAAGGTCGCCAAGCGCGGTGACAACGTGGGCGGTGGCGATGTGTCGCGCGAGGGCGTGCAGCGCGATCTGCTGCCGTTGGTGGAAGGGTCCAACGTGTCGACCAAGTACGGTACGGTCAAGACCGACCACATCCTGTTCATTGCCTCCGGCGCGTTCCATCTGGCCAAGCCCAGCGACCTGATCCCGGAGCTGCAGGGCCGCTTCCCGATCCGCGTGGAACTGACCGCGCTGAGCAAGCAGGATTTCATCCGCATCCTGACCGAACCCAAGGCGGCACTGACCAAGCAGTACGAAGCGCTGCTGGCTACCGAAGGCGTGAAAGTGGCCTTCAGTGAGGATGCGATCGACCGGCTGGCCGAGATTGCATTCCAGGTCAACGAGCGGCAGGAGAACATCGGCGCCCGCCGCCTGCATACGGTGCTGGAGCGGCTGCTGGATTCGCTGAGCTACGAGGCTCCCGATCGCGATGGCGACACCATCGACATCGATACGGCGTACGTGGACAAGCACCTGGGTGAGCTGGTCAAGGATCCCGACCTGAGCCGCTACATTCTCTGATACCGCAAGGCCGCCGAAAGGCGGCCTTTTCGTATGCAGCCGTGCCGGGCGTGCGCGACGGTCCGCTGCGCTCGCCGACCCTGGATCGGCGCTACCCGAGAGCGCAGTGACGTGGTCGGGACGGATTGTCCTCGATGTCATCCCGGATGTGCGCCCACACGTGCTCCTGCTCACACTGCTTCTGTGATTGCATCCGGCACATTTTCCGCAGGCGCCGCGTCTTGCGTCGCGTCCTAGTCTGCCTGCTCCCGCGTTCCTCGACGATGGCCTCCCGGTGGCATGCAGTTTCCGGGTACGAAGGTCATTGGACGAAACAAGGAGCTCATTTCATGCGACATGCATCAACACGCTTGTCCGCCACGCTTGCGCTCATCCTGTTCGGCGCGAGCGGCGCCGCGCGGGCGCAGAGCGGCGACATCACCTTCAATGGCGCGGTCTCGACCGTCACCTGTGAAGTTTCCTTCGACGGGGTGGTCGGCAATGATGCGACCGTTACCCTGCCCAAGGTCGCGACACGTTCGCTGCTGTCGGGACAGAGCGGGGGCCGCACCCCGGTCGTGGTACGGATCAGTGGCGCCGACCCGGTCTGTTCGAGCAATCGTCTGGCGATTGCATTGAACACTGACCGATCCGCGAACCTGCTCAACGGTCGATTGCGTAATGCGGTCATCGGCGTGGGCGGCGGCACCAACGCGGTGGTGGGCCTGCGCGATGCGCAGGATGCGACGATCAACCTGACCGGTGGCGCCGTGCTGAGGCCGGTTGCCTCAGGCGGTGGCGGCGCGCAATTCACCTTCTCCGCCGAGTACTACGCCGACAACCAGGATGCCATACCGGGCGCCTTCCAGGCCCCGTTGCGCTACACCCTCAACTATCCCTGATGCACCGAGCCGGGCGGTACGCGGCACGGCATCGACGGGAACAGGACGCACCTCGGACGCGTCCGATGGCAGCTCACTACGCAGTGCGCTGTCATTGCAGACCTGCCGGCGTCGCCGTGCCCCCCTTTCATCCCCGTCCTATTAAATGCAGGCAGTTCGGTTACTAGATTAGGCGTCAAGGACGAGACAGTCCTTCCGGCCGACATCCTGCCAAACCGGATCCCGCCGAGCTGGCTACACCTCCATCACAAAGGATTTTACCTTCATGAACAAGCTTGCTATCGCGCTGTCGGCCGCCCTGGCCATTGGCGCCTCCTTCTCTGCTTCGGCACAGAGCGGCACCATCACCTTCGACGGCGAAATTACCGCCACCACCTGCACCATCACCTGGCCGGGCAGCGGCGGCACCGCCACCGATCCGATCGTGACCCTGCCGACCGTGCCGACCAGTGCGCTGGCATCCGCCGGTGCCACGGCTGGCAAGCAGGCCGTTGCGCTGGTGATCGGCGGTTCCGACGCGCAGTGCACCACCGGCCATGCAGCGATCGAACTGAACCCGAACCGCGACGCCAACCAGACCAACGGCTACCTGGACAACACCGTGGCAGCGGGCGCTGGTGGTGCAACCAACGTGCAGATCGCGCTGCGCGACGCCAACGACGCCCCGATCAACATCTCCACCCCGTGGCGTTCGGCTGAAATCGACCTGTCGACCACCAAGCAGATCGACTTCGCTGCCGAATACCGCAGCACCACGGCCGCCGCCGGCGCCGGTACGGTCGCCGCAAGCGTCGGCTACACCATCGATTACAAGTAATCCAACGGCTGTCGTAACACCGGTCGGGGCCTTCGGGCCCCGGCCATCCCGGGCCGCGGCCCGCAACGAGTGACCTGTCATGAACCTGATCCGTACCGGACTCCTCTGCTGTGTAGCTGTCGCCTCGCTGCTGGCCAGTGTTTCGGCCGACGCGGGCGTCATCGTGCACGGCACCCGTCAGATATTTCCCGGCAACCAGCGCGAGATCACCGTGCGCGTGGAAAACGTCGGCCAGAAGGCATCGCTGGTCCAGGCGTGGACCGACGACGGCGACAAGCTGGCCGCACCGGAAGAGAGCGTCACCCCGTTCGTGCTGCGGCCGCCGGTATTCCGGCTGGACGGCGGCAAATCGCAATCGCTGCGCATCCTGTTCACCGGCGGTGACCTGCCGCAGGACCGCGAAAGCCTCTATTACCTCAACGTACTGGATATTCCCCCGGTACCGCAGAGCGGCGAGATCGCCACGGGCAACTACCTGCAGTTCAGCCTGCGCACGCGCATCAAGCTGATCTACCGCCCCAGCGGACTGGACGACGCCGGCACGGCGCCGCAGAAGCTGCAGTGGAGCCTGGTGCCGGACGCGAAGGGCTGGGCCCTGCAGGCCACCAATCCCACCCCTTATTACGTGCATGTCGGCACGCTGGGCCTGCGCGTGCAGGGCGTCAACCATCCTGCGATCGACCCGCAGATGATCGCGCCGCAGTCCACCGAACGCTATGCGCTGGAGACCCTGCGCGCGCGTCCGAGTGGCGGCAACGTGCAGCTCGAGTACATCAACGACTACGGCGCCAGCATCGGCCAGTCCGTGCCGCTGTCCGGCAACTGAGCCGCGGCGGCCGCCGCCGCTCCGCCCCCGATAGACGCGACATCGGCTGATGCCTGCCCCTGGCAGGTGTCGCCGCCGCATGCCTTCCTGGAGATCCGCCATGCTGTTCCGCAGCCCGACATCGTCAGCGCCGAAGCCGTGCCGCCTGGCCTTTGCCGTGGTGGGTGCCTTGTTTCCCGCCGTCGCGTTGGCGGCGCCCAACGTGGAGTTCAACGCGCAGTTCCTGCAGGGTTCGCAGGCCAGCGCGCTGGATCTGAGCCGGTTCGAGAGCGGCGAGGATGTGCCGGGCATCTACAGTGCCGACATCAAGGTCAATGGCGTGGTTGTCGCGCGGCGTGAGGTGGAACTGCGCGCGTTGGACAACGGCTCGACCGCGGTGTGCCTGTCTCCGGAACTGATTGCGGTGCTCGGCGTCGACCCTGCACGCCTGCCGCAGCCTGGCAGCGCCACCGATGGCGACGGCCAGCCGATCCAGCTGCAGCCGTTGCCCGCTTCGGTCAGCTGTAAGCCCCTGTCCACGTTCATCCCGCAGGCCAGCGTACGCTTCGACGCCGGCGAGCTGGCGCTGGAGGTCAGCATCCCGCAGGCCTACCTGTCGCGCGATCCGCGTGGCTGGGTCAGCCCGGAACTGTGGGACGACGGCATCAGCGCGGCGATGCTGGGCTATTCCATCAGCCACCAGCGCATCCAGACCCGCGGCTACCAGCTGCAGTCGACCAGCGCGATGCTCAACGCCGGCATCAACCTGGGGGCCTGGCGCGTGCGCCATGATGGCTATCTGTCGCAGGCCAGCGGGCGCGGCACGTCGTATCGCGCGGGGCGCAGCTACGCCCAGCGTTCGATCGCATCGCTGGGCACCGAGCTGACCGTGGGCGAGGCCAGCACCAACGGGGACCTGTTCGATGGGGTCAGCTTCCGCGGCATCAGCGTGGCCACCGACCCGCGCATGCTGCCGGAATCGCAGCGTGACTATGCACCCACGGTGCGCGGCGTGGCACAGACCAACGCGCGGGTGGTGATCCGCCAGCGCGATGCGGTGCTTTACCAGACCAACGTGGCGGCCGGTCCGTTCGAAATCAACGACCTGTACGGAACCGCCTATGCCGGCGACCTGGATGTGGAAGTCATCGAAAACGATGGTCGCGTGCAGCGTTTCGTGGTGCCGTTTGCTTCCGTGCCGCAGCTGTTGCGCGCTGGCCAGCACCGCTTCAACGTCACCGTGGGCACGCTGGACGATGCGTGGCTGCGCGATACACCGACGTTGCTGGAAGCCACCCTGCGCAAGGGCATCAGCAACCGCTTCACCGGGTTTGGTGGTGTCACCGCCAGTGATGGCTATGCGGCCGGCCTGATCGGCGGCGCGCTGAATACCCGCTTCGGTGCGTTTTCCGGCGATGTCACGGTGGCCCGTACGCAGCTGCGTGGCACCTTGCCGGCGTCGGAGTCGCGCATGCAGGGTCAGTCGTACCGGCTGGCATTCAGCAAGGATATTCCGGCGACCGGCACCAATCTGTCGATGGCCGCGTATCGCTTCTCGACCCAGGGGTATCTGTCGCTGCCAGATGCGGCGCGCCTGCGCCAGCAGATGGCCGATGGTGAAGGCGGGCGCTTGTTCGCACGCCAGCGCTCGCGCCTGGACATCAATCTCAACCAGGGCCTGGGTGACGGTGCGGCGTCGCTGTATGCCAGCGCCAGCAGCGTGGATTACTGGGGCCAGGACCAGCGTCGCACGAATTTCTCGGTGGGCTACTCCGACCGGCTGGGCCCTGCCAGCTACAGCCTGTCGGCGCAGCGCAGCCTGGAACGCAGCCTGGGCGGCGGCGCAGCGCGCGAAGGCAACAGTTTCCATCTGAACGTGACCGTGCCGCTCGGAACGCGCAGCAGCGCGCCGCGCCTGGTCACCGCGGTGAACCGCAGGAGCGATGGTCGTGACGACGAACGCGCCGGCGTCACCGGCACGTTCGGCGAGCGTCGCCAGGGGGGTTACAACGCGTCTATCAGCCGCTACAGCGGCGCGGGGGCGAACGTCGATGCCGGCGTCAGCTACCAGACTTCGGTGGCCACGCTCAATGCCGGCTACAACCACGCCTCCGCCAGCCGTGGGCTGAGCCTGGGGGCGACCGGTGGCGTCGTGCTGCATGGCGATGGCGTGGTGTTCGCCCAGCAGCTCGGCGACACCATCGCGCTGGTGCAGGTGCCCGATGCAGCGGGCGCGGCGCTGGACAGCACCGTAGGCGTCAAGACCAATGCGAAGGGCTACGCCGTGGTCCCTTACATGACCCCGTTCCGCCGCAATGAAGTGACGGTGGACCCGAAGGGCTTGCCGTTGGACGTGGAACTCAAGACCACCTCCGTCATCGGCGTGCCGACGGCCGGCGCGGTGGTCAAGCTGGTGGTGCCCACCAGCAACGGGCGCAGCGCATTGATCGAAGCGTACCAGGCCGATGGACAGGCATTGCGTTTCGGCCTGGATGTCTACAACGAAGCAGGCGACGTGGTGGGCGTGGTCGGCCAGGCCAGCCGCCTGTGGGTGCGCGGCATCGAACAAACGGGCCGCTTGACCGTGCGCCTGGGGGCCAATGGCGCCCAGCAGTGCGTGATCGCCTACAGCGTGCCTGCGGGCAACAGCGGTGAGCTGATCACCGCCAACTGCGCGGCGCCCTCGACCATGGCGGCAGGGGCGGGTGCCGACGCTTCGCAGGTCGGATCCCGGTAAGCATCGCGCTGCCGCCGTCGCGGCTACAGCGGCGTCGGCGCGCTGCCTGCCTCGAAGACGCCTTCTTTGACATACGCCGCCAGCGTCATGTCCAGCGCCAGCATCCCATCGCGGCGGATGTCCATCAGGTCCGGTTCCACCATTGCCCCGTGCAGCACGCCCAGTACCGTGGCGTGCAGCATCCGCGCGGCCACTTCGGGATTCGCGCCGGGCTTTAGCTGGCCCAGTTGCCCGGCCCGGCGCAGCGCGCGCGCCATCCGCTCCAGCCCATCGCGGAACCCTTCCTGCTGCAGGTCCGCCAGCACCTTGCTGTCCGCCGATGAATCACTGCGCAGCATGATCTCCATGGTATTGCGCAGCCGCTCGTCCTGCGCCAGGTCGATCAACGACCCCAGGATCACCGAACGCAGATCCAGCACGGGGGTGTCGCGCGACTCGGTGGCGGCGCGGTCGAGTTCCTGCATGAAGGGCAGGCGCACGCGCTCGATCACCGCGGCCAGTACGTCGATCTTGTTCTTGAAGTGCCAGTACACCGCGCCGCGGGTGTAGCCGGCACGCGCACCGATCATTTCCAGCGTGGTGCGGGCCACCCCGTGCTCATGGAAGCAGGATTCGGCGGCGTCGAGGATCCCTTCGCGGGTCGCCTGGGTTTCCTCTTTGGTCTTTCGGGCCATTGCTCAGGATTTGGGTGAAAAGTCAATGAATCATAGCGCTTTACAAACAAACAGTCATGTATGTATATTTCCTGCCCATGATTGCCGTCGCTATTGGCCGCCTCTGGAACGGGGCGGGCGCGCGGCTGCCGAACTGCCGCCGAGCAAGGCTCGGCGCTACCGCTACCGAACTCCCGCCATCGAGACCCTCCCCCATGCTCCTGTCCCGTATTCGTCCCCTTGCCTTGTCGTTGGCTGTTGCCGCGACCGTGGCCGCCTGCGGCGGTGGCGATGACCAGCCGCAACAGCAGGGCCCCGGCCAGGTCACCGTGGTGACCCTGAAGGCCGAATCGGTGTCGCTGACCCGCGAACTGCCCGGCCGCACCACCGCGTTCCTGGTCGCCGAAGTGCGGCCACAGGTCAATGGCATCGTCGGCAAGCGGCTGTTCACCGAAGGCAGCCTGGTGACCGAAGGGCAGCCGCTGTACCAGATCGATGACGCCAGCTACCGCGCGCAGTCCAACAATGCACGTGCCCAGCTGGCCCGGGCCGAGGCCACCGCCAATGCATCGAAGTTGAGCGCGGCGCGCATCACGGAGCTGGCCAAAGTGGATGCGGTCAGCAAGCAGGACCTGGAAAACGCGATCGCCGCGCAGAAGCAGGCCGAAGCCGATGTAGGCGCCGCGAGGGCATCGCTGGATGCGGCCAACGTGACGCTGGGTTACGCGCGCATCACCGCCCCGATCAGCGGCCGCATCGGCAAGTCATCGGTCACCCAGGGCGCGCTGGTCAGCGCCGCCCAGACCGAAGCGCTGGCCACCGTGCAGCAGCTGGACCCGATCTACGTCGACCTGACCCAGTCCGCCGCCGAGCTGCTGCAGTTGCGCCGCGAACTGGCCGCCGGCCGCCTGCAGGACAACCAGACCCTGCCGGTCAGCATCCTGCTGGACGATGGCAGCACCTTCGACCAGCAGGGCACGCTGGAGTTTTCCGAAGTGAGCGTGGACCCGACCACCGGCAGCTACGGCCTGCGGGTCAAGGTCGCCAACCCCGAAGGCGTGCTGATGCCGGGCATGTACGTGCGCGCGGTGATCGGCGGCGGCGTGCGCAATGGCGCGCTGCTGGTGCCGATGCAGGGCATCGCACGCGATGCCAAGGGCGATACCAGCGCGATGGTGGTCAACAAGGACGGCAAGGTGGAAGTGCGCCCGGTCAAGGTGAGCCGCGCACTGGGTGACAAGTGGCTGGTGGAAGACGGCCTGCAGGCCGGCGACAAGGTGATCGTGGAAGGGCTGCAGAAGATCGCGCCGGACATGCCGGTGCAGGCCACCGAGAAGGGCAGCGAACCGGCCACGCCGGCCGCCACCCCGGCCGCCGCGCCGGCCGACGCCGCCGCACCCGCCCAGGCTCCGGCCGGCACCGACGCGCAGTAAGCGGAGAATTCCATGGCACGTTTCTTCATTGATCGACCCATCTTCGCGTGGGTGATCGCGATCATCATCATGCTCGCCGGCGCCTTGGCGGTGACCACCTTGCCGGTGTCGATGTACCCGGAAGTGGCCCCGCCCGCCGTCGAGATCTCCGCCACCTATCCGGGCGCTTCGGCCAAGGTGGTCGAGGACTCGGTGACCCAGATCATCGAGCAGAACATGAAGGGCCTCGACGGGCTGATCTACTTCTCGTCGAACAGTTCGGCCAACGGCCAGGCCACCATCACCCTGACCTTTGAATCAGGCACCAACCCGGACATCGCCCAGGTGCAGGTGCAGAACAAACTGCAGCTGGCCATGCCGCTGCTGCCGCAGGAAGTGCAGCGGCAGGGCATCAACGTGGCCAAGTCCAGCAGCGGTTTCCTGCAGGTGCTGGGCTTTGTGTCCAATGACAACAGCATGGACGCCAACGACATCTCCGATTTCGTGGGCTCCAATGTCGTCGATCCGCTCAGCCGCGTGCCGGGCGTGGGCAACATCCAGGTGTTCGGCGGCAAGTACGCCATGCGCATCTGGCTGGACCCGAACAAGCTGCACACCTACAAGCTGTCGGTGGATGAAGTCACCACGGCGATCACTGCGCAGAACGCACAGGTGGCGATCGGCCAGCTCGGCGGGGCACCGTCGGTGAAGGGCCAGCAGCTCAATGCCACCATCAATGCGCAGGACCGCCTGCAGACCCCGGAACAGTTCCGCAACATCCTGGTGCGTGGCGGCACCGACGGCAGCGAGCTGCGGCTGGGCGACGTGGCCCGCGTGGAACTGGGCGCCGAAAGCTACGATTTCGTCACCCGTTACAACGGCAAGCCGTCCACCGGCATCGCCATCACCCTGGCCACCGGCGCCAATGCGCTGGATACCGCCAACGGCGTGCGCGCGGCGCTGGAAGACATGAAGGCGACCTTCCCGGCCGGCCTGGAATCGGTAGTGCCGTATGACACCACCCCGTTCGTGCAGGTGTCGATCAAGGGCGTTATCAAGACCCTGATCGAGGCGATCGTGCTGGTGTTCGTGGTGATGTACCTGTTCCTGCAGAACTTCCGCGCCACCCTGATCCCGACCATTGCCGTCCCGGTGGTGCTGCTGGGCACCTTCGGCGTGCTGTCGGTGCTGGGGTTCTCGGTCAACATGCTGACCATGTTCGCGATGGTGCTGGCGATCGGCCTGCTGGTCGACGATGCCATCGTGGTGGTGGAGAACGTGGAGCGGATCATGGCCGAAGAAGGCCTGTCTCCGCTGGAGGCCACGCGCAAATCAATGACCCAGATCACCGGCGCGCTGGTGGGCATCGGCCTGGTGCTGTCGGCGGTCTTCGTGCCGATGGCCTTCATGGGCGGCGCCACCGGTGTGATCTACCGGCAGTTCTCCGCGACGATCGTCTCGGCGATGGGGTTGTCGGTGCTGGTGGCGATCGTGCTGACCCCGGCACTGTGCGCCACGATGCTCAAGCCGCTGAAGAAGGGCGAGCATCACGTTGCACACAAGGGCTGGTCGGGCCGCTTCTTCGGTGGCTTCAACCGCGGCTTCGATGCGTCCAGTGAAAAGTACCAGCGCGGCGTCAAGGGCATCATTTCCCGCCCGTGGCGATTCATGGGCGTGTTCGCGGCGCTGTCGGTGGTGATGGTGCTGCTGTTCATGCGCCTGCCCAGTTCGTTCCTGCCCAATGAAGACCAGGGCATCATGATGGCGCTGGTGCAGACCCCGGTGGGTTCCACCCAGGAGCGCACGCTGGAGGCGATGGCCAAGCTGGAAAACCATTTCCTTGAAAACGAGGGCGAAGCGATCGAATCGATCTTCGCCATCCAGGGCTTCAGCTTCGCCGGCATGGGCCAGAACGCCGGCATGGCCTTCGTCAAGCTGAAGGACTGGAAGGACCGTGATGCCGAGCAGAGCGTGGAAGCCGTCACCGGCCGTGCGATGGGCGCACTGAGCGGCATCAAGGATGCCTTCATCTTCGCCTTCCCGCCGCCGGCGATGCCGGAACTGGGCATCGGCTCGGGCTACACCTTCTTCCTGAAGGACAACAGTGGGCAGGGGCACGAGGCCCTGCTCAACGCGCGCAACCAGCTGCTGGGTGCCGCCGGGCAGAGCAAGCTGCTGGCCAACGTGCGCCCGAACGGCCAGGAAGATACCCCGCAGCTGCGCATCGACGTGGACGTGGAAAAGGCCAATGCGCTTGGCCTGAACATGACCTCGATCAACAACACGCTGGCTACCGCGTGGGGCAGCAGCTACATCGATGACTTCATCGACCGCGGCCGGGTCAAGCGCGTGTACGTGCAGTCCGATGCGGACTTCCGCATGAACCCGGATGACTTCAACGTGTGGTCAGTGAAGAACAGTGCCGGCGAGATGGTGCCGTTCAGTGCCTTCGCTTCCAAGCGCTGGGACTTCGGTTCGCCGCGCCTGGAACGCTACAACGGTGTGTCGGCGATGGAAATCCAGGGCGAGCCGGCGACCGGCGTGGCATCGGGCGATGCCATGAACGAGATCGAGCGCATCGCCAAGGACCTGCCGCCGGGCTATGAGATCGAATGGACCGCGTTGTCCTACCAGGAGCGCCAGGCCGGCTCGCAGACGCCGCTGCTGTACTCGCTGTCGCTGCTGATCGTGTTCCTGTGCCTGGCCGCGCTGTATGAAAGCTGGAGCGTGCCGACGTCGGTGCTGCTGGTGGCCCCGCTGGGCATCCTCGGTGCGGTGCTGGCCAACACGCTGATGGGCCTGGAGCGCGACATCTACTTCCAGGTGGCGATGCTGACCACGGTGGGCCTGACATCGAAGAACGCGATCCTGATCGTGGAGTTCGCCAAGGAGAATCTGGAAAAGGGCGCCGGGCTGATAGAAGCGACGATGCACGCGGTACGCGATCGCCTGCGTCCGATCATCATGACCTCGCTGGCCTTCGGCCTGGGCGTGCTGCCGCTGGCGATCGCCTCCGGCGCAGGTTCCGGTGCGCAGCGCGCCATCGGTACCGGCGTGCTGGGCGGCATGCTGGCCGGCACCCTGCTGGGCGTGTTCTTCATCCCGCTGTTCTTCGTGGTGGTGCAGAAGCTGTTCAACCGCAAGCTGCGCGATGCAGCAAAGTCGAGTGATACCCCATGAACAAGACCCCGTTGCTGCTGGCGCTGATCGCCAGCCTCGGGCTGGGTGGCTGTGCCACCCTGGTCCCGGGCCACACTGACGTGGCACCGTCCATTCCCGTGCAGTGGCCGGCCGAGGCGGGCCAGGGCCGGCCCACGGATGCTGCCGAACTGGGCTGGCGTGATTACTTCACCGATCCGCGCCTGCAGCAGGTGATCGAGCAGGGCCTGGCCAACAACCGCGACCTGCGCGTGGCCGTGCTCAACGTCGAACGCGCGCGCGGCCAGTACCGCATCCAGCGCGCCGACCGCGTGCCTGCGCTTAACGTGCAGGGCCAGATGGAGCGCACCGGCGGCGACCTGCCGGTGAACGAACAGTTCACCGCGGGGTTGGGGGTGACGGAGTTCGAACTGGATCTGTTCGGGCGCGTGCGCAACCTCAGCGAAGCGGCGCTGCAGCAGTACTTCGCGGTGGCCGCCAACCGCCGCAATGCGCAGCTCAGCCTGGTCGCGGAAACCGCCACGGCGTGGCTCACCTTCGGTGCGGACAGCGAGCTGCTGCGGATTTCCGAGGCGACCCTGGCCAGCCATGAAGATTCGCTGCGGCTGGCACAGGCGCGTTTCGAACGCGGCGGCAGTTCGGCCTTGGAGCTGGCACAGACACGAACGCTGGTGGAAACCGCGCGCACCGATGCCGCGCGGCTGCGCGGCCAGCTGCAGCAGGACCGCAATGCGCTGGCGCTGCTGATCGGCGGCCCGGTGGACGAGGCACTGTTGCCGGCCGGCAACAACGACCTGCAGCTGCTGGCGCTGGCGCCGCCGCCGGCCGACCTGCCCAGTGACGTGCTGCTGCGCCGCCCGGACATCATGGCGGCCGAGCACACCCTGTTGGCGGGCAACGCCAACATCGGCGCTGCACGTGCGGCGTTCTTCCCCAGCATCCGGCTGACCGGCACGCTGGGCAGCAGTTCGACCGAGTTGTCCGGCCTGTTCGACAGCGGCACGCGGGTGTGGAGTTTCCTGCCCACCATCAGCCTGCCGATCTTCCAGGGCGGCAAGCTGCGTGCGGGACTGGCGGTGGCCAATGCAGACCGTGACATCGCCCTGGCCGAGTACGAAAAGTCGATCCAGGTGGGCTTCCGCGAAACCGCCGACGCGTTGGCGTTGAGCACCAGCCTGGACGCGCAGGCGGCGTCGCAGCAGGCGTTGCTGGCGGCCGCCACGCAGGCCGAGCAGTTGTCCCAGGCGCGCTATGACGCCGGGCTGGACAGCTTCGTCACCCTGCTGGATGCACGGCGCACCGCCTACAGCGCGCAGCAGAGCCAGTTGCAGACCGCGCTGGCGCAGCAGTCCAACCGCATCACCCTGTACAAGGTGCTGGGCGGCGGCTGGCGCGAACGCAGCTGATCCATCGGGTAATGACGGCCGCACCCAGGTAGTGACGGCCGCACCGGCGGTAGTGACGGCCGCTGGCCGTCAGCTTCCTGCATGGGTGGGTGACGACCGTCGGTCGTCACGATGCCGCCGCTGCGCTCGCCGGGCATGGCGCGGCGCTACCCCGAGCTGGCGGCGCGGCGTCGCGTCCGTCAGGCGATCAGCCGCGGCCGGTCGGCGCTGTGGATCATGCTCGACACGTAGACGTGGTCCCACACCTGCTCGATGAACTCACGCGCCTGCGCCTCGGTCAGCCGCGGCATGATCTGCAGCGCGTACTGGGTCTGGAAGGCTTCCTCGCGCTGCTCGTTGCTGGCGCGCGGGTGGGTGATCAGCGAATCGCAGGCGAACTTTATCCACGGGACGAAGTGGCCGAAGGAGCCGGGCCCCATCGCGCCGTCGGCATGTCGTTGGCGCCAGTGATTCAGCTCTGCCTCCACGTCGATGACCGGAGGGACATTGGGTGCATCTGCGCGCATGGCTCTGACTTCTTATGGATGATGGGGGGTGGGGGAGACCCGATCATCGCTATCGGCCAGTGCACGCAGCGTCATTGCTGCGTGCAATCAGCGTGGCCTTGTCGTTCTTCGCCAACGATCCGGCAGGCCGCTACGTAGTTTTTCCGACGCTGGCGCTGAAGTATTCAGGGAAACTCATTCGCCGATGTCTTCGTCCCAGATCTCCGGGTGGCGTTCAATGAAGTTGCCCAGCAGGTCCACGCACTCCTGGTTGTCCAGATCGATCACGTTCACGCCGCTCTCGCGCAGCCAGTCGATGCCGCCCTGGAAAGTGCGCGATTCGCCCACCACCACGGTACCGATGTTGAACTGTCGGACCAGCCCGCTGCAGTACCAGCACGGGGCCAGCGTGGTCACCATGATGGTGTTCCTGTAGCCGCGCTGGCGGCCGGCCTTGCGGAACGCATCGGTTTCGCCGTGCACGGACGGGTCACCTTCCTGTACGCGACGATTGTGGCCACAGCCGAGCAGGCGCCCATCATTGTGGTAGAGCGCTGCGCCGATCGGCACGCCGCCCTCGGCAAGCCCCTGGCGGGCCTCGGCGATGGCGGTCTGCAGCAGGGCCTGGTAGTCGGGCGTGGTGATCATGTGGGTCTCCGTGAAGTCAGGGAGCCATGATAAGGGCAGGGGGTGCCGCCGGCCCCGCGCGGTGCGATAATCAGCCCATGAGCGAATCCCCCTACAAGTCCGGAACCACCCATTTCGGCTTCCGCGATGTCGATGCAAAGGACAAGCAGAAGCTGGTCGGCCAGGTCTTCACCTCGGTCGCGCGCAACTACGACCTGATGAACGACCTGATGAGCCTGGGCGTGCACCGGGTGTGGAAGCGCTACTACGTAGCCACCGCGCAGGTGAAGCCGGGTGACCGCGTGCTCGATCTCGCCGGCGGTACCGGTGACATCGCCGCCCTGCTGAAGGAGCGGGTCGGTGCCGAGGGTGCCGTCGTGGTCGGCGACATCAATGCCGGCATGCTGTCGGTCGGCCGCGACCGCCTGACCAACCGCGGCCTGGTGGCCGGGCTGGATTACGTGCAGTGCAATGCCGAGGCGCTGCCGTTCCCGGATGCCAGCTTCGATCTGGTGACCATTGCCTTCGGCCTGCGCAACGTGACCGACAAGGATGCCGCGCTGCGCGAAATGCACCGCGTGCTGAAGGTGGGCGGACAGGCCCGCGTGCTGGAGTTCTCCGAAGTCACGCTGGACTGGTTCAAGCCGATCTACGACTTCCATTCGTTCAAGGTGCTGCCGAAGCTGGGCCGCCTGTTCGCGCGCGATTCGGACAGCTACCAGTACCTGGCCGAGAGCATCCGCAAGCACCCGCCGCAGGAAGAACTGAAGGCGATGATGGGCGAGGCCGGCTTCGAACGCTGCCACTACAAGAACCTGTCGGCCGGCATCGTGTCCATCCATTCCGGCTACAAGCTGTAAGGGGGCTCGCCGAGCCATGCTCGGCGTCAGGGAGCCCGCCGATCCCCGCCGGGCATGGCTATGCCGGTCGTCCTGACCTGCACCCTGCGGGCCGTCGCAAGCGACGTTGGCGGCGGCTCCTGCTGCTGCCTTCGGCGCTACCGCTTTTCTTTTTCTTCATCACGCGGCTGTCCGCCCCCGGTACCCTGCCTCTTCTACACATCTTACGCTGCCGACGACGCCTTACGTGCTGCTCCCGGTTGTCCCCTCATCCTTACATAAAACAATCATAACTAATTCGCATCGTCACCTACAGTCAAAATACGAAA
>NZ_LDJK01000056.1 GCF_001431535.1 Stenotrophomonas chelatiphaga
TGGAGAAGAGAGCGGGGTAGCGCCGAGCCGTGCTCGGCGAGCGCAGCGGCAGGCAGAAGCGTGACGACCAACGGTCGTCACCCACCAGGAGCGCAGGCAGACGGCCAGCGGCCGTCACTACCGGAACGGAGCGGGGTAGCGCCGAGCCGTGCTCGGCGAGCGCAGCGGCAGGCAGAAGCAGACGGCCAGCGGCCGTCACTACCGGGGGCGTCAGGCCAGCTGCAGGTCCACGCCCAGGGCACGGCAGGCGTCGGCCACTTCGGCGGGCGCGCCGGTGTCGGTGATCAGCGCGTCCAGGCCGGACACCGGGATGATCCGGTGCAGGCAGACCTTGCCGAACTTGGAGCTGTCGGTGATCGCCACCACCGCACGCGCGGCTTCCACCATCTTTCGGTTGAGCATCGCTTCGGGTTCGTAGTGCGTGGTGATGCCGCGCTCCAGGTCGAAGCCATCTACGCCCAGGAACAGCAGGTCCACGTGCAGCGCATCCAGCGCCTCCACCGTCAGCCCGCCGTAGAAGGCCATGTTCTTGCGGCGCAGCTCGCCGCCCAGCATCACCAGGTTGATCCGGGTCTTCGGGCTGAGCACGGTCAGCACGCCGAAATCGTTGGTGACCACGGTCAGGTCGATGTCCGGGAGGGCCTCGGCCAGCTGCATCGAGGTGGTGCCCGAGTCGATGGCGATGGTGTCGCCCGGCTGCACCATCGCCGCCGCCCGCACGCCGATGCGGCGCTTTTCATCCAGGTAGGCAGTGCGCTTGGCTTCGTAATGGGGTTCTGCCGCTGGGGCCGGACCTACCGCACCACTGTCGATGCCGCCGCCGTAGGCGCGCGCCATGACCCCGCGCTCGGAGAGATAGCGCAGGTCCTTGCGCACGGTCTGCAGGCTCACCCCGAACTGCTGGGCGAGCGAAGACACCTGCACGCTGCCGTGCTGGCGGACCAGTTCACTGATCTGTTGACGGCGGTGGCTGGTGTCCCGGGTGGCGACCATGCGCAAAGCTCCTTTCAAACGTTCCAGAGTATGGCGGTTTTCGTTACATTTCGCTATTGATGCAAAACGAAACCTCATATACGCTCGGTTTCGTTGCTTCACCAGCCAGGCCCCCACAGCCCGCCGTCCTATGCTTCATGCCTCAGGAGAGAGAGCCCGTGAACGCCGTCCGTCCGCACCGCCACTGTCTTTACCATGGAATCGCCCTTGCCCTGCTGCTGCCCGCCACCGCGTGGTCGCAGCAGGCCACCGCAACCGCCCCCGCCAGCACCGCGGTCGGGCAGGCTGCCGCTGCGGCCGACGACGACCCGATCGACCTGCAGACCGTCCAGGTCAGCGGCGTGCGCGCGGCATTGGCGCGCTCCACCGAGCTCAAGCGCGATGCGTCCACCGTGCAGGACTCGATCAGCGCGCTGGAGCTGGGCCGGTTCCCGGATGACAACGTGGCCGATTCACTCAGCCACATCACCGGCGTGTCGATCACCCGCACCGCCGGCGGCGAAGGCCAGAAAGTCAGCGTGCGCGGGCTGGGCCCGGAGTACACCCTGACCACGTTCAACAACCGCATCCTGGCCACCGATGGCGCCGGTCGCGATTTCGCCTACGACGTGCTGCCTTCCGATGTGATCAGCGGTGCCGACGTGGTCAAGGGCGCCCAGGCCGCGTTGACCGAAGGCGCGATCGGCGGCCTGATCAACCTGCGTTCGGCCAGCCCGTTCGACAACAAGGGCCAGCACGCCATCGTGCGTGCCGAGGGCGACCACAACCAGATGTCCGAGTTGAACGGCCGCAAGTTCTCCGCGACCTACAGCAACACCTTCGCCGATGACACCATGGGCCTGCTGATCGGCGCGGTGTACGCCGAGCGCAAGGACCGCACCGATATCGCCGGCAACGATGGCGGCTGGACCCGCAACCCGGACCCGAACGACGCCAGCTGGGGCGGCAATGCCTGGGGCGGCAACATCGATCCCAACGGCAACGGCGAACTGGACCCTGAAGAATACGGGCTGATCGCACCGGGCCAGTTCCGGGTCGGTACGGTGCAGGAAGACAAGAAGCGCAAGGCGTTTTCCGGCAAGTTCGAATGGCGGCCCAACGATGACGTGCGGATCGTGGTGGACGGCCTGAAGACCCGGCTGGATTCGCCGCAGGTGTCCTACCAGCAGTCGTTCTATCCGCTGTTCGCGCCGGGCCGCTGGTCGGACATCAACGTGCAGAACGGCATCGTCACCGGCTTCACCATGGACAACCCGGATCCGGAGCAGCGGATGAACCCGGAGCTGCTCAACCAGACCGAACACCGCGTGGTGGACACCGACCTGTTCGGCATCAACGGCAGCTGGAAGGTCAATGACAGCCTGACCATGACCGGCGATGTGTACCGCTCCACCTCCGAGCGCAAGTCCGGCGGCCAGGACACCTACGTGGTGCTGCGCATGAACCAGCCCAACGTGACCCGCATCGACCTGGCCCGTGACGCGGTGCCGAACGTGACCACCACCTTCGACGACGGTCGCGACCTGTCTGCCGGCCTGGCCAACGGCCAGTTCAACGACAGCGACTTCAACACGCACTACATGGAACTGCGCGGCGACAACATCAAGGATGAAATCACCGGCGGCACCGTCGCCGGCAAGCTGTACGTGGGCGAGTGGGGCATCGACAGCCTGAACTTCGGCATGACCCGCACCGAACGCAGCAAGCGCCGCGACCTGGTCAACAACACCCTCAACGGCGGTGCGGACTACTACTCGGTGGACAACGCGATCAACGTCGCCGACCTCGGCGGTGGCGTGCTCGATCGCACCCTGTCGCTGCCGAACTTCATGAACAAGGTCGGCTCCCGTTTCCCGCGCAGCTTCCTGGGCTTTGACGTGCCGAATTACCTGCGCAGCCTGGAGGCCTACAACGGCAACCCGCGCCCGGATGGCACGGTCTACGATTTCGCCAACGCCGCCCCGCAGTGGAATCCGCTGGAAAGCTACCGGGTGGAGGAGAAGACCAACGCGTTCTACGTGCAGGCCGACCTGTCCGGCGATCGCTGGAGCGCGGACGTGGGCGTGCGCGTGGTCAGCACCCAGACGCGCGCCGAAGCCTGGGATGCCAAGATCATCAGCATCACCGAGAACGGCGCCTTCAACTACACCGCACGCTATGCCGATCCGACCCCGGTGCAGCAGGACGGCAGCTACCGCTACATCCTGCCCTCGGGCAACTTCACCTGGCGCTTCACCGATGAGCTGCTGCTGCGGCTGGGCGCGGCCAAGACCATGGCGCGCCCGCCGGTGGACAAGCTGGCCCCGACCAACACCACCGCCAGCGTGTCCTGGGGTGAGTTCACCCAGATCTACGGTGGCAACGTCGACCTCAAGCCGTATACCGCCAAGCAGGGCGACGTGTCGCTGGAGTGGTACTTCGCCGACCAGTCGATCGCCAACATGGCGGTGTTCTACAAGCGCATCTCCAACCAGATCACCACCAGCTGGGAGCCGGGACAGGACATCGGCGTGCCGGGTTACCTGTTCAACGTGATGCGCCCGATCAACGGCGACTACGCCAAGGTGCACGGCCTGGAAGCCGGCCTGCAGCACTTCTGGGAGAACGGACTGGGCTTCCGCGCCCAGTACACCCGCAACTGGTCCAAGAGCTTCGTGGAGGGCGAAGAACGTCCGCTGGAAGGCATCGCCCCGTCGGTCTATTCGCTGGGCCTGATGTATGAAAAGGGCCCGTGGTCGATCAGCACCACCGCCGACTACAGCGATGGTTTCGTGACCGCCACCAACGTGCTCGGTGCCGGCTACAACGAACAGGCCGATGAGATCACCTGGCTCACCGCCAGCATCTCCTACGAGATCAACGACATGTTCAGCGTCAGCCTGCAGGGCCAGAACCTGCTGGACGAAGCGCAGACCTACAGCATCAACGGCAACCCGCTGCTGTCCCAGGGCTATTACCGCTACGGCCGTTCGTTCACGCTCGGCTTCAGCGCACGCTTCTGATGCATCACACGTGCCGGCCTGCTGGCCGGCACGTGTGCGGCCCGGCGCTGGCCAGATGGTCATCATCGGCCATTACACTATCCCGTCTTTGCCACGGGGCCCCCGATCATGAAACTGCATGCCGCAGGGCTGTTGTGCCTGCTTCTCACCAGTGCCCCCGCATGGGCCGACGCGGTCACCGTCAGCGGACGGGTCTACCAGGAACGTGACGGCAAGCCCGGTCGCGGGCCCACCGATCCCGGCATGGGCGGGGTGCAGGTGTCCAACGGCCGCAGCATCGTGCGCACCAGTGCCGACGGCAGCTATCGCCTGCCGGTCCAGTCCGGGTCTACGGTGTTCATCGTCAAGCCCGACGGCTACCGCATTCCGGCCGGCGCCGATGGATTGCCCGCATTCTGGCGCCACTACGCACCGCAGGGTTCCCCGTCGTTGAAGTATCGCGGGATCGCGCCGACCACCACGCCGGCCACGGCCTACGATTTCGCGCTGGCGCCGGAAAAGCACGACAACCGTCGCGGCTTCCAGATGCTGGTGTTCACTGATCCGCAGACGGCCACGCGGGGCGACATCGGTTATTACGAGCAGTCCATCGTCGGCCCCCTGGTGGGAAAGACCAAAGCGCGCCTGGGCACCACGCTGGGCGACATCGTCAATGACGATCTGTCGCTGTATCCGGACATCAACAGGGTGACCACCCAGCTCGGCGTTCCGTGGTTCCACGTGCCGGGCAACCACGACCTGGATTTCGATGCCGGCAGCGACGCGCACGCGTTGGACAGCTGGCGTGCGGTGTACGGACCGGACACCTATGCGGTCGAAGAGGGCGGGGCCAGCTTCCTGTTCCTGGATGACGTGGTGTACGACCCGGCCGCGCGGCCGACGTATGTCGGCGGCCTGCGCGAGGACCAGTTCGCTTTCCTGGCGCAGTACCTGAAGGGCCTGCCGCATGACCGCCTGCTGGTGCTCGGGATGCATATCCCGCTGTTCGATGCCGCGCCGGGTCGCGAAACCTTCCGCCATGCCGACCGCCAGCGCCTGTTCGAGATGCTCAAGCCCTTCAGCAACGTGCTGGTGCTGAGCGGCCACAGCCATACCCAGCAGCACTACTACCATGGCGCGGCCGAAGGCTGGCAGGGCGACAAGCCGCTGCACGAGTACAACGTCGGCGCCAACTGCGGTGCGTTCTGGTCCGGGGTCAAGGATCGCCATGGCGTGCCGGACAGCACCATGAGTGATGGCACGCCCAAGGGCTATGCGCTGCTGGACGTGGCCGGCAACGGGACCTACCGCCTGCAGTACCGCGTGGCCGGTGCAGCGGACAGCGAGCAGATCGGCCTGCATGCACCGAAGGTGCTGCGCCAGGGCGCGTACCCGGCGTGGGGCGTGTTCGCCAACGTGTACATGGGCGAGGATGCCACGCGCGTGGAGTTCCGCATCGACGGCGGCGCGTGGCGGCCGATGAAGCAGGTACGCCAGGGCGATCCGCGGCTGCTGGCGGAGAACGTGGCCGACGACCTGGCCCCGGCGCTGCGGGGGTATGACCGTTCGCCGGAAGCCACCCCGTCGCCGCACCTGTGGCGCGGCGCACTGGCCACCGACCTGGCCGTGGGCGAGCACAAGGTGGACGTGCGCGCGACCCAGCCGGATGGTTCGGTCTACACCGCCAGCACGCGCTACGCGTTGCAGGCGGCCCAGCCCTGAGGCATTCCGCCGCGCATGGCGCGGCGCTACCGGGGCGCCGGCCGGTAGCGCCGGCCCATGGCCGGCGAGCGCAGCGGACAGTGGAAAAAAAAACGGCAGCCACCCATCAAGGCGCGGCTGCCGCGGAGAGAACCGACCCCGCCGCGAGGCGGGGTTTTTCAGATCAGAACTTGTAGTTCAGGCCGAAGTACAACTGGCGGCCGCTGTAGATGTTGGAGATCAGGCGGGCCTTGGTGTCGCCACCCAGGTGCGTGCGCTGTTCGGACTTGGTGGCATTGAGCACCGAAGCGGTCAGGGTCAGCGCCTCGGTCAGGTTGTAGGCCGCATTGAGGTCCAGCTGGTCGTAGGGCTCGGTGAACACGGTCATGCCGTTGTTGAGCCCGCCGACCACTTCGCCACGACGGTTGTAGGAAGCGCGCGCGAGGAACTTGTCGTTCTCGTAGAACAGGGTCACGTTGGCCTGGTTCTTCGCACTGCCGACCAGCGGCGAGGCACCGATGTTTTCCCCATCCAGCACGATCGAGGCCAGGTTGGTGTCGTTGTAGGTGTAGTTGGCCTGCACGCCGAAGCCCATGTCGAAGGTGTACTGGCCATACAGCTCCACACCCTGCGACACGCCATCGCGGCCGTTGGCTTCGGTGGAATAGTTCTGCACCGTGACCATCTCACCGCCCACGTCCATCTGCTGGTCGGTCACCACCGGCACGGTGAAGTTGTCCACGTCCTTGCGGAACAGGGCCACGCCGGCCACGGCGCCCGGCTTGAAGTAGTACTCCAGGCCCAGGTCGTACTGCAGCGCCTCGAACGGTTCCAGCTGCTTGTTGCTGCCCGAACCGTACCAGCCCGGGGTGGTGGTGCCACCGGCGACGCGACGGTCGTTGCTGTATTCCTCGCTGATGTACTCCAGGCCGCCCGGGTAGGCGATGCTGGTGTAACCCGGACGTGCGATCACCTTGGACGCCGCACCGCGCAGCACCAGGTTTTCAGTGATGTCCCAGGCGATGTTGAAGCTGGGCAGGACGTCGGTGTAGGTCTTGCTCAGGCTGGACTGTTCATAGGTCTTCTCGCGCACGTCGCGGCGCACGAAACCGGATTCGCAGACCGTGCCGGCTGGCGGCGTGCCGGTCGGGCAGGCCAGCGGATTGCCATCGGCACCGTCGACGAAGTAATCCATGAAGCGTTCGACCGAATCACTCGACGAAGCCATCTGCTTGGTCTGCACCAGGCGCACGCCCAGGTTGCCGCGGACGCGTTCGGTGCGGAAGTTGGCCTGGAAGTAGGTCGAGTAGATCTTCTCGTTGACGTCGTAGACGAAGTCCGGTTCGATCCGCTTCTGCATGCCGCCATAGCGTTCGTTGAGGTAGGCCAGGTAAGCCGGGAAGTTGATGCCCGGCATCACGTTGGCATTGAAGCCGCCGGCGATGTCATCGATCGGGTTGGACAGGAAGAAGCCCGGCTGTGCGACGCTCTTTTCCGGGTCGGCACAGTTGCCGGCCTGGTAGCGGGCCTCGTAGTCGTTCGGATCAGCGCCCTGGCAGGCCCAGTAGGTGTTGCCGGTGTTGCGATGGACCTTGCCGTCGCGGTACTTCACACCGAACTGGAACGAATCGATGAAGCCGCTTTCGAACAGGCGGGTGAAGTCGGCCTGGAAGTAGTTCTGTTCGATGCTGGTTTCGCGCCACGACGAATCGGTCGAGCCGGTGTCGATCTCGGCGATGCCGGCCATCAACTGGTCCTGCAGGTCCGGCGAGAACGTGGCCGACGGGGTGCCGGTCAGGTCATACGCGCTGTAGCTGTTGCCGGACTGCCACACGCCATCGACCTGGCGGCGCGGCTTGGCCGACATGCGGAAGTTGATCGACGGTCCGCCTTCGGACCAGGTGCGGCCGCCCTTGAAGGTCACCTTGGACAGTGGGCTGATTTCCCAGTCCACGGTCAGGTCGCCGGTCTGCGACAGCGCCTTTTCGCGGCTGTAGGCACCACTCAGCTGCGGGGTGGGGATGGTGCAGTCATCCGGACCCCAGCCACCCGGCGCCATGCCGGCGGCGGCGGCCTGTGCTTCGCTGCAGTAGTACGCCTTGCCCGCCAGCTTCTCGAACTGCGCGCCGGTGACGATGCTGCCGCTGGAATCAAAGTCCATGCCATTGAGCAGGCGTCCGCCGGCCCAGTTGCCGTCGCCGTTGTAGCGGGCGATGTTCCACTCCGGGATCTTGGCCTGGTTCAGCGTGTAATCGCCGGACAGCTCGAAGCGGAAGTAGTTGGCGGTGACGGTCAGGTTGTCGACCGGCTTGAACTGGAAGGTGAACTGGCCGCCGGTGCGCTCGCGCTCTTCTTCGCGCACGCCGAAGTTGACCGAGGTCGGCATGAAGAATTCGCTGTAGTTGCCACCGGTCTGGTTGTTGAAGCCGGACTCGCCCCACCAGTAGTGGATGCCATCCTGCGGCAGCGTATTGCCGTAGGCATCCTTGGCCTGGGTGCCGGCGCCGTACCACTGGTAGTCATCGACAGTGACTTCCATGCTGCGGTTGGTGCGCTTCTGCTTGGTCGCTCCGATCAGCACGCCGAAGCGCTCGTCCTTGCTGTGCCAGGCGTACATCGCCGACAGGTTCGGGTCCACGCTGTCGCTGGTATCGGAGGTGACGCCTTCGATGTTGACGAAACCGGAATTGGCTTCCATCTCCAGCGGACGGCGGGTATGCAGGATCACCGTGCCGCCGATGCCGCCTTCGTCGATGCGCGCTTCGGGTGACTTGAACAGCTCCGCGCTCTCCAGCATGTTCGACGGCAGCAGGGTGTAGTTGAACGAACGCGAGGCCTCGTTGTTGGTTTCCGAGGTGGCAATGTAGTTGCCGTTCAACTGGGTCAGGGTCAGGTCGGCATCCAGGCCGCGCACGCTGACATTCTTGCCTTCGCCGCCATCACGGGTGATGACCACGCCGGGTACGCGCTGCAGGGCATCGGCGACATTCTTGTCGGGGAACTTGCCGACGTCTTCTGCGGTGATGACTTCGACCACGGCATTGGCGTCACGCTTCTGCTGCAGGCTCTTTTCGATGGCGTAGCGGTAGCCGGTGACATTGACGCTGTCCAGCGTGGTGGCGCTGGGCGAGGCGGTGGGGGTGGCCGGTGCCGGGTCCTGGGCAAACGCCGGCGCCGCAGTGGCCGCCAAGGCGAATGCGATGGCGGCCGACAGGGCGTGGCAACCGTGCTTGTGTGACATGTAATTCATTCTCTCCCTCTCCTGGATCGAACCGTTGGCTGATACGAAATACTTGAATCGATCTTATGTTTTGACGCGAGACCGCAAGCGTGGGGCAGGAGAGACAGGGCACCTGATGGCGTTGCTGTCGGATTCCGAACCCGGCAATCGTGACCGTTTGAAGTTGGATCGATCTAAACGATTGGCGCGCATTTTTTAACACGGCCTGACTCAACTGGCATGCTGCTGCGCAATATGAAAACGTTTGCAGTCCGGGACGGGCCCGTCGGGCGGGCTTTCATGTTGCGCTGCAGGATGCACGGCGGCGATCGTTCATGTTTACTTCAATCGATCTAAATCGACCGGACAGGCATTGTGTCGGCATCCCGCGACGCGGCCGTGCCTGCTCGGATCCTGACCTGCCAACGCCCGCCAAGGAGCCCTTGAACGTGACCTTCCGACGTTGTTTCCGACTGCGTGCCTTCACGCCCATCGCCTCGCTGGCGTGCGTGATCGCGCTGTCCGCCGCGCCCGCACTGCAGGCCGCGCCGGCCGCGCTGGAGCGCGAAGTAAACACCTTCATCGGCAGCAAGGATGATGGCAACACCTTCCCGGGCGCCTCGGCCCCGTTCGGCCTGATCCAGGTCAGCCCGATCGGCAGCCATTACGCCGGCTGGCGCTACGACGATGAAAAAATCCGTGGCTTCGGCCATTCGTTCCTGTCCGGCGCCGGATGCTGGGAACAGGGCGGACAGGTTTCGGTGCTGCCGGTCACCGGCACCATCGGCGCAGGCGGTGATTTCGATACCTCCAATCCCAAGGCCTTCGATCACAAAGCCTATGCGTCCACCTACGAGCATGCCGGTGAAGTCGGCCAGGCCGGCTATTACCGCGTCCGCCTGACCAGCTACGGTGGGATCGACGCCGAAGCCACCGCGCGTACCCGCGCCGCCGCCGAACGCTATACGTTCGCGGCCGGGCAGAAAGAAGGCCACGTACTGGTGAATGTCGGCCAGGCCAACGAGCGCCATTCGGTGATCGGCAGTGTCATCGACGTGGTCGGCGACCGGGTGGTGGAAGGCAAGCTGGTCACCAAGAGCTTCTGTGGCGGCCATCAGTACACGACGTGGTTCCGGATCGAGTTCGACCGCCCGTTCAAGGCACACGGGGTCTGGGGCGAAGAGCGGGGGCTGGCAGGCGCGCGCCACAGCATGGAAGGCGAGGCCAAGCCGAACGGGGCCTGGCTCAGCTTTGACATGGCGCAGGGGCGTGCGGTCACCGCGGTCAGTGCGATCTCGCACGTGGACGCCGAAGGCGCCCGTACCAACCTGCGCAGCGATGGCATGCAGGGCGGCAAGCTGCTCGGCTTCGACCGGATGCGCCGGCTGGCGCAGGACGCCTGGCGCGAAGAACTGTCGACGGTGAAGCTGGATGGGGGCAGCAAGGACGACCGCACGGTGCTGTACACCGCGCTGTACCACGCGCTGCTGCAACCCATGACCGGCAGCGATGCCGACGGACGCTACCGCGGCTACGATGATGCGATCCATCGCGCCGACGGCTGGACGTACTACGAGTATTTCTCGCTGTGGGATACCTATCGCGCACAGAACCAGTGGCTGGCACTGACGCGGCCGCAGGTGGCGCGTGATATCGGCCGGACGTTGCTGGCCATCGATGCACAGGGCGGCTGGCTGCCACGCTGGGGCTATGCGAACTTCGAAACCAACATCATGACCGGCGATCCGGTGACGCCCTTCATGGCCGACCTGTGGCGCTTCGGCGCACTGCAAGGGCGCGAGCAGGAAGCGTGGTCGGCACTGCGCCGCAATGCCTTCGACGTGCCGCCGCTGAACTCCCGCGCGGCCGGCCGTTCGGGCAATCCGTCCTATCTGGACAAGGGCTACGTGGTGTATGACCGCGCGTTCCCGTCGAAGGGCATGGATGTCGATCCGCACCATGGCGGTTCGGCGACGCTGGAATACGCGCTGGCCGACTGCGCGCTGGCCCGGATGGCCGATGGCCTGGGCCATGCCGCCGATGCGGCGACCCTGCGTCAGCGTGGGCGCAACTGGCGCAACGTGTGGGACGTGTCGGTCCGCGATGACGAGACCGGCTTCACCGGCTTCCCGCGTCCGCGCACCGAAGGCGAGCAGTGGTATACGCCGTCCGATGGACACTACAGCCCGCGCTCGCACCATGGGTTCCATGAAGGCACCGCCTGGCAGTACCAGTGGTTGGCGCAGCAGGACGTGCCGGGCCTGGTTGAGGCGATGCACGGTCGCGAGCAGGCCGGCAAGCGCCTGGATGCGTTCTTCGCGATGGATGCGCTGCTGGCCGATCCCCTGAATGCTGCGCGCAAGGAATGGGTGGTGGGCCCGTACAGCTATTACAACCAGTACCGCTACAACCCCAACAACGAACCGGACCTGCATGCGCCGTGGATGTACACGCTGATCGGCCAGCCGTGGAAGACCGCCACCGTGGTGCGTGCCGCGCAGCAGTTGTTCACCAACGCACCGAACGGGGTCACCGGCAACGACGACCTGGGCACGATGTCGGCGTGGTACCTGTTCAGTGCGCTGGGCCTGTATCCGGCGGTGCCGGGCAGCGGCGAGTTCCTGCTGCACGCCCCGCGCTTCGCCAAGGTGGATGTTGCACTCGGCAATGGCCGCCAGCTGACCCTGCGTGCCCCCGGCGCGGACGGGCGCAGCCTGCAGTACGTGCAGGGCGTGGACGTGGATGGCAAGGCGCAGTCGGCGGTATGGCTGGACTGGGAAACCCTGCAGGCCGGCGCCGACATCCACTGGACGCTGGGCACGCAGGCGCCGCAGCAGGGCTGGGGCACGGCCACCAGCGACCTGCCGGTGTCGTACTGCGCCGCCCCGGGCAGCGTGCTGGAATGAAGCGTTGCGCGCCCTCCGCTGCACTCGCCCGTGGCAGGGTGCGCCGCGCCCGCTATGATTCAGGTACCTATCCGATCCCAGGGTCCATTCCAGGATGAATGACTCCAGCAGCACAAAGCCCCCGCGCAAAGGCGGGGAGCGTGCCGTCACGGTGACCGACATCGCCCAGGCCATCGGCGTGTCACGGGCGACCGTGTCGCTGGTGCTGCGTGGCAGCCCTCTGGTGAACGTGGATACGCGCGCCAAGGTGGAGGCCGAGCTGCGCCGGCAGCGCTACGTCTACAACCGGGCGGCGGCCAACCTGCGGCGTCGGACCTCGTCCAGCGTGGCCCTGGTGATCAACGATCTGTCCAACCCGTTCTTCGCGGAATTCGCCGCAGGCGTGGACGAAGCGCTGGGCGAGCAGGGCTACGTGACCCTGCTCGGCAGTACCGGTGAGTCGCCGCAGCGGCAGCAGGCGGTGCTGGGCACGCTGATGGAACACACCCCGGCCGGCCTGATCCTGTCACCGGCCGAGGGCAGCGATACGGCGCAGGTGCGCCAGGCGCTGGGCCCCACCGCGAACGTGCTGCTGTTCAACCGCGCGCTGGTTGGCGCCGACTGGGATTTCCTTGCGCTGGACAACCAGCAGGGCGCCTATCTGGCCACCCGCCACCTGATCGAGCGCGGCCACCGCGAGATCGCTTTCTTCGGTGGCCATGCCGATTCCAGTTCCTGCGAACAGCGCCGTGCCGGCTACCAGCAGGCGCTGGCCGAGGCTGGCCTGCCGGTGACTCCGCAATGGCTGATCGAATCGGCGCCGAACCGGCTTGAAGCGGCGCGGCGGGTCGACGAGCTGTTCGTCGATGGCCTGCGGCCGAGTGCTGCGGTCTGCTACAACGACACCGTGGCGCTGGGCCTGATGCTGGGCCTGACCTCGCGCGGCATCCGCCCGGGCGGCGATTTCGCCGTGACCGGGTTCGATGACATCCCCGAAGCCTCGGTGGCGGTGCCGCCGCTGACCACCCTGACCGTCGATCCGCGCGCGCGCGGCCGACAAGCCGCCGAGCTGCTGCTGCAGCGCGTACAGTCCCCCGATGCGCCCCCCGTGCGCACCGTCGCCCCCGTGCAGCTGCGCATCCGCGAAAGCAGCGCGGCACGCCCGATCTGAACCCTTCCACATTCAACCTACGCGCACCGAGGCGCGAACCCGCATGCCGATTTCATCAACGCCCCGTTTGAACACCACGCCCGGGCAAGGCGCACCCCCGGTCAACACCCGCATGGCGCTGGGCGTGGCCACCACCATCTTCTTCATGTGGGGCTTCCTGACCTGCCTCAATGACATCCTCATTCCCCACCTGAAGGCGGTGTTCGAACTGAATTACGCGCGCGCCATGCTCGTGCAGTTCACCTTCTTCGGCGCGTACTTCCTGATGTCCCTGCCGGCCGGTCGGCTGGTGGCCCACCTGGGTTACAAGAAAGGCATCGTGGCCGGCCTGTTGATCGCCGGTGTCGGCGCGCTGGGCTTCTGGCCCGCCGCCGAGCTGCGTGAGTACAGCGCCTTCCTCGGTGCGCTGTTCGTGCTGGCCACCGGCATCACCGTGCTGCAGGTCGCCGCCAACCCGTACGTGGCGCTGCTGGGTCCGGTGGAAACCAGTTCCAGCCGGTTGACCCTCGCCCAGGCACTGAACTCGCTGGGTACGGCGATCGCGCCGATCTTCGGCGGACTGCTGATCCTCGGCAACACGGTCAAGAGCGCCGATGAGATCAATGCGCTGTCGGTGGCCGAACAGGCAGCCTACCGGGCAGCGGAAGCGCAGTCGGTGCAGGGCCCGTACATCGGCCTGGCGATCGCACTGGTACTGCTGGCCCTGTTCGTCTACCTGTTCCGCCTGCCCACCCTGAGCGAAAGTGCCGAGAAGGTGGATGACGGTCCGCAGCAGAGCTACGGGGCGGCCCTGCGCCATCGCCACCTGCTGTTCGCGGTGCTGGGTATCTTCTTCTACGTGGGTGCCGAAGTGTCCATCGGCAGCTTCCTGGTCAACTACCTGTCGATGCCGACCATCGGCGGCTTCACCGAACAGCAGGCCACGCATTACGTGTCCGCTTACTGGACGATGGCGATGATCGGCCGGTTCGCCGGTTCGGCGCTGCTGACCCGCTATTCGCCGCGCCACATGCTGGCCCTGTTCGCCGGCATCAACGTACTGCTGCTCGGCACCACGATGGCCAGTTCGGGCCAGGTCGCGCTGTATTCGGTGGTGGCCATCGGCCTGTTCAACTCCATCATGTTCCCGACCATCTTCGCGCTCGGCATCGAACGCCTGGGCCCGCTCACCAACAAGGCCTCCAGCCTGCTGATCATGGCCATCGTCGGTGGCGCGCTGGTGCCGTACCTGCAGGGCGTGCTGGCCGACCACATCGGTCTGCAGCCGAGCTTCATCCTGCCGCTGCTGTGCTACGGCTACGTCATCTTCTTCGGCCTGGTCGGCGCCCGCCTGCCGGCCATCGCACCGCGCGGAGGCTGATCCAGATGGGCACCATTGTCTGCTTCGGCGAGATTTTGATCGATCTACTAGCGCAGCCGCCGGCCTCTCCGTCCGAGCCGCGCGCCTTCCTGCAATACGCCGGAGGGGCGCCGGCCAACGTCGCTGTCGCCGCTGCGCGGCTGGGCGTGGATACCCAGTTCGTGGGCATGCTGGGCCGGGACATGTTTGGTGATTTCCTCGCCGACAGCCTGCAGCAGCACGGCGTGGGCATCGACTACATCGCACGTACCGAAGCGGCCAAGACGGCGCTGGCGTTCGTGGCGCTGGATCCACATGGCGAGCGCAGTTTCAGCTTCTACCGGCCACCGGCGGCGGACCTGCTGTTCCGCGCCGAGCACTTCCACGCGGCCTGCTTCGCGCAGGCCCGCTGCTTCCACGTGTGTTCCAACAGCCTGACCGAAGCGGCCATCGCCCAGGCCACGTTCGAGGGCATGCAGCGTGCGCGCGACGCCGGTGCGCTGGTCAGCCTGGACCTCAACCTGCGTCCGGCGCTGTGGCCGGCCGATGCCGATCCGCTGCCGACGCTGTGGCAGGCACTGGCGCTGGCCGACGTGGTCAAGCTGTCCCGCGAAGAGCTCGATTTCCTGGCCGCGCCGCTGGGCGAGGGCGGTGCCGATCAGGTCCTGCAGCGGCTGTTTGCCGCGCAGGCGCGCTGGGTGGTGGTCACCGATGGCGCCGCCGCACTGCGCTGGTACACGCGCAGCGCACAGGGCCAGGCCACCAGCTTCCGGGTGACGACGGTGGACAGCACGGCTGCAGGCGATGCCTTCGTCGGCGGGCTGCTGACCGCGCTGGTCGAGCGCGGCGTGGACGCCGCGAGCCTGCCGGCGTTCTGCAACGACGAAGCGGCCATGCACGAGGTGCTGCGCTTCGGCGCTGCCGTGGGTGCGCTTGCGGTGACCCGCAAGGGCGCCTTCGCGGCCATGCCCACGCGCGATGAAGTCAACGAACTGCTGCTGCAAACCGAGGAATCGCACTGATGACCCAGAGCCCGGACTTCCGCTCGCAGGACTTCCTGCGCGGCCACATCGCCCACACGATGGCGTTCTACCATCCGCGCTGCATCGATCCGCAGGGTGGCTTCTTCCATTACTTCCGTGACGACGGCAGCGTCTATGACGCGACCCATCGCCACTTGGTGAGCAGCACGCGTTTCGTCTTCGACTACGCCATGGCCTACCGCGAATTCGGCGATGCGGCGTACCTGGATGGCGTGCAGCATGGCGTGCGCTACCTGCGCGAGGTACACCGCAACCCGGCCACCGGCGGTTATGCCTGGACACTGCGCGATGGCGTGGTGGAAGACGATACCAACCACTGCTACGGCGTTGCCTTCGTGCTGCTGGCGTACAGCTGCGCGCTGAAGGCCGGCATCGAGGACGCACGCGGCTGGATGGATGAGACCTGGCAGCTGCTGGAAACGCGCTTCTACGAGCCGGCGCACGGTCTGTACCGTGATGAAGCCGATGCGCAGTGGAACTTCAGCGGCTACCGCGGGCAGAACGCCAACATGCACATGTGCGAAGCGATGCTGGCTGCGTTCGAAAGCAGTGGCGAGCAGCGCTACCTGGATCGCGCGCTGCAGCTGGCCGACATCATGACCCGTCGCCAGGCGGCCAAGGCAGACGGCCTGGTGTGGGAGCACTACGACAGCGAGTGGAACATCGACTGGAAGTACAACCTGGACGATCCCAAGCACCTGTTCCGTCCGTGGGGGTTCCAGCCGGGCCACCAGACCGAATGGGCCAAGCTGCTGTTGATCCTGGACCGCCATGTGCAGGCGGAGTGGTTGGTGCCGATGGCGCGCCATCTGTTCGACGTGGCGGTGGAACGCAGCTGGGATGCGCAGCGCGGTGGGCTGTATTACGGTTTCGCCCCCGATGGCAGCGTCTGCGACGACGACAAGTATTTCTGGGTGCAGGCCGAATCGCTGGCGACCGCGGCGGTGTTGGCGCAGCGCACCGGGGATGCGGTGTACTGGGACTGGTACGAGCGCCTGTGGGCGTATGCGTGGGAACACTTCGTCGACCATCAGTACGGTGCGTGGTTCCGCATCCTGGATGCAGACAACCGCAAGTACAGCGACGAGAAGAGCCCGGCCGGGAAGGTGGATTACCACACCATGGGCGCGTGTTACGAGGTGTTGAACGTGCTGCGGGGCGGTTGAGTACAAGGGCGGCGCCTGTACGCCGCCTCCGGAAAATTCCCTGCGCGTGCGGCCGGTAAAGCGGATTGGCCTGCCGTGCGCTTCGGGCTCATTGTTGCGACGGGGTGTTCGGATGCGGATCAGTGATGCGTGGGTGCGGTTCGGTGCGGTAGTGCTGGCGTGCCTGGTGCCGATGCTGGCGCAGGCCGGTGTGCTGCAGGCGCGCTGGGAATTCCGGCTGTTGCCGGGTGGTGCGCAGGTCGCGGCGCATCCGGAAGCGGCGGGCTGGGGCGCGGCGCAGGTGCCGGGCAGCGTGCATACCGATCTGCTGGCCGCGGGCGTGATCCGCGATCCGTATGTCGGTGCGCCGGAAGCGCAGCTGCAATGGATCGGCCTGGCGGATTGGGAGTACCGCGCGGGCTTCGACGTGGATGCCGAGACACTGGCGCGTCCGCATGCCGAACTGGTGTTCGAGGGACTGGATACCTTCGCCGAGGTGGAGCTCAACGGTCAGCCGCTGCTGCGCGCCGACAACGCGCACCGGACCTGGACCGCGCGCGTAGACGGCCGCCTGCAGCCGCAGGGCAATGTACTGCGCATCGTCTTCCGTTCGCCGATCACCCAGCTGCTGCCGGCCGTGCAGGCGATGCCGCACAAGATCGCGGGCAATTATCCCTCGCCTTACGGCGATGAGCCGCGCGATGCGATGGTCGGCAACTTCGTACGCAAGCCGGCCTACCATTTCGGTTGGGACTGGGGCCCGCGCTATGTCACCGCGGGCGTGTGGAGGCCCGTGCGGTTGGAGACCTGGGGCGCGCAACGGGTGACCGACCTGGCCGTGCGTACCGAGGTGCTGGATGCGAACCTCGCTGCCTTGACCGCATTGGTCGAAGTCGAACATGCCGGCGCCGATGCGACCGTGCCACTGCGGCTGGAGCTGCGCGATCCGGACGGCAAACCGGTGCTGCAGGTGGTCCGTGATGTGTTGCTGCAGGCCGGAACGCAGACGCTGCAGGTGCCGTTGGAGGTGCCGCAGCCGCGTCGCTGGTGGCCGGCCGGGCAGGGCGCGCAGGACCGTTATAGCGTGAAGGTCGCGCTGGGCACCGGCGATGAGCCGGCACTGCAGGCCGGCCGACGGATCGGCCTGCGCAGCGTGGAGCTGCGGCGCGACAAGGATGCGCAAGGGGGCCAGGGCTTCGCCTTCGTCATCAATGGTCGCCAGGTGTTCGCCAAGGGCGCCAACGTGATTCCCTTCGATGCGTTCCCCGCACGCGTGGATACCGCGCGCCTGCGCACCATCCTGACCGCCGCGCGCGATGCCAACATGAACATGCTGCGCAACTGGGGCGGCGGGTACTACGAAGACGAGGCGTACTTCGAGCTGGCCGACGAACTGGGCCTGATGGTCTGGCAGGACTTCATGTTCGGCGGCGGCATGCAGCCCGGGTTCGATCCGGCGTTCCGCCAGAACGTCGTCGCCGAGGCCCGCGACAACCTGCGTCGGCTGCGCCACCACCCCAGCATCGTGCTGTGGTGTGGCAACAACGAAGAAGAAACCGCATGGAAGGACTGGGGCCACGGTCGCGATCTGGAAAAGGCCGATCCTGCGTTCGCTGCCCGGGTGTGGCAGGGCTACGTGGACCTGTTCGGGCATGACCTGCGCGCGGTGGTGGCCGAACACGGCCTGGGGGTTCCGTACTGGTCCAGCTCGCCCAGCAATGATCTGGATGACAAGGCCAACGACTCCACCCGCGGTGACAAGCACTACTGGCAGGTATGGGGCAATCCGGCGCTGCCGGTTGGCGCGTACCTGAAAGAAACGCCGCGCTTCATGTCCGAGTATGGACTGCAGTCCTGGCCGTCCCAGGCGATGGTCGACCGTTTCGCCACGCGTGCCGAGCAGCGCATCGACAGCCCGGTGATCCAGGCGCACCAGAAATTCATGGCCGGGCTGGGCAACGAACGGCTGCTGCATTACATCCGCCTGGGCTATGGCGAGCCAGCGGATTTTCCCGGCTTCCTGTACCTGTCCCAGGTGATGCAGGCCGAAGGGATCCAGCTGGCCGCGCTGCACCACCGGGCGTCGCGTCCGTACACCATGGGGTCGCTGTACTGGCAGCTCAACGATGTCTGGCCGGGCGCGTCCTGGTCGGGCATGGACCACGACGGCAACTGGAAGGGACTGCATTTCCAGGCGCGTCGCTTCTTCGCCGATCTCGCCGTGGCGGCGCTGCGCGAGGAGGGCGTGACCCGCGTCAGCCTGCTCAACGACACCCCGCAGGCGCAGTCCGTGCGTTGGCGGCTCCGGGTCATGGACCTGCAGGGGCGCCTGCTGGGTACGCAGGAACAAGCGCTGGTGCTGGCGCCGGGCTCAGCGACCGAGGTCGGGCATTTCAGCGATGCCCGCCTGCTGGGCGCGGCGGATCCGGCGCGCACCATTGCCGTGGTCGACATGCTGCAGGGCGATCGGGAGCTGTCGCGGCAGGTGGTTGGCTTCGTCGAAGCCCGCGCGCAGGACCTGCAGTCCGGACAGCTGCAGGCAAGCCTGCAGGGCGAGGGCGATGCACTCGACGTGGTGCTGCAGGCGCAGGGGCTGGTGCGTGCAGCGTGGATCGATTTCGGGGCAAACGAGGTGGTGCTGGAAGACAACCTGCTGGACCTGTTGCCGGGCGAGCGGCGGGTGCTGCGCGTGCGCTCCGGCACGGATGCCGAAACGCTGCGCGCGGCCATGCGCGTGCAGACCCTGGGCGACGTGCTGGCCGAGAAGCGGTAGTGACGGCCGCTGGCCGTCATGCTTCGGCCAGCTGCCGCTGCCGCTGCCGCTGCCGCTGCGCTCGCCGAGCATGGCTATGCCGGTCGTCCTGACCGGCACCCTGCGGGCCATCGCAAGCGACGTTGGCAGCGGCTCCTGCCGATGCCTTCGGCGCTACCCGGGCATGGCCCGCGCGGTTGGCTCAGAGCGTGATCTGCTGGAAGTTCTCTACCCGGTCGTGGCCGTGCGTGGCATCGCCGCTGCGCGGCAGCGGGTAGTCGTCCAGGCGGTCCAGCAGGCGGGTCTGCAGGCCCGCCTCGCGGGCGGCGTCCAGCTCTTCCACCACGTCGGACAGGAACACGATCTCAGCAGCCGGAACGCCGATGGCCGCCACGATGCGGCGGTAGCTGTCGGCCTCGCGCTTGCCGCCGATTTCGGTGTCGAACCAGCCGGACACCAGCGCGGTCAGGTCGCCGGCCTCGCTGAAGCCGAAGAACTGCTTCTGCGCCGGCACCGAGCCGGACGAATACACATACAGCGCCAGCCCGGCGGCGTGCCAGCCCTTCAGCACGGCAGCCACTTCCGGATAGAAGTGCGCCTTGTAGTCACCGTTGCGGTAGCCGGTTTCCCAGATCATTCCCTGCAGTGCTTTCAACGCCGTGTGCTTGCGGTCCTGGTCGATCCAGCCCTGCAGCGTTTCGGCCACCACGCTGTCCTGGCAGGCGCCGCCGATTTCGGTGGCCACCGCATCCAGCCAGCGCCGCACCTGCGGTTGTTCGCCATGGGCGGCGATGAAGCCGGGCAGCGCCTGGCGCGCGTACGGGAACAGCACGTTCTTGACGAACGAGATGCTGCTGGTGGTGCCTTCGATGTCGGTGAGGATGACGCGCGGCTGCATGGATCTTCAGGCCTGGGTAGGGACGTAACGGGGGAACTTCTGCGCGATGTCGGTGCCGGTGAAATGACCGACCCAGCCATCGGCTTCAGTGAAGAAGCGGATCGCCACGAAGCTCGGCTCATCGCCCATGTCGAACCAGTGGTTCACGCTGTCCGGCACGGCGATCAGGTCGTCCTTGACGCACTCGATCTCATAGACCTTGTCGTCCACGTGCAGGGTGAACAGGCCGGAGCCTGCGACGAAGAAACGCACCTCGTCTTCCTTGTGGAAGTGTTCGTCAAGGAACTTCTTCCGCAGCTCGGCGCGATTGGGGTTGTCCGGTGCAATGGACGCTACGTCAACGCTCTTGAACCCGCGTTCGGCGACCAGGCGATCGATGTCGGTGCGGTAGGCGGCAAACACTTCTTCCTGGCTGGCGCCCGGCGCGACCGGCTGGCTGGCCTGCCAGCGCTCGAAGGTGACGCCGATCTTCTGCAGTTCGGCAGCGATCAGCGCGCCGTCCTGGGAGTCCAGCAGCGGGGCGTCGGGGGCGGTATCGTTGTAGATGCACAGTCGGCTCATGGCGGCAGCTTGAACGTCGGGGGGACGGGTAGGGTAGCAGCGTGGCGTGGCGGGGTCAGATGCCAATCGGGAATATGACCCCACCGATTCAGCTGCGCAGGCGGCGCAGTTCCAGTTCGCAGTGGAACAGGAACTCGAACGCTTCCAGGTGGCGGCGGGCTTCGGCCATGTCGCGGCCCCAGGCGTACAGGCCGTGGCCGTCGATCAGGTAGCCCCACAGGCACTGGGTATCCAGCAGCGCGTCGACCTGGGCGGCCAGCACGTCCATGTCCTGGGTGTTGGCGAACACCGGCACGTCGATGGCCATCTCATGCGTGCTGTTGCCGGCGAAGGCCTTCAGCAGCTCGTAGCCTTCCAGCCGGATGTGGCCCTGCGGTGCGTACAGGCGCGAGGCGATGGTCTGCACCGGGGAATGGGTGTGCAGCACGCAGCCGACTTCGGGGAAGCGACGATACAGCTGGGTATGCAGCAGGGTTTCGGCGGACGGGCGCAGCGGGCGGCCGACGGCCTTGCCGTCGAAATCGACGACCATGATGTCATCTTCGATCAGCCGGCCCTTGTCACGGCCGGACACGGTGATCGCCGCATGCTGGTCGTCCAGCCGATGCGAGAAGTTGCTGCTGGTCGCGGGCGTCCAGCCGGCCTGTGCCAGCTCGCGGATGTTGTCGATCAGCAGCTGCGCCAGTTCGCTCAGGCGCTGGCTGTCATACGGAAAAGTGGGCGCGTTCATGTGCCCCATTCTATCCGGTCCCGCCGGTGGACGTGACGGCAGGGACGGCCTGCGTTGGGAGTGACGGCTGCTGGCCGTCAACGTGTGCTGGGTGACGATCGTGGGTCGTCACGACCCGCCGCTGCGCTCGCCGGGCAGGGCGATGCCGGCCGTCCTGACCGGCACCCTCCGGGCCGTCGCACGCGACGTTGGCGGCGGCTCCTGCCGCTGCCGTCGGCGCCAGCCGCTACCGGCCGGCGGTTACCGGCGCAGGCGGCTGTGGCGGAAGCCGTAGCCGAAGTAGATCGCGAAACCGACCACCGTCCACACGCCCATCAGCATCCAGTTGTGGAACGTCATGGCCGACAGCAGCGCCATGCAGCTCAGCACGCCCAGGCTGCAGACCAGCCAGGCACCGCGGATGCGGAACGGCCGCGGCAGGTCCGGCTGGGTACGCCGCAGGACCAGCACGCCGGCACACACCGCGGCGAAGGCGATCAGCGTGCCCATCGAGGTCAGTTCGCCGAGCACGTCCAACGGGAACAGCGCGGCCAGCAGGGCGATGCCGATGCCGGTGATCACCGTGTTGATGTGCGGCGTGCGGTACTTCGGATGGATCTTGGTGAACAGCGGCGGCAGCAGGCCATCACGGCCCATGATCATGAAGATGCGCGGCTGCCCGATGATCATCACCAGCACCACCGAGGACAGGCCGACCAGCGCGCCGATTTCCACCACCACGCGCAGCCACCCCAGCGACGGGTGCGCGGCCACGGCGGTCACCACCGGTTCGTCGGTGCCCAGCAGCGTGTACGGCACCAGGCCGGTCATGACCGCGGCCATGGCGATGTAGAGCAGGGTGCAGATCACCAGCGATAGCATCATGCCGATCGGCATGTCGCGCTGCGGACGGTGTGATTCCTGTGCTGCTACGGATACGGCCTCGAAGCCGATGTAGGCGAAGAACACCATCGCCGCACCGCGCAGCACGCCTTCCATGCCGAACTGGCCCGGCCCGGTGTTTTCGGGGATGAACGGCTGCCAGTTGGCCGGGTCCACGTACTTCCAGCCCACCGCGATGACCAGCACGATCAGGCCGGTTTTCAGGATCACCATCGCCATGTTCATCGCCGACGACTTGCGGATGCCGACGTAGCACAGCCAGGTCAGCAGCAGGACCAGGATCGCAGCGGGCACGTTGGCGATCGCGCCGGTGGGGCGCAGTTGGCCGTCCAGTGGCGCGCTGACCAGCGCGGCGGGCAGGTGGATGTCGAAATGACTGAGCAGGCTGAGGAAGTAGCCGGTCCAGCTGACCGCCACCGCCGAGGCGGAGACGCCGTATTCCAGCACCAGCATCCAGCCGATGAACCACGCCGCCAGCTCACCGAAGGTGGCATAGGTGTAACTGTAAGCACTGCCGGACACCGGCACCATCGCGGCGAATTCGGCGTAGGCCAGCGCGCAGAAACCGCAGCAGATGGCGGCCAGTACGAAGGACAGCATGATCGCCGGGCCGGCATGGTTGGCGGCGGCCTGGCCGGTGATGACGAAGATGCCGCCGCCGATCACCGCGCCGATGCCCAGTGCGGTCAGGCCCCAGGGCCCCAGCGTACGGGTGAGGCTGAGGCCGTTGGCATCTTCGTGGGCGGCGTGCGGGTGCTTGGTGGCCCACAGTTGCTTGAGCATGGGTGTGTGTTCTTGTCGGTGCGTGCAGGCACGGGGTGGCTGCGGGGTTGGAGCGTGAAAGAAGACGGGCCGGCTGTGCAGCCGGCCCGTGATGCATCAGGAGGACTTGGCGAGCTTGCTGTTGCGCATGCCGTAGCCGAAGTAGATCAGCAGGCCCAGCACGGTCCAGCCGACGAACAGGTGCCAGTGTTCGCGGAAGGCCATCGCGAACAGCGTCAGGCAGGCCAGCGCGCCCAGCGGGCAGATCAGCCAGGCCATCGGCACGCGGAACGGACGCACCAGTTCCGGGCGCGTGTAGCGAAGCACCAGCACGCCGATGCAGACCGTGGCGAAGGCCAGCAGCGTACCCATCGACACCAGTTCACCGAGCACGTTCAGCGGCATCATGCCGGCCAGCGCCGCGGCGATCACACCGACGATGATGGTGGCCACGTAGGGCGTCTTGAAGCGCGCATGCACCTTGCCGAGGAAGCGCGGCAGCAGGCCATCGCGGGAGATCGTGTAGGCGATGCGGGTCTGGCCCATCATCATCACCAGCACCACCGAGGACAGGCCGGCGATGGCGCCGATTTCCACCGCCGTCTTCAGCCAGGCCAGCTGTGGATAGGCTTCCAGCGCGGTGGCGACCGGCTTGGCGGTTCCCAGCTGCTGGTAGGGCAGCAGGCCGGTCAGGACCAGGCACACGATCACGTAGATGATGGTGCAGATGGCCAGCGAGCCGAGCAGGCCGATCGGCATGTTGCGTTGCGGGTCCTTGGTTTCACCGGCGGCGGTAGATACCGCGTCGAAGCCGATGAAGGCGAAGAACACGATGGAGCCGGCGCGCAGCACGCCGCTCCAGCCGAACTCACCGAAGGTGCCGGTATTTTCAGGGATGAACGGTTGCCAGTTGGCGGTGTCGATGTGCGAAGCACCAAAACCGATGAACAGGCAGATGACGCTGACCTTGATCGCGACGATGATGCCGTTGACGAAGGTGGACTGCGAGATGCCCACGTACAGCAGCCCGGTCACCGCCGCCACGATCAACACCGCCGGCAGGTTGAACAGCTGCCCCGAGGCGATGAACTGGCCGCCTTCCCAGGCGATGGGGGCGGAACTGAGTGCATCCGGGAACGGCAGGTGCAGCGTGGTGGTGACGAAGCTCAGCAGGTACGCGGACCAGGCAACGGCGACCGACGCGGAGGCAAACAGATACTCCAGCACCAGGCACCAGCCGATGAACCAGGCCATGCCTTCACCGAGCGTGGCATAGGAGTACGAATAGGCACTGCCGGACACCGGCATCATCGCCGCGAACTCGGCGTAGCACAGGCCCGCCAGTGCGCAGGCAAGGCCGGCCAGCACGAACGACAGGGTCACGGCCGGGCCCGCGTGGAACGCCGCTGCCTGGCCGGTCATGACGAAGATGCCTGCACCGATCACCGCACCGATGCCGAGCAGGATCAGGTGTTTCGCCGTGAGCGTCCGTTTCAGGGTGGCTTCGCCGTCCAGGCTGCCTTCGATGGGTTCGCCAGCGTCAACGTGTCCGGCTGGCTCAACCGGCTTGACCCTCAACAGAGCTTTCAGCATGCGGTACTTCCCTAAGTGGTCGTTGGGTGGCCGGCGATACATTGTCGCCAGCGCGTGTGATCGGTGAAGGCCATGCGAATGGCTCGCTGTACCTTAGCCAAAGCTGAAGGTGATGTACAAGCCGCACGTGCAACATTTTCTGGCGATAATGGCCGATACCTTCGCTGAACGCGTCCCGGATATGTCGGAAACTGTCGCAACCCTTGCCCTGCTTGACGATCCGTTGCGTGAACTGCTTCGCCAACATGCCCTCGAAGTGCCTGTGCAGGGCACATTGGCTGACGAATTCAGCACACTTCTTGATGATCCCCTGAATCCTTTCCTGCGCGAACGGCTGGAAGGGCATTTCACCGGCAGTGCATGGCTGGTCAGCGCAGACGGGCAACGGATTCTGCTGACCCACCACCGCAAGCTGGATCGCTGGCTGCAGCTCGGTGGCCATGCCGATGGCGATCGCGACCTGGCCCGCGTGGCGTTGAACGAAGCCGAGGAGGAATCCGGGCTCTCCGGACTGTCGCTGGACGATCCGGCGATCTTCGACCTGGACAAGCACTGGATCCCCGAGCGTCATGAGGTGCCCGGGCACTGGCACTACGACGTACGTTTCGTGATCCGGGCAGGGGCGTCGGAAGCCTTTGCGATCAGCGAAGAATCGCTCGCCCTGGCCTGGCGCGACATCGCCCAGCTGGCCGCCGATCCGCAGGCGGACGCATCGCTGCAGCGCATGGCCCGGCGCTGGCTCGGTAGTGACGGCCGCTGGCCGTCATCCCGACGCTGACGGCCGCTTGCCGTCATATGTTGGTTGACGGCCAGCGGCCGTCACTACCGGTACCGGGCCTGACGGCCCTCAGCTGTACAGCACGCGGGTGCGCAGGGTGCCGGGGATCGCGGCCAGTTCATCGCGAACGGCGGCGGCCTGCTCCACGCTGGCGGTGATGTCGATCACCACGTAGCCCACCTTCGCGTCGGTGCGAAGGAACTGGCCGTCGATGTTGACGTTGTGGCGCGAGAAGATCTCGTTGACCTTGGACAGCACGCCCGGCACGTTGCGGTGGATGTGCAGCAGGCGCAGGCTGCCGTCGTGCTCGGGCAGGGTGACTTCGGGGAAGTTGACCGCGGTCAGGGTGCTGCCGTTGTCGCTGTAGCGGACCAGCTTGGCCGCCACTTCGATGCCGATGTTGTCCTGTGCTTCCAGCGTGCTGCCGCCCACGTGCGGGGTCAGGATCACGTTGTCGTGCGCGGTCAGTGGCGATTCGAAGACATCGCCGTTGCCTTTGGGTTCCACCGGGAACACATCCAGTGCCGCGCCGCCGATGTGGCCCGAGCCCAGCGCCGCATCCAGTGCCGCGATGTCGACGATGGTGCCGCGCGCGGCGTTGATCACATGCGCGCCGCGGCGCATCTTAGCCAGTTCGGTCGCGCCGATCATCCACTGCGTGGCCGGTGTTTCCGGCACGTGCAGGGTGATGATGTCCGAGCGCTCCAGCAGGTCGTCCAGGCTGACCGCGGCGCGCGCGTTGCCGAGCGCCAGCTTGGCCTCCACGTCGTGGAAGATCACCTGCAGGCCCAGCGATTCAGCCAGCACGCCCACCTGGGTGCCGATGTGGCCGTAGCCGATGATGCCAAGCGTCTTGCCGCGCACTTCGTGGCTGCCGGCAGCCGACTTGGACCAGCCGCCGCGGTGGCATTCGGCGTTCTTCTGCGGAATGCCACGGGTCAGCATGATCGCTTCGGCGATCACCAGCTCGGCCACGCTGCGCGTGTTGGAGTAGGGCGCGTTGAACACCGGGATGCCGGCCAGTTCAGCCGCATCCAGGTCGACCTGGTTGGTGCCGATGCAGAAGCAGCCCACCGCGATCACGCGCTTGGCCTCGGCCAGCACCTCGGCCGACAGCTGGCTGCGCGAGCGGATGCCGACGATGTGGGCGTCGGCGATGCGCGCCTTCAGCTCGTCTTCGGGCAGCGCCTTGGAATGCAGTTCGATCTGGCTGTAGCCGGCCGCGGTGAACACGTCCACGGCGGTCTGGCTGACCCCCTCCAGCAACAGCACGCGGATATCCTGCTTGGGGTAGGAGGTCTTCTTCGGCGACATGGGACGGCACGGCCAGTGGGACAAGGGCTGATCACTATGCCAGATGCGGCCGCCCATGGTGCACTGCGGAATTGGTTGCAAACGTAGCCATTGCCGCCGCGCGCAGGGGGCTGGACGCTGGCGGGCCGCACTGGCACGCTTTCCCGTTCCGCCTGCATTTGCCTGGACTGCCATGACCGATCCCCGCGTTGCCGCCCTCCAGCAGGCCGTACCCGACCTGCGCCTGAAGACCGATGCGGCCGATCTGGAGCATTACGGGCGCGACTGGACCCGGCGCTGGACCCCGGCGCCGCTGGCGATCGCGCTGCCGGCCAGCGTGGATGAAGTGCAGGCGGTGATGCGCTGGAGTGCCGCCGAAGGCGTGGCGGTGGTGCCGTCGGGCGGACGCACCGGCCTGTCCGGCGGCGCGGTGGCGGCCAACGGCGAACTCGTGCTGAGCCTTGAGCGCATGAACAAGGCGCTGGGCTACGACGCGGTGGACCGGACGCTGGTCGTGCAGGCCGGCATGCCGCTGGAGGCGCTGCACAACGCGGCGCTGGAGCACGGGCTGATCTACCCGGTGGACTTCGCCGCACGCGGGTCCTGTTCGATCGGCGGCAACATCGCCACCAATGCCGGGGGGATCCGGGTGATCCGCTACGGCAATACCCGCGAGTGGATCGCCGGGCTGAAAGTCGTCACCGCTGACGGTGAGCTGCTCGAGCTCAACAAGGGCCTGATCAAGAATTCCAGCGGCTACGACTTCCGCCAGCTGCTGATCGGCTCGGAAGGCACGCTGGGGGTGATCGTGGAAGCCACGGTGAAGCTGACCGATCCGCCACCGGCCAGCAACGTGATGCTGCTTGCCGTGCCCAGCTTCGAGGTGCTGATGCAGGTGTTCGCCGCGTTCCGTGCGCGGCTGCAGCTGCAGGCCTTCGAATTCTTCACCGCGCAGGCGCTCACGCACGTGCTGGCCCATGGTGCGCAGGCGCCGTTCGACGAGGTGCATCCGTTTTACGTGGTGACCGAGTTCGCCGCCGGTGACGAGGCGCAGGAAGCCGCGGCGATGGCGGCCTTCGAAGACTGCATGGGCAATGGCTGGGTCAGCGACGGCGTGATCAGTGCCAGTGACGCCCAGGCCGCGCAGCTGTGGCGCCTGCGCGAGGGCATCACCGAGGCGGTCGCACGCTACAAGCCGTACAAGAACGACGTGTCGGTGCGGATCTCGGCGATGCCCGCGTTCCTCGCCGAAACCCAGGCGCTGATCACCCAGGCGTACCCGCAGTTCGAGGTGGTGTGGTTCGGCCACATCGGCGATGGCAACCTGCACATCAACGTGCTCAAGCCCGATGACACCGGTGATGCGGAGTTCCTGCAGCAGTGCGAGCAGGTGACCAAGCTGCTGGCGCAGGTGCTGGCACGCTTCGATGGCAGCATTTCCGCCGAACATGGCATCGGCCTGGTCAAGAAGGCCTACCTGGACAGCACCCGCGGGCCGGCCGAAATCGCCTTGATGAAGGCCGTCAAGCGCGCGTTCGATCCGCAAGCGCGGCTGAATCCCGGCAAGGTCTTCGATCTCTGAGCTGCCGTTCCGTTGACGGGTCGGGTACGCTCTGCACGACCCCTTCACGAGTAAACCGACGATGACCCGACTGCCTTCGCTGCTGGTTCCTTTCGCCCTGGCCCTGCTGGTGCTGCCACTGGCCGCAGGTGCATCCAGCTTTGCCGGTACCTCGGCAGGTTCGGCGTCGGGCGCTTCGTCCAATTCCTCCGGCAGCAGCTCCGGCGATGACAAGGTGATCCTGGCCGCGCGCGATGATGCGGCGGCCTTCGTTGCCAGCGATGGCCAGATCCGTGGTGCCCGCCTGCAGGCGGCTCTGGTGCACCTGCGCGAACAGGATGCGGCCGCACGCGAAAGCAGCGACCTGGCGCTCGCGCAGGCCTTGCTGGCGCGCTGATGCCGATGTGCCGCCACGCGTGGTTGGCGTGGTGGCTGCTGTGCCTGGCGCCAGCCACGCAGGCGTTCGAGCTGGCGCCTGACCTGCACGGACTGGACGCCGGCGAACGCGCCCGTGCCCAGCGCGCCGTGGATGCCGTGGTCCAGCGCCTGCCTGATGCGCTGCGCGCGGCGTTGCCGCCGCAGGTGCCGGTGCGCTGGGTGGACACGCTGCCGGCGCATGTTGCCGGCCGCGCGTTTTCCGGCGACATCCAGCTGCAGCGCGCTCTGCTTGATGACGATGAGGACGCGGCCGGCCGCGCACTGCAGGCCGCGCTGGTCCATGAACTGGTGCACGTGGCCGATCGCGGGCAGGCCGGTGGCTGGTCAGGCCAGGCGCGCTTCCGCGAACTGGCTGGATGGCAGCGCCGCCCGTGGAAGCTCGGGCGCAGCCCGAATCGTTTCACTGACCGCAGCCCCGACGATTACGAGCGCCACAGCGCCGCCGAATACCTGGCGGTCAATGCGGAGCACTGGCTGCTGGATGCGGACTTCGCCTGCCGCCGTCCAGCGCTGGCGAGCTGGCTTTCCGCGACCCTGGGGCCGACCCCACGGCGGGCGGACTGCGATGCCGGCGTGCCGCTGCTGCAGGCCGGTGCGGAGGAAGGCCTGGTTGAACTGATGCGACTGGATCCGGCACGCGTCTACGCGGTGGATTACCTGTTCGCCGAGAGCGGTGACGTACCGATGAGCCGCTGGGGCCACAGCATGCTGCGGCTGGTGATCTGCCGCGAGGGCAGGGTGCCCGGACCGGCCTGCCGGTTGGACCTGGACCAGCACCGGGTGTTGTCGTTCCGCGCGTTCGTGGGCGATGTCGAACTGTCCAGCTGGCGCGGGCTGACCGGTGGCTACCCGTCGCGGTTGTTCGTGCTGCCGCTGCAGCAGGTGGTGGACGAATACACCAAGGTGGAACTGCGCGGTCTTGCCTCGCTGCCGTTGCAGCTTTCCGCGCAGGAGATCGCCAGCCTGCTCGAGCGCACCGCGCAGGTGCACTGGAGTTACGACGGTCGTTACTACTTTGTCGGCAACAACTGCGCGGTGGAGACCGCCAAGCTGCTGCAGGCGGGCGTGCCTGCGCTGCAGGAGGCCGGCATCGAGCGCATCAGCCCGCGTGGGCTGCGGCGCAGGCTGGCGCGGCTGGGCAGGCTGGATGAAAGCGTGCTGGAGGACCGCGCCGCGGCGCTACGCGATGGCTACTATTTCGAATCCAGCGACGCGCACTACGACCTGCTGTTCGCCGCCGCACGCGACGAGTTGCGGCTGCCGGTTGGCGATGCGCAGGCGTGGCTGAAGCTGGATGCCGCAACGCGCGCGCCGTGGCTGCAACGCGGCGGCCTGCGTGCCACCGCCGGCCTGATGCTGCTTGAACAGGCCGCCTTTGGGCGTGCCGAGCTGCGCGCGCGCGACACACTCAAGCGCGCCGTGCTGGCCCAGCGTGACAGCGATGGTGCACGCCAGTTGCAGGCGCTGCTGGAACAGGCAGGGCAATGGCTGCAGCCCGGCGCCCTGCTGGGTGGGCCGGGATATGGCCTGCCGCAGGCCGATGAACTAACCACGCTGCAGCCCCGCCTGCTGGCGGCATCGACGCAGGCACCGCAGGCATGGAAGCAGTTGCGATTGCAGATGCGCGCAGGCTTGCCATCGGCGCAGCGCAAAGAACTGGATGTGCTGGATGCCAACGTGCAGGCACTCGGCGCGCATCTGCGTGCGCAGGCGGCGGCACCCGCTGCGGCAGGAAGCTGAACACGGCGCGCTGCGGTTCCCGTGGCGTTGACGGTGCAGATGGTAGCGTCATGTGCTGTTGAATGAAGTCGAGGAGCGCACATGCGTCCATCTCTTTTCCTGTTGCCCACCGTGCTGGTGGTTGCACTTGCCGTCGCCTGCCAGCCTGCGGCGGATCCGAACGCCGGCGGCGAGGGCACCGCCGCTGGGCCGGCTGCCGCGCCGGTGGCCGAGGCGGAGCCTGCTGTTGCGGCGCCGACCGCAAATGATGCCTTCCGCGCAGTGGGCACCGAGCCGGTCTGGATGGCCGAGGTCGGTGCGGGCGGCGACACTGCGCTGCGGGTCGAGGTGGATTACGGCCAGACACATTACGAGGTGGCGGCCCCCACGCACGGGCCGGATGGCTGGGCCGGTGCGGCCGCCGATGGCACCCCGATCAAGCTGAGTGTGCAGCGCGTGCCGTGCCAGCATGACGGCAGTGGGGAGATGGCCGATGCGAAGGCGATGCTGACCGTGGGCACGCGCCAGCTGCACGGCTGCGGGAGCTTCAGCGCGGCGCAGTGATCCGAGCGCCACAGCATCGGCAGGGCAGGTGGTTGGCGGGACGGGCTGGCTGTGCAGGACACGCCGTGAATCCGTCCATGGAGGCTCGCTGTTGCCATCCATGGCAACAGACGGTCCTGCACAACCACCCCGTCCCATCTTCGACAGGTCCACGGTGGCCATGCAACCCGCGACCGCTTCTTTCTCCCCTATCCGCGGCTGGGGCCACCGGAAACTGTCCGGGGCCGGGGGGCTGGGCTGCAGGGGACCGTCGTAAGGCAGGAGCCGAACACGAGCCTACAGGGACGTACTTGCGGCGTGTCCACTGCAGCCCAGCCGCCCGGCCGAGTCCATGTGTGGCCACCGCGAAAACAACGACCTGGATAATCAGTCGGCGCGACCGCCGAACTCGCCGGTGGTGGTGTTGACCAGCACGCGTTCGCCGTTGGCGATGTACTCCGGCACCATGATTTCCAGGCCGGTGCTCAGCTTGGCCGGCTTCGGACGCTTGGTGGCGGTGCCGCCCTTCATTTCCGGCGGGGTTTCCACCACTTCCAGCACCACGCTGGTGGGCAGCTGGATGGCGACCGGCTGGTCGTCGATCACCTGCACGTAGATGCCGGCCAGGCCGTCGGTGATGTAGCCGGCGTCATCGCCGATCACGTCCGCATCCAGGGTGTAGGGGGTGTAATCCTCGTCGTCCATGAACACGAACGCCTCGCCATCCTTGTACGAATAGGTCGACAGGCGGCGCAGCAGTTCCACTTCCGGCAGGTTGTCATCGGAATCGAAACTGGCGTCGAGCTTGTTGCCGCCCGGCACGCTGTACATGATGAAACGGAAGCGGACGTTGCCGCCGCGGCCCTGCGGCGAGCTGCGCTCGATGTCGCGGATCTGGTACACGCCGTTGTTGTATTCGACGACGTTGCCCTTCTTGATATCGCTGGCTTTCATGGTGGTGTAGGTCGGTTGGGGGAGGGCGCCGTCCCGGCGCCCGGGGGAATCACTTCGGAGCGAGCCGGGTGGCGCCGTCCAGGCGGATGGTCTCGCCGTTGAGGTAGGTGTTGCCCAGAATGTAAGCGACCAGGCTGGCGAAGTCTTCCGGCTTGCCCAGCCGCGACGGGAACGGGATGGAGGCGGCCAGTGACTGCTGCACGGCCGGCGGCATGCCATCGACCATCGGGGTCCAGAACACGCCGGGTGCGATGGTGTTGACACGGATGCCGAAGCGCGAGAGTTCGCGCGCCATCGGCAGCGTCATCGAGACCACGCCGCCCTTGGAGGCGGCATAGGCGGCCTGTCCGATCTGCCCTTCGTAGGCGGCGATGCTGGCGGTGTTGATGATCACGCCGCGCTCGCCGTCCGTACCGGCGTCGTTGTGCTGGATGCGGTTGGCCGCGGCCTTGGCGACGTTGAAGCTGCCGACCAGGTTGACCATCACCGTGCTCTGGAAGCCGGACAGCGGCATCGGGCCTTCCTTGCCGAGCACGCGGCCGGCGCCGAGGATGCCGGCGCAGTTCACTGCCACGTTGAGTCCGCCGAGGAAGGCGTGGGCCTGTTCGATGGCTTCGGCCACGGCGGCTTCATCGCTGACGTTGACTTGCTGGTAGGAGGCGTTCGCCTGTCCCAGCGCGGCGACGGCGGCGGCGCCTTTCTCATCGTTGAGGTCGAACAGCGCGACCTTGCCGCCCTGGGCGACGAGATGTTCGGCCACGGCAAGGCCGAGGCCGGAGACACCACCGGTGATGACGGCACGTACGTTGGACAACTGCATTGCACGGTCCTGCTGGTTCAAGAGCCCGCGATTCTAACGGATGGCGCGTGCTGGGCCGTTGTGCAGTGCGTTGCTTGGGGGGGGGATGGATGCCGGGCTTGCAGCCCGGCGCCCGCTTTCTGGAGCAACGGGTACGTCAACGTCAACGTCAA
>NZ_LDJK01000057.1 GCF_001431535.1 Stenotrophomonas chelatiphaga
AGAGGTGAAGAAGAGACAGAGCTTGCTGCGCTCCTGCCGCCGGGCACGGGGAACTCGCAGGCGGGGTCGGGGCAGGCCACACAGGACTCTGTGAGGCAGGAGCCGAACTGAAGCCCCCATGGAAGGGTTCACGGCGTGTCCTGTGTGGCCTGCCCCGACCCCGCCCCACCGAGGAAGTGGAGGCGCCGCGGCTGCGCCTGAATGGGGATAGGGCGGCCGATGAAACAAGGTTTTCGCCAAACGCCCCGATCGCGGTATGATGATGGACTTCTTTTTCCAAATCCGGCGCCGACTGGCCCCCTTTCGCATGTCCATCGAAAATCTTCGCAACATCGCCATCGTCGCGCACGTCGACCATGGCAAGACCACCCTGGTCGATCAGCTGCTGAAGCAGTCCGGCACCCTGTCCGAGCGTACCGTCCTCGCCGAGCGCGTGATGGACAGCAACGACCAGGAAAAGGAACGCGGCATCACCATCCTGGCCAAGAACACGGCCATCACCTGGGAAGACAAGAAGACCGGTATCAAGAACCGGATCAACATCGTCGATACCCCCGGACACGCCGACTTCGGCGGCGAAGTGGAGCGCGTGCTGTCGATGGTCGACACCGTGCTGATCCTCGTCGACGCGATGGACGGCCCGATGCCGCAGACCCGCTTCGTGACCCAGAAGGCCTTCGCGATGGGCTTCAAGCCGATCGTGGTGGTCAACAAGGTCGACCGTCCGGGCTCGCGTCCGGAGTGGGTGATCGACCAGGTCTTCGACCTGTTCGACAAGCTCGGCGCCACCAATGAGCAGCTCGACTTCCCGATCGTCTACGCCTCGGCCCTGAACGGCTATGCCGGCCTGGAAGACAGCGTGCGCGACGGCGACATGACCCCGCTGTACGAAGCCATCATGCAGCACGCGCCGAAGCCGGAAGTGGATCCGGAAGGCCCGTTCCAGATGCGCATCAGCCAGCTGGACTACAACAACTTCGTCGGCGTGATCGGCATCGGCCGCATCCAGCGTGGCACCCTGAAGAAGGGCATGCAGGTTGCAGTGATCGACCGTGAAGGCAAGAAGCGCAACGGCAAGGTTGGCCAGGTGCTGGGCTTCCTGGGCCTGGAGCGCATCGAGCAGGACACCGCCGAAGCCGGTGACATCGTCGCCATCTCCGGCATCGCCGAGCTGACCATCTCCGACACCCTGTGCCATCCGGAAACCCCGGAAGCGCTGCCGGCGCTGACCGTCGATGAACCGACGATCTCGATGACCTTCCAGGTCAACAACTCGCCGTTCGCCGGCAACAAGGACCTGTCCGGTGGCAAGTTCCTGACCAGCCGCCAGATCAAGGACCGCCTGGACCGCGAGCAGGTCCACAACGTGGCCCTGAAGGTCGAACAGCTGGAAGACGCCGACAAGTTCCTGGTCTCCGGCCGTGGCGAACTGCACCTGTCGGTGCTGATCGAGAACATGCGTCGCGAAGGCTACGAGCTGGCCGTGTCGCGCCCGGAAGTCATCATCAAGCAGATCGACGGCCAGGCCATGGAGCCGATCGAGCAGCTGGTGGTGGATATTGAAGAGCAGCACCAGGGCGGCGTCATGGAAAAGCTGGGCATGCGCAAGGGCCAGCTGAAGAACATGGAACCGGACGGCAAGGGTCGCGTGCGCCTGGAATACCAGATCCCGGCCCGTGGCCTGATCGGTTTCCAGAACGAGTTCAAGACCCTGACCCAGGGCTCGGGCCTGCTGTTCCACGTCTTCGACCATTACGGTCCGAAGGAACAGGGCAGCATCGCCAAGCGCCAGAACGGCGTGATGATCGCCAATGCTCCGGGCGCCACTCCGGCGTACTCGCTGGGCCCGCTGCAGGAACGCGGCAAGCTGTTCGCTGCTGAAGGCGACAACGTGTACGAAGGCCAGCTGATCGGTATCCACTCCAAGGACAACGACCTGACCGTCAACGCGATCAAGACCAAGCCGCTGACCAACATGCGCGCTTCGGGCAAGGACGATGCGATCCAGCTGACCCCGGCGATCAAGTACTCGCTGGAGCAGGCCCTGGACTTCATCGAAGACGACGAGCTGGTCGAGATCACGCCGAAGGAAATCCGCCTGCGCAAGAAGGGGCTGACCGAAAGCGATCGCAAGAAGGCCTCGCGCGGCGGCTGAGCCGACACGTGAGCCAGACCGCTTACAACCCGGATCCGAAACGGCATCCGGGGCTGCATGTCATCGCCTTGCTCGAAACGGGCAAGGCGGTGCTTGCACTGCTGGCGGCGACCGGGCTGGAAATGCTCGGTCCGCAGCCACTGCGCGATGGGATCAATGCCCTGATCCGGCGTTTCAGCCTGGACCCGGATCACGGCACCCTGCCCTCGCTGCTCAACATGATCAGTCCCGACGCGGTGCATCTGGCGGCGGCGGCGATGCTCGCCTATGCCCTGCTGCACCTGGTGGAAGCCTGGGGCCTGTGGCGTGCCAAGGCCTGGGCGTCCTGGCTGGGCTGCGTATCAGCCGGCATCTACCTGCCCTTCGACGTGTATGCCATCGCCCGCCATCCCGGCTGGGCTTCCTGGACCGTGCTGGGGATCAACCTGCTGGTGGTCTACGTGCTCGCACGCGACATCCTCAAGCGCAAACCCTGACGACCCCGCGATACACTGGGCCGGTGACCAGGCCGCCCTGCATGCGCATCGTCCCTTCGTGGAAACCCTGTCTTCGCCCGTCCATCGTGCTCGCCGCGGTGCTGTTGGCGTGCCCGGTCGGCCTGGCGGCAGCCTCACCACGAGCGCCCACGGCGCATCCCGCTGCCGCAGCCGCAGCGCCTTTCGCCTATGCCGAAGCCGAAGTCACCGACCTGCAGGCGCGCATGCTGGCCGGCGAACTGACCAGTACCACCCTGACCACCGCCTACCTGGCGCGGATCGCCGCGCTGGACCGCGCAGGCCCGCGCCTGCGCGCCGTCATCGAACTCAACCCGGATGCCCTGAAGGAAGCCGCCCAACGCGACCGGGAGCGCCGCAGCGGCCGCGTGCGCGGCCCCCTGCATGGCATCCCGGTGCTGCTCAAGGACAACATCAACGCCGCGCCCATGAGCACCACGGCCGGTTCACTGGCACTGGCCGGCTTCCGCCCGCCGGACGCCTTCCTGGTGCGCCGCCTGCGCGAGGCCGGTGCGGTCATCCTTGGCAAGAGCAACCTGAGCGAATGGGCCAACTACCGGGGCGAAGACTCCATCTCCGGCTGGAGCGCGCGCGGTGGCCAGACCCGCAACCCGTATCGCCTCGGCTACAGCCCCTGCGGCTCCAGCAGCGGCAGCGCGGTGGCGGTGTCGGCCAACCTCGCCGCGGTGTCCATCGGTACGGAAACCGATGGCAGCATCGTCTGCCCCGCCGCGATCAACGGGGTGGTCGGCCTGAAACCCACCGTGGGACTGGTCAGCCGCGATGGCATCATCCCGATCTCCTTCAGCCAGGACACGGCCGGCCCGATCACCCGCACGGTGGCCGATGCCGCCGCAGTGCTGACCGCCATCGCCGGGCGCGATGATGCCGACCCGGCGACCGCCACCCTGCCGGGCCGTGCGGTGTACGACTACACCGCGCGGCTGAATCCGGATGGCCTGCGCGGTGCCCGGATCGGGGTGATGGACAGTCCGCTCACCCAACGCCCCGGCATCGGCACGTTGATGCAGCATGCGGTGGACGAACTGCGCCGGGCCGGCGCCACGGTGGTGAAGGTGCCGGAACTGGACCCGACGCAATGGGCCGAGGCCGAGCAGACGGTGCTGCGCTTCGAGTTCAAGTCCGGGCTGGAACGCTACCTGCGCCACTGGAAGGCGCCGCTGCGCACCCTGCCCCAGCTCATTGCCTTCAATACCCGACACGCCGCGCAGGAACTGCCGCTGTTCGGGCAGGAACTGCTGGAAGCCTCCGCGCAGGTGGGCACGCTGGGCGATGCAGGCTACATCCAGGCGCGCAGCCAGGCGCGGCGCATCGCCGGTGAACAGGGCATCGATGCGCTGCTGCGCGCTCACCAGCTGGACGCGCTGGTGGCGCCCACCATGGGCACCGCATGGCCGATCACCCGCAGTGGCGGGGACACCTCCCCCGGGGGCAGCTACGGTGCGGCCGCCGTTGCCGGCTATCCCAGCCTGAGCGTGCCCATGGGCCATGTCGATGGCCTGCCGGTGGGGCTGTTGTTCATGGGCACGGCCTGGGCCGAACCGCGCCTGATCGAACTGGGCTACGCCTACGAGCAGCGCACCATGGCGCGCCGACCACCGCCACTGTAAGGGCAGCCGGCCGGCCTGATGGCCTGCATGCCGCCGAGCATGACTCGGCGCTATCCCACCGCCGGCTCGCCATCTTCGGCGCCGGGTGAGCGGATGTCCGGGTCTGCCATCACTGCCATGCGGCGGCGCGGCGTGTCGGCGGCGTCTTCCATCTGCGCACGCAACCGCGGCAACGCCTGCGGATGCTCGCGGGCCAGGAAGTCCAGCATCCGCTCGCGGATCAGGCAGCGCAGGTCGAAGGCATCGCCAGAATTGCGCGCACTGACCAGCAGGCGCACCTGCAGGGTGTGTTCGGTGGTCTCGGTGACCTGGGTCACGCAGACCCGTCCGTCCCAGAGCGGGGCGTCCTTGCAGATGCGCTCAAGCTCGGCGCGGATGGCGGGAATCGGCGCGCGGTAGTCCAGCCACAGGAAGGCGGTACCGAGCAGGTCGGCGCTGCGCCGGGTCCAGTTCTGGAAGGGGTTTTCGATGAACCAGGTCAGCGGCACCACCATCCGTCGTTCGTCCCAGATGCGGACCACCACGTAACTGCTGCCGATTTCTTCGATGCGGCCCCACTCGCCTTCCACGATCACCACGTCATCCAGCCGGATCGGTTGGGTCACCGCGATCTGCATGCCGGCGATCAGGTTGCCGAACACCGGCTTGGCGGCGATACCGGCCACCAGGCCGATCAGGCCGGCTGACGCCAGCAGCGCCGAGCCGATCTTGGCCACCATCTCGAACTGCAGCAGCACCAGCGAGGCACCCAGGATGATGATGCCGCCCATCAGCACGCGGCTGAGGACGCGGGTCTGGGTCTGGATGCGCCGCGCTTCCAGGTTGTCGGCCACTTCGATGGGATGGTTGCGCAGGATGGCTTTTTCACCTGCCGCCACCGCGCGCACCAGCAGCCAGATGAAGCAGCCGGTCAATCCGATGTGTGCCACCCGCTGGGCCTGTTCCAGCCAGCGGTCGTGCAGCGGCGTCGCCTGCAGCGCCGGCACCAGCAACAGCAGCGGGAAGGCCAGCGCCAGCGGCGGGCCCAGCATCCGGCCGATGCGTGCCCGCCGTCGGTCCTTGCCCGCAAGCCGCCGATACAGCGCAAGGATGAGCCATGCGCCGAATCCACCGACCACCAGCGCCACGCCCAGCGGTACCACGTAAGCCTGCGCCCGTCCCCACTCGATCACCCTTGCACCTCCACGACCACGCGAAAGGATCAGCGTGTCGCAGCGGCCATGAGCATGGTGTCAGTCGTTCGTAAAAAGGGGGTCAGAGTCCGGGGTCAGCGTCGCGACTCCGACCCCGGACTCTGACCCCCGACTCTGACCGCTTTCAGCCTGCCTGCTTGCGCACGATCGCCATCGCGATTTCCAGCGACTGCTCGTAGTTCAGCCGCGGATCCACGCTGGAGCGGTAGGCACGCTCCAGGTCGCGTTCGGTAAGCTCGCGCGCGCCGCCGGTGCACTCGGTGACATCCTCGCCGGTCATCTCCAGGTGGACGCCACCCAGTCGCGTGCCCGCTGCGGCATGCAGGTCGAAGGACAGCTCCACTTCACCGCGGATGTTGTCGAAGCGACGCGTCTTGTAGCCGTTTTCGGTGCTTTCGGTATTGCCATGCATCGCATCGCAGACCCACAGCACGCGACGCCCGTCGCGCTTCACCGCATCCAGCAGCGGCGGCAGCTTGTCGGCGATCTGCGCCGCGCCCATGCGGTGGATGAAGCTGAGCCGGCCCGGCTCGTCGTCGGGGTTCAGCACGTCGATCAGGCGCAGCAACTGATCCGGCCGCACCGACGGCCCGACCTTGATCGCGATCGGGTTGCGCACCCCTCGCAGGTATTCCACGTGGGCGCCATCCAGCGCCGCCGTGCGCATGCCGATCCACGGGTAGTGCGTGCTCAGGTTCAGCCAGCCCTGCTGGCGCGGCACCTGCCGGGTCAGGCCCTGCTCGTAGGGCAGCAGCAGCGCTTCGTGCGAGGTGTAGAAGTCGACGCGCTTGAGGTTGTGCACGCGCGAGCCGGAAATGGTTTCCATGAAGCCGATCGAATCTTCGATCGAGGTCACCATCTTCTGGTACTCCACGGCCAATGGCGAATGCCGCACCCACTCCAGGTTCCAGTATTCCGGGTGGTGCAGGTCGGCGAAGCCGCCGTCGATGAGCGCGCGCACGAAGTTCATGGTCATCGCCGAATGCGCATGCGCCTGCAGCATCCGCTTCGGATCAGGCAGGCGCGCGACCTCGGTGAACGCCGGTGCATTGATCACATCGCCGCGGTAGCTCGGCAGGGTCACCCCGTCACGCGTTTCGGTATCGGCGGAGCGCGGCTTGGCGTACTGCCCGGCGAAGCGCCCGACCCGGATCACCGGCTTGCGCAGGCCGTGCACCAGCACCAGGCTCATCTGCAGCAGCACCTTGAGCCGGTTGGAGATCATGCCCGATTCGCAGTCGCTGAAGTTCTCCGCGCAGTCACCGCCCTGCAGCAGGAAGCGCCGGCCTTCCTGGGCATCGGCGAGCTGCTGCTTCAGTGCGACGATTTCCCACGAGGTCACCAGCGGCGGCAACCGCTTCAGCTCATGCAGCGCGGCATCCAGGGCTACCGGATCCGGATAGCTCGGCATCTGCAGCGCGGTCTTGCCGCGCCAGCTCTCCGGCGACCAGTCGGCGGGGGGCAACGAATCAACGGACGACATGGCGGACTCCAGGACCTTCAAGGTAGCGCCGAGCCATGCCCGGCGGATCAGTTACAGCAGGCGCGCTCAGCGCATGCGGCGCAACGATACCAGCAGCGCCCAGGCCGCCAGCAGAGCGAACCACGCCAACGACCACATCGGCATGGTCAGCCCAAGGAAGGTCCAGTCGATGTTGCCGCAGTTGCCGGTGCCGGTCAGCACCGTGCGGAACACTTCGAAGGGCCCCATGGTCTCGCTGAGGAAGGCCAGCGGCGGGCCGCAGGTGGCACCGAACTCCGGCGGGATCATCTGTACGTACACATGCCGTGCGGCGATGCCGATGCCCACGCCGGCGGCGATGAAGGCAAGCACCCCGTAGGTGACGCGGCCGGGACGGTTGGAGGGTCCGTGCAGCGCCCCGATCAGGAACACCAGGCCCAGCGCGGCGAACGCGATGCGCTGGAAGATGCACAACGGGCACGGTTCCAGCCCCATCTGCAGCTGCAGGAAGATGGCATAGGCCAGCAGCCCCGCACAGATCAGGAATCCCAGCAGGAACTGGGCGCGGAACGGCCAACGGAACGGATTCATAGGGCGACTCTAGCCAGGCAGGTGCCAAGGGTAACCGACCGGCGCCGCCGTTCGAACCGCCACGCGCGTCGCCTGTCGGAATGCGGTCACCGGAAACGCAGAAGCCCGGCACTCGGCCGGGCTTCTGACGGTACAGCAGGAACCGGTCCGATTACTCGGCCACTTCCTCTGCAACGGCGGCCGGACGGTCGACCAGCTCGACGTAGGCCATCGGGGCATTGTCGCCGGCGCGGAAACCGCACTTCAGCAGACGCAGGTAACCACCCGGGCGCGACGCGTAACGCGGGCCGAGGATGGTGAACAGGTTGCCGACGGCTTCGTTGTCACGCAGGCGGGCGAAGGCCAGGCGGCGGTTGGCGACGGAGTCGACCTTGGCCAGGGTGATCAGCGGCTCGGCGACGCGGCGCAGTTCCTTGGCCTTCGGCAGGGTGGTCTTGATCAGCTCGTGCTTGAACAGCGAGGCGGCCATGTTCTTGAACATTGCTTCGCGGTGGGCGCTGGTGCGGCTGAACTTACGGCCGGATTTCTGGTGACGCATGGTGGTGATTCCTTTGCAAGATTGAGTCTTTGGGGATCGTTGTCGCCGTCATGGCGCTGAATTCGGACTGCGGATGGTCCTGGCCGCCCGTCCTGGTCGGCCTGTCCGCGGACTGATCGTCCGTCGGTGTGTATAGCGTCGAGCTTGTTCGACTGCGTGTACGGCAATCGAGCAAGCTCGACGCTACGGTGCGAAGGCCCCACCGTTGCCGGTGGAGCCTTTCGCGATGCTGCAGGAAGCGGCTATCAGCCGAGCATGCCGTGGCTGGCGACGCCGGCCGGCGGCCAGTTCTCCAGCTTCATGCCGAGCGACAGGCCACGCTGGGCCAGCACTTCCTTGATTTCGGTGAGCGACTTCTTGCCCAGGTTGGGGGTCTTCAGCAGCTCCACTTCGGTCTTCTGGATCAGATCGCCGATGTAATAGATGCTTTCCGCCTTGAGGCAGTTGGCCGAACGCACGGTCAGTTCCAGGTCGTCGATCGGGCGCAGCAGCACCGGATCCACGCCGTTGTTGGCCGGCTTGGCCGCACCGCGGTCGCGGTGGGTGAAGTCACCGAACACCGACAGCTGGTCGCTGAGGATGTCGGCGGCGGTGCGCACGGCTTCCTCGGCATCGATGGTGCCGTTGGTCTCGATATCGATGACCAGCTTGTCCAGGTCGGTGCGCTGTTCGACACGTGCCGCTTCCACGGCATAGGCGACGCGGCGGACCGGCGAGAACGAGGCATCCAGGACCAGGCGGCCGATGGCACGGGTTTCTTCGTCCGGACGACGACGCGCGGCAGCCGGCTGGTAGCCGAAACCACGTTCGATCTTCAGACGCATGTTGACTGCCGTATCCTTGGTCAGGTTGCAGATCACGTGGTCGCCGTTGAGGACCTCCACGTTGTGATCGACCTTGATGTCGGCAGCGGTAACGACGCCCGGACCCTGCTTGGACAGGGACAGGGTGGCGCTGTCGCCGGTATGCATACGGATGGCCACGTCCTTCAGGTTGAGCAGGACTTCAAGCACGTCCTCCTGCAGACCTTCGACCGTGGTGTACTCATGCAACACGCCGTCGATTTCGACTTCCGTGATCGCGAAGCCCGGGATGGACGACAGCAGGACGCGACGCAGGGCATTGCCCAGCGTGTGCCCATAACCACGCTCCAAGGGTTCGATAACGACCTTGGCGCGTGTGTCGGTAAGGCGTTCGATCTGCGGGCCACGAGGACGCAGAACCTGGTTGGCGGTAACCGTCATGTTGCGGGTTCTCCTAGTGAACCCCCGGCCGTCGCCGGGGGCTCTCCAATGTGAATTACTTCGAATACAGCTCGACGATCAGCGCTTCATTGATGTCTGCAGGCAGGTCCGAACGATCCGGAACCGCCTTGAAGACGCCGGCGAACTTGCCGGAGTCCACTTCAATCCACGACGGACGCATGTCGTGCGTGGCCGAAACGGTCAGGGCTTCCTGAACGCGCAGCTGCTTGGCAGCCTTTTCGGACAGTGCAACCGCGTCGCCGGCCTTGATCTGGTACGAAGCCAGGTTGACCGACTTGCCGTTGACGGTGACGCCGCGGTGCGAGACCAGCTGACGCGCAGCCGGACGGGTCACAGCGAAGCCCATGCGATAGACGACGTTGTCCAGACGGGTTTCCAGCAGCTGCAGCAGGTTCTCGCCGGTGTTGCCCTTCTTGGTCGAGGCCTTCTTGTAGTAGTTGCGGAACTGACGCTCCAGCAGGCCGTAGATACGCTTGACCTTCTGCTTTTCACGCAGCTGGGTGGCGTAGTCGGACAGCTTGCCCTTGCGGGCAGTGGCGCCGTGCTGGCCGGGCTTCTGCTCCAGCTTGCACTTGGAGTCCAGCGCACGCGCCGGGCTCTTGAGGGAAAGGTCGGCGCCTTCGCGGCGGGCGAGCTTACAGGTAGGACCGATATAACGAGCCATTTCTTATCGCTCCCTTATACGCGACGCTTCTTCGGCGGACGGCACCCGTTGTGCGGGATTGGCGTCACGTCGATGATGTTGGTGATCTTGTAACCGACGTTGTTCAGCGAACGAACGGCGGACTCACGACCCGGACCCGGGCCCTTGATGCGGACTTCCAGCGACTTCACGCCGTAGTCGAGCGCAGCACGGCCGGCCTTTTCGGCGGCAACCTGGGCAGCGAACGGGGTCGACTTGCGCGAACCGCGGAAGCCGGCGCCACCGGAGGTCGCCCACGACAGGGCATTACCCTGGCGGTCGGTGATGGTCACGATGGTGTTGTTGAAAGAAGCGTGGACGTGGGCAACGCCATCAGTGATGACGCGCTTGATCTTCTTCTTGGTCTTAGCAGCGGGCTTAGCCATTTATGTGTCCCTTACTTCCTGATCGCCTTGCGCGGACCCTTGCGGGTGCGGGCGTTGGTACGGGTACGCTGGCCACGCAGCGGGAGACCGCGACGATGACGCAGACCGCGGTAGCAGCCCAGGTCCATCAGGCGCTTGATCGCGATGCCGATTTCACGGCGCAGATCGCCTTCAACGATGTACTTGCCGACTTCCGAACGCAGACGTTCGATTTCCGGCTCCGACAGATCGCGGATCTTGGTGGTCGAAGCAACGCCTGCGACTTCGCAGACCTTCTTCGAACGGGTACGGCCGATGCCGTAAATGCTTTGCAACCCGACCCAGACATGCTTCTGGGCTGGCAGGTTGACGCCTGCAATACGCGCCATGACGCGGTTCTCCAGCTGAGTGATGGCCGACAGCGCACCGTGAAGGCGCGCAAATCCGGCAGGATGGATCAAAAATGGTAACCAACAAACGAACAGGTTCCGGTTTACTGGAAAGTCCGTGAAACCACGAAGGCTTCATGAACCTTGGCCCGGGGAGTGTGCCCAGGCTCCGGCGCCGGATCAGGTTGGTCGCGACGGCAATCCCGGGGGATTGCTGCCGTGGCCGCCCGCGCTACTCCTGCGCAGGACCACCAGATCTCACCCCCACCCGGAACCGCTGCGGGGGCCGCCCTTCTTTGGATAGCCGGGTCCGCGAAGCGGAGGACCATCACATCAGGAAGACGATAGTGTAACAGGGAGATCAGCCGCGCGCAAAACCGCCGCGGTTGCCGCCCTTCAGGTTTGCCTTCTTCAGCAGGCTCTCGTACTGGTGGGACATCAGGTGCGCCTGCACCTGGGCGATGAAGTCCATCACCACCACCACCACGATCAGCAGCGAGGTACCGCCGAAGTAGAACGAAGCATTCAGCTGCGTGCGCATCAGTTCCGGCAGCAGGCAGACGATCACCAGGTAGGCCGAACCGGCTGCGGTCAGGCGGGTCAGCACGCCGTCGATGTAATCGGCGGTGGCCTTGCCCGGACGGATGCCCGGAATCAGCGCGCCCGACTTCTTCAGGTTGTCGGCGGTTTCCTGCGAATTGAACACCAGCGCGGTATAGAAGAACGCGAAACCGGTGATCAGCCCTGCGAACACGATCATGTGCAGCGGCTCGCCCGGGCCCAGGGCGTTGGCGATCTTCTGCAGCCACTGGCCGGTGGCGCTCTGGTTGGCGGCCTGGCCGGACCACATCGCCAGCGTCGCCGGGAAGGCCAGCAGGCTGGAGGCGAAGATCGCGGGGATCACGCCGGCCATGTTGAGCTTCAGCGGCAGGAACGAGGTCTGGTTCATGTACGCGTTGCGGCCACCCTGGCGGCGCGCGTAGTTCACCGTGATGCGGCGCTGGCCGCGTTCGACGAACACCACGAAGAAGGTGAAGGCCAGCACCACCAGCGCGATCAGCAGCAGCTGGATGAACTGGATGTTGCCGTCGCGGTAGGCGTCGAAGGTGTGGATGACCGCACCCGGCAGGCCCGCCACGATGCCGGCGAAGATGATCAGCGACACGCCGTTGCCGATGCCGCGCTCGGTGACCTGCTCACCGACCCACATCAGGAACATGGTGCCTGCGGTCAGCGCGATCACGGCGGTCAGCACGAAGCCCATGCCCGGGGCATAGACCACGGCCGCGCCACCCGGCGAGACCTGGTTCTGCAGCGCCAGCGCGATGCTGCCGCCCTGCACCACCGCCAGCAACACGGCGCCGATACGGGAATACTGGGTGATCTTGCGGCGTCCGGATTCACCTTCCTTCTGCAGCGCCTTCAGCGCCGGGAAGATGTGGACCGCCAGCTGCATCACGATCGATGCCGAGATGTACGGCATGACGTTCAGCGCGAAGATCGAGAAACGGTGCAGGGCGCCGCCCGAGAACATGTTGAACATGTCCACGATGCCGCCGCCCTGCTGTTCCATCATTGCAAGCATGGCATCGGGATTCACGCCCGGGACCGGCACATAGCAGCCGATCCGATAGACGATCAAAGCCCCGACCACGAACAGCAGACGTTGGCGAAGTTCAGTGAACTTGCCCATTCCACCCGCGAGGTTACCGATGCCAGCTTGCGCCATGATGCTATTACTCCGTTACGCTGCCGCCGGCAGCTTCGATCGCAGCCTTGGCACCAGCCGTGGCAACGATGCCCTTCAGGGTGTACGCCTTGGTCAGTTCGCCCTTGACGACGATCTTGGCCCGCTTGGCAATGCTCGGGACCAGCTTGGCTTCACGCAGGGTGGCGAAGGTGATCTCGCCGGCCGGCAGCTTGTCCAGCTGGTACAGCAGCACTTCAGCGGTGTCCTTGGCGATCGGCGAGTTGAAGCCGATCTTCGGCAGACGACGCTGCATGGGGGTCTGGCCGCCTTCGAAGCCGGCCTTGATCTTGCCGCCACCCTTGCGGGCGAACGAACCCTTGTGGCCGCGGCCGCAGGTCTTGCCCAGGCCGGAGCCGATGCCACGACCGACGCGGGTGCGTGCGGTGCGGGCGCCCGGTGCCGGGCTCAGGTCATTCAGATGCATGGTCATTGGATTATTCCTCAACCTTGACGAGGTAGTGAACCTTGTTGATCAGGCCGCGAACCTGCGGGCTGTCCTTCAGTTCACGCACATCGTTGAGCTTGCTCAGGCCCAGGGCGCGGACCGACAGGCGGTGCAGCGACTGGGAACCACGAAGGCCGCGCACCAGGCGCACCTTGACGGTCTTGCCGGTTTCATTAGCCATGGTTCAGATCCTCTACCTTCTTGCCGCGCTTGGCCGCGATGCGAGCCGGCGACTGCGTGGCAGCCAGGCCCTTCACGGTGGCACGCACCAGGTTGATCGGGTTGCGCGAGCCGGTGGCCTTGGCCAGCACGTTCTTCACGCCAACCGCTTCCAGCACGGCACGCATGGCGCCGCCGGCGATCACGCCGGTACCTTCCGAGGCCGGCTGCATGAACACACGGGCTGCGCCGTGACCGTCCTTGACCGTGTGCCACAGGGTGCCGTTGTTCAGATCGACGGTGACCTGGTTCTTGCGCGCCTGCTCCATCGACTTCTGGATGGCGACCGGCACTTCACGCGCCTTGCCATAACCGAAACCGACCTTGCCTTCGCCGTCGCCGACCACGGTCAGTGCGGTGAAGGTGAACTGGCGACCGCCCTTGACGGTCTTGCTGACGCGGTTGACCGCGACCAGCTTCTCGATCATGCCGTCGTCGACTTTCTCTTCGCGGTTACGGTCGCGATCGCGACCCCGCTGCTGACGTTCTTCTGCCATTTTGATTCCTTGGTTGATTGGGTATGTACGGCTCGGGGCCGCTTATGGTTGTGGAGTGGTACGTTGTTCCGTCATGTCGTTGCAGAAGAACGACAGCGTCCGGCCACCCTCTGGCCGGCGAGCAGGCGGAAAGGAACCCGCAGGTTCCTTTCCTGATCCCTTAGAACTGCAGGCCGGCTTCGCGGGCGGCGTCAGCCAGGGCCTTGATGCGGCCGTGGTAACGGTAACCCGAACGGTCGAAGGCAACCTTCTCGATGCCAGCGGCCTTGGCGCGCTCGGCAACGATGCGGCCAACCTTGGCGGCGGCGTCGGCGTTCTTGCCGTTCTTCAGGCCTTCCTTGACGTCGGCCTGGGTGGTGTTGGCGGCAGCCAGCACCTGCGAGCCGTCGGCGGTGAAGACCTGCGCGTACAGGTGCTGGCCGGTGCGCAGCACCGACAGACGGGCGACGCCGAGCACACGGATGTGGGCGCGGGTCGACTTGGCACGACGCAGACGGGCGATGTTCTTGTTCATGATTTTTAGTCCTGGAAAGCTGAAGGTTGGGCTTTTCCCCGGGGAATCCGCACACGGAGGTGCGGGCTCCTGCAGGGGACTCGCACTTACGCCTTCTTGGCTTCCTTGCGAATGATGACTTCGTCGGAGTACTTCACGCCCTTGCCCTTGTACGGTTCCGGCTTGCGGAACGCACGGATCTTGGCGGCGACTTCACCGACGACCTGCTTGTCCGCGCCCTGGACCAGGATCTCGGTCTGGGTCGGGGTGCTGATGGTGATGCCTTCCGGCGCCACGTACAGCACCGGGTGCGAGAAACCGAGCGCCAGGCTCAGGTCCTTGCCCTGCATCGACGCACGGTAACCGACGCCGACCAGCTCCAGCTTGCGCTCGAAGCCATCGGTGACGCCCTTGACCATGTTGGCCAGGATCGCGCGGACGGTACCGGTCAGCGGCACGAGGGCTGCATCTTCGGTGCTCAGGGTGGCAACGCCGTTCTCGACATTGATTTCGATACCAGCCGGCTTGGCCAGCGACAGGGTGCCCTTCGGGCCCTTGGCGGTGACGTTCTCGTTCTGGACGTTCAGTTCGACCTTACCCAGGTCGATCGGCTTCTTGGCTACACGGGACATGTCTTACTCCTTTCGCCTTAGGCCACGAAGCACAGGACTTCGCCGCCGACGCCGAGCTGGCGCGCCTGCGCATCAGTCATGATGCCCTTGGAGGTGGAAATGATGGAGATACCCAGGCCGTTCATGACCTTCGGCAGTTCGCTCTTGCCACGGTACTGGCGCAGGCCCGAACGCGAGAAGCGCTTCAGGGTCGCGATGACCGGCTTGCCTTCGAAATACTTCAGCACGATTTCCAGCTCGGACTTGTTGTTCTCGAGCGCGGTAACGCGCAGGTCGGTGATGTAACCCTCGTCCTTCAGGACCTGGGCGATCGCAACCTTGATCTTGGACGACGGGGCTTTCACCGTCTGCTTGCCAACCGCTGCCGCATTCTTGATGCGGACCAGCAGGTCGGCGATGGGATCAGTCATGCTCATTATGAGTACCTTTGAGTGCACCGATATCCGCTTTCGCGAATTCTGTTTTTGTTCCTGGAATGGGCCAGAACCCTGTTACTCCCCCACGACAGGCGCAGAGCGAGACGCGGGAGTATACGCCAAAAGAGCCCGACTTGCGCCGGGCTCCCTGGTTTTTTCTGGAGGGCAGCTGAACTTGCCCTCCCTGGACCCGCCCTGCCCTGTTCAGGCAAGGCGGTCAGCTGTTACCAGCTGGCCTTGCGCAGGCCCGGGACGTCACCACGCATGGTGGCTTCGCGGAGCTTGTTGCGGCCCAGGCCGAACTTGCTGTACACGCCACGCGGGCGGCCAGACAGTTCGCAACGGTTGCGGTGGCGGCTCGGCGACGAATCGCGCGGCAGCTTCGACAACTTGGTGGAGGCTTCGATCTTCTCTTCGTAAGACGCGTCCGGCGAGGACACGATCTTCTTCAAAGCAGCGCGCTTGTCAGCGAACTTCTCAGCCAGCTTCTTCCGCTTGATGTCGCGGTTGACCATGGAGGTCTTTGCCATTTCGGTTATTCCTCGACGTATCAGTTACGGAACGGGAACTTGAACGCTGCCAGCAGCGCCTTCGCTTCCGCATCGGTCTTCGCCGTGGTGGTGATGGCGATATCCATGCCGCGGATCGCGTCGACAGCGTCGAAGTCGATTTCCGGGAAGATGATCTGTTCCTTCACACCCATGTTGAAGTTGCCGCGACCGTCAAAGGAACGACCGGAAACACCACGGAAGTCGCGCACGCGCGGCAGCGAGATGTTGATCAGGCGGTCCATGAACTCGTACATCTTTTCACGGCGCAGCGTGGTCTTGCAGCCGATCGGCCAACCATCGCGGATCTTGAACGACGCAACCGACACGCGCGACTTGGTGACAACCGGCTTCTGGCCGGAAATCTTGGTCATGTCGCCGACGGCGTTTTCCAGGATCTTCTTGTTGGTCGCTGCTTCACCGACACCCATGTTCAGGGTGACTTTGACCAGCTTCGGCACTTCCATCGGATTCTTGTAGCCGAACTGCTTCATCAGCGCCGGGACTACTTCTTCCTTGTAAAACTTTTCGAGACGGGTATTCATCAGCGCATCCTCAGGCGTCGAGCGCCTCACCGCTGGAGCGGAACACACGCAGTTTGCGTCCATCCTCCAGCACCTTGAAGCCAACGCGCTCGCCCTTGCCCGTTGCCGGGTTGACGACGCTTACGTTGGAGATATGGATCGACGCTTCACGCTCGACCACGCCGCCGGCAACGCCTGCCTGCGGATTCGGCTTGGTGTGGCGCTTGACGATGTTCACGTTGGCGACGACCACACGGTCGCCGTCGACGCGGACGATTTCGCCCTGCTTGCCCTTGTCCTTGCCAGCGGTGACGACAACCTGGTCGCCCTTCTTGATACGGTTAGCCATGATTATCTCCTGTCGCTCACAGCACTTCGGGAGCGAGCGAGACGATCTTCATGAACTTCTCGGAACGAAGTTCACGCGTCACCGGTCCGAAGATACGGGTGCCGATCGGCTCCTGCTTGTTGTTCAGCAGGACAGCTGCGTTGCCGTCGAAGCGGATCAGCGAACCGTCCGGACGACGAACACCCTTGCGGGTACGGACAACAACGGCGTCGTAGACTTCGCCCTTCTTGACCTTGCCGCGCGGAATCGCATCCTTCACGGTGACTTTGATGATGTCACCGATGTGGGCATAACGGCGCTTGGAACCGCCAAGCACCTTGATGCACATCAGTTCCTTGGCACCGGAGTTGTCCGCGGCGTCAAGGTAGCTCTGCATCTGGATCATGAGTCAGATCTCCTTATTCAGCCGCACGCGTGATGACTTCCACCACGCGCCAGTTCTTGGTCTTGGACATCGGAGCAATCTCGGTCACGCGGACGACATCGCCTTCGTTGCAGGCGTTGTCGGCATCGTGGGCGTGCAGCTTGGTCGAGCGCTTGATGTACTTGCCGTACAGCGGGTGCTTGACCTGGCGTTCCACCAGGATGGTGACCGTCTTGTCCATCTTGTTGCTGACGACACGGCCTTCGACCGTGCGCAGCGCTTTGTTTTCAGTATTGTCGCTCATAGCGGCCATCCTTACTTGATGCTGCCGAGCAGGGTCTTGGTGCGAGCAATCTCGCGCCGGACCCGGCGGATATCGTGAGTCTTCGGCAGCTGGCCGGTGACCTGCTGCATACGGACAGAGAACTGTTCCTTACGCAGGTCGATCAGGTGGGCCTTCAGTTCGTCAGCCGACTTTTCACGGAGTTGTTTGAGGTCCATCAGCGCACCGTCCGGGTTACGAAAGTGGTGGTGACCGAGAGCTTGGCGGCGGCCAGGCGGAACGCCTCGCGTGCCACGTCTTCGGTTACACCCTCGATTTCATAGATCATGCGGCCGGGCTGGATCTGGGCCACCCAGTATTCCACGTTGCCCTTACCCGAACCCATTCGAACTTCGATGGGCTTCTTGGTGATGGGCTTGTCGGGGAACACACGGATCCACATCTTGCCACCGCGCTTGACGTAGCGGCTGATCGAGCGGCGGGCCGCTTCGATCTGACGCGCGGTCAGCTGACCGTGGGCGGTCGCCTTCAGGCCGTACTCGCCGAAGCTGACAGCGTTGGCGCTCCAGCTCAGGCCGTCGTTACGACCCTTATGTACCTTGCGGTATTTGGTTCGCTTGGGTTGCAACATTGTCGTTACCTCGCTTCACGAGCCGGGCGCTGACGGTCACCGCGGTCGCCGCGATCGTTACGATCGTTGCGCGGGGAATCGTCCTGCTTTTCCTGGCCAACCTGGGAGAAATCGAAGACCTCGCCCTTGTAGATCCAGACCTTGATGCCGATGATGCCGTAGGTCGTCTTGGCTTCAGCGAAGCCATAGTCGATGTCGGCACGCAGCGTGTGCAGCGGCACGCGGCCTTCGCGGTACCACTCCGAACGGGCGATTTCAGCACCGTTCAAGCGGCCACCGACGTTGACCTTGATGCCCAGGGCACCGAGGCGCATCGCGTTGCCGACCGAGCGCTTCATTGCGCGGCGGAACATGATGCGACGCTCAAGCTGCTGCGCGATGGACTCGGCAACCAGCTGGGCGTCCAGCTCGGGCTTGCGCACTTCGGTGACGTTGATGTGCGCCGGGACGCCCATCATTTCGCTCACTTCCTTGCGCAGCTTCTCGATGTCCTCACCGCGCTTGCCGATCACCACGCCCGGACGGGCGGTGTGGATCGTCACGCGAGCGGTCTTTGCCGGACGCTCGATCAGGATCTTGCTGATGCCGGCCTGCGCAAGCTTCTTGCGCAGCATTTCCCGCACCTTCAGGTCGGCCGCCAGGTAACCAGCGAACTCGGCCTTGTTGGCGTACCACTTGGAGTTCCAATCCTTGGAAATACCGAGGCGGATACCAATCGGATGAACTTTATGACCCATGGTCTTTTCCTTTCCGCTTACTTGCCGGCGCCCACAACCACAGTGATGTGGCTGGTGCGCTTGAGGATGCGGGTACCGCGGCCTTTCGCCCGCGCCATGAAACGCTTCAGGGTCGGACCTTCATCTACCATGATGGTCTGGACCTTCAGCTCGTCGACGTCAGCGCCCTGGTTGTTCTCGGCATTTGCAATAGCCGACTCCACCACCTTCTTGATCAGGTGGGCAGCCTTCTTGTCCGAGAACTTCAGCAGGTTGACCGCACGCTCGGCAGGCAGGCCGCGCACCTGGTCAGCGACCAGGCGGGCTTTCTGCGCAGAGATGCGTGCGGAGCGCAAAATGGCTTTCGCTTCCATTGTCATCTCTCCTTACTTGCCGGACTTCTTGTCACCACCGTGACCCTTGAAGGTCCGGGTGATGGCAAATTCGCCGAGCTTGTGGCCGACCATGTTCTCGTTGATGAGAACCGGGATGTGGTTCTTGCCGTTATGCACGGCAATGGTGACGCCTACCATGTCAGGCAGGATCATCGAACGACGCGACCAGGTCTTGATCGGACGCTTGCTACCCGCAGCGGCAGCCACCTTAGCAACCAGGTGGTGATCGACAAACGGGCCCTTCTTGAGTGAACGTGCCATGGTCGATTAGCCCCTACGATCGCGGACGATGAACTGCTGAGTGCGCTTGTTATGGCGCGTCTTGTAACCCTTGGTCGGAACACCCCACGGGGTGACCGGATGCGGGTTACCCTGGCCGGCCTTCGCCTCACCACCGCCGTGCGGATGGTCAACCGGGTTCATGGCAGCACCACGAACGGTCGGGCGGACACCGCGCCAGCGCTTGGCGCCAGCCTTGCCCAGCTTTTCCAGGTTGTGCTCGTCGTTACCGACTTCACCGATGGTGGCGCGGCACTCGACCGGCACCTTGCGCATTTCACCCGAGCGCAGGCGCAGGGTGGCGTAGATGCCTTCACGAGCGACGAGCTGCACGGCGGCGCCGGCGGCACGAGCGATCTGAGCACCCTTGCCCGGCTTCAGTTCGATGCCGTGGATGGTGGTACCGACCGGGATGTTGCGCAGCGGCAGCGTGTTGCCTGCCTTGATCGGCGCATCGGAGCCCGCGATCACCTGGTCACCGGCCTTCAGGCCCTTCGGTGCGATGATGTAGCGACGCTCACCGTCGACGTAGCACAGCAGGGCGATATGGGCGGTGCGGTTCGGATCGTATTCGATCCGTTCCACGCGCGCCGGAATGCCTTCCTTGTTGCGCTTGAAATCGATGACGCGGTAGTGCTGCTTGTGACCACCACCAACGTGACGCGTGGTGATGCGACCGTGGTGGTTACGACCACCGGACTTGCTCTGCGGCTCCAGCAACGCTGCGTGCGGTGCGCCCTTGTGCAGATCGGGCGTAACCACGCGCACGGCCGAACGGCGGCCGGGGGAAGTGGGCTTGAATTTCATCAATGGCATGGGATGGACCTCAGGCCTTGGCCGTTACATCGATGGACTGGCCATCGGCCAGGCGCACGTACGCCTTGCGCCAATCGCCACGGCGGCCAGCGCGGTTACGGAAGGACTTGTTCTTGCCCTTGACGTTCAGCACGTTGACGGCCTCGACCTTGACGTCGAACAGCTGCTCGACCGCGGCCTTTACATCGGCCTTGGTGGCTTCGTTCGAAATCTCGAAGACATACTGGTTGGAAAGTTCCTGCAGGCGCGCGGTCTTTTCAGAGACTCGCGGAGCGCGCAGCACGCTGAAGATTTTCTCGTTGCTGCTCATGCCAGCCACTCCTCGACCTTCTTGACCGCGTCAGCGGTAATGATGACCGTATCGGCACCGACCAGCGACACCGGGTCCAGACCCTGCACGTCACGCACTTCCACGTAGGGAATATTGCGGGCCGACAGGTACAGGTGCTCGGAGGCTTCTTCAGTGACGATCAGCGGGCGCTTGCCCACTTCCAGGCCGGCCAGCTTGGCGATCAACGACTTGGTGTTGGTCGCTTCGACATCGAAGGCCTCCACGATCGTCAAACGGCCCTGACGGTTCAGCTCGGACAGGATCGCGCACATGGCGGCACGGTACTGCTTACGGTTGACCTTCTGCTCGAAGCTGCGCGGCTTGGCCGCGAAGGTGACGCCACCGCCGACGAAGATCGGAGCCGTCAGCGCGCCATGACGCGCACCGCCGCCCTTCTGCTTCTTCGACTTCTTGGTGGTGCCAGCCACTTCAGAACGAGTCTTCTGAGCCTTGGTACCAGCGCGACCGGCGTTGCGATAGGCGACGACGACCTGGTGAACCAGATCTTCGCTGAAATCGCGACCGAACACGGCGTCGGAGACCGAGACCTTGTTGTTGCTACCCGTGATAACGAGTTCCATCGTCATCTCTCCTTATGCCTTGCTCGCCGGACGGACGATCACGTCGCCACCCGCCGCGCCAGGAACGGCGCCGCGAACTGCGATCAGACCGCGCTCGACGTCGACCTTGACAACTTCCAGGTTCTGGGTGCTCTGCTGCACCGAACCCATGTGACCGGACATCTTCTTGCCCGGGAACACGCGGCCGGGCGTCTGGCGCTGACCCAGCGAACCCGGCGCGCGATGCGACAGCGAGTTGCCGTGGGTAGCGTCACCCATGCGGAAGTTGTAGCGCTTGATGGTGCCCTGGAAGCCCTTGCCCTTGGTGACACCCTGGACGTCGACGATCTGGCCGACTTCGAAGATGTCCGCCTTGACTTCGCCGCCGACGGCGAAATCGCCGAGCTGCGCGTCTTCAACGCGGAATTCCCACAGGCCACGACCGGCTTCGACCTTCGCCTTGGCGAAGTGGCCGGCTTCCGGCTTGTTGACCAGGGCGGCACGACGTGCGCCGACGGTCACCTGCACGGCGCTGTAGCCGTCGGTTTCGACGGTCTTGATCTGCGCGATGCGGTTCGGGGAAGCTTCAATCAGGGTCACCGGGATGGACTGGCCATCTTCAGTGAAAACGCGGCTCATGCCAGCCTTGCGGCCCACGAAGCCCAACGAATATTTCTTCGTCATGGTCGTAGTCCTCAGGTCAGCTTGATCTGAACGTCGACGCCGGCAGCCAGTTCGAGCTTCATCAGCGCGTCCACGGTCTTGTCGTTCGGATCAACGATATCGAGCACGCGCTTGTGCGTGCGGGTCTCGTACTGGTCACGCGCGTCTTTGTCGACGTGCGGGGAGACGAGGATGGTGTAGCGTTCGATCTTGGTCGGCAGCGGGATCGGGCCACGCACTTGCGCGCCGGTCCGCTTTGCCGTTTCTACGATCTCGCTGGCCGAACGGTCGATCAAGCGATGATCGAACGCCTTCAGCCGGATACGGATCTTTTGGTCCGCCATGACGGGGGTTCCTTCGTTAAAAGAGCGACGGACAAGGCCTCTGGGTTGCCATGTCCCGTGAATATCCTGCATACAGACGGCCCGCACTCCTGCAGGCCGACAAGGTCAATCCATTAACCTCAAAAACGTAGGCAGGTCGGTTTCCCGGCCTGCCCAGACGTAGAAGCATAGCGCACATACAAAAAGTCTGTCAACACAGTGTGTTGACAAAGCCTGAATGGCGCGACCGATCCTGGTCCGGGGAACACGAAACACGTCCTGTGTTTCTTTTCCCTTTTAAAGCACCCCGATGCCCTACCCAGGCAACATCGGGGTGCAGATTCTAACAGATTACTTGATGATCTTCGAGACCACGCCGGCGCCGACGGTACGACCGCCTTCGCGGATGGCGAAGCGCAGGCCTTCGTCCATGGCGACCGGGTTGATCAGGGTGACAACCATCTTCACGTTGTCGCCCGGCATCACCATTTCAACACCTTCCGGCAGCTTGGCTGCACCGGTGATGTCGGTGGTGCGGAAGTAGAACTGCGGACGGTAGCCGTTGAAGAACGGGGTGTGACGGCCGCCCTCATCCTTCGACAGCACGTACACTTCGCCTTCGAACTCGGTGTGCGGCTTGATCGAACCCGGCTTGCACAGGACCTGACCGCGCTGCACGTCGTCACGCTT
>NZ_LDJK01000058.1:0-2500 GCF_001431535.1 Stenotrophomonas chelatiphaga
GGGTGGTTCCACAGCGCTAATTTCACCAGGGAGGCTTTTGGAGTGTCGCCGCAGAGCGTGTCTTTGCAGGGAGCGGGCATGGATATGCCGGCTTTACAAAGAGACGCGCCTGGGCGCCTGCCTCTCGTTTGGTCTTGTGACGTAGCGTGCACTTGGATCTATCGACATGTCATGTCGGCCAAGGCAACTTGAGGTTATATGGTCAAGCCGCACGGATCATTAGTATCAGTTAGCTCAATACATTGCTGTACTTACACACCTGACCTATCAACCACATAGTCTATATGGTTCCTTCAGGGGGCTTGTGCCCCGGGAGATCTCATCTTGAGGCGCGCTTCCCGCTTAGATGCTTTCAGCGGTTATCGCTTCCGAACATAGCTACCCGGCAATGCCACTGGCGTGACAACCGGAACACCAGAGGTTCGTCCACTCCGGTCCTCTCGTACTAGGAGCAGCCCCTCTCAAATCTCCAACGCCCATGGCAGATAGGGACCGAACTGTCTCACGACGTTCTGAACCCAGCTCGCGTACCACTTTAAATGGCGAACAGCCATACCCTTGGGACCGACTACAGCCCCAGGATGTGATGAGCCGACATCGAGGTGCCAAACACCGCCGTCGATATGAACTCTTGGGCGGTATCAGCCTGTTATCCCCGGAGTACCTTTTATCCGTTGAGCGATGGCCCTTCCATACAGAACCACCGGATCACTAAGTCCTAGTTTCCTACCTGCTTGATCCGTCGATCTTGCAGTCAAGCACGCTTATGCCTTTGCACACAGTGCGCGATGTCCGACCGCGCTGAGCGTACCTTCGAGCTCCTCCGTTACTCTTTAGGAGGAGACCGCCCCAGTCAAACTACCCACCATACACGGTCCCCGATCCGGATTACGGACCTAGGTTAGAACGTCAAGCACGACAGGGTGGTATTTCAAGGTTGGCTCCACTGCAGCTAGCGCCACAGTTTCATAGCCTCCCACCTATCCTACACAGACGAACTCAACGTTCAGTGTAAAGCTATAGTAAAGGTTCACGGGGTCTTTCCGTCTTGCCACGGGAACGCTGCATCTTCACAGCGATTTCAATTTCACTGAGTCTCGGGTGGAGACAGCGCCGCTGTCGTTACGCCATTCGTGCAGGTCGGAACTTACCCGACAAGGAATTTCGCTACCTTAGGACCGTTATAGTTACGGCCGCCGTTTACTGGGGCTTCGATCAAGAGCTTCGCCTTGCGGCTGACCCCATCAATTAACCTTCCAGCACCGGGCAGGCGTCACACCCTATACGTCCACTTTCGTGTTTGCAGAGTGCTGTGTTTTTGATAAACAGTCGCAGCGGCCTGGTTACTGCGACCCTCTTCAGCTATAGCTCGCATGAGCCACCAAAAAGGGTGCACCTTCTCCCGAAGTTACGGTGCCATGTTGCCTAGTTCCTTCACCCGAGTTCTCTCAAGCGCCTGAGAATTCTCATCCTACCCACCTGTGTCGGTTTACGGTACGGTCTGCGTAAGCTGAAGCTTAGGAGCTTTTCCTGGAAGCGTGGTATCAGCGACTTCGTCTTAAAGACTCGTCTCGGTGCTCGGTCTTGAAGGATCCCGGATTTGCCAAAGATCCAAACCTACCGCCTTTCCCCAGGACAACCAACGCCTGGTACGCCTAACCTTCTCCGTCCCTCCATCGCACTTACGCGAGGTGCAGGAATATTAACCTGCTTCCCATCGACTACGACTTTCGTCCTCGCCTTAGGGGCCGACTCACCCTGCGCCGATTAACGTTGCGCAAGGAAACCTTGGGCTTTCGGCGTGCGGGTTTTTCACCCGCATTATCGTTACTCATGTCAGCATTCGCACTTCCGATACCTCCAGCAGACTTCTCAATCCACCTTCAACGGCTTACGGAACGCTCCTCTACCGCGTACATATAAATATGCACACCCCAAGCTTCGGTTCACTGCTTAGCCCCGTTAAATCTTCCCCGCAGACCGACTCGACCAGTGAGCTATTACGCTTTCTTTAAAGGGTGGCTGCTTCTAAGCCAACCTCCTGGCTGTCTGTGCCTTTCCACATGGTTTTCCACTTAGCAGTGAATTTGGGACCTTAGCTGTGGGTCTGGGTTGTTTCCCTTTTCACGACGGACGTTAGCACCCGCCGTGTGTCTCCCATACAGTCCGTCTCGGTATTCGGAGTTTGCAATGGTTTGGTAAGTCGCGATGACCCCCTAGCCATAACAGTGCTCTACCCCCGAGAGGATACATATGAGGCGCTACCTAAATAGCTTTCGAGGAGAACCAGCTATCTCCGGGTTCGATTAGCTTTTCACTCCTAATCACAGCTCATCCCCGTCTTTTGCAACAGACGTGGGTTCGGGCCTCCAGTACCTGTTACGGCACCTTCACCCTGGCCATGACTAGATCACCCGGTTTCGGGTCTACTGCCCGCGACTATGCGCCCTTATCAGACTCGGTTTCCCTTCGCCTCCCCTATACGGTTAAGCTTGCCACG
>NZ_LDJK01000059.1 GCF_001431535.1 Stenotrophomonas chelatiphaga
CCCGGCGCGCCTCCCGTAACAATCCGGCGCCTCGAACCTAGCCGGCTTTACCACGCAGTGCCGCCGCAGACGCCCACCGCGCCGCCACCCTTGGCGAGGTGATGCACACCGCCAGATCGGTCACCGTGGTAACCGCGCGCTCCAGCAGCTGGATGTCGGCCTCATGCTGCCGCGCCACATGGGGATCTTCGAAGAACACCGCACGCTGGCAGCGGCCCTCCAGCACCTGGTCGGCAATCTGCGCATCACCGCCCATCGGCCCACTCTGGTAGCGCGTCACCCACGGCGTATCGGTCGGCCAGCCACGGCTCCAGGCGAGCTCGTTCAAGCGCTGCCCGGTGGTCCCGGTGCCGATCCGCGAAGCAAACCGCGACAGCACGGCGAAGTGCTCATCGGCAAACGCCAGCATCGCCGGCTTCATCGCATCGTGCGCGATCAGCGCCAGGGTCTGCCCTTCGAACCGGTGCAGGTCGTCCGCCGCAGCATCGGCGGCGAAACCGGCGTGCAGCCGTTCCACCTCCACCCAGTCGCGCGCACTGGCCACGGTGGAAATGAAGGGTTTGGCATGGATCACGCACTGGCGCTTGAGCGCGATGGCTTCCGGGAAAATCGACGACGGATCAACCGGGTCGATCAGGTAGATGGCGCCGTCCAGGCTGCGCTCGGCGCCCATGCCGACCACCTCGGCCACCAGCTTCATCAGCCCGCCGTCGCGGCCATACGGATACTGCTGGACCAGCGGATCCCCCCGCAGCGGACCGTACTGCTGGATGGCATCGAAGGTGCGGCCGACCGCATGCAGCGAACACTGCAGGTCACGCAGCCCCGCCTCACTGGCGCGCAGGAAGCGGAACAGCGCGGCTTCGCCATCATGGTGGTGCAGCCGGTTGGCAGCCAGTCCGAGTCGCATACAGGGGTTCTCCAGGGGGGCACTGCCGAAGTGTATGCGCTGGATCACGCCAGGCGTCGTCGCTTATGCAGCAATCCTGATGGTGCCCGGCGGTGAGCCTGCTAGCGTCGGTGGCCGATGGATTGCGGAAAGGACATCTTCGTGGCGCCGTGTTTTGTCACCGCCTGCCTTGTACTGGGGTCGCTCACGCTGCCCGGGCCGATGCGGGGCCCTCTCGTGGTTGCCGGCCTGCTGCTGGCACTGGCCGGCATCGCCCTCGTGCAGGCGAACGGCTACTGGCGGCTGCGCAACGAAGTCCGCCACCGCCGCGACGTGCAGCGGCTGTTCGACGAGGTATCCGGCAACCTGCCGGTGGTCGTGTTCCAGGCGCGGCGCGCGCGCGATGGGCGCATCCAGATCGAACTGCTGGCCGGGGACACCCCACAACTGTTCAGCGCATCACCGCGCGAACTGCAGGATGACCCGTCGCGCATCCTGTCCGCGATCCATGCCGGCGACCACAAGCGCGTGCTGTCGGTGCTGCTGCGCGCGGTGCGTCGCGTCTGTCCGGTGGCGCTGCGCTTCGGCGCCGATGGCGTACGCGGCCCACGGCACATCGCCATGCAGGCATGGCCCAGCGTGGACGCATCCAGGGAGCAGCGCTGGACCGGTTACTGGATGGATGTTTCCGACGCCGACACGCGTGCACAGGCGATCCTCCACGCACACGCCCAGGCGGCAGCGGACGCGGCCGAGCGCGAGCAGATGGTCACCCGCCTGGGAACCGGGATCGGCGCGCCCATGCAGGCCCTGCTGGGGCGGCTGGCGCTGCTGCGCGCGGCGCCGCTGGACGCGCAGCAGCGCGTGGTGATGGACACCCTGGAGGATGCCGCGTCGATGCTGGCGCGCATCCTGGACGACGTCGCCGCCCTGTCCGCCGGACGTGCCGATGGCATGGACCTGCAGGCCGGGCCGGTCGACCTGCGGATGCTGGTGCACGGCGTGGAGACCCTGCTGCGGCCGGTCGCGCAGTCCAAGGGCCTGTACCTGCACCAGCGCGTGGAACCCCGCGTGGCCGCGCAGCTGCTGGCCGATGCCACCCGCCTGCGGCAGGTGCTGTTCAACCTGGTCGGCAACGCGATCAAGTTCACCCGCCACGGCGGCGTCTCGCTGTCCCTGCAGCAGGTCGAAGATACCGATCACGCGCAGCGGGTGCGGCTGGTCGTGTCCGATACCGGGGTCGGCATCGCGTTGGAGCGGCAGGAGGCGGTATTCGAGCGGTTTGCCCAGGCTGAGCGATCCACCACGCGCCAGCATGGCGGGTCCGGGTTGGGACTGGGCATCTGCCGCCAGCTGGTCACTGCGATGGGCGGCAGCCTGGTCCTGCGCAGCGCACCCGGGCAGGGCACGGTGGTTGAAATCGAACTGGACCTGCCGCACGCGCCGGGGGGAAGCGCCGATGCGCGGGTGAACCCTGGCAGCGTAGCGGCCGCTGCTCAGGAAGCGACGTCCTGCAGCGGGTCATCGCCCCGCGTGCTGGTCGCCGAAGACCATCCGACCCAGCAGCTGCTGATGCAGTGGTGGCTGCGTGGCATGGGGCTGGACGTAGAAGTGGCCAGCGATGGCGTGCAGGCGCTGGCATCATGGCGGCGCGACCCGCCACGACTGCTGTTCACCGATGAGCAGATGCCCGGCCTCACCGGTGCCGAACTGGTGCAGCGGATCCGCCGCGAAGAACAGGAACGCGGCCGCCCGCCCGGTCCCATCATCGGCATGACCGCCGACACCGACGGCATGCGCGGGATGGCGCTGGACCACGTGCTTGCCAAGCCGATCAGTCGGCGCACGCTGCACGAGGCCATCGCCAGGGTCGCCCCTGGGCTGCTCACCGGGGGAGCCGCAGCGGCAGGGGCCTGCCCGGCGGTGGATCCCACCGATGCACCGACCCTGGCGTCGCTGGCGGCGCGGTTCGGCAACGAAGACGCCGCCCGCCAGCTGGTGCATACGCTGCGCGCGAGCCTGGAAGAGGACGCGGTGGTCCTGGAGGAGGCATGGCGGCAAGCGGACCCGCGCGTGGCCTCGCAGCGGTTGCATCGCATGGCCGGCGGCGTGGGCAGCCTGGGGCTGGTCGCGCTGGCCGCCCGCCTGCGCGCGCTGAACGAGGCGCAGGCGCCGCCCTCCCGCGCCGAGCGCGACCAGTTGCGCAGCCGACTGCAGCGCTGCATCGCGCACCTGCGCCAGCTGGAAGGCTAGCGCAGGGGCATGCGCAGGGTCATGCCAGCAGCAGGCGCACGATGCTCGCCGCGGCATCGCGGCCTTCGGCCACGGCGGTCACCACCAGGTCCGCACCGCGCACCGCATCGCCGCCGGCAAACAGCCGCGGGTGTGCGGTCTGGAACGGCAGGCGGTCCTTGCCACCGACCTGCAGGCGACCGTTGCCGGTGGATTCCACGCCGTGCGCGGACAGCCATTCCGGCGCGCTCGGCGAGAAGCCGAAGGCGATGATCACCACGTCCGCTTCCAGCAGCGATTCGCTGCCTTCGATCGGCACCGCCGCCTGGCGGCCATTGGCGTCGGGTTCGCCCAGCCGGGTTTCCACCACGGTCACGCCGATCGCCTCGTCATCGGCACCGGCTTCGATGGACAGCGGCTGGCGGTTGAACAGGAAGCGAACGCCCTCTTCGCGGGCGTTGGCGACTTCGCGCGCGGAGCCGGGCATGTTGGCTTCGTCGCGGCGGTAGGCACAGGTGACGCGCGCCGCACCCAGGCGGATGGCGCTGCGCACGCAGTCCATGCCGGTATCGCCGCCGCCCAGCACCACCACGCGCTTGCCGGTAAGGTCGGGCAGGCTGATCTGGTCTTCCCAGCCGGCGATCGGCCTGCCCTGCGGGTTGTCGCCGCTGACGATGCGGGCGTTCTGCACCAGGAACGGCAGCGCAGGCAGCACGCCTTTCAGGTCCTGCCCATCCAGCCCGCCGTCGGTATAGCGGTAGGCACCGGTGCCGAGGAACACCGCATCGTGGCGCTGCAGCAGGTCGTCCACGGTGACATCGCGGCCGATCTCCACGCCCAGGCGGAACTGCACGCCCATGCCTTCCAGCACCTCGCGGCGCTTGCGGATCACGTCCTTGTCCAGCTTGAAGCTGGGGATGCCGAACTGCAGCAGCCCGCCGATCTGTTCGTAGCGGTCATATACCACCGCGGTGATGCCGGCACGCGCCAGGCGGTCGGCGCAGGCCAGTCCGGCCGGGCCCGCACCCACCACCGCCACGGTGCGGCCGGTGGGCTCCACCGTGCTCAGGTCCGGTCGCCAGCCGCGGGCGAGCGCGGTATCGACGATGTATTTCTCCACCGCGCCGATGGTCACCGCGCCGAATTCCTCCAGCGTGCAGCTGCCTTCGCACAGGCGGTCCTGCGGGCACACCCGGCCACACACTTCCGGCAGCGGGTTGGTGCTGTGGCACAGCGTGGCGGCTTCCTCGATGCGGTTTTCCTGCACCAGCTGCAGCCACTGCGGGATCGCATTGTGCACCGGGCACTTCCAGCTGCAGTACGGGTTGCCGCAGTCCAGGCAGCGGCCGGCCTGGTACTGCGCGTCCTCCTTGCCGAACTTGCCGTACAGCTCGCCCCAGTCGCCGGAGGTGCGCAGTTCCACCGGGATGCGCTGCGGCATCGTCCGGGGCAGGTCGAGGAACTGGAAAGCGTGCTTGCGACTCATGGCGGGCTCTGCCTCTCGGCTTGGAGGTGCTGCCGGCCAGTGGCCGGCGCTACCGATGAAAGGGGCGGGGTCATGCGGCGCGGCGCAGGGTTTCGGTCAGCGATTCGATGCTGGCGGCCTTGGGCTTCACCAGCCAGAACTTGCCGATGTAATCGCGGAACTCGTCCATGATCTGCTGGGCCCAGATGCTGCCGGTCAGCTCGCGATGGCGGCCGATCAGCCGATGCAGGTGCTGGCGGTAGTTCTCGAAGCCTTCGGCGGATACGCGATGGATGTCGATCAGCTCATGGTTGTAGCGGTCGACGAAATCACGGTCCACGTCCAGCACGTAGGCCAGCCCGCCGGTGAAGCCGGCGCCGAAGTTCAGGCCGACCTTGCCGAGCACCAGCACCACGCCGTCGGTCATGTATTCGCAGCAGTGGTCACCGGCGCCTTCGATCACCGCCAGCGCGCCGGAGTTGCGCACCGCGAAGCGCTCGCCGGCCCGGCCGGCGGCGAACAGCTCGCCACCGGTGGCGCCGTACAGGCAGGTGTTGCCGATGATCGCGGTGCTGCGGGCCTCGAAGCGCGCGCCGCGTGGCGGCCGCACCACCAGCCGGCCGCCGGCCATGCCCTTGCCCACGTAGTCGTTGGCTTCGCCTTCCACTTCCAGGTGCAGGCCACCGACGTTGAAGGCACCGAAGCTCTGCCCGGCGGTGCCGCGGAAGCGCAGCTCCAGCGGCGATTCGGCCATGCCCTGGTTGCCGTGCGCGCGGGCGATGGTGCCCGACAGGCGGGTGCCGATGCTGCGGTCGGTGTTGTGGATCAGGAAGCGATGGTCGCCGCCCCGCTTGTTGGCGATGGCATCGGCCAGCAGGCCGTCCATCTGGGTGGCCAGGCTGTCCGGCGATTCGTACAGGCGCTGGGCGGCGCAGTGGCTGCCTTCGTAGCTGGCATCGGCGAGCAGCCGCGACAGGTCCACGCGCACGCCTTCGCGCGGCGCGGTATCGATCTGCCGCAGCAGTTCGGTGCGGCCGATGATGTCCTGCAGCGAACGCACGCCCAGGTAGGACAGCCAGCCGCGCACTTCTTCGGCCAACAGCTTGAAGAAGTTCTCCACGCGTTCGGGCTGGCCGGTGAAATAGTTCTCGCGCAGGCGCTCGTCCTGGGTGGCCACGCCGGTGGCGCAGTTGTTGAGGTGGCAGATGCGCAGGTACTTGCAGCCCAGCACGATCATCGGACCGGTGCCGAAACCGAAGCTGTCCGCGCCGAGGATGGCCGCCTTGACCACGTCCAGGCCGGTCTTCAGGCCGCCATCGGTCTGCAGGATGGTGCGCGCGCGCAGGTCGTTGCCGACCAGTGCCTGGTGCGCTTCGGCCACGCCCAGTTCCCACGGCACGCCGGCGTAGCGGATCGAGCTGACCGGCGAAGCGCCGGTGCCGCCGTCGTGGCCGGAGATGGTGATCAGGTCGGCGCCGGCTTTCACCACGCCAGCGGCGATCGTGCCCACGCCGGCATGGCTGACCAGCTTCACCGACACCAGCGCGGTCGGGTTGACCTGCTTGAGGTCGTAGATCAGCTGGGCCAGGTCTTCGATGGAATAGATGTCATGGTGCGGCGGCGGCGAGATCAGGCCGATGCCCGGCTTGGCATAACGCAGGCGGGCAATCAGTTCATTGACCTTGTGGCCGGGCAGCTGGCCGCCTTCGCCGGGCTTGGCGCCCTGGGCGACCTTGATCTGCAGCACTTCGGCGTTGACCAGGTACTCGGCGGTGACACCGAAGCGACCGGACGCGACCTGCTTGATCTTGGAACGCTTTTCGGTGCCATAGCGGGCGGGGTCTTCGCCGCCTTCGCCGGAGTTGCTGCGGCCACCCAGCCGGTTCATGGCGATGGCCAGCGCTTCATGCGCTTCCGGCGACAACGCGCCCAGGCTGATCGCCGCGGTATCGAAGCGCGGGAACAGGTCGCTGGCCGGTGCCACCTCGTCCAGCGGGGTGGGCGTGGCGGCGGGTACCAGCTGCAGCAGGTCGCGCAGCGCCGACGGCGGACGTGCATGCACGGCATCGCAGTACGCCTGCCAGTGGGTCGGATCGCCCGAGCGCGAGGCGCGCTGCAGGGTCATGACCACGTCCGGGTTGTACATGTGGTATTCGCCGCCGTGGACATACTTCAGCAGGCCGCCGACGTCCGGCTGCACCTGGTCGTCCCAGGCCTGCACGGTCAGTTCGCGGGCTTCGGCATCCAGCCGCGCGAAGCTGACGCCGCCGACCCGCGACGGCGTCTCCGGGAAGCACAGCTCGACCACGTCCGGCTCCAGCCCGACGATCTCGAACAGCTGCGCACCGCGGTAGCTGGCCACCGTGCAGATGCCCATCTTGGAGATGATCTTGGACAGGCCCTTGTACACGCCCTTGCGGTAACGGCGACCGATCTGCGACTGCTCGCCGCCCTTGCTGAGCTTGAGGATGCCGCGGCGGCCGAGGTCGAACAGGGTCTGGTAGGCCAGGTACGGATACACCGCGGTGGCACCGAAGCCGAGCAGGCAGGCCATGTGGTGCGGATCGCGCGCGGTGCCGGTTTCCAGGATCAGGTTCACCTCGCAGCGCAGTCCGGTGTTGCACAGGTGGTGGTGCACCGCGCTGGTGGCCAGCAGGGCATGCACCATCGGCCGGTCGGTGACCGGATAGCGGTCGGACAGCAGCAGCATGACGATGCCATCGCGCGCGGCCTGTTCGGCCTCGGCACAGATGCGCTCGATGCCGGCGCGCAGGCCTTCTTCTTCGCTGTAGGACAGGTCGATCAGCCGGTTGGCGTCGGCGTACTGCTCCATCTTCAGCAGCTGGCGCAGCTTGCGCTGGCTCAGCACCGGCGAGTTGAGGATGACGTGGTTAACCGTCTCGGCGCCGGCATGGAAGATGTTGGTCTCCTTGCCGAGCTGGGTGGACAGCGACATCGCGCAGTCTTCGCGCAGCGGATCGATCGGCGGGTTGGTGACCTGCGCGAACGCCTGGCGGAAGTAGTCGTACAGCGGGCGGCTGCGCTGGCTCAGCACCGCCATCGGCGTGTCATCGCCCATTGAACCGGTGGCTTCCTGTTCGGTTTCCGCCAGCGGGCGCAGTACCTGCTCCACTTCCTCGGTGCTGAGCTGGTACAGCTTGTGGTAGCTGCGCAGGGTGCGGGCGTCGAACGGTTCTTCCACCAGCGAAGGATCGATCAGTTCGGTCTGCAGGTAGGTCACGCCCTGCTGCAGCCACTGCTTGTACGGCGCGCGGCCGCGGTTGATCCGGTCCACCGCCTCCGAATCGAGCAGGTCGCCGCGCTTGAGGTCGATGGCGATCATCTCGCCCGGCCCCAGCTTGCCCTTGCGCACCACGCGTTCGGTCGGCACTTCCCAGACGCCGGCTTCGGAGGCGACCAGGAAGTGGCGGTCGGAGGTGAGCATCCAGCGTGCCGGGCGCAGGCCATTGCGGTCCAGCGTGCATACCGCATAGCGGTCGTCGCAGGCGACGATGCCGGCCGGGCCGTCCCACGGCTCACTGTTGAGCCCGTGGAATTCGTAGAACGCGGCGAGGTCGGGATCCTTGAATTCCAGCGACTGGGTGGCCGGCGGGACCAGGATGCGCAGCGCCTGGATCAGCTCCATGCCGGCGCTGACCATCAGTTCCAGCATGTTGTCCAGGCTCTGCGAATCCGAACCGTGCATGGAGATCACCGGATCGAATTCACCGATGTCGAAGCGCGGGGTCTTCCACACCTTGCTGCGCGCCTGCGCCCAGCGACGGTTGCCTTCGATGGTGTTGATTTCACCGTTGTGGGCGAGCATGCGGAACGGATGCGCCAGCGGCCAGCGCGGCAGCGTATTGGTGGAGAAACGCTGGTGGAACACGATCGCGCTGGAAGCCAGGTCGCTGCGCTGCAGGTCCAGGAAGAAGCGCGACAGCTTGTCCGGCAGCACCATGCCCTTGTAGCTGATCGCGTTCGGGCTGAGCGTGGTGACGTAGTAGTCGGCGTGGTCGCGCAGCGACTGTTCGCTGCGGCGACGGGCCAGGAACAGGGCCAGGGTGAAGGCGGCATTGTCCTGGGCCTGGCCGGCATCGACGAAGACCTGTTCGATGCGCGGCAGCGTGTCGCGTGCCAGCTGGCCGCAGACGCTGGGATCAGTCGGCACCACGCGCCAGCCGCGCGGCTGCGTGCCGGCCTTGGTCAGCTCGGCTTCCAGCGCGGCGCGGCACTGCGCGGCGGCGGTTTCATCGTGCGGCAGGAACACCACGCCGGCAGCGAAGCGCGCGCCGACGCTGATGCCCGCTTCGGCGGCGACGGCTTTGAGGAACACCTGCGGGCGACGCAGCAGCAGGCCGCAGCCGTCGCCGGTCACGCCGTCGGCGGCGACGCCACCGCGGTGGGTCATCCGCGAAAGCGCGGCGATGGCGGTATCCACGAGCAGCCGGGACGGCTGGTCATCCAGCTGGGCGACCATGCCGAAACCACAGGCATCGCGCTCGTGTCGTGGGTCGTAAAGCCCTTGGCGGTTGCGGGGGGCCATCTTTGCCTCTTGGTCAGGTGAGCGGGGACTCCTGCGCCTGCCCACAGGACGCGCCGTGACCACCGGAATGAGGGTGCCGTGCCGGGACGGCAGGGACAGCGAAGCAGCGTCCTGGCGTTGGTCGATGCGACCGTTCCCCCGGCAGGGCGGATGCCCCGTGCGGTGGCGTGCCTCCCCTGGCGCTCGCCAAGCGCTTTCGCGCTCATTCCAGGAGACAGGGCGCGCTGCCTGGAGCGCGCGGGATGCCACCGGATGCTTCGACTAGACCATAGATGGTGCAATGCCGCAACACACGGTTGCACGCGCAACCAAGGCGCTGGCAAGTGCTTGCCAGCGCTGGGGAAATCAACCGCAGCGAAGGCCGCTGACCACGTCCTTCTCGTCCACTTCCACATTCAGGCGCTCGCCCACGAATTCCATCGTGGTCATGTCGCCGGGGCGCAGCACGCGCAGCGATTTCGCACTGGCGTCCTGCTGGGCCTGGCTGCCGAGTGCACCGGTGAAGGGCTGGCCGACCAGGCTCTGCACCTGGGTGGCATCGCAGTTGCCGATCGGCGGGGCTTCGGTCGCCTTGCCGGCTTCGTCGGCGGGGGCAGTGGCATTTTCAGCGGCCTGCTGGGCCTGCGCGGTGACGGCATCCTGTTCGTCCATCGGCGGCGCCGAGCAGGCGGCCAGGAACAGGGTGGCGGGGAGCAGGAGCAGGAAGGGGCGCGCCAGGCGCGGCAACTGCGGGAACGACATGCGGACTCCGGAAACGTTCTGGATGACGAAAGCGTGAGCATAACGGCTGTAGGCCGTCCACGTGTTCGTGTTGCGTTATTGACGCGGCCTGCTCGGCGCGACGGCCACACTGCAGGCATGAGCCAAACCGCCGCAACCCCTGAAAAAGCCGCCGCCCGCGCTGCCGGACTGCGTTACGTGGACGACAGCCAACCGGGCTATCAGCGACGCCGTGCGGGCAAGGGATTCGCCTACCGCGATCCGGCCGGACAGGCCGTTCGCGATGCCGACGTGCTCGCCCGCATCCGCTCCCTGGCCGTGCCGCCGGCGTACACCGATGTCTGGATCTGCCACTGGCCCAACGGCCACCTGCAGGCGACCGGCCGTGATGCGCGGGGCCGCAAGCAGTACCGCTACCACCCCGACTGGGCGCGGGTGCGCGGGGAGGGCAAGTTCGACCGCATCATCGCCTTCGGCGAGGCGCTGCCCACGCTGCGCCGCCATCTGCGCAACGACCTGAAGCGCACCGGCTTCCCGCGCGAAAAAGTCCTGGCGATCGTGGTGGCGCTGCTTGCCGACACCCTGGTGCGGGTCGGCAATGAAACCTATGCGCGCGAAAACAAATCCTTCGGCCTGACCACGCTGCGCAACCGGCACCTTGCGCTGGTGGCCGGCGGGCGGGTGCAGATGCGCTTCCGCGGCAAGTCCGGGCAGCAGCATGAGGTGGAGATCGGCGACAAGCAGCTGGCCAAGCAGGTGCGTCGCATCCAGCAGCTCCCCGGGCAGGCGCTGTTCCAGTACCGCGACGACGACGGCACGCTGCAGCCGGTCGATTCCGGCGAGGTCAACGACTACCTGCGCGAGGTGATGGGCGAGGAGTTCACCGCCAAGGACTTCCGCACCTGGGGCGGCACCGTGGAAGCACTGCGCGCGTTCGCCGCCACCGAGCTGCCCGAGCCGGCCAGCAAGACCGCACTGGCCGCCGCGCAGCGCGAGGTGGTGTGCAAGGTGGCCGACCTGCTGGGCAACACGCCGGCGGTCTGCCGCAAGGCCTATATCGATCCCAGCGTGTTCGGCGGCTGGGAGCGGGGGGAGCTGGTCGCGCTGGCCGGCCTGCGTGGCCAGCGGCAGTGGGAACAGGCGACCCTGCGCTACCTGCGCAGGGCACGCCGGGTGACGGCCAAGGTCAGCCGCAGCACCAAGGTCAGCCGCAGTAAATAGCGGTGATGTTGTTGGTGCGGCCGGTTTCGATCGTCAGCCGCTCGCCGCCTTCATGCGCGGCACCGGCGGCCGGATCGGCGCTGCCGCTGGCGGTGGGGCCACTGCGCTCGCGGGTGCCGCGCAGTACCTGCACCTGCAGGCTGTCGCTGTCCACGCGGGCACGCTCCACGGTCGCCGCCGCCGCCGCCAGGCCGACCGCGCCCTGCACCTTGTCCAGGTGGCACTGGCCGGAAATCACGCCGTCGATCGGCTGCACCTGGGCCACCGGCGTGCTGCTGCAGGCGGCCAGGGAAACGGCCATCGCGGCCACGCTGAGGTAACGGATCATCGATGCAGCTCCACTGGGTTCGAGGCCTCCAGCCTGACGGGTGCGGCGTGGTGTCGGGATGAACGCGTGCACATGCCGGGCACGTTGCATTCACTGCCACGGCAACGCGCGATGTGGAGACTGGTTGCACGCCCTGGACACACCGTGCTGTCCTGGACAATCCGCTTCAAGAGGAGATCTCATGGCTACCGCCAAGACCGCCCCGGCAAAGAAAGTCCCCGCCCGCCAGAAAGCCACCCCGAAGGTCCGCAAGGGCACCCGCGCCGCCGCTGCCGCGCCGGCCGATGCAGAAGGCACCGCACGCAAGCGCGTGGTCAAGACCGCCACCCGCAAGACCGCCGCCACCGACGAACGGGGTGCGCGGGTGGCCGCGCGACAGCGTCGCCTGCAGGACCAGGAAAAGGCCAAAGACGCGCGCGCCAGCAAGAAGGCCGCGAAGAAAAAGGTGACCCAGGCAGGCACCCGCAAGCAGCCTGAAAAGATGCCCGCGCAGTCCATCGCCAAGCCCGGCCACGAGCACGCGCTGGACCTGGCGCCCCGTTTCCTGGCCCCGCATTACGCAGGCAGCGGCAAGCTGAAGGGCCTGCGTGCGATCGTCACCGGCGGCGATTCCGGCATCGGTCGCGCGGTCGCCGTGCTGTATGCCCGCGAAGGCGCGGACGTGGCGGTACTGCACCTGGACGAACACGAAGATGCCGATGTCACCCGCCAGCACGTGGAGCGAGAAGGGGGACGCTGCATCGTGATCGCCGGTGACGTGCGTGATCCGAGGTTCTGCAATCGCGCGGTGAAGCAGGTGGCCAAGGCCTTCGGCGGCATCGACATCCTGGTCAACAATGCGGCCTTCCAGCTGCATTGCCATCGCCTGGAAGACCTCGATGACGCCCATCTGCAGGAGACCCTGCAGACCAACATCGGCGGTTACATCCAGATGGCCCGCGCCGTGCTGCCGTACCTTGGCGAGGGCGCCAGCATCGTCAATTCGGGATCGGAAACCGGCCTGTTCGGCAGCAAGTCACTGATCGACTACTCGGCCACCAAGGGTGCCATCCATGCCTTCACCAAGGCCCTGGCCAGCCAGCTGCTGCCGCGCGGCATCCGGGTCAACTGCGTGGCGCCGGGCCCGGTGTGGACGCCGTTGAATCCGGCCGACAAGGCCGCGCCGGACGTCGGCGAGTTCGGCCAGGACAGTGACATGGGCCGCGCCGCGCAGCCGGAAGAGCTGTCGCCGGCCTACGTGTTCCTGGCCGCGCCCAGCTGTTCCAGCTACATCAGCGGCGCGATCCTGCCGGTGATGGGCGGCCCGCGCGGCTGAGCGCAAGCACCGGATACCGCTACACCTCCGGGGTCAGCGTCGTTCCCGCTACGTGGAAAGGACGCTGACCCCTTGCCGTTCGTCGGTACATGACCTTCGGGGGGTTGACTACACCTGTCGCCACGGGCACTGTGGCGACACGTGTAGTCACCCAAGGAACCGTGCCATGCACCGCAAGACGATCGGGGACCAGGAACTGGCCCTGCTGCAGTACATCGACGAGGCAGGAACGCCCAGCGTGGGCGAAGTGGCGGTCGGATTCGGCGAGCCGCGCGGCCTGGCCCGGTCCACCGTGCTGACCATGATGGAACGCCTGCGCGGCAAGAACTACCTGCGTCGCGAGCAGGCCGACGGCATGTACCGCTACCAGTCCACGGCCGGGCAGGACAGCGTGGTGCAGGGCGCCATCGCGCAGTTCGTCGACCGCACCCTGCAGGGCTCGGTGTCGCCGTTCGTGGCCTATCTGTCCCAACGCGATACGGTCAGCGACGACGAACTTGCCGAGCTGGAAGCACTGGTCGAACAGCTGCAGTCACGCCGGCAGGAGGGCTGAGCCATGGACGCGAACCTGATCGTGATGCTGGAACGACTGGCCTGGACCAGCCTGCAGACCGCGCTGCTGGTCGCGCTGGTGTGGGGTGTCTGCCGCGCCGTGCCGTCACTGGGCGCCGCCGCGCGCTGCCGGATGTGGTGGCTGGTATCGCTGCAGGCAGTGCTGGGCCTGTTCTGGGCGCAGCCGCTGCAGTTGGCGGTGCTGCCGGCACCGGCGGTGACGCCGTCCATGGGCGAAACGGTGTACGTGCAGGCGGCTGTGCTGTCGGCACAGGGGCTGGCGATTGCCGAGCAAGGCATCGCGTCGTCCGCGTTGTCGACCACGCCGTGGTGGGCACTGGCGCTGGCCGCGTTTTGGCTGGCTGGCGTGCTGGCCATGGCGTGGCGGACTCATGGCGAATGGCGGCGGAGCCGCGCGCTGCTGGGCCATGCCACCCCGTGCGATGACCAGGCGCTGGTGCACGCGCTGCAGCTGGCGGCAGAAGCGCACGGCCTGCGTCGTGCGCCGCGCCTGTGGATGAGCGCCGACATCGATGCGCCGCAGGTGGTCGGACCGTTGCGGCCGGTGCTGCTGCTGCCGGTGGGTGTGCATGCACTGCAGGGCGACGCGCTGGACCTGGCGCTGACCCATGAACTGCAGCACCTGCAGCGGAACGACCTGCAGTGGGGCCTGCTGCCGGCGCTGGCGCAGCACCTGTTCTTCTTCCACCCGCTGCTGCGGTTGGCGGTCAGCGAATACGCGCAGGCCCGCGAAGAAGCAGTTGATGCGGCGGTGGTGGACGGTCGTGGGGAGCGTCGTCAGGATTACGGCCGCCTGCTGTTGCAGCTGGGCGTGATGCCGCGCCCGCACCTGGGGGTAGCCAGCGCCGCACCGAGCCGGCAAAGCCTCAAGCGCCGCTTGATTTCGCTGCAGCAGCACCAGGCATGCCCGAAGGCGTTGACGGCGCTGCTGACGGTGGCCGTGCTGGCCGTGGCGATCCTGCCGATGCGGCTGGTCGCGGCCGCGCCGCCACCGCCCGCGCCACCGTCGCCGCCTGCAGCCCCCGCTGCACCGGCCGCGCCGCCTGCGTTGGCGGCATCGGACGCACCGCCGGCGCCTGCCGCTGCCACCGTTCCTGTGCCACCGGCACCGCCTGCGCCGCCACCGGCACCGGCGAGCGCACGCAGCGGACACGCCAGCACCACCACCCATACCGTCAGCCGTGACGGCGGCCACCGCGTCGCCACGCTGGTCACCCACGGGCGGCTGGACCTGGGGGAGCGGCCTGCGCGTGCCCACGTGCTGGTCACCGGTAACGAGAGCTATGCCGACGGTGCGCTGGATGACGTGACCCAGGCACGAAGTGACCTGGGTGCGGGTGCAGCGGGCTTCTGGTTCCGCCAAGGCGACCAGCGTTACGTGGTGCGCGACACCGCACTGCTGCAGCAGATGCAGGCCGCCTATGCCGACGCCGCACGACTGGGCCAGCAACAGGCCGCCCTGGGATTGAAGCAGGGTGCGCTGGGCCGCCAGCAGGGTGAGTTGGGCCGGCGTACCGGTGAGCAGGCGCGGGCGCTCGCGCAGCACGCACGGGATACCGCGCGCAGTGCGCTGGGCGGATCATCGGACATCAACCGCGATGCCGCCGCGCAGGCCGCACGTGCGGGGCGCGGTGCGACCCAGGAGGCGACCCACGATGCGCTGTCCCGCCTGGCTGGCCGGCAGGGCGAACTGGGCAGGCAGCAGGCGGTGCTGGGCGAAGAACAGGCCGAACTGGGCCGGCTTCAGGCGGAGGTGCAGGCACGTGCCTCGCGCGAGGCCGAGAAGGTCATCGCCAAGGCGCTCGCGGACGGGCGCGCCGTGCGGCTCTGAGCATCAACGAGGGAGCGGGTCACTGCCCGCTCCCTCGCGGCAGCTCAGCCGCAGCTGGCTGAAATGATCTTGTTCTGCTCGTCCACGCGGACGGTAACGCGGTCTTCGCGGTAATCCATGGTGACCGCCATGCCCGGCTTGACCACCCGGATGGTCCGCGCCCCGGCATCGCGCACCGCACGGTCGATGACCTCCTGGCTGGCCATCTGGCCGCTCAGCGCGGTCAGCGTGTCGGCATGGCAATGGCTGCCGACGCCCGCTACTTCCGGCTTCGGGTTGGTCGGCGCCGTATCTGCACTGGACGGCGTACTGCTGCATGCGGCCAACGGCAGCAGACAGCTGAGCAACAACCAACGATTCGAACGCATGGCAAACCTCCCGGGTCGATGGACAAATGGCATGAGCCGCCATCAGGCGCCATGCGCCGTCAACGTCGGGTAAACGGTCGCTCACCCGGCCTGCAACGGCAGGCAGTTCACCGGCGGTGGCACATCGGCCTGCGCCTGCTGTTCCACCAGCGCCAGGAACAACTGTGCAAGCGTCACCACGTCCTGGTGGTTGTGTTCGACCACCCGCCGCAGGTTCACCGCATCGCCGCCGCGCAGGAAGCGCAGCCAGGCGGAAGGGGCTTCCGAACCGGGCAGGTCATCCTCGCGCACCACTTTCAGCAGCTGCCGTTCGATGGTCGCCAGCCGGCAGTTTTCCCAGACCCCGCGATAACGCCGACGGGTCGGGTACAACAGGTCGATGTGGTCCAGCGCGGTGATCGGATCGCCCTGCCGTGCGAGCCGGAAGCGGGTCTTCAGCAGTGGCGCGTCGTAGCTGCGGCCGTTGTAGCTGGAAAACACCGTGGTCGGTGCCAGCCAGCCGGTGAAGGTGCGCAGCATGGCGGTCTCGGCGGCCATCGTGGAGATCATCAGCTGGCGGATGCGCAGGCCCGGCCCCCGCTCCGGGTGCAGATGCCAGTCGGCCGCGCCGATCATGAAGGCGCGGGTGCCGGTGCCGCCGGCCAGGCCGGTGGTTTCGGTGTCGAAGAACAGCAGGTCCTGCGGCGCCACGTGCTGCTGATCGCGCTTGGCGAACGCCAGTGACAGCGGCGCCGACGGGACATCCCCCGGCAGGAACGATTCGATCAGGTGCAGGCCCGGTGCGATCTCGGTGCCGGGCAGGCTGCGGTCCTGCGCGCGCGCCCGCGGTGCCGGGGTGGCTTCGCTGCCGCGTTCGCGCACGCCCAGCAGTCGTCGCAATCCTTTGGCATCGGCCACCTGGCGTGGCGCTGCGGCCACCCCGGTGGGTTTGTGGCGGATTTCCTTTTCCACCCAGGCAAACACCGAACGCGCGGCGTCTGGCTGTCTGGCATCGTTGGCCGCGGCGGGCAGTGCGGGCGCCGGCTGCGGCAACGCTTCGACGGGCGCCACCGGGGCAACCGCCTTCGCATCCCCGGCCTGCCGTCGCAGCAGCCGCAGCTTGTCCAGGCTCAGGCTCACGGTGCCAACAACTCCATCGGATCGGCGATCACCCCCGATACGTCCGGTACCTGCTCGCAGGCCTGCGCATCGAACAGGTCGAGCACGCGCAGGGCCAGCGCACGCGGGGTGGTGTCGTCGGCTTCCTGCGCGGCCAGCACCGGGCCGACGCAGGCCGGGCAGCCGGCCTTGCAGTCGCAGCGCTGCACCAGTTCGCGCGCGCGCTGCACCAGCTCCTGCTGGCGCAGCCACAGCGGCTCGCTCAAGCCGACCCCGCCGGGGAAGTTGTCGTACAGGTAGACGGTGGGCACGAACTGCTGCAGCAGCTCCACCGCGCCGGGGTCGCCTTCTTCACCGCGCAGCTGGCCGCGGCCGCTCTGGTCGGCGATGGCGAACCATGCGCCGTCGCCGTTGCCGACCGCCTTCTGCAGGTCGCGTGCGTCGGCCATCACCGCCACGGTGGCGACGATGTGCAGCGCGTAGGCCGCGCCCAGGAAACCGTCCAGCGCGTCCTGCTTGCTGGCGAACGCGCGCAGCAGCAGCGCCTGCGGCAGCTGCCACCACACCGAGGTGGTATGCAGTTCCTGGTCGGGCAGGTTGACCGGGCCGTAGCCGATGTTTTCATGGGTGTAGTAACGGATCTTCTTGTAGCCGGCCACGCGCCGTACCACGTGCACTTCGCCATGGTGCGCATCGCCGCGGCCGGCGACGTTGCCGTCGAAGCGGTCCAGCACCTTGAGCTTGGTGAAGTCGATGCTGTCGGTGTAGTAGTCCACGTGCGTGCGCGTGACGTAGGCCTTGCGGCCTTCCCAGTCCAGCGTCTCCACCTGGTAAGGGGTGGACTGCACCATGTGGATGGCGCCCTCGTACAGGGTCAGCGCCGCGGCCGAGTAATCCACCTCGGCGATGATCTGCTGCTTGCCGCCGCTGCGGTCGACCACCACGAAGTTGCCATCGGCCACCGAACGCAGGCTCACCGCGTTGGCCGGGTAGCTGTCGGCGATCCATTCCCAGCGCTCGCCCTCGCGGTGCACCACCTCGGTTTCCGCCAATGCTTCCAGGAACACTTCCGGGTCGATCGGGCCGAAGCCATCGCCGACCAGGAACGGCAGTTCGAAGGCGGCGCAGCGGATGTGGTCGAACAGGATCAGCGGCTGGTCCGGGGCGATGCGCGCATGCTCCGGCGAGGCATCGCCGAAGAAGTCCGGGTGGCGCACCACGTACTGGTCCAGTGGCTGCGAACTGGCGACCATCACCCCCAGCGCGGGCTGCTGGCGGCGACCGGCGCGGCCGAAGCGTTGCCAGGTGGCGGCGACGCTGCCCGGATAGCCGTTGAGGATGACCACGTCCAGGCTGCCGATGTCCACGCCCAGTTCCAGCGCGGAGGTGCTGACGATGCCGTCGATCTGCCCGGCGCGCATGGCGCGTTCGGTCTCGCGCCGCTCGGTCGGCAGGTAGCCGCCGCGGTAGGCACGGATGCGGGCGGGCTTGCGCGGGTCGTGGTCGAAGATGTCCTTGAGGTATTTGGTCAGCACTTCCACCATCAGCCGGCTCTGCGCGAACACCAGCGTCTTCAGGCCGGACTTGATCGCGATGCGCGCGATGCGGTTGCTCTGCGAGCGCGCCGAGGCACGCAGGCCCAGGTCCGGATTGACCACCGGCGGGTTCCACAGCAGCACCTGCTTGGGCCCGCTGGGCGCACCGGATTCGGTGATCGCGGTGACCGGCGCTTCGATCAGGGCCTCCGCATGCTGCTGCGGATTGCCGATCGTCGCCGAGCACAGGATGAACTGCGGTTGCACGCCGTAGAAGGCGCAGATGCGCTTGAGCCGGCGCAGCACATTGGTCACGTGGCTGCCGAACACGCCGCGGTAGGTGTGCACCTCGTCGATCACCACGTAGCGCAGGTTCTCGAAGAACTGCGCCCACTTGGTGTGGTGCGGCAGGATGGCCTGGTGCAGCATGTCCGGGTTGGACACCACGATGTCGCCATGCAGGCGGATCGCCTGGCGCGCATCGCCGGGGGTATCGCCATCGAAGGTGAAGGCCTTGACCCCGAGGTCGCCGGCGCGGTTGAGCTCCAGCAGTTCGGCTACCTGGTCCTGGGCCAGCGCCTTGGTCGGGAACAGGTACAGCGCCTTGGCCTTGTGTTGCATGGCCGCGCTCACCACCGGCAGGGTGTAGCACAGCGATTTGCCGCTGGCAGTGGGGGTAACGATGGCCACGTGTTCGCCGCGCTGTGCCGCGTCCCACGCGTGTGCCTGGTGGCTGTAGAGCTGGTCGATGCCGCGCGCTTCCAGGGCGGCGGCAAGCGCCGGCGGCACGCTGTCCGGAATCGGCGCGTAGCGGCCTTCGCGGCCGGGGATGGCGAAGCTGCCGGTGATGCGGTCGTGGTAACGGCGCTGCAGGCGGGCGCCGAGCAGGGCACCGTCACGTGCCGGCAGGCCATCGCGGGTGGCGAGCTGGTGTTCGGCATCGGCGGTGCGCTTGGCGAGTTCGTAAGCCATCAGGAAAACATGCCGCAAAGAACCCTATGGGAACACAGCTTGGTCTCAATGCCTGAGACGCGCATGTCCTGACAGGTGAATCATTCACCGCCGACCGAGCACCACCGCGCTCCGGTAGTGACGGCCGCTGGCCGTCATGCCGTTGCCTGGGTAGTGACGGCCGTTGGCCGTCAGCTTCTGCCCTCGGTGGGTGACGACCGTTGGTCGTCACGCTGCTGCCTTTGCCGCTGCGCTCGCCGAGCACGGCTCGGCGCTACCTGCTCTACGGTAGTGACGGCCGCTGGCCGTCAGCCTCTGCCCTCGGTGGGTGACGACCGTTGGTCGTCACGCTGCTGCCTTTGCCGCTGCGTTCGCGGCTACCGGTCCGTTGCTGGGGTGCGCCGCTCCAGCCACCACAGCACGCCGGCGACCAGCACGAAGGCCAGCAGCCATGGCCAGCGCGCGCCGGGCACCTGCTGCGTGGCGGCCGACATCTGGCCGTGTCCGCCGGCCACGCGCAGCGCCGTGCTGTCGCGCAGCTGCTGGCGATGCAGCGCGGCGGCGTCGGCGCGGTCGAACACATATATCGCCTGGCGCACCTCGCCCTGCACCAGTTCATGCCAGCCCGCCTGGCGTGGCCACCACGCCGCGCAGCGCTGCGCGCCGCTGGCGGGGTCGACGACCAGGGTTTCCGGTGCGGCTTCGGCACTGCCATGTACCCGCGTGCCCGCCGCTACACCGCACAGCACCACGCGTTCACCGGCCCACGGCGTATCGGTGGTCACCTGCACTGCGGGCGCTGCCGCGACCGGGCGCGCCACGAGGCCGACCACGCTGCTCCACAGCTCGGCGTGGCGGTCGTCGCGCCCGGCCAGCACCGCGCGGTAACTGTCGGTCACCGGCAGCAGGCCGATCCGTCCGCGACCGCTTGCGCGCCAGCCGCCGATGGCCGCGCCGTCTGCATCCTGCAGCAGCGGCTGGGCGCCAGCAACGCGCAGGGCCAGCTGTTCCAGCACCGGCACTTCGGCAAGGTGGGAACGTGCATCGGCCTCGGCCATCCACTGCGTTGCCGCCGCCGCCGGAGCACGCGGACCGCGCCGCGCCGGCAACAGCTCCGCCTGCGCTTCCCCCGCAAGTTTCAATGCGGCGGCCTGGCCATTGCCGGTGACTGCCAGGCCCCAGCCACGCAGGGTCTGGCGCGCGGTGTCCGGCAATGGCCCCGCGCTGCGTACCAACACGCCCAATCCATCGCGCAGCGCCTGCTGCACCGCGCTGCGCTGCGCCGCACCCAGCGCGGCCAGGCTGCGTTCGTCCAGCAGCAGCACGTCGGTGGCGGCCAGCCGCGCCGGAGCAAGCGCCACCGGCGCATCGCCCAGCATCACGCCGGCCCCCACGCTGGACTGGAACTGCAGCTCCACCCCGGCGTCGGCGGCCCAGCGCCGCAGGTACTTGGCTTCCGGCCCGGGGGCACCAGCCAGCATCAGCATCCGCACCGGTGCCGGCGCTTCGACCTGCAGCGGGACCGGGATGCTGTCCACCCGGTGATCGCTGGCGTCCAGCAGCCGCAGCTGGAACAGGGTGCGACCGACGACCCGCGCAACACCGTCCAGGCGGGCGCCGCCGCGCGCGTCCAGCGCGGCGCGGGCGACGACCTGGCCCGCGGGATCGAGCAGCTCGGCACGGCCGTCCGGCACGCCCTGGGCACGTGCGCGCACGCTGAAAACCGCGCCCGGTGGGGTGATCGCCGGCGCTTGCAGGCCTACCCAGCCGCGTGGCGCGGGCGACAGCCGCAACTGCACCTGGGCGGGCAACGGCGTATCGCGATCGCGCGCTGCCAACCCGTCACCGACCAGGGTGAGCCGTTCGGTTCCCGGGTGCTGGCGCAGGGCGGTGGCCAGGTCCGCTACGCGCGCGATGCCGGGGCGCGCGTCGGACTCCGGCAGGGCGAACACCGTCGCTGCGTCGTCTGCCAGCGCAGGCGCCTGCGCCGCGCCGGCCGTCAGCAACGTGAGCGCATGGCGGGGCGCACTGTGCTGCGGCGGAACCAACGCCAGCAGCAACAGTCCACCCGCCAGCGCCTGCAGCACCAGCAGTGCAACCAGCCGCAGTGGCGGCAGGCGTACGCCGCGCCGTTGCTGCAGCAGCAACCGCAACGTGGCCAGCAGCACGATGGCGACGATCGCCATGCTGATCCAGCGACTGTCCGTCATGGTCCGGCTCCCAGTGCATCGCGGTAACGCTGTCCCATCGCGTCGGGTGCGCTGCGCCGTGCCGGTGCTGGTATCGGGCGCAGCAGGGCACGCCACAACTGCGCGCGCAGCGCGTCGCGGCAGCGCACGCAGTCCGGTGCGATGCGTAGTTCTTCAATCGATGCGGCAAGACTGAGTGGATCGGCGAGGCGGCTTTCATTGGCACGCAGCCAGCGGTTCAACGCATCCAGGTCCGGTGCCTGGCCAGTACCGCCCAACTGCTGCCAGACCGCGACGATGGACGGGTCCGGTGCGGTCGGCGCCGTCAGCGGCAGGCGTCGACTGTCGATGCCTTCACGCTTGCCGCCCAGCCGCCGGCTCTCGTCGATCGGCGGCAGTTCCGGACCCACCCGGGCCAGGTAGATCCGCTCGGCCTGCTGCACTTCCTTGATGAAGGCCAGCGCCTTGTAGGCGTGCGGCAGGGCTTCCTTCGGCCGGCCCTGGCGCAGCTCGCCTTCGGAGGACCACATCTGGTCCAGCGCGGCCTTCAACGTGGCGCGCGTCTGCGGATCAAGCAGGGTGGCGGCCTCGGCATGGTCGTGGGTATGGCCGTACTCGGAAAGCACATCGGTGGCGCTGCCGAACACCTGCGGCTCCGCACCGGCCGCGTGATCGTGGCCATGGTCATCGTCGTGGTCGCCGGCATGGCTGTCGTGTCCGTGATCATCGGCCGCCGCCGGGGCATCGTTGCTGGGCACGTCGCTGGTCGGCAGGTCGCTGGTGGGTGGCGCTTTGGCTGCGCCTTCGCTCTCTTCGCCGAGGAACTGGCCGTAGCGCAGGCGCAGGATGCGCTGGTCCACGCCGATCGCATCGGAGCGACCGGTGAACGCGTCCGCCGACAGCCTGCTGCGCTGGGCAAGCAGGGCTTCGGCATCGATGATGATCTGCCGCTGGCTGCGGAAATACGCCGGCAGGGTGCGCTTGACCATGCCTTCCAGTTCGGCTTCCTGCACGTCGGCTTCGCTGGGCAGGCGCAGGATCACGCTGCTGCTCTGCGCCGTCTGTGGCGTGGGCGCGTGGTTGTCACGTACCTGCAGCTGCGCGATCACATCGTTGCCCGCGCTGGCGCCCAGCGCGGCCAGCGCCAGCGTGTGGGCGAAGCGCCGTTGCGTCGCCGGCCCGCTGCCGCTGAGCGGGATGACCTGCTCACGGAAGGTGATGTTTTCACCACTGCCCTGGGCCAGGGTCACCTTCAGCTGTGCCGTGGCGGCCACCCCGTGGTCATCGCTGGCTTCGAAGCGCAGCTGCCAGCGGCGCTGGCCGGGCGTGCCGAGCACCAGCGTGGCGTCCGGTTCGATCACCCGCACGCTGGGCGGCTGGTCGGGCACCACGTCCAGGCGATACAGGCGCGTATCGCGCAGCGCCGGCTCGGTCACCACGCGGTACAGGGCCGGGCGCGTGGCCTTCCAGTTGCCGGTCCACTGCCCATCCCGCGGCGTCAGTTCGATGCGCTGGCCATCGTGGAACTGCAGCGCGGCACGGGTGGGTGTGCCGGAAAAACGCAGCGACCACTGCAGTTGGCTGTCCTGTTGCACCTTGCCGTCGAGCGCGCTCTGCGTGCGCACCGGCTGGCCGGTATACGACGGCGCGGTGATGCGCAGGCGCGCGGACTGCAGCGCCGGCGGCGTGGCCGCAGCGCTGCCGGCTGCCGCGGCACCGGGTGCAGCGGCAGCCGGCACGCGGCCGGCGCGGGGCCAGCCGAAGGCGAGGGCGAGCAGCAGCACGCTGGCGCACCACGCGGCCAGCAGCGCCGGCCATGGCCAGGCTGCCTGCAGCAGCGGTGGGTCACGCTGCAGGGCCGCATTGATCTGGTCGCGTTGGCGCTGCTGCAGGGGATTGAGCGCTGCGGCGTCGGCAAACAGCAGGTCGGCACTGTCGCGCGCCGCGGGCCGCTGGTCCAGCTGGCGTACCAGCCAGCGGCGATCCAGCCGACGCGCGCGCCAGGTCGCCAGTGCGGCCGCACCGAGCAGGCCGATGGCCAGCACCCACGTTGCCATGTCATAGGTGGCAAGCCGCCATGCGAGCGCGGCCAGCGCGACCACCAGCGGCACCGCCAGGGCCATCGTCTGCGTGGCCTGGCGTCGGCGCGCTGCCTGCCAGGCGCGGTTCACCGCAGTGTTCATGGCGTGCTCCTGCGCCGGGCCGATGTCGCCAGCCAACGCTCCAGCGCGAACAGCAGCACGATCGCCAGCAGCAGCCACGGGGCAAGGTCGCGCGGCTGCGGCAGCGGAGCGGCCGCGCCGGTCAGCGGCACCTGGTCCGCCGCAACGCCGAGGGCGGGAACCGGAAGCGGGGCCAGCACGTCGCGCAGGCGTCGGGGAATGTCTTCGTCGGCGATGGCGGGGAGCGTGGCAATGGAGAGCGCGGCAGGAAAGCGGAGCAGGCGCCCGCGGCCCACGCTGCGTTGTTCGAGCAGCAGCGCGCCGTCTGCATCGCGCAGTACAGCAAGCCACGGCCCTGTTGCGGCAGCGTCGGCGCCGACCTGCAGCACGGTGCCACCCCCGGCGACCCAGGCCTGCCAGGCCGGCGGCAGCGGCATGGCGGACAGCCAGACACCGATCCGATCGTCGGCCGGCACGGCTTCGCTGGCAACGGCCAGCGGCGCATCGGTCCACGCGCGCTGCAGCGCTTCAAGCACGCGCAGCGCGGCAGGATCCCCCTCGCCGCCGGGATGCAGGCGCGGCGCTTCTGGTTCGGCGCGCATGGCGGCCACCAGCAGGGGCTGCGGCCGCCACTGCACGGTGCGCGACAGCCGGATCCGCTCGCCATCCAGGCCGGGCAGCGGATCAGGCAGATGAACCACCAGCGGTGCAGCGGCTGGCAGAGTCTGGTCGAGTTCGCGCAGCAGGCTGGCGAAGGCCGCCGTCGACGCGGCCGGGGCCTGCTGCAACGGCGGGAAGCCGGGAGCCAGCCAGCGCCAGTCGCCATCGGTGTCCGCGCCGCGCAGTGCTGCGCCGTCCAGCCCCGGCGCAACCACGTTTACCGGCCGCACATCGGCGGTTCCGCCCTGCAGTACCGGCTGCGCCAGCAGCAGGGCCAGCGCGGCCAGCAGCAACAGGCGCAGTGCCAGCAGCAGCCACTCGTCGATGCGCACACGGCTGCGCGGGCGGACGCGCGCCTGCAGCCAGCGCAGCGCGGCGAAGTCGAGCGGCACCTCGTGCTGCCGCCGGGCCAGATGGATCAGCAACGGCACCAGCAGCGAAACCAGCGCAAACAGCCCCAGCGGGAACAACAAGGACAGGCTCATGCGCCGCCCCGCGTGCCGAACAGCCGCTGCAGCGGCGCATCCGGCGGCTCGTCCAGCCAGCCGGTGGCGTGCGCGATGCCGGCGGACTGCAGGCGCGCCTGCAAGGCGTGCCGGGCCTGCGCGAACCGTTGCAGATACCCCGCGCGCAGTGCGCGGCCATCCCCCAGCAGCTCCGCGCCGGTTTCCGGATCGCGGAACCGGTGCCCTTCGGTGAACGGAAAATCGCGCTCTTCGGCGGTCAGCAGCTGCACGTTGAAGACATCGCGGCGGGCGGCGGCCAGGCGCTCCAGCAGCTGGATGCCGGTTTCATCGAAGCCATCGCCAAGCGCGACCAGCATGTCGCCCGCGTGCACGCGCTCCCAGACCGGGCGCAGGGTATCGGCCGGCGGCCACGTGCCCGTGGCGCTGAGCTGGCGCAGCTGCAGGTGCACGCGGTCGCGGTGGCGCGGACCGATCCCGGCCGGCACCCGCTGCACGCCGCTGCCACCGACGGCCAGCAGGCCGAACCGATCGCCCTGCTGCAGCGCGAGTTCAACCAGGCACGCCGCCACCGCACAGGCGAGGTCCAGCCGCGAAACGTCCGGCCGCGCGCGATCACGCTGGCTCGCGGAGGCACTGGTGTCGATCAGGATCCAGAGGGTTACCGGACTCTCGCGCTCGGATTCCCGAACGAAGAAGCGGTCCGAGCGCGCGTAAAGCTTCCAGTCCACCTGGCGCAGCTCGTCACCGGGCTCGTAGGCGCGGTACTGCGCGAACTCAAGCCCGGCGCCACGGCTGCGGCTGGCGTGCTGGCCGATCCCGTGCGCGCCGTGCGCGCGGCGTGGCTGCAGGCGCAGGGCCTTCAGGCGGCCGCGGACGTCGGCGGGCAGGGCAATGGGGGCGTTGTGGTCCACGCGTGCGTCGTCGCGGTCAGCCGGGGAACGGAACGGCCTGCAGCAGCGCAGCGACCACGTCGTCGGCGCCCTTGCCTTCGGCCTCGGCGGCGAAGGACAGCAGCAGGCGGTGGCGCATCACCGGCGCGGCCAGCGCCTGTACGTCATCACGGGTCGCGGCAAAGCGCCCCTGCAGCAGCGCACGTGCCTTGGCGGCCAGCACCAGCGACTGGCCGGCACGCGGGCCGGCACCCCATTTGATCCACTGGTTGACCGCCGCCGGTGCGGCCGCACCCGGGCGGCTGGCGCGCACCAGCCGGGTGATCCAGGCCAGCACATCGTCGCTGACGTGCACCTGGCGCACCGCGTCCTGCAGCGCGATCACCGCCTCGGCATCCATCACGTGCGGCACGCTGCCGCCAGCGCTTCCGGTGGTCTGGCGCAGGATGTCCTGCTCTTCCTGTTCACTGGGATAATCCACCCGCACGTGCAGCAGGAAGCGATCGAGCTGTGCCTCCGGCAGCGGGTAGGTACCGGCCTGTTCGATCGGATTCTGGGTGGCCAGTACGAAGAACGGCTGCGGCAGCGTGTAGGTCGTTCCGGCGTAGCTGACGGTGCGTTCCTGCATGGCCTCCAGCAACGCTGCCTGGGTCTTCGGCGGCGTGCGGTTCAGTTCGTCGGCCAGCAGCAGGTTGGTGAAGATGGGGCCTTTCTGGAAGCGGAAATGGCGGTGACCGGTGCCATGGTCTTCTTCCAGCAGTTCGGTGCCCAGGATGTCGCTGGGCATCAGGTCCGGGGTGAACTGGACGCGGCGGAACTGCAGTTCCAGCGCCTGTCCCAGCGAACGCACCAGCAGGGTCTTGCCCAGTCCGGGCGCGCCTTCCAGCAGGCAGTGGCCACCGGCCAGCAGGCCGATCAGCAGCTGCTCCACCACCTCGTGCTGGCCGACCACGGCCTGGGCGAGCGCATCGCGCAGCTGTTGCAGGCGCGGCAGCAGGGAATCAAGGTCAGGGGCGGTCATGGTCAAGCCTGTCAGGTGGGGGGGAACGCCGGGCAGCGCCCGGTCATGCTCAGTTGTTCAATGCGTACATCACGATGTTGACGCCGAAGCGGGTGTTGTCTTCGGCCAGGAAACGCTTGTTGCGCCAGTCGTAATCCCATTCGCAACCGTAATCCTTGTTGCTGTAGAGCACGCCGAGGCGACCGTCCACCTCGATGCCCTTGAGGTAATCGTGCACCAGGTCGTCGCCCCAGCCATTCAACTCGAAACCGGTGGCCGGCGGGCCGTCCGGGAAGCTGAAGAAACTGCGGTACAACGCGTGGTTGTTGGGCAGCTTCTTCAATGCCGAGGCGCCGAACAGCCGCGCCATCTGCGCTTCGAACGACTTGGCGAACAGGCCGTCGATGTCGTGGTTGCAGTCGTCGACGAACACGAAGCCGCCGTTGCGCACGTAGCGCACGAAGTTTTCGCGCTCGGCGGCATTGAATTCCACCAGCTTGTGCCCGGCGAGGTAGCAGAACGGTGCCTGCAGCATGCGCGGGTCGGACAGGTCCAGCACGTGTTCCTTCGGGTCCACGCGCAGGCTGGTGTAATCGATCAGCGAAGTGATCAGGTTGGACGGCATGCGCGCATCCACGTCCCAGTCGCCGGAGTCGTATTTCAGCCGGGTGAACCAGAAATCGTAACGGCTGGCCTGGGCGCGGGCGAAGCCCGGCAGCGCCGCCAGGGCGGCGCCACCGAGCATCGCGCGCAGGAACTGCGCGCGGTTCACGCCGTCCCTGCAGACGGCCCGCGGCCGTCGCTGCCGGTCCGGTGCGGCATCAGACCGCGTCGGACAACGAGGTGAAGGTGAAATCGCGCAGGCGCATCGGCGGGATCATCATCACGAAGCTGGACTCGTCGCCAGCCACGCGCACCGGCTTGCCCAGTTCATCGATGTTGTTGAGCATGATCACCGGCGATTCGTTGAAGCGGAAGTTCTTCACCGGGTGCTTGATCTGCCCGTTCTCGATGTAGAACGTGCCGTCACGGGTCAGGCCGGTCAGCAGCACGGTCTGCGGATCGACCATGCGGATGTACCAGGTACGCGTGACCAGGATGCCCTTCTGGGTCCCGCGCACCAGCTCGGCGGTGCTCTTGTCGCCGCCGCTCATCAGCAGGTTGCCCGGCCGCGCGTTGGCGGTCTTGCCCTGCTTCTGTGCCCAGAACCGCGAGTAGTCGAGGTTGGCGATCCTGCCGTTTTCGATGATGGCGACCTTGTCGCGCGGCATGCCGTTGTCATCCCACGGCAGCACCGGCGCTTCGGGATGCCACGGATCGGCGTGCAGGTTGACCCGCGGGTCGTACACCTGCTCGCCCAGCTTGTTGCCACCGCCCTTCTTCGACAGGAAGCTGCGGCCTTCATCGGCAGAGCGCGCGTCGAAGAAGCGCATCATGAAGCTGATCAGTCCGGCGGCTGCGGCCGGTTCCAGGATGACCGTGTACTTGCCCGGCTCCAGCGCCTTGGCTTCGGCCGATTCAGTGGCCTTGCGCATGGCGATGCGAACGTCCTGGTCGGCCTTGAAGTCCGCCGCATCCTTCAGGTTGCGACCGACCCAGCCCGAACCACGGCCGTCTTCGGTGCGCACCGTGCAGGTGTAATCGAAGCTGCTGGTGCGCTGGTAGCCGAAGTTGCCGTTGCTGTTGGCGGTGGCGACGAAGCCGTGGCCGTCTTCCAGGAAGCCGGCCGCGATCACGCCGGCCTGGCGGCACGGCAGGATCGAATCAGCGGCGACCTTGGCGCGGAATGCCGGATCGATGGCGCCGGTGGATTCGCTGAAGGTCGGTGTCGGGCGATAGGCCTGCTTGCCGATGGCCGGGATGAACTCCGGGTTCTCCGGCGCAAGCCGCGCCAGGTCTTCGGCACGGCGCACCACGCGCTCCAGCGCGGCATCGTCGAACTCGTTGATCGATGCGGTACCGACGCGCTTGCCGAAGGCCACTTCCACGGCCAGCGAGGCGTCACTGACGATGCCGCTGGTGGAGATGTTGTTCAGCGCGAAACGGATGTTGCCGTTGATGGACCCGGCCAGGGTCGCGGTGCACTCGTCGGCCTTGGACAGGGCGATGACCTTGTCGAGGATGGCCTTGGCCTGCTGTTCGGTGAAGATGCTCATGGGTTTCGGGCTCCAGACCGGTCAGCCGAGGCTGCGTGCGGTGTTGATGACGTTGATGCCATTGAAACGGGCGGTGGACGAACCGTGCGAGACCGCCGAGACCTGGCCCGGCTGGCCCTTGCCATCGAAGAACGAGCCACCCAGGCGGTAGTCGCGCTCGTCGGCGACGGCGCTGCAGGCATTCCAGAATTCCGGCGTGCGGATCTGGTAGGCCACGTCCTCCAGCATGCCGGTGATCTTGCCGTTCTTGATTTCGTAGAACAGCTGGCCGCCGAACTGCGCGTTGTAGCGTTGCTGGTCGATCGAGAACGAGCCGTCACCGATGATGTAGATGCCGTTCTCCACGTCCTTGATCAGTTCATCCACGCTGAGCTTCTGCTTGCCCGGCGCCACGGATACGTTGGCCATGCGCTGGAACTGCACGCTGGACCACGAATCGGCGTAGCAGCAGCCATCGGATTCGGTCTTGCCGAGGATGTGGGCCTGGTCGCGGATGGTCTGGTAGTCCACCAGCTTGCCGTCGCTGATCAGGTCCCAGCGCTTGCACTTCACGCCTTCATCGTCGTACGCCACCGCGCCCAGGCTGCCTTCCTGGGTCTTGTCGGCGAAGATGTTGACCAGCTCGCTGCCGTACTGGAAGCGCTGTTCGCGCTTGTCCAGCGTGGCGAAGCTGGTGCCGGCGTAGTTGGCTTCGTAGCCGAGCACGCGGTCCAGTTCCAGCGGATGGCCGACCGACTCGTGGATGGTCAGCCAGGTGTGCGAAGGATCCAGCACCAGGTCGTACTTGCCCGGCTTCACCGAAGGCGCCTTGAGCTTCTCGCGTGCCTGTTTGGCCGAGGCGATGGCGTCTTCCTTCATGTCGTAGGACGTGGAGTAGTTGACCACCCCGTTGGGGGTCACCACCTTGCCGGCGGCCGACCCGTCCAGGTATTCGTAGCCCATGCCCATCGGCGCGGACAGGCCTTCGCGGGTGCGGAACTTGCCGCTTTCCTTGTCGATGGCGGTGATCGTCATCGGCACCCAGATGCGGTGCACGTCCTGGTCGATGTAGGAGCCGTCGGTGGAGGCGAAATACTTCTGTTCGTTGACCAGGAACATCATCGAATTGACGAAGCTGGCGCCGGCGTTGATCGCCGCGGCGTTGACGTCCAGCAGCAGGTCGACCTTGTCCTTGATCGGCACTTCCATCGAATTGCGGCGTACCGGCGTGCGCCAGCTGACCTCGCCCACGCCGGGGGCAGCAGCCAACTGCACCGGTGCGGTCTGGATGCCGGCGTTGGCCCGCGCGATGCCGGCCGCCTGCTGCGCGGCCTTGGCGATGTCCGCGCTGGCCAGCTGGTTGGTGGCCGCGAAACCCCAGGCCCCGTTGACCAGTACGCGGATGCCCACACCGGTGGACTCGGTGTTGACCACGTTCTGCACTTTGTCTTCGCGGGTGATCACGAACTGCCGCAGGTAGCGGCCGATGCGCACGTCGCAGTAGGTGGCGCCGGCACTGCGCGCAGCCTGCAGGGCGACATCGGCCAGGCGCTTCTTCAGGGCCGGGTCGAGCACGCTCTGCAGCTGTTCGGCGGCGATCGCCTTGCCGAAGAAGGAGGGCACCAGCAGCCCGCCCGCGGTAAGCCCGGTGAGGGCGAGGAAGTCACGTCGTTGCAAGGCTGCTCTCCACGTGTGGATGTTGGACAGGACTCATGCGCCCAGACTGCGCGCGGTGTTGATGATGTTGATGCCGTTGAAACGGGTGGTGGACGAACCGTGGGATACCGCTGAAACCTGCGAGGGCTGGCCCTTGCCGTCGAAGAACGAGCCGCCAAGGCGGAAATCGCGTTCATCGCAGATCGCCGAACAGGCGTTCCAGAACTCCGGCGTGCGGATCTGGTACGCCGCGTCCTCGACCAGGCCGGTGATGCGTCCGTCCTTGATCTGGTAGCAGAGCTGGGCGCCGAACTGCGCGTTGTAGCGCTGCTGGTCGATGGAATACGAGCCGCGGCCGTGGAAGTACAGGCCGTTCTCCACGTCCTTGACCATCTCCGCCACGCTCAGGGGCGCCTTGCCCGGCGCCAGCGAAACATTGGCCATGCGCTGGAACTGCACGCTGGACCAGGAATCGGCATAGCTGCAGCCATGTGATGCGTCGCGGCCGAGGATATGCGCTTCATCGCGGGTGGCCTGGTAGTCGACCAGGATGCCGTCGCGGACCAGGTCCCAGCGCTGGGTCTTGACCCCTTCATCGTCGTAGCCCACCGCGCCAAGGCTGCCCGGCTGGGTCTTGTCGGCAACGAAGTTGACGATGTCGCTGCCCCAGCGGAATCCGGCATCGCGCTTGTCCAGCGTGGCGAAGCTGGTGCCGGCGTAGTTCGCCTCGTAGCCCAGCACGCGGTCCAGTTCCAGCGGGTGGCCGACGTTCTCGTGGATGGTCAGGAACAGGTTGGAGGGGTCCAGCACCACATCGTATCTGCCGGGCTTGACCGAAGGCGCCGTGAGCTTTTCACGGGCTTGGCGCGCGGCGGCCAGCGCGTCTTCGCGCGGGTCATAGGAGTGGCCGTAGCCGACCACCCCGCCCGGCAGTTCGAAGCGCCCGCTGCGCTCACCGTCGAGGAACTCGTAGCCCATGCCCATCGGCGCGGACAGGCCGTTGCGGGTGCGGAACCTGCCGCTGGCCTTGTCCACCGCGGTGGCAGTGAAGGGCAGCCAGATGCGGTGCACGTCCTGGTCGATCCACGAACCGTCGCTGGAGGCGAAGTATTTCTGTTCGTTGACCAGGAACAGGGTGGAATTGAAGTAGTCCGCGCCGGCACCGAGCGCGGCGGCGTTGATGTCCAGCAGCAGGCCCACTTTGTCCTGCACCGGCACCGCCATCGCGTTCTTCTTCAGCGGCGTGTGCCAGCTGACCTCGCCGACCCCGGGCGTGGCGGCAAGCTGCACGCGGCGGGTCTGCACCTTCGCGTTGGCACGGGCGATGGCCACTGCCTGCGCCACCGCCTGCACGACCTGTTCGGGCGTGCGCTGGTGGGTGGCGGCGAAACCCCACGCGCCGTCGACGATCACCCGCACGCCGACGCCGGCCGATTCGCTGTTGGTGACGTTCTCCACGTTGCGTTCGCGGGTGATGATGCTCTGGCTCAGGTAGCGGCCGATGCGCACGTCGCAGTAGCTGGCACCGGCGCCGCGGGCGGCCTGCAGCGCGGCATCGGCCAGGCGCTTGCCGAGCGCCGGGTCACCGGGTTCGAGCAGCTGCTCGGCGGCGATCAATCGCCCATGCGGCAGCATCAGGCCGGCCAGGCCCGCGCCGGTGAAGGCCAGGAAATCACGACGTCGCACTGCCACCACCCCACGTGCACTCAGTTGACACCCGACTTTCGCCAGCGCCATGCAATGGCACAAGTGACTGCAGTCATGGTCGTGTCACAGGCACAATGGCGTTCTGCCACTTTCGTCACGAACCATGACCGAAAAGCCTTATTCCCTTGCCTGCGAGCGCAACCGCGATCCCATCGCCGCCGCGCTGGACCCGTTCATGGCCGATCGCCGCCGCGTGCTGGAGATCGGCAGCGGCACCGGCCAGCATGCGGTGTACTTCGCCCAGCGCTGGCCGTGGCTGCAGTGGCAGCCCAGCGACCACCCGGACCACCTGGCCGGGATCCGCGCGTGGCGCGACGATGCCGGGCTGGCCAACCTGCAGCCACCGTTCGCGCTGCAGGCCGAGCTGCCGCCGGCGCCGGGGCTGGTCGTGCCGGCCGCTACCGCGCGCTTCGATGCGGTGTTCAGTGCCAATACCCTGCACATCATGGGCTGGCAGCACGTACAGGCGCTGTTCGCCGGCCTGCCTGCGCTGCTGGAAGGCGGCGCTTTGCTGGCGGTGTACGGTCCCTTCAATTACGGGGGCGAGTACACCAGTGACAGCAACGCCCAGTTCGATGGCTGGCTGAAGGCCCGCGACCCACGCAGCGGCATCCGCGATGCTGAAGCGGTGCAGGCGCTGGCGGTGGCGCAGGGTTTCATCGCAGTGGACGATCTGCCGATGCCGTCCAACAACCGCCTGCTGGTGTGGCGATTGGGGTGATCAGGCGTCGGCGGGCTGGGCGTCTTGAGCTGGGCCATCGGATGTAACCGATGGCCCACAAAAGTCCAATAGTAATCAAACGGTTACAGTGGGATGAGGTGACTGTTCGATTGCTTTGTTGACGGCCAGCGGCCGTCACTACCATCAGCGGCCGTCATTCCCCTTGGCGGCCGTCAGGCGACCTGGACGATGTGCAGCGCGCGCGGGTTGCGCCACTGCGCCAGCAAGGTCGCCTCGCGCGCCTTGGCTTTTTCCAGGTGCGCTTCCTTGACGTGGCCGTAGCCGCGGATGTGCTCGGGAATGCTGGCGATCTCCACCGCCAGCGCGAGCCGGTGGTCATCCAGGCCGTCCAGCAGCAGCTGCACGGTGGCTTCGTAATCGGTGATCAGCTGGCGTTCGCCGACGCGCTCGGCGGTGCGGCCGAACGGGTCCAGGCGGCCGCCGCGCAGGAACTTCAGCTTCGCCAGCACGCCGAAGGCCTTCAGCATCCACGGGCCGTATTCCTTCTTGATCAGGCGGCCCTGCGCATCCTTCTTCGCGAACAACGGCGGGGCCAGATGGAAGCGCAGCTGGTACTCGCCTTCGAACTGCTGCTGCAGGCGGCGCTGGAAGTCGCCGCTGGTATACAGCCGCGCCACTTCGTACTCGTCCTTGTAGGCCATCAGCTTGAACAGGTAACGGGCCACGGTCTCGGTCAGCGCGGTGGAGCCGCCGAGCGTGTCCTGTTCGCCCCGGCGCACGCGATCGACCAGGCTGCGGTAGCGGTCTGCATAGGCCTGGTCCTGGTAGTCCACCAGGAACGCGGCGCGGCGCGTGATCATCTCGTCCAGCGAGCGCGACAGCCGGGCATCGTCCAGCGGCAGGAACGCCACGTCATCGCCGGCGTTCCCGGGCAGGCCACGCAGTTCGCGTTCGTCACTGCTGTTGCGCGGTGCGGCGGTGGCGCCCCATTCGGTGCTTTCCCATTCGCCCGGCGGCAACGCGTGCAGCGGACCCGGCGTGGTTTCAGCCGAGGTATGGCCGTTGCGGACCAGGCCGGCGGCCTGCTGCACGGCCTGCGGATCGACCGCGGCCAGGCGGCCCCAGGCGAAGGCCTGCTGGTTCATCGCCACGGCCGCGCCGTTGAGTTCAATGGCGCGCATCAGCGCATCGAAGGACAGCGGCACCAGGCCCTGCTGCCACGCGTAGCCCAGGATGAACAGGTTGGAGGCGATCGCATCGCCCAGCAGCGCGGTCGCCAGCTGGGTGGCGTCCAGCAGCAGCGGCGATTCGCCGCCCAGCGCCACGCGGATGCCGGCCACGATGTCGGCGGCGGGGAACTGCATGTCCGGTCGGGTGGTGAAGCTGCCCGGCATTGCTTCATAGGTGTTGAGCACCACCTGGGTGCGACCGGCGCGCACCTTGGACAACGCCCAGTAATCGTTGACCACCACCATGTCGCAGCCCAGCACCAGGTCGGCTTCACCGGCGGCGATGCGCACGGCATGGATGTCGGCCGGGGTGCGGGCGATGCGGATGTGGGTGGTGACCGCGCCGCCCTTCTGCGCCAGGCCGGTCTGGTCCAGCACCGAGGAGCCCTTGCCCTCCAGGTGCCCGGCCATGCCCAGCAGCGCGCCGATGGTCACCACGCCGGTGCCACCGACGCCGGTGATCAGGATGTTCCAGGGCTGCTCCAGCGCGGTCCGCACCGGCGGCGCCGGCAGGTTGTCCAGCAGGGTGGAGGCATCGCGCTTGCTGCCCTTGCGCGGCTTGCCGCCGTGCACGGTGACAAAGCTGGGGCAGAAGCCGGTCGTGCAGGAATAATCCTTGTTGCAGTTGGACTGGTCGATATCGCGCTTGCGCCCGAACTCGGTCTCCTTCGGCAGCACCGACACGCAGAAACTCTTCTTGCCACAGTCGCCGCAGCCTTCGCATACCAGCGAGTTGATGACCACCCGCTTGGCTGGGTCTTCCAGCTTGCCGCGCTTGCGCCGGCGGCGTTTTTCAGTCGCGCAGGTCTGTTCGTAGATGAGGATGGAAACACCCTTCACCTCGCGCAGCCGCTTCTGTACGGCATCCAGCGCGCTGCGGTCATGGAAGGCCACGCCGTCCGGGAACTGGTCGCGCTGGCGCGTCCACTTCTCGATGTTGTCCGACAGCACCACGATGGTCTGGATGCCTTCGGCGCGCATCTGCCGGGCGATGTCCGGCACGCTCAGCGGGCCGTCCACCGGCTGGCCACCGGTCATCGCCACCGCGTCGTTGTAGAGGATCTTGTAGGTGATGTTGACCCCGGCGGCGACCGACTGGCGGATCGCCAGCGAGCCACTGTGGAAATAGGTGCCATCGCCCAGGTTCTGGAACACGTGCGGCGTATCGGTGAAGGCGGCCTGGCCGGCCCAGGTCACCCCTTCGCCGCCCATGTGGGTGAAGGTATCGGTGCTGCGGTCCATCCAGGTCACCATGTAATGGCAACCGATGCCGCCCAGCGCGCGCGAGCCTTCCGGCACGGTGGTGGAGGTGTTGTGCGGGCAGCCGGAGCAGTAGTGCGGTACGCGCGGGAAGTTGGCGCGCGGCAGGGCCAGCTCGGCTTCCTTCTCCTGCATCCACTGCAGGCGCTGTTCGATGGACTCGTTGTTGAAGAACTTCTGGATGCGCCGGCCGATCACCCCGGCGATGGTGGCCGGGGTCAGCTCGCCGGTGGACGGCAGGATCCACTCGCCTTCCTCGTCGTACTTGCCGACGATGGACGGCCGCGGACCCCAGCTGGCCGGCCAGTTGAAGAACTGTTCCTTCATCTGGCGCTCGATGAAGGCCCGCTTCTCCTCCACCACGATGATGTCTTCCAGCCCCTGCGCGAAGCGTGCGATGCCCTGCGGTTCCAGCGGCCAGGTCATGCCGACCTTGTACACGCGGATGCCGATGTCGGCGCAGGCCGTCTCGTCCAGGCCCAGGTATTCCAGCGCCTGCAGCACGTCCAGGTAGCTCTTGCCGGTGGTGACGATGCCCAGCCGCGCGCGCGGTGAATCCAGCACGGTGCGGTCGATGCCATTGGCACGCGCGAACGCTTGGGCGGCCGTGACCGCGTAGCGGTGCAGGCGCATTTCCTGGTCCAGCGGCGGGTCCGGCCAGCGGATGTTGAGGCCACCGGCCGGCATCTCGAAGTCGTCGGGCAGCACGATGCGCCGTGCCAGCGGGTCCACGTCCACCGATGCGGACGATTCCACCGTCTCGGCAATGGTCTTGAAGCCGATCCAGCGCCCGGTGTACCGGCTCATCGCCCAGCCCAGCACGCCCATGTCCAGGATGTCCTGCACACCGGCCGGATTCAGCACCGGCATCATCGCGCTGACGAACTCGTCCTCGCTGCCATGCGGCAGGGTGGAACTGCGGCAGGCATGGTCATCGGCCGCCAGCGCCAGCACGCCGCCGAGCCGCGACGTGCCGGCCGCATTGGCGTGCTTGAAGACATCGCCGCAGCGGTCCACGCCCGGCCCCTTGCCGTACCACATGCCGAACACGCCCTGCACGTTGGCACCCGGGAACAGGTTGGTCTGCTGCGTTCCCCACACCATGGTCGCGCCCAGATCCTCGTTCAGGCCGGGGGTGAACTTCACCCTGGCGGCCTCCAGGTGCTGGCGCGCGCGCCACAGCTCCAGGTCGAAACCGCCCAGCGGGCTGCCGCGGTAGCCACTGATGAAGCCGGCACTGTCGATGCCGGCGGCGGCATCGCGCAACCGCTGCATCAGCGGCAGGCGGACCAGCGCCTGCACGCCGCTCAGGTAGATCCGCCCGGTTTCGCGCGCGTACTTGTGGTCGAGCGTGTAATCGCGGTCGAGCTGGTCGGCGGAATCGGGAGACGTAAGCTGGGCGGTACTGGTCATGGCTGGCCTGGTTCGGATCGGCTGGCGCCGGCTGCGCGTGCGCAGGACCGGAGGGCGCGGATTGTAACAGTGGCCCCGTCGTGGGCCGGTACTCGCTTCTGATGCCGCACTGCGGTTAGGATCAGGAAGTGGGAGGTTGTTGTTTCAACCTGGGGAAAACGAGATGTCACTTGTAAGACAGTTCCTTGCCAGCCTGGTGCTGGTATCGGGGACAGCCGCTGCATGGGCTGCCCCCCTCCTGCCTGCGCCGCAGGAGTTCTATTTCGATCCTGATCCTGCTGCCGTTCCGGTGGTGGTGGTGCAGGCCGAAGGCGATGACCTGGTCAGCCAGCTGCTTCGCCAGCGCGAGCGCGGGCGCAAGTCGCTCGAGGCGACCGTGCAGTTGGCCGGGGTGGCCATCGCGCAGGGCCGCACCGAACTTGGCCAGCAGCTCTACACCGAAGCCCTGCAGGCCACCGCGGCCAATTCGCCGTCGGGCCGGATGGTGCGCTGGAGCCACGGCTGGGACCTGTTCCGCCAGGGCCAGCCTGAGGCGGCGCTGGAGCAGTGGCATGCCGCGGCCAGCGCATTGCGCGGCAATCCGTCGTGGATCCCGCCGACCTACGCACTGGCCCTGTGGGAGCTCGGGCAGAAGGAGGAAGCGGTGAAGTGGTATGCCGCCGCCGTGCGCACCGAACCCGGCCAGTGGAGCACGTCGACGAACTACCCGAGCCTGTTGCCGGCATGGCGGGACAGCGAGCGCGCCACCCTGGCGCAGGTCCAGCAGGCGTGGGCCGCGCAGCCGCCGAAGTGGCCCTGACCGGGCGGGCCGCAGCGCAGGGTGCGGCCGGCCGGCAACGGCCCTGCGACGGCGGTTGATGGCCTAGACGATGGCCTTCGATGCCTTCGCGCTGATCCTGGCCATGCTCGGCGTGGGCATGCTGTTCGCGCGGCTGCGGGTGCTGCCGGACAACAGCGCGCAGGTCCTCAACGGCGTCGTGCTGTATGTGTGCCTGCCGGCTGCGGTGCTGACCTACGTCCCGCAGTTGCAGCTGAAGCCCAGCCTTGCCGGGTTGATGGTGACGCCGTGGCTGTTGATGCTGGCGACCTGGGCGCTGGTGTCGCTGGCCACGCGGGTGTTCGGCTTCGCCCGGGACGTGCACGCCGTGCTGCTGATCTGCGTGGCCCTGGCCAACTCCAGCTTCATCGGCTATCCGATGGTGCGCGCGCTGCTGGGGGATGCCGCACTGCCCTACGCGGTGGTGTACGACCAGTTCGGCACCTTCCTGCTGCTGTCCACCTTCGGGCTGGTGGTGCTGGCCCGTTACAGCGGCGACACGCCGCCCGGCGTGCTGCAGGTACTGGCCCGCATCGTCCGGTTTCCGCCGCTGTGGGCGTTGCTGTTCGCGCTGCTGCTGATGCCGGCCAGCCCGCCGGCGTGGATCGGCGATGGGCTGCGCCAGCTGGCCGATGCGATGCTGCCGCTGGTGATGCTGGCGGTAGGTCTTTCCATACAGCTGCGGCTGTCACGCGCCGAACTGCTGCCGCTGGGGCTCGGGCTGGGCCTGAAGCTGCTGGTGATGCCCGCCCTGGCGCTGCCGCTGTCCTGGTTGCTGGGCCTGCAGGGGGTGATGCTGCAGGTGAATGTGCTGGAGTCGGCGATGCCGACGATGATCACCGCTGCCGCGCTGGCCATCGCCCATCGGCTGGCACCGCGCCTGGCCGCGGCCCTGGTGGGCTACGGCATCCTGCTGTCGCTGGCCACGCTGCCGGCCTGGGTGTGGCTGCTGCGCCACATGGCCTGACCGGGAACGCCGGCGCAGGGTTCAATCGTCGGCGTTGACCGTGCGCGGTGCGGCCCACTCGCGCAGCGCCTGGACCTGCTCGGCCATCAGCACCGACAGCGGGCGGCTGCCGCGGATCTCCGCCATCAGCACGTCGGTATCCAGCGCGCGCTGGTCGGCATGCGCGGCGTACAGGCCGGCGACGATGGCCTGTTCGATTTCCGCGCCGGAAAAACCCTCCGCCGCCGCTGCCAGCGCCGGCAGCGCGAAGGCGTCGGCATTCAGCTGGCGACGCGCCAGGTGCAGGCGCAGCAGTTCCACGCGCACATCCGGGCCGGGCAGGTCGACGAAGAAGATCTCGTCGAAACGGCCCTTGCGCAGCAGCTCGGCAGGCAGTTCGTGCACCTGGTTGGCGGTGGCCACGATGAATACCGGGGCCTTGCGCTCGGCCATCCAGGTCAACAGCGTCCCCAGCACCCGGCGCGAGACGCCGCCGTCCTCGCCGCCGGTCGCCAGGCCCTTCTCGATCTCATCGATCCACAGCACGCACGGCGCCAGCTGCTCGGCCGATGCCAGCGCCTGGCGCAGGTTCGACTCGGTTTCGCCGTGGTACTTGTTGTACAGCGCGCCCACGTCCATGCGCAGCAGGGGAACGCCGAAACCGGCGGCGGTCGCCTTGGCCAGCATCGATTTGCCACAGCCCTGGACGCCCAGCAGCAGCATGCCGCGCGGCGGATCCAGGCCGGCCGGTGCCGCGCCGGCCAGGAAGGCGATCCGGCGCTGGTTGACCCAGCGCTTGAGCCGGTTGGCACCGGCCACGTCGGCAAAACGCGCCGTGTCGTACTCATACATCAAGTGGCCGCTGCGGTTGAGCAGCTCGAACTTCAGCCGCGCCAGCTGCGGCAGGTCATCATCGCCCAGCGCGCCGTCGGCATAGATCAGCTGGCGGGCGATCCGCCGCGCATCGACCAGGCTCAGGCCCTGCAGGTTGCGCAGGATCTTCTTCACCGCCTCGCTGTCCACCTCGACCCGGCGGCCGCCGTGCTCGCGCGCGTAACCGGCCGCTTCCTCGCGCAGCATCTTCAGCAATGCATTGGCGTCGGGCAGGCGCGGATTGAAGCGCGTCGCCAGGGCTTCAAGCTCCGGCGGCAGGGTCACCTTCGCGCCGATCAGCACCAGCACGTGCGGCTGGCTGTGGCGGCGCTGGATCAGATCGCGCAGCGCGCGCTGGTGGCTGGCGTAGCCCAGGTAGGGATGGAAATCGAGCAGCAGGTAGATCCCGCGCTGGTCGGCCTGCTGGATCATCTGCAGCGCCGCGCTGGCATCGGGTGGGCCGACTGCGTCGTCCTCGCGTTCCAGGTCTATGCGGCGCAGGCCTTCGGTGATCGACCAGCGGTGCAGCGCCCGCCATACCTGCAGCAGGGTCTGCCGGAACAGTTCGATGATCCGGCCTTCGTCCTGGGTCTCGATCACGATCAGGGGCGTATTGGCGCGTATCAGCGCGCTGAGGTCCTGCAGTTCGCTCATGCCGGTTCGATCCTTCGGGGGCGCCACGATAACAAAGCCACGGCCGCGGTGGTTCAGCCGCGCGACTATCACCCTCACCTGCTCCGGTGTACGCTCGGGCAACGTTCTCCCGGAAGCGAGGCCTGCATGAAGACCATCCTGGTGGCCGGTTCCAAGGGTGGGGTGGGCAAGACCACCATCGCCACCCACCTGGCCGCACATGCGGCACTGCAGGGCCGGCGTACGGTGATTGCCGACGCCGACCCGCAGGGCTCCAGCACCCGCTGGGCGCAGCGTCGTTCCGAGCTGGAAAGCGCGGTGCTGCCGATCGACGTGCACAAGAAGAAGCAATGGGCGCAGAAGCTCCCCGATGGCACCGACACGGTGATCATAGATGCCCCGGCCGGTGCATTGGCCGACGATATCCTGCATTTCCTCGACGCCGCCGATGCCGTGGTGGTGCCGGTGCTGCCTTCCGCGCTGGACATCGAAGCCATCGTCGGCTTCCTCAACAGCCTGTCCAAGGTGGCCCGGGTGCACAACCGCAAGCTGCCGGTGGGGCTGGTGCTGAACCGTACCAAGCCGTGGACCCAGACGTCGCAGCAGGCCATCCAGATGCTGTCCGACTGGCCCTACCCGGTGGTGGCGCAGCTGCGCGACAGCCAGAGCTACGTAGTGATGACCGGGCTGGGACGCAGCCTGTTCGATTACCGTTCCGCCCAGGTCCGCGAACACCAGGCCGACTGGGAACCCCTGCTGACATGGCTGGACAAGGCATGAGCCGCTTGTACCCCTCATCCAATGGAAGACTCCGATGCGTGAACTGATCCTGCTTCGCCATGCCCACGCCGAACCGGCCAGCACCGGACAGGCTGACCTTGACCGGCCCCTTTCGGCGGTTGGACTTGCCGAGGCCGAAGCGGCCGGCAAGTGGCTCAAGGACAACAACCTGCAGCCTGATTGCGTGCTCTGTTCACCGGCCCGGCGTACCCGCGAAACCCTGGAAGCGGTGGTCGGCATCACCGGCTTCTTCGAACACAAGCTGGAAGACAAGGTGTACGACGCCACGCCCGGCACCCTGATCGGCCTGGTCGACGATCGAAACGACGTCGAACGCCTGATGATCGTCGGCCATAATCCTGGCCTGGAGCGCCTGGTCGCCTTGTTGAACACGGGCGAGACCAGTGACTACCGCGGCATGCCGCCGGCCGGTATCGCCGTGCTGCAGTTCCCGAAGGAAGCCAGCATCGAACCCGGCGTCGCCAGCCTCAACGCATTCTGGTGGCCGTGATCCGATGAACGCGTGGCAGAGGGGGCTGCTGCTCGGATTGGCGATCGTTCCGGCTGGACTGGCAGCACAGCCGGCGCTGGCACCGCTGCTGGCCCCGCCTGCGGCGCTGCCGGCGGTACAGGTCGTGCACCGCGCGCCGCTGGTGCTGGACACCCAGCGCTCGCAGCTGGGTTTCGAAGTGCGCAGCCGCCTCGGACAGCGCATCGAAGGCAGTTTTCCGCATTTCGAAGGTCGCATCGAGGTGCTGTCCGACGGGCGCCACCAGGTCCATCTGAAGATGTACACCCGCTCGGTGGAAATCCCCGGCAAGCCACGCTATACCGGCTGGATGCGCGGGGAAGAGTTCTTCGATGCGGCCCGCCATCCGGTCGTGGAATTCGACTCGCTGCCGTACGATCCGGCGCGGGTGGACCAGGGCGGTGACATCCAGGGCCGCCTGATGCTGCGCGGGGTCAGCCATCCCGAAACGCTGCGGGTGGAAAAGGCGGAATGCGCCAGACCCGGCTATGATTGCGATGTCGTCAGCCGTGGGACCGTCCTGCGGGGCCGCTACGGCATGGACAACTGGCAGCTTGCCTTGAGTGATCGAGTGACCTTCGTACTGCGAGCGCGCCTGAGCGAGGCGCCGAAACCGTGAACCTGATGTCGCGCTGGCTGATGCTGGCAGGCCTGCTGCTGCTCGGCGGCTGTGCGTCGTTGTCCAACAGTGAACGCGAGCGCGCCGCGGGCATCGCGGCGCAGGCCCGTTCCACCGTGGTGGACTGCGACCGCGCCGACCGCTGCGCGCAGGATTCACCGCTGCGCGCGTTGGCCGGCCGGGCGTTCACCGAATCGACCGCCGACCAGCCCCGGCACTACGCGACCATCCTGGATGAAGGCGAGGAAGCGCTGGTGGCACGGCTGAACCTGCTGCGCAGCGCCACCCGCAGCATCGACCTGCAGACCTACATCTTCGACAAGGATGACAGCGCGCGGCTGGTCATCGACGAACTGCTGGCGGCCAGCCGCCGTGGCGTCAAGGTGCGCCTGCTGATCGACCAGCTGTCGGCGATCTCGGACCTGCAGATCCTCGGCGCGCTGTCGTCGGCGCACCAGAATTTCGAGCTGCGCGTGTACAACCCGACCTTCGGCAAGGCGCAGCTGAACTACTTCGACTACGCCGGCAGCGTGCTGTGCTGCTTCCGCCGCTTCAACCAGCGCATGCACAACAAGCTGCTGGTGGTCGATGATGCGATCGGCGTGGTCGGCGGCCGCAATTACCAGGACGATTACTACGACTGGGATTCGGAGTACAACTTCCGCGACCGCGACGTGCTGGTGGCCGGTCCCGAGGCGCGGGTGATGGCGGCCAACTTCGAGGCGTTCTGGAAGGCGCCGCGCAGCGTGCCGGCCGAACGGTTGAACGACGTCGGGCGGATCCTGCTCGACAGCGGCCCGCCGACGCTGCCACCGGCGGTGTACCGGCGGCCGGAACGGGTGGAACGGGTGCTGGCCGAGGCCATCGACGATGCCTGGATCAGCCGCAGCTTCGTCGAAACCGCACTGCCGGTGGCCTCGGTGCGTTACGTGGCCGACCTGCCGCGCAAGCATCGCCGCGAGAGCGCCGAGCAGCCGCGCAACGGGCAGCATGTCACCGAACCGCAGCTGGACCGGCTGATTTCCGAAGCGCAGTCCGAAGTGCTGCTGCAGACGCCGTACCTGGTGCTGTCCAAGCCGGCGCGCCAGCTGTTCGCCGACCTGCGCAGGCAGGCGGATCCGCCGCGCGTGCTGGTGTCCACCAACAGCCTGGCGGCCACCGACAATCCGATCGTCTACGCGCTGTCCTACAAGTACAAGCGGCGCAACATGCGCGAGCTGGGCTTCAACATCTTCGAGTTCAAGCCGTTCCCGCTGGACGCGCCGGTGGACTACCGCAACCTGCTGCCGGACCCGATCGCCGGCGACTACCCGGAAGGCCGCCGCGGCGGCATGCTCGGTGGCAGTGCGGCGGGCAGCAACGCGCGGCCTCCCGGCAGCGGCAGCCGTGCCCAGGACAGCGCAGCCCCGGACGTGGCCGTGCGTGGCAATCCGCGCACCGGCAGCGCCTACCAGAATGCACGCGAACGCCGGCGCGCCGCGGGCAGTGAAGTGGAACGCGACCTGCTGCGTACCGAGACCCGGCCTTCGTTCCTGGGCAGCAAGGCGGTCAACCGCCCGCTGCCGGTGACCCGCCAGGGCGCGCGCATGGGCCTGCATGCCAAGTCGCTGGTGGTGGATCGCCGCATCGGCGTGATCGGCACGCACAACTTCGACCCGCGCAGCGAAAACTACAATACCGAAGGCGCGGTGATCATCGACGATCCGGTGTTCGCCCAGCGCCTGGCCGACAGCATCCTGCGCGACATCCATCCGCAGAACTCCTGGACGGTGGCGCCGCGCAGCAAGCCACCGGTGTTGTCCGGGTTGAACTACAGCATGGGCAAGGCGTCCGAAGCGCTGCCGATCCTGGACTTCTGGCCGTGGCGGTATGCCACCGACTACGAGTTCCAGCCCGGTCCGGCGTGTCCGGAGCCGCTGCCGCGGCAACACCCGGATTTCCATGCCTGTTACACCGCCGTCGGTGACTTCCCCGAAGTCAACGTCGGCCCGAAACTGTTGCTGGTGCGCATGCTGACCGCCTTCGGCGCCGGCCTGGTACCGATCCTCTGACTGGAGCTGTGCCGTGCCTTCCGTATTCCGCCAGGCGATTTCCCTTGATGCCCTCAACGCGCTCAGCGCCAACACGGTGATTTCCCAGCTGGGGATCGTGTTCACCGCAGCAGGCGATGACTGGCTGCAGGCGACCATGCCGGTGGATGCGCGCACCCACCAGCCCTACGGCATCCTGCATGGCGGGGCGTCGGTGGTGCTGGCCGAGACCCTGGGCAGCAGCGCCGGCAACCTGTGCGTGGACAACAGCCAGCAGGTCTGCGTGGGGTTGGAGATCAATGCCAACCACGTGCGCGCCAAGCGCGAAGGTGTGGTGACCGGCACCGCACGCGCGGTGCATGTGGGCCGCAGCACGCAGATCTGGGACATCCGCATCGAAGATGAGCAGGCACGGCTGGTGTGCACTTCGCGCCTGACCCTGGCGGTGGTGGCCGCCGGCCACGGTTGAGCACCCGGCACGTCTACAAGCGCGCGCGGGCCGGCGCGGAACACAGCGTTGCCGGCTGCTGGCCCATCCGCGCAGCCGCTTTGGCCACCCCGCGCTGGCAGGCGCTGCGGTGCTCGGGTATCGTTCCCGCATGAATTCCCCCACTCCGGCCACCCGTGGCGGCGTGGCGCGTGTGTGCCGCTACCTGTACCGCGTACCGCTGCTGCTCATCCACCTGCTTGTCTTCCTGCCGCTGATCCTCATCGGCATGCTGCCGCCGTGGGGCGAACTGCGCGTGGGCGATGAGCCGCTTGGCTACAAGGTGGTCAACTGGTGGTCGGCCGGCCTGATGTGGATCTTCGGCTTCCGCCTGGTGCGCATCGGCAAGCCGCTGCAGGGCGCGGTGCTGTTCGTTGCCAACCATGTCAGCTGGGTCGACATCTGCGTGCTGCACAGCCAGCGCATGATGGGTTTCGTCGCCAAGCGCGAAATCGCCGGCTGGCCGGTGGTCGGCTGGCTGGCCGGGCGCGGCCAGACCATCTTCCACCAGCGTGGCAGCACCGAATCGCTGGACGGGGTGATGCAGCAGATGGTCGTGCGCCTGCGCGAAGGCAAGGGCGTGGGCGTGTTCCCGGAGGGTCGCACCCGGGGCGGCCATGACGTCGGACCGTTCCATGCCCGCATCTTCCAGGCCGCGGTGGAAACCGGCGTGCCGGTGCAGCCGGTGGCGCTGCGCTACGGCGCAGGTGGCGATGCACAGACCATCGTGGCGTTCGGGCCGCGCGAAAGCTTCTTCGCCAACTTCCTGCGCCTGCTGGGCGAGCCGGCCCGGCGTGCCGAAGTGCACTTCCTGGAGCCGATCGGCGGCCAGGACCTGGAGGGTCGCCGGCGCATCGCCGAAACCTCGCGCACCCGCATCCTCGCGGCAATGGCCGGGACCTGAGCCGACGGTGTCCGTCCCCGCGCCCGCGATGTCCTTCGATTCCGGTCCGCCCGGACTGCTGACAGCGGCCGATTACCAGCCACCGCGCTGGCTGCGCAACGCACACCTGCAGTCGATGCTCAGTTCCAGCCGGCTGCGCCTGCGCCGCGGGCAGGAGCTGCTGGCGGCCACCGGTGCGAGCCACCGCGAGCTGATCCTCGATGGCGGCGAAGGGGTGCGCCTGCAGGCCTGGCACAGTGCCATCGAAGGGCGCGCGCCGCGCGGCATCGCGCTGCTGCTGCATGGCTGGGAAGGCAGCGCCGAATCCAGCTACATGCGCATGACCGCGGCGCGCATGCTGGCCGAAGGCTTCGACGTGGTGCGGCTGAACTTCCGCGACCACGGCAACACCCATCACCTCAATCCCGGCATCTTCCACTCCAACCGCATCGACGAAGTGGTGCATGCCGCCGCTGATATCGCCCGTCGTTGGCCACAGCTGCCGCTGGTCGCGGCCGGCTATTCGCTGGGTGGCAACTTCGTGCTGCGGCTGGCGCTGCGCGCGCCCACCGCCGGCGTGCCGCTGCAACGGGTGGCGTCGGTGTGCCCGGTGCTGGATCCCGGCCTGACCATGGACAGCATCGAAAACGGCCCGGCGATGTACGACTGGTACTTCCGCCGCAAGTGGGCTGGATCGCTGCGGCGCAAACAGGCGGTCTATCCCGAGCTGAGTGATTGGGATGAGCGCGTGCTGCGGCTGGATATCCGCGCGCTGACCGCCTGGCTGGTCGAGCACCACACCGACTACGGTTCGCTGCAGGCCTATTTCGATGGCTATTCCATCGCCGGCGAGCGGC
>NZ_LDJK01000006.1 GCF_001431535.1 Stenotrophomonas chelatiphaga
ACCCGTCTAAGGTGGGGCGGGGTGGGTTGGCGGGAACGCTCATCCGCATGGATGCGGATGGCGAGCCTCCAGGGACGGATTCACGGCGATTCCCGCCAGCCCACCCCGCCCCGCCTGTCAGGGCAACAAGGAAGCCGTTGCCGTTGCTGTTGCAGCTGCACCCTCACGCCGGGGCGTGCAGGCTGTCCAAGGCGTCCAGCGCCGCGTTGAGCTTCACCGCGTGGGCCGCCAGCGGATGGTCGGGTTCGTCGACGTGGCGCTGCACCACATCGCGCAGGATCTGTGCGGCGATCAACACCGCCGCGCGTTCATCGCCACTGAAGCCCGCCAGCCGCGGGGCACCTTCGAGCAGGCGCATCCAGTCACGCTGCGCGCGATGTTCCACTTCGATGGTGCAACGGCCGCTGCACTGCAGGCCGTCTTTTTCGATCGGCGTAACGGTCAGGCGGTAGCGGGTGGAAGGGCTGGCCATGGCGGGCGTCCATTGGGGGATGCATCCACCATAGGGCTGCCATGCAGGCACTGCGACCAGGCCCGCTGCACGCAGTGTTCCATTGTCCCGCAGGTGGGCCGCCCGCGTCGGCCGCAACGCCTTGCAGCACAGCACCTGGCACCGCTGCGCGCGGCATCGGCCAGCAACGGCACACTGTGTTGCGGCCCGCATGCGACGCCGCAAAAGCGAACGGGACGGCCATCAGCCGTCCCGTTCGCAGTGAAACCCGGTATGCCGGCGCGATTAGAGCGCGGCGTCCTTGAGCTTCTTCAGCGGGCGCACCTTGAGCTTGGTGGTGGCCGGCTTGGCGGCGAACCACTGCTCTTCCTTGGTGAAAGGGTTGATGCCCTTGCGCTTCGGCTTGGCGGCGACGCTGACGGTGGTGATCTTCAGCAGGCCCGGCAGGGTGAAGCTGCCCGCGCCCTTCTTGTGCACCGAAGAGGCAACGGCGGTTTCCAGCGAGGCCAGCACCGCGCGCACGTCCTTGGCCACCACGCCGGACGCTTCAGCGATGTGCGCAACCAGGCCGGACTTGGTCAGCACGTCCTTGATCGGCTTCGGCGCGGCCGGCTTGGCGGCTGCCTTGGTAGCAACTTTCTTTACTGCCTTCTTCGGGGCAGCCTTCTTAGCGGTCTTTGCCATGGTTTCCTGTTCCGTGAACGGTTGGTTGTTTGGTCATGCCGACCCCGTCGGCAAACGCAATGTAGGGCAACTACACCGCGCCGCCAATAGGTTATACGCGGAAAAGCCCGCTTTTTTCGCTGCCACTCGACCTTTGTCGGGGGGCATGGTCGCCAGCCGGTGCTGGGGCATCGCACTGAAGCCGTGGAATTGGAAGGGAAAAGCCCGGTTTTCCCGTCGCGGCGGAGGCCCTGCCGCGCGATGCTGGCCGTTCGTCGGAACGGCGTCGCCATCGCGTCGCAGCAGAGCGACGCGACGCTAACGCGGGCCTGCGTACGGTAGGTCCCGAACTCAACCGAAGGAGCTGCACAATGGGTATTTCGCGCCGCGCCACCGCGCACTGGGAAGGTGACCTGAAGACAGGCAAGGGACAGTTGAGCACGCCACAGAGTGGCTTGCTGGACAATACCCGCTATGCCTTCAGCAGCCGCTTCGGTGATGAGAAGGGCACCAACCCGGAAGAACTGATCGCCGCCGCGCATGCCGGATGCTTCACCATGGCGCTGTCGGCAAAGCTGACCGAAGCCGGCTTCCCGCCCGAGGCGCTGGACACCGAAGCCCAGGTCGACCTGTCGATGGAAGGCGGCCCGCAGCTTTCGCAGATCACGCTGAAGGTCAAGGCCAAGGTGCCGGGAATCGAAGCGGAGAAGTTCCGCGCCATCGCCGATGACGCCAAGCAGAACTGCCCGGTCTCCAAGGCACTCAGCGCGGTACCGGTGGCACTGGAAGCCGAGCTGCTCTGACACCGCAGACCCGGTAGGGACGGCCGCTGGCCGTCCAAGGTACCTGGCAGGGACGGCCACTGGCCGTCCTGTCACCCACTACCAATCGATCGTGCCGCGGATGACCGTCTGCACCTGGCCACCGGACCACACTTCGCCTTCTGCATCCACATGCAGGTGCAGGCGCGCATCGTGGCCAACCTCGCGGCCCTGACTGACCACGTAGTCGCGACGTCCGCCGGGCAGTGCGCCGCGCTCGTCCAGCCATGCCGCCAGCACCGCATTGGCCGCGCCCGACGCCGCATCCTCGAAACGCCTGCCGTTGCCCACGAAGGCACGCACGGCCAGGTCCCATGCCTGACCGCTGCACCGCGCATATGCGAACACGCCCATGCTGTCGGTGGATTCCGCCAGCGTCGCAACCGCGTCCCAGTCGGGCTGCAGGCTGCGCAGCACGGTTTCGTCCGTCAGCTCTACCACCCACCAGCTGCGCCCGCCCTGCATGCGTGCCGGAGGCAGGGCGCCCAGCGCCCAGCCGCGCAGGACACTGGCCAGCCGGGCATCGGCAGGGTCGACCACCTCGGCGACCGAGGCGCGCGGGGTGCGGATGGCGATACGGCGCTGCGCGCCATCGCCCTGCACGCGCAGCGGCAGCATTCCGGCAATGCCGTCCTGTACCAGCACCCCGTCCACCGGCACGGCCAGTGCGGCCTCAAGCACCGCGTGCGCGGTGCCGATGCTGGGGTGGCCGGCGAACGGGACTTCCTTCTGCGGGCTGAACATCCGCAGGCGATAGCTGCTCGATGCATCCTGCGGCGGGAACACGAAGGTGGTCTCCGGCAGCCGGGTCCAGCGGGCGATGGCCTGCATTGCCGCCGCGTCCAGGCCCTCCGCATCCAGCACCACGGCAAGCGGATTGCCGGCGCCCGGCGAAGGCGAGAATACGTCCAGCTGCAGGAAACGGCGGGTGGTCATCGGCAGGCTCCGTAAGGGGTCGCGCAGCTTACCAGTGCACCGTGCCGTCGATGACCGGCTGCACCTGTCCGCCGATCCAGGCCACCCCGCCGCCGTCCACGTGCAGGTGCACGCGGCCATCGCGGCCGACCTCGCGGCCCTGGCTGGCGATGTAGCGGCCTTCGTGGCCGGGCAGCTGGTGGCGCTGGGCCAGCACGCTGGCAATCAGCGCGTTGGCGCTGCCGGTCACCGGGTCTTCCGGCACGTTCACCGCATCGCCCGGGCAGAACGCGCGCACCACCAGATCGTGGCCGTCGGCGCACTCGGGCGCATACACCGCAACGCCGGTGGCATCGGTGGCGTTGGTCCAGTCGCGCAGGGCGGCCATGTCGGGGCGCAGCTCGCGCACGGCACGGGCATCGCACGCAGCGAGCAGCCACCAGCGCGGGCCGTTGTCCCACAGTTCGGCGGCCTGCGCGGGCCCGCCCAGCGCCTGCAGGCTGGCCGGCAGCTCGCCGGGGTCCACCGCGCAGCGGCGGGCGGTGGGGCTGGCCAGGTGGATGGTCGGCGCGGCATGCGGACCGTCCACCCGCACCGGCAGCAGGCCGGCGGCGCACTGCTGCAGCAGCGTGCCATCGCGCGGAATCGCCAGGCCGCTGGTCACCGCAGCCCAGGCCGCGCCGACGCTGGGATGGCCGGCGAAGGGCAGCTCGCTGCCGGGGGTGAAGATGCGGATGTGGTAATCCGCACCCGGCGCGGTGGGTGCCACGAAGAACACCGTCTCGGACAGGTTCAGCCACGCGGCGAGGGCCTGCATGGCTGTGGGGGACAGGCTGTCGGCGTCGAATACCACCCCCAGCGGGTTGCCGGTGCCGGGGCGGGGGGCGAAGACATCAAGCTGAAGGTAGCGGTGGGCGGTCATGGGCGGCGTCTTGGGCTTAGAATCGGGGGTTCCGCTCCTCGCGGGCGGTCTCCCCCCACCATAACCAGAATACTTACATGCCAGTTTCTTCCCCTGTCGATCGCTGGATCGTACTCAAGTTCGGCGGCACTTCGGTGTCGCGTCGCCATCGCTGGGACACGATCGGGAAACTGGCGAAAAAACGTGCGGAAGAGACCGGCTCGCGCGTGCTGGTGGTGGTGTCGGCGCTGTCCGGGGTGACCAACGAGCTGACCGCCATCGCCGATGGCGCGGCCGACAGCCGCGCGCGCGTGGCCGCGCTGGTCGAGCGCCACCAGGCCTTCCTGGACGAACTGGAGCTGCCGCGCGCGGTGCTGGGCGAACGCCTGGCTGCGCTGCAGGCGCTGCTGGACGATGCGCGCGCCGCCGCGCGCACGCTGGACTGGCAGGCCGAGGTACTGGGCCAGGGCGAGCTGCTGTCGTCCAGCATCGGTGCCGCCTACCTGCACCAGAACGGCCTGGACATGGGCTGGATGGATGCGCGGCAGTGGCTGGACGCGCTGCCGCCGCTGCCCAACCAGAGCCCGTGGTCGCAGCGCCTTTCAGTCAACTGCCAGTGGAAATCCGACGAGGCATGGGCGCAGCGCTTCCGCGCGCAGCCGACCCGCCTGCTGATCACCCAGGGCTTCATCGCGCGGCACGCCGACGGCGGCACCGCGATCCTCGGCCGGGGCGGTTCGGATACCTCGGCGGCGTACTTCGGTGCGCTGCTCGGCGCCAGCCGCGTAGAGATCTGGACCGACGTGCCGGGCATGTTCAGCGCCAATCCCAAGGACGTGCCCGACGCCCGCCTGCTGACCCGGCTGGATTATTACGAAGCGCAGGAAATCGCCACCACCGGCGCCAAGGTGCTGCATCCGCGCTCGATCAAGCCGTGCCGCGATGCCGGCGTGCCGATGGCCATCCTGGATACCGAGCGCCCGGAACTGCCGGGTACCAGCATCGACGGCAGTGCCGCGCCGGTGCCGGGGGTGAAGGCGATCAGCCGTCGCAACGGCATCGTGCTGGTGTCGATGGAAGGCATCGGCATGTGGCAGCAGGTCGGCTTCCTGGCCGATGTATTCGGGCTGTTCAAGAAGCATGGGCTGTCGGTGGACCTGATAGGTTCGGCCGAAACCAACGTCACCGTGTCGCTGGATCCGTCGGAAAACCTGGTAAATACCGATGTGCTGGCCGCGCTGTCGGCGGACCTGTCGCAGATCTGCAAGGTCAAGATCATCGTGCCCTGCGCGGCGATCACCCTGGTCGGCCGCGGCATGCGCTCGCTGCTGCACAAGCTGTCCGATGTCTGGGCGACCTTCGGCCGCGAGCGCGTGCACATGATTTCGCAGTCGTCCAACGACCTCAACCTGACCTTCGTCATCGATGAGACCGACGCCGACGGCCTGCTGCCGATCCTGCATGCCGAGCTGATCGACAGCGGTGCGATGCCGGTGGAAGAGACCGCGGTGTTCGGCCCGCGCTGGCGTGAAATCGCCGGCACCGTACGCCCGCGCGGCACGCCGTGGTGGCGTGGCCAGCGTGCGCACCTGCTGCAGCTGGCCGAAGCCGGTACGCCGCGCTATGTCTACCACCTGCCGACGGTACGTGCCCGTGCGCGCGCGCTGGCTGCGATCACGCCGATCGACCAGCGCTACTATGCGATCAAGGCCAACAGCCATCCGGCCATCCTGGAGACGCTGGAAGCCGAGGGCTTCGGCCTGGAGTGCGTCTCACACGGGGAGCTGAAGCACGTGTTCAACGTGCTGCCGGGGCTGTCGCCCAGGCGCGTGCTGTTCACTCCCAGCTTCTGCCCCCGCGAAGAATTCGAGGCGGCGTTCGCGCTCGGCGTCACCGTCACCGTGGACAACGTGGAAGCCCTGCAGCGTTGGCCGGACCTGTTCCGCAACCGCGAACTGTGGCTGCGCGTGGACCTGGGCCGTGGCGAAGGCCACCATGCCAAGGTGCGCACCGGCGGCAAGGAATCCAAGTTCGGCCTGCCGATGGCACGCGTGGACGAATTCGTGCGTGCCGCCACCGAGCTGGGCACCACCATCGTCGGCCTGCACGCGCACCTGGGCAGCGGCGTGGAAACCGCGCAGCACTGGCGCCTGATGTGCGATGAGCTGGCCGGCTTCGCCCGCCGCATCGGCACCGTGCAGACCATCGACATCGGCGGCGGCATGCCGATTCCCTACAGCGAAGAAGACGAACCGTTCGACCTGGAGGCCTGGGCCGAAGGCCTGGCCGAGGTCAAGGCCGTGCATCCGGCGTTCCGCCTGGCGATCGAGCCGGGCCGCTACCTGGTGGCCGAATCGGGCGTGCTGCTGACCCGCTGCACCCAGGTGGTGGAAAAAGAGGGCGTGCGCCGTGTCGGCCTGGATGCCGGCATGAACACCCTCATCCGGCCGGCGCTGTATGACGCTTGGCATGACATCGAAAACCTGAGCCGGCAGGGCGGCTACGCCGAAGCCGCGTTCGACGTGGTGGGGCCGATCTGCGAGTCCAGCGATGTGTTCGGCAAGCGCCGCAAGCTGCCGGCGTCCACCGCACCGGACGATGTGATGGTGGTGGCCGATGCAGGGGCCTATGGCTACGTGATGGCCAGCACCTACAACCAGCGTGCGATGCCGCGCGAGGACATCCTGGAATGAGCGGCGCCTGCTTCGCGCCGGCGCCTGTCGCTGCGCATCACCCCCCTGCAAAAACCGCCTGCGTGCCCGCACGCAAACGTGCCTGATCCGGATACCCCATGACTGCTTTCGATAAACACCAGGTTGCCTGCTTCCGCTTCGTCCGCTGCGATTTCGCCGCGGACACCGGCGTGGCGCGCCTGGTCTACGCCTTCGACCACGGCCCGGAGATGGTGGAAACCATCACCGTGCCCGGCGCCCCGTTCTCTCTGTCGCCGGAGCGCGCCGCCGCGGTACAGCGTGCGCTGCAGCTGCTGCATCTGATCGCCGGCGTGAGTTACTACAAGGCGGGCGTGCCGGATACGGTGACCATCGATGGCTATGCGATCGACGCGGAAACCGCAGCCCTGGTGGAAAGCATCTACCTGCACGGACTGGGTGAGTTCGCGTACCGCAACGGCCTGAACCTGCGCGGGCGCTTCCGCCTGCCGGTGGCCGGCGAGGTGGCGCCGGCGCCGGCGCTGGGCCTGCAGCCGCATGCGCTGGTGGCCATCGGCGGTGGCAAGGATTCGCTGGTCAGCATCGAAGCGCTGCGCCGTGCCGGCGTGGATGAGACGGTCACTTGGATCGGCGGTTCGCAGTTGATCCGCGCCTGCGCCGAGCGCACCGGCCTGCCGACCCTCAACCTGGGCCGCGCGCTGGCGCCGGAGCTGTTCGAGCTCAACCGCCAGGGGGCCTGGAACGGGCACATCCCGGTGACCGCGGTGAACTCGGCGATCATGGTGCTGGCCGCGCTGCTGCAGGGCGTGGACCAGGTGGTGTTTTCCAACGAACGTTCGGCCAGCTATGGCAGCCAGATCCCGGGCACCGGCGAGGTCAACCACCAGTGGTCCAAGGGCTGGGCGTTCGAGCAGGCCTTCGGCCGCCACGTACAGCGCTATGTCGCCGCCGACCTGCAGTACTACTCGCTGCTGCGGCCGATGTCCGAACTGGCCGTGGCACGCCAGTTCGCCAAGACCGATTTCTACGACGCGCATTTCTCCAGCTGCAACCGCAATTTCCATATCCTCGGCGAGCGTCCGGTGAACCGCTGGTGTGGGGTGTGCCCGAAGTGCCACTTCGTGTTCCTGGCGCTCGCACCGTTCATGTCCAAGGCGCGGCTGGTACGCATCTTCGGCCGCAACCTGCTGGACGACCTGGACCAGGCCGGCGGCTTTGACGCGCTGCTCGAATTCCAGGACCACAAGCCGTTCGAATGCGTGGGCGAGGGCAAGGAGTCGCGCGCGGCGATGGCCACCCTGGCCACGCGCCCGGACTGGAAGGAAGACGCGCTGGTGAAGCGTTTCTGCAACGAGATCCTGCCCCAGCTTGATGCCAACGAACTGGCGGTGGAGCCGATGCTGGAACTGCAGGGCGAGCATCGCATCCCGGCCGCGTTGTGGGAGCGGGTGCGTGAAGATTTCGCAGCTTGAGGGAAAGCGGGTCGCGTTGTGGGGCTGGGGCCGTGAGGGACGTGCGGCCTACGCGGTACTGCGCGCGCGCCTGCCGGCGCTGCCGCTGACGTTGTTCTGCCCGGCTGCCGAAGTGGACGCGGCGCGGACGGAGGCCGGCGCCGGGCTGGAGGTCCACGGCGAACCCAGCGCGGATCAGCTGGCCGGCTTCGATGTGGTGATCAAATCGCCGGGCATCAGCCCCTACCTGCCGGTGGCGCAGGCGGCATTGGCACAGGGCACGCAGTTCATCGGCGGCACTGCGTTGTGGTTCGCCGAACACGCTGCCGCTGACGGCACGGTGGGCAACACGATCTGCGTGACGGGTACCAAGGGCAAGAGCACCACCACCTCGCTGCTGGCGCACCTGCTGCGCGCGGCCGGGCATCGCACCGGGCTGGTCGGCAACATCGGCCTGCCCTTGCTGGAAGTGCTGGACCCCCGGCCGGCGCCGGCGTACTGGGCGGTGGAGCTGTCCAGTTACCAGACCGGCGAGGTCGCCCGTAGTGGGGCGCACCCCCAGGTCGCGGTGGTGTTGAACATCTTCCCTGAACACCTGGACTGGCACGGCAGCGAACAGCGCTACATCCAGGACAAGCTGGCGCTGGTCACCGAAGGCGCGCCGCGCATCGCAGTGCTCAACGCGGCTGATCCGCAGCTTGCCGCGCTGTCCCTGCCAGGCAGCCAGGTGATCTGGTTCAACCAGCCCCGCGGCTGGCACATGCGCGGCGACATCGTGCACCGCGGCGAACAGCCGGTATTCGACAGCAGCGATACGCCGCTGCCGGGACGGCATAACCGCGGCAACCTGTGTGCGGTACTGGCGGCGATCGAGGCGCTGGGACTGGATGCGGTGGCGCTGGCGCCGGCGGTGCAGTCGTTCCGGCCGCTGCCCAACCGGCTGCAGCGCATCGGCGCGCGCGAGGGCGTGGTCTACGTCAACGATTCGATCAGCACCACCCCGCACGCGAGCCTGGCCGCATTGGATTGCTTCGCCGGGCAGCGCATCGCACTGCTGGTGGGCGGGCATGACCGCGGGCTGGACTGGAGTGACTTCGTCCAGCACATGGCGCACGACCAGCCGCCGCTGGAGATCGTCACCATGGGTGCCAACGGGCCGCGGATCAATGCGTTGCTGCAGCCGCTGGCCGACGCCGGCCGCTTCGGCCTGCACGCCGCGCAGGATCTTGCCGAGGCAATGAACCTGGCACGCGCTGCGCTGGGCGCTGCTGGCGGGGTGCTGCTGCTGTCACCGGGAGCCCCCAGTTATGGCGTGTACCGCGATTACGTCGCCCGCGGCCGGCATTTCGCCGAACTGGCCGGTTTCGACCCCGACCTGATCAGCGCGATCCCCGGCATCGGTCTTTGACCGCGAACGGCTGCAGGTGGAGCAGGTAGCGCCGAGCCGTGCTCGGCGGGACGTTGGCGATCATGCCTGCTGCACCGCGCCGCTGCGCTCGCCGACCATGGGTCGGCGCTACCGTCTGGCGGTCGCAGGGTAGCGCCGAGCCATGCTCGGCGGGACGTTGGCGATCATGCCTGCTGCACCGCGCCGCTGTGCTCGCCGACCATGGGTCGGCGCTACCGGTCAGACGCTGGGTCGGCGCTCCCGGGTCAGTGGCTGCGGCTCACGGCGTAGCGGGCCAGGCCGCGCAGGGCGGCTACCGCATCGTTGTCGGCCAGGCCGTCCAGCGCGCGTTCGGCGGCGGCGGCGTATTCCTCGGCGCGGTTGCGGCTGTAGTCCAGTCCGCCGGTGGCGTGGATCGCGGCCAACACCTCGGGCATCGCACTGGCGTCGCCATCCTGCACGATGCTGCGCAGGCGCTGGCGGGTGGCCTCGTCGGAATGGGCCATGGCATGGATCAGCGGCAGGGTCGCCTTGCCTTCGGCCAGGTCATCGCCCAGGTTCTTGCCCAGTTCTTCGGCGTTGGCCGAATAATCCAGCACGTCGTCGGCAATCTGGAAGGCATAGCCCAGCGCCATGCCGTAGTCGTACAGCGCCTGCTGGGTGGCCTCGTCGACGCCGCTGGCCAGCGCGCCCAGTCGGGTCCCGGCGGCGAACAGCACCGCGGTCTTGCGCTCGATCACGCGCAGGTAGGCGGCCTCGTCGGTGTCCGGGTTATGCACGTGCAGCAGCTGCAGCACTTCACCTTCGGCGATGCGGTTGGTGGTGTCGGCCAGGATCCGCATCACCGGCATGCGGTCCAGTTCCACCATCAGCTGGAAGCTGCGCGAGTACAGGAAATCGCCCACCAGCACGCTGGGCGCGTTGCCCCACAGCGCATTGGCGGTGCTGCGGCCACGGCGCAGGCTGGATTCGTCCACCACGTCGTCGTGCAGCAGGGTGGAGGTATGGATGAACTCGATGATCGCGGCCAGCTGGTGGTGTTCCGGGCCGGCGCCGCCGACCGCGCGGCCGGCCAGCATCACCAGCATCGGGCGCAGGCGCTTGCCGCCGGCCGAAATGATGTGGTCGGCGATCTGGTTGATCAGCACCACGTCCGAAGCAAGCCGGCGCCGGATCAGGGCATCGACGGCGGCCATGTCGTCGGCGGCAAGCGTCTGGATCTGGGGCAGGCCCAGGGCGGCACGGGTGTCTTCGATGATGGTCATGCGGTCTGGCTTCAAGGCTCGCCGCCAATTATAGGCGCTGGCCGTGAATTCGGGCGCATGTGCGGGCGGCGGCGCCGGCGAGGGGCCTGGATCAGTGGCGGAAACGCTCCATGAGCCGTGAATACGTATGCAGCCGGCACCATGCCGCGGGGCCCGAGGCTAAGCTTCCTCAGCTGCATTCCGGCCCGTGTTTCCGCAGGGGCCAACAGAGCCCGGAGGGGGGCCTGATGTCCAATACGCCATGGTGGCGCGGCGCCGTCATCTACCAGATCTACCCGCGCAGTTTCCTCGATGCCAACGGCGATGGAGTCGGCGACCTGCCCGGCATCATCGACCGCCTGGACTACATCGCCGCGCTCGGCGTGGACGCGATCTGGATCTCGCCGTTCTTCAGATCGCCGATGGCCGATTTCGGCTATGACATCGCCGACTACCGCGACGTGGATCCGCTGTTCGGCAACCTGGACGACTTCGATCGGCTGCTGGCCAAGGCGCATGCGCTGGGCCTGAAGGTGATGATCGACCAGGTGCTGAGCCATACGTCGATCGAACACGACTGGTTCCGCGAGAGCCGCCAGGACCGCACCAATCCGAAGGCGGACTGGTATGTCTGGGCCGACCCGCGCGAGGACGGCACTGCGCCGAACAACTGGATGTCACTGTTCGGTGGCGTGGCCTGGCAGTGGGAGCCGCGGCGCGAGCAGTATTTCCTGCACAACTTCCTGGCCGACCAGCCGGACCTGAACTTCCATAATCCGGCAGTGCAGAAAGCCACCCTGGACAACGTGCGGTTCTGGCTGGATCGCGGGGTGGATGGTTTCCGCCTGGACGCGATCAATTTCTGCTTCCATGACCGGCAGCTGCGCGACAACCCACCCAAGCCGGCGGACAAGCGGGTCGGGCGCGGTTTCAGTCCGGACAATCCGTACGCCTACCAGTACCACTACTTCAACAATACCCAGCCGGAAAACCTGCCGTTCCTGGAGGAGCTGCGCGCCTTGCTGGACCAGTATCCGGGCGCGGTCAGCCTGGGCGAAATCTCTTCGGAGGATTCGCTGGCCACCACCGCCGAATACACCACGGCCAAGCGCCTGCACATGGGCTACAGCTTCGAACTGCTGGTGGACGATTACAGCGCGGCGTACATCCGCGATACGGTCTCGCGGCTGGAAACGGCGATGATCGAGGGCTGGCCGTGCTGGGCTATTTCCAACCACGACGTGGAGCGTGCAGTGACCCGCTGGGGCGGGCATCCGGCCGATCCGCGCCTGGCGCGCATGCTGGTGGCGATGCTGTGTTCGCTGCGCGGGTCCATCTGCCTGTACCAGGGCGAAGAGCTGGGCCTGGGCGAGGCCGACGTCCCGTTCGAGGCGCTGCAGGATCCGTACGGCATCACCTTCTGGCCGAACTTCAAGGGACGCGACGGCTGCCGTACGCCGTTGCCGTGGATCGATGCCCCGTTGGCCGGTTTCACCACCGGCGAACCGTGGTTGCCGATCCCGGCCGACCACCAGTCGCGCGCGGTTGCCGTGCAGGAAGCGCAGCCGGATTCGGTACTGTTGGCCTTCCGCCGCTTCCTGGCCTGGCGGCGCACGCAGCCGGTGCTGCTGCACGGTGATATCCGCTTCCTGGACAGCGCCGAACCGGTGCTGTTGTTCGAACGCACGCTGGGTGATGAGGTGATGCTGCTGGCCTTCAACCTGTCTTCGCTGCCAGGGCGGCAGCTGCTGCCAGAGGGCGCGTGGCAGGCCATGGACGTGCCCGGCCCGGATGCCGGTTCGGTGGATGGCACCGAGCTGGCACTGCCCGCGCACGCGGTGTACTGCGGCCGCCGCATCGGCTGATTGTTTTCTCCGTTGGTGGTACTTCAGGGGCGCTGCCGAGAGGCGGCGCCCTTTTTTGCGCGCGGCTGGCGCGCCGCGGATCGATAGGGCGTGGTGGCGAGTCCTGTCCGCAGCGCGTCGAATTCGAATCCCTGTTTGCAGAATGGTGCAGAGACCGCGCCACGGCCGCGCTCGACACCAGGCACTCCATCAACGTGAGGTGTCTCATGAAATCCATCCTGAGCTGTTTCCTCGTCCTGGCGTCTGTTGCAGCCATCCTGCCCCCAGCAGCCCATGCATCGGGAGAACGTAGCGGTGTCCCGCGCAGTGACCATGCCGCCTGCGCAAATGCCTTCAAGCAGTCGCCGGCGTTCTCGCAGGGATGTGACCTGGCCTGGGCGCATTTTTCCAACGACATCTGTGCGATCACTGCCCTCTGTGCGCGCCCGGACGGTAGCCGCCAGGAGAACAGAACCTCGACACGTCTGGTCAACGTTCCGCTCTTCCAGAACTGCGGCGGGACGCTCGGCTTCCGCTGTGACTGACATGTGCAAATGGAAAGGGGCGCCCATTGGGCGCCCCTTGTCCTCGACCGGGCAGGTGGATCAGAACCGATAGTTCACACCCAGCATGTAGGTGCGGCCCCATTCCACATATTCCAGCGGGCGATCAGTGGTGCCTGCATAGGTGCGGTACGGTTCATTGGTCAGGTTGGTGCCCTGCAGCAGCAGGGTCAGGCCGGCCATCGCGCTGCTGTCGCTGAAGGTGTAGCTGATCTGCGCGTCGGTCACGTTCTCGCCCACCACGTAACGCAGCGTGCGATTACCGTTGAAGTTGCCGATTTCACCGATGAAGTCCGAGCGGCGACGCTGGCTCACGCGTGCTTCAAATCCGTTGCGTTCGAAGTAGGCGGTGAGGTTGTACACGCGATCGGACAAGCCGGGCAGCGCGATCGGATCACTGCCCACGCTGGAGGCGCTTTCCGGATCCAGGATCTCGATGTCGCTGTCATTGAACGTGGCACTGGCCTGCACGCCGAAGCCACGCAGGGCATCGGTGAACATGTCCAGCGGCAGCGAAGCGGTCAGCTCCAGGCCGCGCAGGGTGCCACCCTTGCCGTTCTGCGGCGAGGAGAACGTACCGGTCTGCAGCACCGGCGCGACCATGCCGGGCGGCGGCACATAGCTGGCCAACAGATCGCTGAAGTCGTAGTCATCCACCGACTGGGTGTACACGTAGCTCTTCAGGTCCTTGTAGAACACCGCGGCGGCCACGTAGGCACGCTCGGCGAAGTACTTTTCATACGACAGGTCGAAGGCGGTGGCGCGCCACGGATCCAGCAGCGGGTTGCCGCCGCTGCCACCCGGTCGACCGGTGGCGGTGTCCACGCCGAACTCCAGCCCGGCGCGCATCTGGTCCACGCGTGGGCGCGCCACCTGCTTGGCGGCGGCAAAGCGCAGCGTCTGCTGGTGCGGGAACATGAAGGCCAGGTTCAAGCTGGGCAGCCAGTCCTTGTAGGTCTTGCCGTCGTCGATCGGCAGCACTTCCTGGCCCACCGGACGCGAACGATCGAAGTAGTTGGACTGCGAGCTTTGATCCACGTGCTGCATCTGAACGCCGATGTTGCCACGCACGCCGACCACGCCGATGTCGGTGTTGATGTTGGCGCGCAGCCAGGCGGTGGTGATCTTCTCCTGCACCGTCCACGACTTCGGGATCAGATAGTCCAGGTCGGTGACAGGGTTGAACTCCATGTAGCGCTCGACCGCGGCCGGCACGTTCCAGGCCGGGATGTACCCGATGCCGGCGAAGCCCAGGTTGACGGGACGGTATTGCAGGTCGGACGCCACATTGGCATCGCCCTGCGCGCCCAGCAGGATGTTGCCTTCGGCCTGGGTCTTCTGCTTGCGGCGATCAGCGTAATTCACGCCCACGTCGATATCGGCGAACCAGCTGGACAGGGCCTCCGGTGCCGGCAAGGTCAGCGCGATCTTGCCGCCTTTCAGGCGATCTTCCACCTGTGGCACCTTGCCGTAGCCGGAGCCGTAGATCGTGTTGGTCAGGAACAGCGCATCCGGATTGGAATAGTCCAGGCCCGGGCTGATCTGCGAGAACCCGTTGGGCCGCACCACCACGCCCACGCTGTCCAGCTGCGGCATGGGGGTGAGCTGCAGGTTGTTTTCCAGGTTCAGCTCATCGCGGGTGGCCTTGGAGTAGTTCACGTCGGCCACCAGCTTGACGCCGTTGCCGAAGGTGAACTCGTTGTTCCAGCCGAACGCATCGATCTTGTCTTCGCGCTTGTTGTACATGCCGCGCACCAGCGGATAGACGCCGGTGGCGGTGCCCCCCTGGAAGGTGCCGTCGGCGCCGACCTGCGGGTTGGTGATCAGCAGGCCCGGCGTATAACCGCCGTTGAAGTTGCTGAGGTTGACCTCGAACTGGTTGGCCGTGTCGATCTGCTCGGCGTCGGTATGGAACGCGTCCAGCGTGCTCGTCCAGCTGTTGTTCGGGCGGAACTGGACCGTCGCCATGAAGGCGTCGCGCTTGTTGTTGCCGGTGCGGCGCAGCGCCTTGATGCCGTCACTGAACGTCACGCCCGGTGCCAGGCCGGGACGGTTGCCGTTGTCGGTGTGTTCGGTGGTCCACGGCTCGTACAGGCCGACCTGGTTTTCGTGGATCGGGTTATCGCTGTGCGCGTAGCCGATGGCAATGCCAAGGGTCTTGTCCAGGAACTGGTCGATGTAGCTGGCGCTGATGCGGTTACCGAATTCATCCACGTTGGCGGCGTCGCCCAGCGAGCTCTTCTGGTAGCGGCCGCTGACCGCGATCACGCGGTCCGGGAAGCTCAACGGGCGGGCGGTCTGCATGTCGATGGTGCCCGACAGACCTTGGCCGACCAGTGCCGCGTCAGGGGTCTTGCACACGGTCACGCCGTTGACCAGTTCGGACGGGTACTGGTCGAATTCGACGCTGCGGTTGTCGCCGGTGCTGACCACTTCGCGGCCGTTGAGCAGGGTGGTGGCGAAGTCCGGGGACAGGCCGCGCACGCTGATCACCTGCGCACGGCCGGCCACGCGCTGGGCGGCCAGGCCGGGCAGGCGGGCCAGCGATTCGGCGATGCTGACGTCGGGCAGTTTGCCGATGTCTTCGGCGGAAATGACTTCCACCACCGAGGTGGCGTCCTGCTTCACCGCGATGGCGTTTTCAATGCCGCGACGGATGCCGGTGACCTGAACCGCGTCCAGGTTGGTGGCGCCGCTGCCGGTCTGGCCGCTGGCGGTGGTGGACGTGGTGGACTGCGCGAAAGCGAGTACCGGTGACAGTGCGACGGCCAGCGCCAATGACAGCGCGTTGCGCTTGTGGTTCGACATTTCCCCTCCCAGGCAATGTTGCCGAATCTAGTTGTGGTCCGCGCCGGCACTGCCGATACGGGTCGCGGCACGGTGGCCGCTGACTGCGACGCTATGGTATGCAGCGCGCCGCGCGCTGGAATCAGCCTGCATACGTATTCAATGCAGCGACACGCGGTGTAAGCGATTACATGTTGGTGAGGACAGCGACGGCGTGTGGGTAGTGACGGCCGCTGGCCGTCAGCGCGCGGTGTTTGAAGACGGCCAGCGGCCGTCACTACCCATCAGCGCGCGGTGTTTGAAGACGGCCAGCGGCCGTCACTACCAGGCCGCGTCTGGCGTCGCGCCCTTCACAGCGGGGTGAAGCGGATCGCCTGGCCGCCGCCGGGGCCGAGCACCAGGGTCAGCGCGTCGGCGCTGGTGACTTCGCGGGTTTCGCGCGCGAAGGCAAAGGGATTGCTGCGGAAATCCGCCCCGTCACCATCGCGGTAGATCTCCGCGCGGTAGCGCACCCCCGGTTCCAGGAAGCCCAGCGACACCGGCAGCACGCGGCCGTGTTCATCGGTGATGCTGCCGAGGAACCAGTCGCGGCTGTTGCGGTCGCGGCGCACGATGGTGACGAAGTCGCCGACCTCGCCGTCCAGCACCCGGCTCTGTTCCCAGTCCACCGCTACGTCCTTGATGAACTGGAAAGCGTCCAGGTGCTGCAGGTAATGCTCGGGCAGGTCGGCGGCCATCTGGATCGGGCTGTACAGCACCACGTACAGCGCCAGCTGGCGGGCCAGCGTGCTGGGAATGGCCTGGCCATGGCGGCCCTTCAATGACAGCACGCCGGGGGTGTAATCCATCGGTCCGGACAGCATCCGGGTGAACACCAGGTTGACCTCGTGTTCCGGCGGATTGGGCGGCTGGCCCCACGCGTTGTACTCCATGCCGCGCGCCCCTTCACGCGACACCCAGTTCGGATAGGTGCGGCGCAGGCCGGTGTCCTTGATCGGCTCGTGCGGGTTGACCGCCAGCCTGCGCGCGGCCGCTTCCTGCACCACCTTCAAATGGTGGCGGGCCATGAACTGGCCGTCGTGCCATTCGCGCAGCAGGGGGCCGCCGGCCGGGTTGCGCCGGTCGACCTGGCCGTCATCGCAGACGTAGCCGGTCTTGAACGAATCCACGCCCAGTCGCGCGTACAGGTCCAGCGCCGCGCCCAGCTGGTCCTCGTAGTGGTCGATGGCACAGCCGGTTTCATGGTGGCCCACCAGGTGCACGCCCTTCTTCGCGCCGTAGGCGGACAGCGCCTCGATGTCGAAGTCCGGGGTGGCGCGGGTGAAGTCGAAGTCGTAGCCGTTGCCCACCCAGTTGCCATCCCAGCCGGGATTCCAGCCTTCCACCAGCACGCCGCGGAAGCCGTTGGCGGCGGCGAAATCAATCACCTTCCTGGTCTTCGCCGTGGTGGCGGCGTGGCGCGGGCCGGTGGCCCAGCTCTCCTCGTCCAGGTGCATCGACCACCACACGCCCAGATACTTGGATGGCTTGACCCAGCTGACATCGCCCAGCGCATTGGGCTCGTTGAGGTTGAGGATCAGGTCCGATTCGACCAGCCCGCCGGCGCGGTCGGCGATCTGCAGCGTGCGCCACGGCGTAGCGAAGGGCAGGGCGCGGCGCACCTTCCAGCCTTCGGCGGACGGGGAAAGCTGCGCGCGCAGGCGCTGGCCATCGGTGCGGCGCAGCCACATGCCGGCATAGTCCACCAGCGCGGCTTCGTGGATGGCCACGTGCAGGCCGCTGTCGCTGCGCAGGGTGATCGGGGTATGTGCCAGCGGCACCTCCTGCAGCGGGGTACGCGCATACAGGTATTCATAGTGGATCGGTTCGCCGGCCGGAATCCACCACGCGGTGGAGTGCTGGGCGATGGCGAATTCGGTGAGCTCCTCATCGATGATCGCCTCGGCCAGTCCAGGCTGTTGCGGGAACACATAACGGAAGCCGACGCCGTCATCGAATACCCGGAACACCACGTCCAGCCGGCGCCTGTCACCGGTGGTCTGGCGCAGGGAAACGGTCAGTTCGTTGTAGTGGTTGCGGGTGAGCCGGCGCTCGCCCCAGGGCTGTTCCCAGGTTTCATCGAAGCGGCGGGTGCTGCTGCCGGTGATTTCAAAATCGCGGTCCAGCCGGCCATCGCGCAGCTCGAAGCCGAGCTTGGAGGCGTCCACCACCGTATCGCCGAGTCGCTGCACCTGGTAACGGGCGGTGCCGCCGTCCACCTGCAGCGTCACTTTCAGGATCTTCCCCGGCGATTCGACGCTGGCCGACGGCACGGTGGCAGCCAGCACCACGGGGCTGGCCAGCAGCAGGAGCAGGCCCAGGCAGGGCGCGCGGCGAGCACGCAGCAACAACGAAAACAGCGACATTTCCCCTCCCAGGGCGATGCAGGAACTGCGCCGACCATAGCCCAGCCGGCCGGGAGGCCAGACGCGGCAGGCCATGAATACGTATGCAGCCAGGGCAGCTCCCGCGCCTGCCGTCTACCATGTCCGCACGATGCCTTGAGGGAGGCGTTGCGCCCCTGCCGGCCGCCTGGCAAGCGGGGACCTACAACATGCAAAGAGGGAGGGAGGGTGACGGGCGCAAGCCGGTTGTCCGCTTCGATGCTGAAGATGATCTGCCTGACCGTCGCCATCGCGACGACGCTGGGTTCGGCCGCGCATGCCGCCGACCTGGAATTCGAGGGTCGCACCGCGCGCGCTGAATCCGTGGCCGGTGGCGGCTTCGTGCTGCACACGCCGGATCGCCAGCTGCGCATTGCCGCGCAGCCGATGCGCAGCGACACCGCCAGCCCGATGTTCGATGCCCTGTTCGCGCTTGCGCAGCAGGAAATGGACCAGGACCGCGTGGATGCGATCCGCGATCCGTCCTTCGACGAAGGCCGGCCGGTGCCGTGCGAGTGCTTCAAGACCGGTGCCAACTGGCCGTATGTCTGGACGCGCGATGTCAGCTTCGCTGCCGACCTGGCGCTGGCACGGCTGGATCCGCAACGCACCCGGCAGTCGCTGCAGTTCAAGTTGTCCGAAGCGCGCGATGGCATGACCCCCGGCCTGTTCGTGGCGCAGGACACCGGTTCCGGTGGCAGCTGGCCGATCAGCAGCGACCGCATCGTGTGGTTCCTCGCTGCCCGCCACCTGCTGGACGACAGTGCCTTCGCCGACCAGGTCTGGCAGGCGTTGCAGGGCACGCTGGCGCAGGACCGTGCCATGGTGTTCGACGCGGCCACCGGCCTGTACCGCGGCGAGACCTCGTTCCTGGACTGGCGCGAGCAGACTTATCCGGACTGGACCCGCGAAGACGTGCGCTTCATCGGCGATTCCTTCGCGCTGTCCACCAACGTGCTGCATTACCAGGCCCTGCGGTTGGGTGAGCAGCTGGCGGGCCAGCGCGGCGATGCCACGCGCGCGGCGCAGTACAAGGCCTGGGCCGATGCCCTGGGGCCGCGGATCGACGCACGTTTCTGGCGCGAAGACGCCGGGCAGTACATGAGCTACATCGGCGAAGCGGCGCACCCCGTGCCCTACGCCAAGTACGATCTGCTGGCGACCTCGCTGGGCGTATTGGCCGGGGTGTTGCCGACCGACCGCGCGCGCCGTGCACTGGCGGCGTATCCGGCCAGTGCGGCCGGCAGCCCGGTGGTGTGGCCGCAGGAAGGCAACCAGCCGGTCTACCACAATCGCGCGATCTGGCCGTTTGTCAGCGCATATTCGCTGCGCGCCGCGCGGCTGCTGGACGATGCACCGCGTATCACCAGCGAAGTGCAATCGCTGATGCGCGGTGCCGCGCTGGCCGGTTCCAACATGGAAAACTACGAGCTGCTGACGCAGAAGATCCATGTCGACGAAGGCGCGCTGAGTGGCCCGGTGGTCAACTCCGAACGCCAGCTGTGGTCGGTCGCCGGCTACCTGGACATGGTGCTGCTGGGCGTGTTCGGCGTGGAAGCCGACGGCCAGGTACAACCCAAGCTGCCGGTCGCGCTGGTGCAGCCGTTGTTCGGCACGCGGGACCGGATCACGCTGCAGATGGACGGCAAGCGCTACGTGCTGCTGAAGCCTGAGAAGATGCAGGGTGAGCTGCTGGTCGCCGGAAAGACGCGGCGCGACGGTGCCACCACCACCGTGCAGCTGGTACCTGAAAAGGGTCAGCGTCCTTTCGCAGAGCGAAAGGACGCTGACCCCGCGCCGGCTCACCCAGCTGCGGCCGCTTATGCACCCGCCACGCCAGCCGCGCCTTCGGCCAAGCGGGAGGGCAATGCCTGGACCATCCCCGTCCCCGCCCAGCACGTGCTGTGGCGCGATGGTGCCGCAGTCGACGCGCACGATGGCGTGGCACGTTTTGCCGACGACGGCCTGCGGCACTGCCTCAGCCTGACCCGCCGCGCGGACGCGCTGGAATCGCTGCACAGCCCGACCACGTGCATCGGCCCGCAGCAGCGCCTGCCTGGCGCGCAGGGATGGTCGTGGACGCAGCCCGCTGCCGGTCGCGTACGCCTGCGGCTGCAGTTCAACAACCCCAACGGGCCGATCAATACCGGGGTCACCGCGGCGGTGAAGCAGCTCGCCGTCAGGTGTGCCGGCCAGCCCACGCAGTCGCATACCGTGGTGATGCCGCACAGTGTGGCGGTGCAGGAATCCACCGCCGCCGAGTTCGATCTGCCCGCCGGTGCGTGCACGTTCCAGCTGCAGGACGGCTTCAACATGAGCGCGTTGCAGCACTTTGCCCACTACACCGGCGGCAAGGGCGGCCGCGCGGGCGTGCTCAACACTGCAGACGTCAAAGCGTTGCTGCTGGCACCCATTGCCGCCCTGGCAGGAGACCGCCCATGAACCGTCCTGCCGTCGTCCGGCCCGACAAACCGCAGCTGTCGTTCTGGCAGATATGGAACATGTGCTTCGGTTTCCTCGGCATCCAGTTCGGCTTCGCGCTGCAGAACGCCAACGCCAGCCGCATCTTCGAAACGCTCGGTGCGTCGATGGAAGCGGTGCCCGGGCTGTGGATCGCCGCGCCGCTGACCGGCCTGCTGGTGCAGCCCATCGTCGGCTATCTGTCCGACCGCACCTGGACGCGCTGGGGCCGCCGCCGTCCGTTCTTCATGATCGGCGCGGTGCTGACCACGCTGGCGTTGCTGGTGATGCCGAACTCGCCCACGCTGTGGATCGCGGCGGGCACGCTGTGGGTGCTGGATGCGTCCATCAACGTGTCGATGGAGCCGTTCCGTGCCTTCGTCGGTGACCAGCTGGCGCCGCGCCAGCGGCCGACCGGCTTTGCCATGCAGAGCTTCTTCATCGGCGTGGGCGCCATCGTCGCCAGCTTCCTGCCCTTCATCCTGGCCCACTTCGGCGTGGCCAATACCGCCGCCCCGGGCGAAGTGCCGGACACCGTGCGCTATGCGTTCTACTTCGGTGCGGTGGTGCTGCTGGCGGCGATCACCTGGACCGTGCTGAGCACGCGCGAATACTCACCGACCGAGCTGGCCGGCTTCGCCGATGCCGAGCCGCCGCATGCCCATGCGGTGGCCTCGCGCGGCGTGCCACCGTGGGCGCAGATCGCGCTGTGGCTGCTGGTGGGCATCGTGCTGGCGGCACTGATCACCTGGCAGCGCGGGGACAAGATGCTGTACGTGCTGGCCGGCCTGTGTGCGGCCTACGGCATCCTGCTGGGCGTGGCGCGCGTGCTGCCCGGCACGCACATGCTGGCGACCATCGTCGATGACCTGCGCAACATGCCGGGCACCATGCGGCGGCTGGCGTGGGTGCAGTTCTTCTCCTGGTTCGCGTTGTTCGCCATGTGGATCTACACCACCGCCGCGGTCGCCGGCACCCACTTCGGCTCCACCGATCCGCAGTCGGCCGCCTACAACGAGGGCGCCAACTGGGTCGGCGTGCTGTTCGGTGCGTACAACGGCTTCGCCGCGCTGGCCGCGTTGTTGATCCCGCTGATGGTGCGCGCCATCGGGCTGCGCTGGAGCCACCTGGTCAACCTGTGGCTGGGCGGGGCGGGGCTGGTGTCGATGATGTTCATCGACGATCCGCGCTGGCTGCTGTTGTCGATGGTGGGCGTGGGCTTTGCCTGGGCCTCCATCCTGTCCCTGCCTTACGCCCTGCTGTCGGACAGCGTGCCGGCGGCGAAGATGGGCGTGTACATGGGCATCTTCAATTTCTTCATCGTGATCCCGCAGCTGGTGGCCGCCAGCGCGCTCGGCTTTGCCCTGCGCGCATGGCTGGGCGGCCAGCCGATGCAGGTGCTGGTGCTGGGCGGCTGCAGCCTGCTCGTGGCCGGCCTGTGCGTGCTGCGTGTTCCGTCCCGTCCGGAGGTGGTGTGATGCATGTGCGTCTGTCTGTTGCTGTAGGTTTCGCCCTGTTCGCTGGCCAGGCGCTCGCCGCCCCGCGCCCGGACTACGTAGGCACCACCGAACCGTTCGCACGCGATGCGGTGTACTTCGTGGTGACCGACCGCTTCGTCAACGGCGACCCGTCCAATGACCACCGCGACCAGGGCGGCGCGCACCGCACGTTCGACATCCCGGTACCGTGCCCGGACAAGGTGGATGGCAACATCGGATACCTCGGCGGCGACTTCAAGGGCGTGCTGGACAATGCGGACTACATCCGCAACCTGGGCTTCGGCGCGGTGTGGATCACCCCCATCGTCGACAACCCGGACCAGGCCTTCACCGGCAGCAAGGAGATCAGCTGCACCAGCACCCTGACCGACCGCGGCAAGACCGGTTATCACGGCTACTGGGGCACCAATTTCTACAAGGTGGACGAGCACCTGCCCAGCGCCGGCCTGCAGTTCGCCGACTTCACCAAGGGCCTGCACGCAGCCAGGCTGAAGGTGGTGCTGGATATCGTCGGCAACCACGGCTCGCCGTCGTGGACCATGCCGGTGCGCCAGCCCCAGTTCGGGCAGATCTTCGACAAGGACGGCAGGCTGATCGCCGACCACCAAAACCTCGCGCCGCAGCAGCTGGATCCCAGCCACAACCCGCTGCACGCCTTCTACAACAACATCGGGCCGGTGGATGCGTCGAAGGGCTCGATCTTCGATGGCAACCTGGCCGAGCTCGGCGACTTCAACGAACACAACCCGGCGGTGATGGATTACCTGGTCGGCGCCTACCTGCAGTGGACCGCGCAGGGCGTGGATGCGCTGCGCATCGATACCATCGGCTGGCTGCCGCATCCGTGGTGGAACGAGTTCGTGCGCCGCGTGCGTGCCGAGCATCCGGGCATGTTCATGTTCGGCGAAGCGTTCGACTACGACGCGGCGAAGATCGCCGAGCACACCTGGCCGGCGAACGCCAACGTCAGCGTGCTGGATTTCCCCTCGCGCGGGGCGATGGAAGAAACCTTCGGGCTGAAGCAGAAGGGCTTCGAAACGCTGGCCGAGCCGCTGCACCTGCTGGGCGGGCCGTACGCCAACCCGTACGAGCTGATGAGTTTCTACGACAACCATGACATGCCGCGGCTGGATGCCAGCGATGCCGGCTTCATCGACGCCAACAACTGGCTGTTCACCGCGCGCGGCATCCCGGTGCTGTACTACGGCTCGGAAACCGGCTTCATGCGCGGCCGCGCCGAACACGCCGGCAACCGCGCCTACTTCGGCCAGCAGCGCGTGGATGCTGCAGCACAGAGCCCGATCTTCGGCCCGTTGCAGCGCGTGGCGAAACTGCGCGAAGCCACCCCGGCACTGCAGCGCGGCCTGCAGGTCAACGAGCGCCTGCAAGGCAACGAAGCGGTGTTCTTCCGCGTGCTGCAGCATGGCGGGGTCAACCAGACCGCGCTGGTGCTGTTGAACAAGGGTGATGCAGCGGCCCGCATCGAAGTGAAGCGTTACCTGCAGGACGGCACCTGGCGCGACGCGCTGGACGGCGACACGCTGCAGGTGTCCGCCTCCCTGAAGGCCGACGTCCCCGCGCACGGCATCAAGGTCTACGTACTGGACGCTCCGGTGCAGCAGAAGGCCCTGCAGGCCGAACTCGACCGCGCCATGGCCGACCAGCAGGCCCGCACCCGCAGACTAGCCGCCCCCTGACCCGGCGATGACGGCCGCTGGCCGTCAGCCCCCCGCATCGGTAGGTGACGGCCGCTGGCCGTCATGCCCCCGCATCGGT
>NZ_LDJK01000060.1 GCF_001431535.1 Stenotrophomonas chelatiphaga
TCCGACGCCTCCATGTCCCCCGTCACTCTTCCGCTGCCGCGCATCTGCGTGATCAGCTTGCTGGCTGCCCTGCGGCTGGGCGCGGCGGGCTGCGAGCTGGCGGAAGTTGCAGACATCGGTACCTGTCTGGAGCGGTTAGATGCGGAGTGCGGTGGGCGTGTTAGCGAGGCCGAGTACGTGCAGTGGATGATGTACGCCTTCGGGCGCATGGATGCCGAGAGCGATGGCGTGCTGGGTGCCATCGGCATCCATCCGCTCGAAGGCGTACATCATCCACTGCACGTACTCGGCCTCGCTGACCCGGCCATCGCCATCGGCATCCATGCGCTGCAGATAGGTGCCGGTGTCGGCCACCTGCGCCTGCACGCCGCCCGCAGCGCCCAGCAGCAGGGCAGCCAGCAGGGTGATCACGCGTCTGCGCGGCAGCGGAAGGGTGACGTCGGTCATGGCGGCCTCCAGGCCGTGGTCCGGCGCGGGGTCGCCGCGGTGCAGACATGATGGCCCCTGGCTTGGCAAACTGCATCCCTGCGCCGCCACGGCCGCGCTCCTTCCAGTCGGGAACCTGCGTTGTCCAGCCTGAATCCAGCCGCCGTTGCACCGCCCGCAGCCGATGCCGCCCCCCTCCCGCCGCTGATCGAACTGGACCGCGCCAGCGTGATGCGCGGCCAGGTAAAGGTCCTGCACGGCCTCAGCCTGCGCATCGCACAGGGCCAGCACACCGCGTTGCTGGGACCCAACGGCTGCGGCAAGTCCACCTTCATCAAACTGATCACCCGCGAGCTGTATCCGCTGGCCCATGCCGACGGTCACGTGCCGGTCAAGGTGCTGGGCCAGAACCGCTGGCAGGTGGACCGGCTGCGCTCGCAGCTGGGCATCGTCACCGGCGACCTCAGCAACAACCTCGCCGACATGCCCGGCCTGACCGTGGAACAGGCCGTGCTGACCGGATTCTTCGCCAGCTACGTGCTGCCAGCGTTCCGCGAGATCAGCCAGGACATGCGCGATCGCGCGCGCGCCACCCTGGCGATGAGCGGCGCGCTGGCGCTGCACGGTCGCACCTATGCAGAACTGTCGGCCGGAGAGACCCGTCGCGTATTGATCGCCCGGGCACTGGTCAACCGCCCCCACGCGCTGCTGCTGGACGAACCGTCCACCGGGCTGGACCTGGTGGCCCGTCAGCAGCTGGTCGATACCATGCAGTCCCTGGCGCGCCAGGGCATCACGCTGGTGCTGGTCACCCACCACGTGGAAGAAATCATTCCGGAAATCGAACGGGTGGTGCTGCTGCGCGATGGACGCGTGCTGGCCGACGGTACGCGGGCCGAGCTGCTGTGCGATGCGCCGCTGTCCGCGCTGTTCGGCGGCCCGATCACCGTGCGGGAGCACGAAGGACGGCTGAGCGCGCACGCGCGATAGCGCCGCGCGGCCTGCTGCCCCGGCCCCCTTTCCCGGATCAGAACCGCAGCGCGGCAGCGCGCGACTCGACCGGTGCCATCCGGCTCTGGTCCTGCAGCTGCAGGTCACGCAGTTCATATGGCGCGCCAAACCCCGCCGGCAGCGCGGCCTGGTCGAACGGCAGCACCAGCATTCCATGCCCGGGACCGTCGAACCACGCGGCGGCATGCGCCTGCGCAACGGGTTTCAACTGGCCATCGGCCGTGCTGGCGTACAGGGTGCCGCGGGCTTCGTAACGGCCGACGGCGGCCACCTGCAGCGGCAGGCTGACCTGCCTGCTGGCGGGATCCGACGTGGCCTGGCCGCTGAAACGCGCCGTCGGTAGCGCCACGGCGAAGGCGACCTTGCCATCACGCCGCACCCCCTCTGCCTCGGCAAACACCTGCAGCTCCCACAGGCCCTGCGTGGTGCCCACGTCGGCGGGAATGCGCACCTGCGCGCGCAGGCTGCCATCGGGGCTACGCAACAGGCGCTGCGGCCAGCTGCGGCCATCGGGCGCAACCAGCAGCGCTTCACCGCGCAGATCGCCGTGGCGGGTGCGCAACCGCGCCGCACTGGCCCCGTCTTCCAGCAGCCGGGCCTGCAGCTGCACGTGGCCACCGGCCAGCACCTGCGCCTGGCTGGCCTGCACTTCCAGCCGCAGCGGACTGTTGGGCTCCAGCACCTGCACCACGTAGCGGCCCCGTGCCTGCGCGCTCTGCAGCCGGTAGACCCCGGCCGTGCTGCTTGCGCCGGTGCGCAGCATGCGGGTGCCGTCGCTGACCGGCATGCCGGCATCGCGCAGCCCGCGCGCATCGACACCGCGGACCACGCTGCTGCGCCCGGCAGGATCACGCAGCTGCACTGCATCCGCCGACAGCGCCCGGGCACCCGGCAACGGACTGAGCTGGATCACCGCGTCCGATGCGGTCAACGGCAGCGCCAGGCCGTGCAGCAGCTCGGCTGCATCGACCTGCTGCCAGTAACTGCGGCTGATGGCAACGTACGCTGCGGGCGCCTGCAGCGGTTGCGCCGGGTCCAGCGCCCAGGCGAAGGCCAGCGGTAGCGGCTCGCTTTCGTCGCCGGTGGGCAACGGCGCGGCGATCAGTGCGGCCGGCACCTGGTCGCCCGCCGCGGCGGCGCGCAGCGGCTGTGCAGCCCCTGCGGACGCAGCGGACAGGATCGCCAGCGCGCCAAGGGCCAAACGGGTCGAGTGCATTCTCATGATGGTCTCCGTCACTGGGTCAGGTCGTTGCGCAGCAGCGTGCCCAGGCCGAAGCACGCGCGGCGGCTCTGGTTGTGGCTGAGCGGTTCAGCGCCCCGGGTGCGTGCGGTGTCGATGAACCACACGCTGCCGGCCGCCTGCTGGCTGCTGCAGTCGAGGAAGCCGTCCGAACACGACGACAGCCAGTTCTGCGTGAACTCCAGGCCGAGGTTGGCGGCATAGCCACCGCAGTAACTGTCGGCATCCGTCGGTGACGAATCGACATCGCTGCCGACCACCGCGCGGAACGGCGTGGGCAGTGCCGGACGTCCGGCGGTGCCATACAGGTTCTGCGCGTTGTAGGTGGCCATGTGGCCGACCTGCTGCTGGCGCACCGCATCGTTCCTGAAACCCAGCAGCCAGCCCAGCGACGTTTCGAAGGTGCTGCCGTTGATCACCGCATCGGCCAGCGGCGTGCCGGCCGAAGACGGCGCCAGCGCGGTGACCTTGCGCACCGTGCGGATGATCTTCGGATAGCGGCGGTCGTAGGTTGGATTGGACAGGATCCAGCGCATGACGTTACCGCCGTTGGAATGGGTGATGACGACCAGCTGGGTGATGCCGCGGCGGTCGATGAAGCCGGTCAGCTGGTCGGCGAGGCAGCCGGCGGCTTTCGGCTTCCACATGTACTGATCGAAATCGCAGCTGATGACCACATGGTTGCGCCGGTCCGGCAAGCCCTGGCGCACGCTGTCGATGATGCCCGGCTGCCAGTAGTCGCGGGTGGCGTTGGTGTGCACGCCGGTGCCGTGCACGAAGGCCACGCCGATGACTTCGGCCGCCTGCGCCGGCTGCAGGCCCAGCAGCAGGGCCAGTGCAGAACTTCGTCGTGCGGTGCTGTGCATTTCGCTTCTCCGTGGTCGGCCGATCCCGCGCCGTTGGTGGCCTGATGCTCGGCGCGATCACCGGTGAACGTCTGTGCGCTTCCCCGGGAAAAAGGACATCCCCGACATGTAAAAGCGGTTTGGGCTCATGCAGAGGACCATGCCGGTTCTGGCCGTATGCGCGACGGACGCTGCGCAGGGCGAGCGCGACTGCGATCATTGACGGCGAGCCCCCTGTCCCGAGCCTGCCCATGTCCCTGATCCCCCGCCTCGGCCGCGCCCTGCCCTGGCTTGCCGTCGCACTGTCCCTGGCGGGATGCACGGCCACCGCCAGCAGGCCGACCGCCGTTGAAGCCAACGTCACCACCAAGGCGGTGGGCTACCTGGACGCGGCCGCGGTGCCGGCCAGCCTGGCGTTGGTGCCGGCGCCGCCGGTGGCCGGCTCGGCCGGCTTCGCGCTGGACGAACAGGTCAGCCGCGAGGCACGTGCGCTGCGCGGTACGCCACGCTTCGCCCAGGCCACGCGCGATGCCGAACTCGGCTTCCCGGAAGGCGCCAACCAGTTCTCCTGCGCCATCGGCCTGGACGTGGACGCGCAGCGCACGCCGGCGCTGTACCGCCTGCTGGAACGCAGCCGCATCGATGCCAGTGCCGCCACCCGCGTGGCCAAGAAGCACCACCAGCGCCCGCGGCCGTTCATGGTCAACGGCGAGCCGACCTGTACCCCGGAAGACGAAGCCGGCCTGCGCGGCAATGGCTCCTATCCGTCCGGCCATACGTCGATCGGCTGGGCGTGGGCGCTGCTGCTGTCGGAAATCGCCCCGGACCGGGCCGATGCCATCATCGCGCGCGGACGCAACTACGGGGAAAGCCGCCTGGTGTGCAACGTGCACTGGCAGAGCGACATCCTGGAAGGCCGTTTCATGGGCGCCGCTGCCGTCGCCCGGCTGCACGACAACCCGATGTTCCAGCGCGATCTGCTGGCGGCACGCAGGGAAATCGACGCCGCGCGCAGGACCGGGCAGCAGTCCAGCCGTGACTGCGCGGCCGAGGAAGCGGTGCTGAAGGTGCGGCCGGCCAGCGCGCTGTAGGCCACCGTCCCAGTACGCCCCGGTGATCGCGCTGATCGCGCCCCTCCGCGCGCGATGACACCATCAACACGGTCGGCGTAAACGCATCGTTCGCGCCGGTTCCTGCCGAGGCGTCAGGCAATCGGCTGCACGCCACAGGATTCCCGCCCGCTGCCGACCGCTGCGGCCCGCCCGCGCAGGGCCGTGCATGCTCCGTCCACGTGCGGCTGCATCGCGATTGGAAAAATCCGGCCGACACACGCGTACGGCAGTGCAATGCTGCAGCTTCCATCGCAGCCGGACCCTTCCCAATGACGCACCCCGGAACAGCCCTCATCGCGCGGATCAGCCCCTTCTTCCTTGCAACCCTGTCGCTGATCGCAGCTGCGTCACCGGTGGCTGCCAAGGTCACCGGCTACCTCGAACAGGCACAGGTGCCGGACAGCATCGCGCTGGTGCCCGCCCCCCCTGCCGCAGGCACGGTGAGCGCGGCGTTGGATGTGCAGGTCAGCCGTGAAGCGCTCGCGCTGCGCGGTACCGAGCGGTTTGCACAGGCCAACCTGGATGCCGACGATTCCTTCCCGAAGGGCCCGCTGCCGCCGGGCGGCAACCAGTTCAGCTGCGCACTGGGAATGGACGTGGACAGCACCCGGACCCCTGCCATTTTCAGCCTGCTGCAGCGCAGCCGCCGCGACGCCAGTGCTACCGCAGGTCCGGCCAAAAACCAGCATCTGCGCCAGCGGCCGTATGTGGTCAACGCAGCGCCCACCTGCACCCCGGAAGAGGAGGACAAGAAACGCGAAACCGGCTCGTATCCGTCTGGACACGGCATCGCCGGATGGGCGTGGGCACTGATCCTTGCCGAGGTGGCACCGGAGCGGGCCGATGCAATCTTCGCGCGGGGGCGCAATTACGCTGAAAGTCGCCTGGTCTGCAACATGCACTGGCCCAGCGATATCGTGCAGGCACGGTTCCTCGGCGCTGCACTGGTCGCGCGGCTGCACGACAACCCGGAATTCCAGGCCGACCTGCTTGCGGCAAAACGAGAAATCGCAGCGGCACGCGCGACCGGTCGATCATCCAGCCGCGACTGCGCGGCCGAAGAAGCGGTGCTGCAGGTGCGGCCACAGAGCGCGCTGTGAAATGAGAACGGCGCGGAAGAATCCGCGCCGTGGATGTTCCTCAAGGCGGGGCGACCGTGGGCCGCCCCCCCGTTTTCAGGTCGATCAGAACTTCGCGGTGAACTCCACGCCGAAGGTACGCGGCTCGTTGAGGAACCCGGTCAGGTTGTTGAAGTCGATCGCACCGACCACACGCACCTGGTCGGTCAGGTTGCGACCGAACACGGCGACGTCGTACTGGCCGTAATCCCAGTTGTAACCCAGGCGCAGGCCGCCTTCCAGCGAGCTGCGGCTGCGGAACTCCGGCGATTCGTACAGGAAGAAGTTGACCTCGCTCTTGTACGCCCAGTCGGTGTAGACGTAGAACTCGCTGGCATCGGTGACCGGGAAGCCGGCACGCAGGGTCAGGTTGTGGATCCACTTCGGTGCCTGCGGCAGCGAATTACCGTTCACCAGCGCATAGGTACCGCCGTTGATCACCGTGGTCGGATCGGTGATGGTGCAGCCGCCGCCGCAGATCGCCACCGCCAGGTCGGGATCCTTGATCTCGGTGTCGTTGTAGCTGCTGCCCAGGGTCAGCAGCACGTTGTCGGTCAGATAGGCCTCGAAGTCGAGCTCGAAGCCCTGGCCGATGGTCTTGTCGGCGTTGAGCAGGGTGGCGGTGTTGTTGCTGCCACCGACGGCGATCAGCTGCTGCCCATCCACGTCGTAGCGGAACACGCTGAAGCCCAGGCGCGCACGGCGGTCGAACAGGTCGGCCTTGATGCCGGCCTCGTAGGAAATCACCTTCTCCGAATCGGCCTGGGTCACGCCACCGAAGGCCAGTCGGCCCTGGATGGAGGGCGCACGGAAGCCCTTGGCCACGCGCGCGTAGGCGTTGACGTTGTCGGTCAGCGCGTAGACACCGCTCAGGTCCCAGCTGACGTCGTCGACATCGCTGTTGGCCACGTACGGCCCGCTGACCGGCGTGCCGCCGGCGACGGCCTGCAGCACGCTGGCAGTGAAGTCCTTCTTGTCCTGGGTGTAGCGCACGCCGGCACGCAGCTTGAAGCGGTCGGTGACGTCGAAGTCGCCGGAAGCGAACGCCGCCCACGCCTTGTTGCGCTGCTGCTGCACGGCATGGCCGCTCTGCGGATTGCCCGGGGTCAGCGAGTCGTAGTTGAAGCTGTCGATGGTGACGTCTTCATCGAAGTAGAACACGCCGGCCTGCCAGTCGAAACGGCCCCACTCGTTGGATTCGACGCGGAATTCCTGCGTCCACTGGCGGTGGCTCGGCAGGCCGTCGGCCGATTCGGACGGGAACGGGATGAAGCCCGGGCCGTAGTTGCCGGCGCCCAGGAACGACGCGCCGTAGCCGCCGTCGATGTCGCCGTGGTTCAACGACTCGGCGGTTTCATAGCCGGTGATCGAGTGCAGGGTGACCCGGCCCAGGTCCCACTTCAGGCGCGCGCTGCCGCCCCAGGTTTCCAGGTCGGAGAAGTTCTGCCCGTCGGTGGATACTTCATCGCGGTCGAAGTTTTCCACCAGCTTGTTGCTGCCCGGCTGGATGATGTTGGCGCGGAACAGGCGCGCGGTGCCGTTGAGCTTGCGCTTGTGCAGGTTGAACAGGCCTTCGAAACCATCGCCTTCGTACAGGAACTGCACGCGTGCGGCGCCTTCGTCATAGCCTTCGAAACCCTGCGCCGGTGCGTTGCTGCGGGTGTTGGTCACCCAGTCGTCGCGGCGCTGGTAAAGGGCCGATACGCGGGCCGACCAGCGGCTGGTCAGCGGACCGCCGTAGGCACCCTGCACGTTCCAGGTGTCATAGCTGCCGTAGGCCACCTTGACGTAGCCATCGGCGTCCTGCGACGGACGTGCCGAATCGAACTTCACCACGCCGGCCGGGGTATTGCGGCCGAACAGCGTGCCCTGCGGGCCGCGCAGCACTTCCACGCCGGCCAGGTCGAACAGCGGGAAGCCCTTCAGCAGCGGGCTTTCCTGCACCACGTCGTCATATACCAGCGACACCGGCTGGGACGCATTGAGGTCGAAGTCGGTGTTGCCCAGGCCGCGGATGTAGAAGCGCGGGAAGGCACGACCGTAGGACGATTCGATGTTCAGGCTGGGCACGCGGCCAGCGAGGAAGCGGATGTCGTCACCGGCCGAACCGAGGACATCGAGCTTCTCTCCCTGGATCGCGGTGATCGCCACCGGCACGTCCTTGGCGTTCTCGACGCGGCGCTGGGCGGTCACGGTCAGCGCATCGAGCGCGACGGGATCCTTGCTGGCCGGAGCTTGCTGGGCAACTGCGGTCAGCGGCAGCAGGGCGGAGAGAGCGAGAACGAGCGGACGCACGACCGGTCGGCGGTCGTGGACGGAACGGTTCGGGGACATGGCGGTAGGCTGTGTTGGGAGGGGTGGTGGAACGGCGCTACCAGATAATTGTTGCAATACAACACGCTTGCCGCAAATGCCGCGCGTTCATGGCCGTCGCGGCGGCCCTCGCCCGCCCGCTAGACTCGGCGTTCCCGCACCCCTTGGAATCGCAGCGATGAACCAGTGGTACTTCCATGTCCCCGGCCAGGCCGACCGCGTCGGCCCCTTTGACGACCAGGCCGCACGCCACTTCGCCCAGGGCAATCCGCGCGCGCTGGCCTGGTGCCAGGGCATGAGCGGCTGGATGGCGATCGGCGAGGTACCCGAACTGCGCAGCGAGGCCCCCGGCATGTCCAGCGCACCTCCGCCGGTGCCTGGCCACGGCGCGCGCAGCCAGCGCGCGGACGACATCGATTTCCGCATCGTCGGCCATGAAATGCAGTTCGTGGAGATCGAGCTGGACCCGGGCGAGAGCGCCATCGCCGAAGCCGGCGCGCTGATGTTCAAGGATTCGGCGGTGCAGATGGATACCGTGTTCGGCGACGGCTCGCACAGTGGCCAGGGCGGCGGTTTCATGGACAAGCTGATGTCGGCCGGCAAGCGCGTGCTGACCGGCGAGAGCCTGTTCGCCACCCTGTACACCCACACCGGCCACGGCAAGGCCAAGGTCGCCTTCGCCGCGCCCTACCCCGGCACGGTGCTGCCGATGAAGCTGGACGAACACGGCGGGCGGCTGATCTGCCAGAAGGACAGCTTCCTGGCCGGCGCGCGCGGAGTGCAGATCGGCGTGCAGTTCCAGCGCAAGATCATGACCGGCCTGTTCGGCGGCGAAGGCTTCATCATGCAGAAGCTGGAAGGCGACGGCTGGGTGTTCATCCACGCCGGTGGCTGCGTGGTCGAGCGCGAGCTGGCCGCCGGCGAGCGGCTGGACGTGGATACCGGCTGCGTGGTCGCCTACCACGCCAGCGTGGACATGGACGTGCGCCGGGTAGCAGGCATCAAGAGCATGGTGTTCGGCGGCGAAGGCGTGTTCCTGGCGACCCTGACCGGCCCCGGCAAGGTCTGGCTGCAGTCGCTGCCGTTCTCGCGCCTGGCCGGCCGGATGTGGATGGCCGCGCCGCAGGGCGGCGGCCAGAACCGCGGCGAAGGCTCGGTGCTGGGCGGCCTGGGCCGGATGCTGGACGGCGACAACCGCTTCTGAGGGCGGTGGCGCCCGCGGGCGCACGGTAGTGACGGCCGCTGGCCGTCAGGCCGTCACTACCGGCTGAATGCGTGCAGGAGATCGACCGCCAGCGGCCACCGCGACCGGCTATGCTGGCGCCCTTTCCTGCTGCGTCTGCCTGCCGATGAGCCTGTCCCGCACCCGTGTGATGCTGTCCGTTGCCCTGCTCGGCCTGCTGGCCGGTTGTGGCGGGGAGAACGCCCGCCCCACTCCGCCGCCTGCGCCCACCGTGGTGCAGCCCGCCAAGCCGGTGAAGATCGGCATCGCCCTCGGCGGCGGCGCGGCCAAGGGCTTCGCCCATATCGGCGTGATCAAGATGCTGGAAGCCAACGGCTTCGAGCCGGTGGTGGTGTCCGGTACCAGCGCCGGCAGCGTGGTCGGTGCGCTGTACGCCAGCGGCATGGATGCGTTCGAGATGCAGACCAAGGCGGTGGCGCTGGACGAAGCCAGCATCCGCGACGTGCGGCTGTTCTCCGGCGGACTGGTACAGGGCCAGAAGCTGCAGGACTACGTCAACCAGCAGGTCGGCAACAAGCCGGGGGAGCGCCTGCGCAAGCCGTTCGCGGCGGTGGCCACCAACCTGGAAACCGGCGAGCGCGCGGTGTTCGTGCGCGGCAACGTCGGCCAGGCGGTGCGTGCCTCCAGCAGCATCCCGGGGGTGTTCGAACCGGTGAAGATCGGCCAGAACAATTACGTCGATGGCGGCGTGGTCAGCCCGGTGCCGGTGGACGCGGCGCGCCAGCTGGGCGCCGAGTTCGTCATCGCCGTGGATATTTCCAGCAAGGCCAGCGGTCGTACGCCGACCGGCATGCTGGGCATCGTCAACCAGTCCATCGCGATCATGGGCCAGCGCCTGGGCGAACAGGAACTGGCACGCGCGGACATCATCATCCGGCCCCGCGTGCTGGATATCGGCGCATCCGATTTCAGCCAGCGCGGCAAGGCGATCCTGGAAGGCGAGAAGGCCGCGATGGCGGCCATGCCGCAGATCCGCGCGAAGATCGAGCAGATCCAGCGCGCGCGCGCCGCCGCCCTGCTGCCGCCGCCGCCGCCCAAGCCGAAGTGCGAGGAGCCGTCGCGCGTGGGCCGGCTGATGGGTCGCAAGGCCGACTGCTGACCACACCGGTAGTGACGGCCGCTGGCCGTCATGCCGCGCGCCCCTGTGCTTGTGGGTGACGACCGCTGGTAGTGACGGCCGCTGGCCGTCATGCGGTGCGCCCCTGCGCTGGTGGGTGACGACCGTTGGTCGTCACGCGGTGGCCCCGCCGCTGCGCTCGCCGAGCACGGCTATGCCGATCGTCCTGACCGTCACCCTGCGGGTCGTCGCAAGCGACGTTGGCAGCGGCTCCTGCCACTGCCTTCGGCGCTACCGTGTTACATCCCTCACGACCTGATCGTCACCGCTTTACATGCCCGGCGGCGCGGCGCTTTTCCATGCGCCGGGTTTCCAGCGTTTCTGCATGGCGCTGCGCGCTCAGCTGCAGCTGTTCCATCGCATCGCCCGGCAGCCACAGCTGCTGGCTGCCACGGGTCAGCGCCAGGTAGGCCGCGCGCACCGGGCTGTGCGCCTGGCGGGTCTCGTAGCCGGTGATGAAACAGCACGCCGACATCGCCACCCGGTCGAACTGCAGGTTCTTGGCATGCTGGGCCAGGCACAGCGTGATGCCTGCATCCTGCGCGGGCACCAGCGCCGCCAGCAGCTGCTCCAGCGCGGTTGCATCGAATCCCCCCGAAAACAGCGCCGGGATATCGCCCTGCCCGCGCTGCTCGCAGGCGTCCACGAAGGCCTCCCAGCGCCGGCTCGACTCGCCCCGGCCGACGCTGCGCCAGGCATCGATCGGCGCCTGCGCTTCTTTCTGCAGCAGGCGCAGCGAAGCCGGATGCACATGCACCCGCGCCCCCTGCGCGACCAGCAGGTGCGCTTCCTGTAGCAGCCGCCACAGGCTCCCGTACAGACGTGCACCGGACTGCGGTACCTGCGACCACGCGGCATACCGGCGCACGCCGGTGGCGCGGTCGCTGGCGCCCATGAAGCGTTCGCTGGACGCACCGATGTCATCCAGCGCCAGTGACTGGTTGACCAGGCCATCCACCTGGCTGCCCTGGCGCACCGATTGACTCATTTCCAGCACCTTGGCGCTCGACCAGCGCGATGCGCGCCCGACCAGCCGCTGGTGCGGATCGCCCAGGCTGACCACGCCGGGCGCATGCCGTGCCAGCACCTGCTTCCAGGCCGGACTCAGTTCGTGGGCCTCATCGACCAGCAGCATGCCCAGCCCGACCGGCGGCGCCACGCCCTGCAGTTCCAGCCATTTGCCGAGGTGGCCGGTATTGAGGCTGAGGCAACCGCCCTTCTGCACGCCGGCATCGAACATGCAGCGCCAGACGTGCTCGGCGGCCGCCACATAGGGCGCCGCGTCGAGCATGGCCCAGGGCAGCGAACGGTCGAAATGCGCGGCCTGCAGCGTCGGCGATGACGACGCACACCACCGGTTGATGCCCTCCAGGGCCGTCATCAGCACCTGCTCGGGCACGCGCTGGCCGATGCCCTGCAGGCCGATCCGGCGGGTGATTTCCCAGGCCGGGACCGTGCTCAGCCGGTAGGTCGGCACGAAGCCGTTGCCGCGGCCGCTGCGGGCGGCCTGCTGCACCATCAGGTTGGCCAGTTCGATCTGGGTCAGCAGCCGCGTGCCGGACTCCGCGGGCAACCGCGGGCGGAAGGCTTCGACCTGGCCACGCGACGGCGCGATGTAGGTATAGCGGCCGGGCCGGGCCTCCATCAACGCCAGCACCAGGTGGCTTTTCCCGGTACCGGCGTAGGCGTCCAGGTCGATCAGTTCATCCGGGTTGGCGGCGATGGCACGCAGCACGCGCGCCTGTTCGCTGGTGAACAGCCCGTTGCGCTCGATCGCCCCGGTGGCACGCGGCGGCGCCTGGTCCGGGTCCGGTTCGGGATCGCCCGCTTCGTCCTCGTCGTCAGGCGCGGCGGTGGCCGGGTAACGGATCGTGTGCTCGGCCAGGGTGACCTGGCAGGCGGCCTGGAAGTCCGCGCCGGGATACGCATCGGGCGAAGCGGCGAGGAAGCGCTCGACGGCTTCGTCCGGTGCCAGCAGCACGCCGTGCATGGCCAGGTCGGCCAGCCACGCATCCAGCGCCGGCTGCCCTTCGCCGCCACTACCCGCCAACTGGGCGATGACCGCACTGCCGTCTCCAGCGGCGAACAGCGCGCACGCATCGTGCAGCAGGCGTTCCAGCTGCGCCGCGGGATAGGCGTGCAGGCGGCACAGCTGCGCGGCGAACAGGCCGGCCTGTTCCAGCGGCGTCGCCGGCGGCGTGCCACGGCCCAGGTGCTGCGCCAGCGTCCGCCGCCGCAGTGGCAGGAAATGGGTGGTGTCGGTAATGGGCGCGGTGTCGGGCATGTCGATGATCGAAAAAAGTGCTGCAGCCAGCGCCCCGGTTCGACGCTACCGCTGGCGACGATGCTCGGCTACCGCATGGCTGCCGTCAAACCGGTTCACCCACCCAGCTGCGACAACGGCAGGGCGCGGAAGGGTTTCACGGTGCGCAGCACGAAGCTGGAGTTGACGTCGGCCACGCCGGAGGCATTGAGCAGCTTGTCCAGCAGGAAGCTGGAGAAATGCTCCAGGTCGCGGACGTAGATCTGCAGCAGGTAGTCCATGTCGCCGGTGAGCGCATGGCAGGCCACCACTTCGTCCCATTCCAGCACGCTGTCGGCGAACCGCGCGATGGCCGCCTGGTCATGCTTTTCCAGCTGCACGCGCACGAAGGCCTGCAGCCCCAGGCCGATGTGCTTCGGCTCCAGCCGCGCCCCATAGCCGGCGATCACGCCCTCGCCTTCCAGCCGCTGCAGGCGGCGCAGGCAGGCCGAAGGAGACAGGTTCACCCGCGTCGCCAGTTCGGCATTGGTGGCGCGGCCATCACGCTGGATCTCGGCCAGGAGGCGTAGATCCGTGCGGTCGAACTGGACTTCACCTGCCATTGCTGCCTCGCAACACGGGATGGACGCAACGATATTGCGCCAGCAGGCCCTCAACACGCAACTTTGCAACCCTGTTGCGCGATCCCTGCCCTAGCATCGACAGACACCCGAATGGAGCCCTCCCATGGACCAGACCACTCCCCGCCGCGTCGAGCACCAGCAGACCGACAAGGGCTATGTGCCGGTCTATACCACCGCCGTGGTGGAACAGCCGTGGGACAGCTACAGCGCCGACGACCACGCGACCTGGAGCACCCTGTTCAAGCGCCAGCGCGACCTGCTGAACGGACGCGCCTGCCAGGAGTTCCTGGATGCGCAGGACGCCATGGGCATGAGCGCGGACAGGATCCCGCGCTTCGAGCAGCTCAACGAGGCACTGGCGGCGGCCACCGGCTGGACCCTGGTCGGCGTGGAAGGGCTGCTGCCGGAACTGGATTTCTTCGATCACCTGGCCAACCGGCGCTTCCCGGTGACGTGGTGGATCCGCCGGCCCGACCAGATCGATTACATCGCCGAACCGGACATGTTCCATGACCTGTTCGGTCACGTGCCGCTGCTGATGAACCCGGTGTTCGCCGATTACATGGAAGCCTACGGACGCGGCGGCGTGAAAGCCCATGCGCTGGGCCCGGACGCGTTGCAGAACCTGACCCGGCTGTACTGGTACACGGTCGAATTCGGCCTGATCAACACCGCCGATGGACTGCGCATCTACGGCGCCGGCATCGTGTCGTCGAAGGGCGAATCGCTGTACTCGCTGGAGTCGCCGGCACCGAACCGGATCGGCTTCGACCTGGAACGCATCATGCGCACGCGGTACCGCATCGATACCTTCCAGAAGACCTACTTCGTCATCGACAGCTTCGAACAGCTGATGCAGGCCACCGCACCGGACTTCACCCCGATCTACGCCAGCCTGGCGGACCAGCCGCAGCTGCCGGCCGGCGAGGTGCAGGCGGACGACCGCGTGTTCCAGCGCGGCACCGGCGCAGGCTGGGCGACCGGCGGCGACGTCTGAGTGGCGTGATCGTGCACTGCGCAGGGGGCGACCGTGGGTCGCCACCGTGCCGGATCATGCGCGACTCCTGAAGGCCCGGAGCCTACGCAACGCTCGCCACCATGGGTCGGCGCTACCGGTCATCGGTCGGGGACGTCAGCGTGGATACGCCAGCAGCACCACCAGGTCCTCATCACCCAGCTGCTGCAGCGCATGCATGCTGCCTGCGCGGGTCAGCAGCGCGTGGCCTGCGCGTACGTCATGCTGCTTCCCGTCCAGCACGTAACTGCCCTGCCCGCTGACGATGTAGTAGATCTCGTCCTTGTGCTGCGGGTGCAGGCCGATGCCGGCGCCCTTGCGCAGCACCCGCTTGCGCAGCACGAACGGCAGGCCTTCGGTATCGGCGAAGAACGGATACGCGGTGGTCGGGCCGGCGCCGCCATGGGGTCCTGGCTGCGTGCGTGCGATGGCATCTTCATGCACTACCTGCGAACCGAAGCGGTCAGGTTCCTTTGCCCGGCGGGAAATGGAATCCGACCCCTCCCGCTGCGTGCCGCCCACGTCACAGTCGATGTCACGCACCAGCGCCGGCTTCACTGTCGGCTGCAGTTCGGCCCAGTCGCGCAGCACCAGGCAGGCGACCGCATTCGCACCGGCCGTGCTGAAATGAGTGCCATCGGCCTTCTGCTGGTCCGGAACGAACAGGAAGTACGGCTTGGCGCCCTGCTCGCCCAGCGCGCGGATCCAGCGCGTGGAACGGTCGTTGAGGTCGATCAGCGCGATGTCCTCGCGCGCGGCCAGCTGCTTCATGGCCAGGGTGTAGACCCCATGCGTGTCCAGCAGCGAACCGAAGTCGTACAGCAGGCGTGCCACCGGGGTGACCAGTACCGGCGTGGCGCCCGTGTCGCGTGCCAGCTGCACGTAGCGCATCAGGAACGTGGCGTAGTCACCGGCAGGATCGGTGTAGCGCGTGGGGTCTTCGAACTTCGCATCGTTGTGGCCGAACTGGATCAGCAGCACATCGCCCTTGCGCAGCTCGCCGGCGATGGCGTCCAGCCGTCCTTCGGCGATGAAACTGCGCGTGCTGCGCCCTCCCTTGGCGTGGTTGCGCACCTCGATGCGCGCCGGGTCCAGGTAGCTCTGCAGCATCTGCCCCCAGCCCGCCTGCGGCGCCCGCTCCGGCCCGTATTCGGCCGCCGTGGAATCCCCGGCAATGAACACCCGCTGCGGCGCCGCGTGTGCGGTAATGCCGGTCAACAGCGAGAACAGCAGCATCAGGCGCAGCATGGTCTGGCTCCTTGGCGTGCGTTACCGGCCAGGGCCGGCACTACCAGGATGAATCTGGAGGAGAGCCCCCTGGGTCAGATTGCCGGAGTGACGACCAACGGTCGTCACCCACACGGTTGGCGGATTACCGCGCCAGCCAACCCCCATCGACCGGCAGTACCGCGCCGTTGACGTAGTCCGACGCCGACGAGGCCAGGAACACCGCCGCACCGGCCAGGTCTTCCGGGTTGCCCCAGCGTGCGGCCGGAATGCGCTCCAGGATCGACTTGTTGCGATCTGCATCGGCGCGCAGGGCGGCGGTGTTGTCCGTCGCCATGTAACCCGGGGCGATCGCATTGACGTTGATGCCCTTGCCGGCCCATTCGTTGGCCAGCAGGCGGGTGATGCCGGCGATGCCGCTCTTGCTCGCGGTATAGGACGGCACGCGTACGCCGCCCTGGAAGGACAGCATCGAAGCGATGTTGATGATCTTGCCGTGGCCCTGGGCGATGAAATGCCGGCCGGCCGCCTGCGAAATGAAGAACGCGGACTTGATGTTGACGTTCATCACGTCGTCCCAGTCCTGCTCGGTGAAGTCGACCGCGTCGGCGCGACGGATCAGCCCGGCGTTGTTGACCAGGATATCCAGGCCACCGAGGCCTTCGATGGTTTCGCGCACCACGCGCTCGACCGGCTCGATGCTGACCAGGTTGGCTTCGATGGCCAGGCAGCGGCGGCCCAGCCCGGTGATCTTCGCCACGGTGTCGGTGGGCGGTGCGATGCCGGCCACGGCCACGTCGGCGCCTGCGGCAGCCAGTGCCACGGCGATACCCTGCCCCAGGCCGGTGTTGCCACCGGTGACCAGCGCGACCTTGCCTTCCAGACTGAACGGATTAGCCATTGATGCATTCCTTGTGGATACGTGCGTTGGTCGCACGAGGGACGGACCGCCGCCGGCGCGGCGGCCGGCGGCGTTGCTGATGCCTTACTTGAGCTGGCAGATGTCCAGCACGTGCATGTCGGTGTAATCCAGGTTCTCGCCGCCCATCGCCCAGATGAAGGCGTAGTTGCTGGTGCCGGCGCCCATGTGGATCGACCACGGCGGCGACACCACCGCTTCATTGTTCTGGATGACGATGTGGCGCTGCGCTTCCGGCTCGCCCATGAAGTGGTACACGCGATCGTTCTGGCCCAGGTCGAAGTAGAAATACACTTCACTGCGGCGGTCGTGCAGGTGCGGCGGCATGGTGTTCCAGACGCTGCCCGGCTTGAGCACGGTCAGGCCCAGCAGCAGCTGCGAGGACTGGCAGGTGGCCGGCACGATGTACTGGTAGATGGTGCGTTCGTTGCTGGTTTCCAGCGCGCCACGGTCCAGTGCCACCGCGTCCTTGATCGACAGCGCCTTGGTCTCGAAACGCGCGTGCGCCGGGGTCGAGGCCAGGTAGAACTGCGCCGGGTTGGCGGCATCCTCCGAAGCGAACACCACGTCTTCGCTGCCCATGGCCACGTACAGGCCATCCTTCGGGCCCAGGGTGAAGACGGTGCCATCGACGGTGATGGTGCCGCTGCCGCTGCCGACGTTGATCACGCCCAGCTCGCGACGTTCCAGGAAGGCGTGGCCGGCGGCCGAAGCCGGTTCGGTCTGCTTCGGCAGCGAAACCGGGCCGTTGACCGGCGCCGCACCGCCGAGCACGAAGCGCTCGTAGTGGGTGTACTTCAGGGTCACCGCATCGGCGTTGAACAGGCCATCCAGCAGGTACAGGTCGCGCAGGTCGTCATTGCTGGCGCCCTTGATGGCATCGGGATGGGTGGCGTAATGGGTCTTGCAGTACATGGCTTCTCCAGAGCAGGGGACGGGCCGATGACTCGGCGCCGGCGCGGTGTGGCGGCCATTCTAGCGGCCTTGGACACCGGTGTCATTTTGCACCGCAAGGTGCCGTTCCGGCATTGCGGGGCGGGGGTTTTCGGCTTATTCGTCCTGCGGCGGCTGGCAGGAATCGCGCACGATCAGGTGCGGGCGCACGCTGGCGATCTGCATCGTCGGCTGGCCATCGGGCTGGATCAGCATCGCCGCAGCGGTGCGTCCGGTATCGCGCGTGTGCCGCCGTACCGACGTCAGCGACGGCCACAGGCGCGAGGCCAGCGGGCTGTCGTCGTAGCCGATGATCGACAGTTCGCGCGGGATGTTGATGCCTGCGCGCAGCGCGACCTTGTAGATGCCGGCGGCCATTTCATCGTTGCCGGTGAAGATGGCGGTCGGGCGCTTCTTGCCCAGCAGCAGCTTTTCCGCAGCGGCCACGCCGGATTCGAAGGTGTAACCGGCTTCGACGATGCGGTCCTTGGGCAGCTCGATGCCGCGCTTGGCCAGTGCTTCGATGAAGCCGGAGGTGCGTTCATGGGCCGAACGGTAGGCACTCGGGCCGGTCACCAGCGCGATATCGCGGTGGCCGAGCGACAGCAGGTAATCGGCCGCCTCGGCGGCGCCATCGCGATCGTGGGTCACCACCATCTGCGAGGTTTCATCCAGCGGCAGCGAGGCGATGCGGGTGAAGCGGCAGCCGATCTCCTCCAGCGCATCGGCCAGCGCCTGGTCTTCGGACGCACGCGGTACCAGGATCACCCCATGCAGCTTCTGCTGCTGCACGAAGCGGCAGACGCCCTCGATATAGCCGGGGCTGCGGCTGTCGCAGGGATGCACCACCAGTTCGAAGCTGGACCCGCGCAGCGCGTCCAGTGCGCCGTACTGCATGTCCACGATGTACTGCGCGGTCGGGTTGTCGTACACCATCCCGATCAGGAACGAGCGCCGGAAGGCCAGCCCGCGCGCCAGCGGGTCGGGGGTGTAGCCGACCTCGCGCATCAGCGTTTCCACCTTCTCGCGCGTGTCCTTGCGCACCAGCGGGGAGTTGTTGATGATCCTTGAAACCGTTTTCTTCGACACCCCCGACAGCCGCGCGATGTCGTTGATCGTTGCCGCCTTGCCTTTCATTCCTGCCGGCTTGGCGGCATCGTTCGTGTTGCGCACTGACATGTCTTCGACTCGAGGGGTCCGGGGATTCTAGCCGCGCGCTCAGTCGAGCGCGCGGTAGCGGAAGTTGCGGAAGGTGACCGCACCGTCGCCGGCCGCGTACAGCGCCGGCTTCAGGGCCAGGAACTTGCCCGCCACATTGTGATGGTAACCGGACACTTCCATCTGAACCGGGTACTTCTCCCAGGTGCGGCCGTCGGTGCTGGAGTGGATGGTGACGATGTGGCGGTTGTTGGTCACCCGCAGCCACAGCTTGCCGCCGGTGCTGCTGGGGGTCAGGCGGGTAGGGCGCTCTTCACCATAGCGGTGCATGATGAACTTCTCGCCATTGCTGCCAACGCCCACGTACAGGCGGTCGCTGTAGTACAGCAGGGCGCCGCCGACCGCGCCGGGGGCGACATCCATTTCCACCTCGAACTGGTAGGCCTTGTCACCGGCGATGGCGGTCAGCGGCGAGCTGTCGCGCGGGGTTTCGCCCTTGCCCTGCAGCACCAGCCCGTTGCCGCTGAAGCCCAGCCGCTTGTATTCGTCCTGCGCGGGGTTGAAGAACGACCACTGCGGACCGAGCCTGCTGCCGGTGAAGGCATCGGACAGGGCCATGCCGTGCTGGCCCACCGATTCGCCGGAGGGCTTGCGCAGCGGCTGGCCCAGATCGCCGCCCTTGGCCACGAACCAGCCATCGGCGGTCCATTCGATCGGCTCCAGCAACGCCTGGCGACCCAGCGTCCAATAGCCGTTCTCGTAGCCGTGGTACATCATCCACCAGCGGCCGTCGGTGCCTTCGATGACCGTGGCATGCCCGCGCGACCACCACGGCTCTGCAGCGGAGCGGGTGCGCATGATGGGGTTGTTCGGGGCGTTCACCCACGGCCCGTGGATCGAACGCGAGCGCGCGGTGATCACCATGTGCCCGGTCGGCGGACCGGCGGTGCCGCCGACCGCAGTGGTCATGTAGTACCAGCCATCGCGGAAGTTGATCTTCGGGCCTTCCTGCGCGTACGCCTCCACGTCCCAGCTTTCCGGGTACTTCCAGCCGTCGTAGACGTGCTTGGGAGTGCCGACCACGCTCAGGCCATCGTCGGCCAGCTGCACGTAGTCGCCGCCACTCAGGAACAGGTAGCGCTTGCCGTCCTCGCCAACGGCGTGGCCCGGATCGATGTACTTCTCCAGGCCGATGTCGATCGGCTCGCTCCACGGGCCCTTGATGTCATCGGCCCAGACCACGAAGTTGCTGCGCGTCTCGCCGGTGCGTGCCGGGAAGTAGATGTAGTAGCGACCTTCATGCTTGATGATGTCCGGTGCCCAGATCGCGCCGACATTCTTGGTGATGGCATGGCCCAGCGGCTGCCAGTTGACCAGGTCGCGCGAGTGCCACAGCGGCAGGCCGGGATAGGCATCGAACGAGGACAGGGTCAGGTAGTAGTCCTGGCCGTCCTTCAGCACCGACGGATCCGGACGGTCGCCGGCAAACACCGGGTTGAGGAACGTACCGTTGCCGAGATCGGCCTGGCGCTGGTTCTCGATACCGCGTTTCCAGTTCGTCGCGGCCGCCGGTTCGGCGGCAGCCACGGTCGATGTTGCCAGCAGCAGGCCACCGGCCAGCAGGATCTTCAACGTGTGCTTGAACTGCATCGTTTTCCCTCCCAGGAAACTCATGTAGGTGACGACCGTGGGTCGTCACGCTTGCTCGGACAGGTGACGACCCGGGCCGTCACGCCTTCTCCCCACATCAGGCACGCAGCAGATGCGGCAGCCACAGCGACAGGCTGGGGAAGAAGGTCACGATCAGCAGCACGCCCAGTGCTGCGAACCAGAACGGCCAGATGCTGCGCATGCTTTCGCCGACGCTGATCTTGCCGATGGCGGTACCGATGAACAGCACCGAGCCCACCGGCGGCGTCACCAGGCCGAGGCCACCGGTCAGCACCAGCACCAGGCCGAAGTGGATCGGATCGATGCCATAGGCCTTGGCCACCGGCAGGAAGATCGGCGTGCAGATCAGGATCATCGGCGCCAGGTCCATGAAGGTACCCAGCAGCAGCAGCATCACCACGATCATCAACAGCACCATGAACTGGCTGTGCGCGAAGGACTGCAGGAAGTCCACCGCGGCCACCGGCACCTGCAGGAACGCCAGCAGCCAGCCGAACACGGCGGCGGTGGCGATCACGAACAGGATCACGCCGGTGCTGCGCGCGGCATGGATGACCGTGCCGAAGAACTCGCGCCACGGCAGCTGCCGGTACAGCACGGTGGTGACCAGCAGCGCGTACACCACGGCGATGGCCGCGCTTTCCACGGCGGTGAAGATGCCGGCGCGGATGCCGACGAAGATCAGGGCCACCAGGCCCAGGCCGGGCAGGGCGGAGAAGATGCGCAGGGCCACTGCACGCCAGCCGGGGAACACCTCCACGCCATAGCCACGACGACGCGCCACCACGTAGCCGGTGACCATCAGCGCCAGCGTCATCAGCAGCGCCGGCACGATGCCTGCAGCGAACAGATCGGCGATGGACAGGCCACCACCGGCCGCAGCCGAGAACAGGATCAGGTTGTGCGACGGCGGCACCAGCAGCGCCACCAGCGCGGCGGTGATGCTGACATTGACGGCGAAGTCGCGGTCGTAACCGCGCTTGACCATCTGCGGGATCATCGTGCCGCCCACCGCGGACACATCGGCGATGGCCGAACCGGACACGCCACCGAAGAACAGCGAGGACAGGATCGAGACCTGGCCGAGGCCGCCGCGCATGCGTCCCACCAGCGAGGAGGCGAGCGCGATCAGGCGTTCGGAGATGCCGCCGCGCATCATGATCTCACCGGCGAAGATGAACAGTGGAATCGCGATCAGCGATGCCGAGCCGGTACCGGCGGAGATCTGCTGCACCAGCACGATGCTGGGAATGTCCAGGTAGAGCAGGGTAGCCAGCGCGGCCGCTGCCAGCGCGTAGGCAACCGGCACGCCGAGCAGCAGCAGGCCGGCGAATACCAGGAAAAGCAGGGTAATGCCCATGTTCAACGATCTCCTTCAGCGTCTTCGACGGCGACCACCGCGAGCGGGAAATGGACCCGCCAGGCACGGTTGAGCGCGAACAGCACCATCAACGCCCCGCCCACAGACAGCGGCAGGTAGTTGATGCTCTGCGGCAGGTTGGCACCGGCGGCCTTGATGTCCAGGCCATCCATCAGCAGCACCATCGCGAACACGGCCAGGTATGCGCCAAGCACGCCGATCACCAGCTGCACGAAGGTATCCACCGCGCGACGCAGCCGCGGCCCCATGTACGCGGCCAGCAGGAAGAAGCCGAAGTGGCGGTTGGTGTGCACGCCGCAGGCGGCGCCCAGGCTCATCGCCGTGCTCAGCAGCAGCAGCGTCACCGGTTCGGTCCAGCTGGGCGAATCGTTGAGCACGTAGCGGGCGAACACCTGCCAGCCCTGCACCACCACCAGCCCCAGCAGAGCGGCGACGGCGATATAGATGGCGAAGTCGGCGATGCGGTCCAGCAGGCGCTGTCCTGCGCCGGGGGCGATCGGGGCAGTGCCCGTCGTCATGTCGGTCATGGCGGAGTTCCTCAGGCGAGATCGCGGATGCGGCTGACCATGGCGGCCAGCTCGGGCTGCTTCAGGTACTCCTGCAGCAGCGGATCGGCGGCCTTGCGGAAGGCCACCAGGTCCACCTCGTTGGTCTTGACGCCGAAGTCGACCACCGCCTTGCGCGCGGCATCTTCGGAAGCGTCCCACTGCTCGCGCATCACCTTCACCGAGGCGCGCGCCGTTTCCAGCAGCAGCTGGCGATCGTCCGGCCGCAGCTGGTCGTAGCTGGCGCGTGACATCAGCAGCACGTCCGGCGCGTACGAATGATCGCTCTGCGACCAGTAGTGCGCGGCCTCGAAATGCCGGCTGGAATGGAAGCTGCGCATGTTGTTCTCCGCACCGTCGATCATGTGCGTTTCCATGCCGGAGAACGTGTCGCCCAGCGACATCGGGGTCGGGTTGGCACCGAACAGGCGCATCAGCTGGATGAAGATGTCCGACGAGGCCACGCGCAGCTTCAGGCCGCGCAGGTCCTGCGGGGCCACGATCGGATGCTTGGTGTTGTAGAAGCAGCGCGCGCCGGAATCGTAGATCGCCAGGCCGACCAGGTCGCGGCTTTCGAAGCCGCGCAGCACCGCGTCCGCCACGCCGCCGTCCAGTGCGGCGCGCATGTGCGCCACCGAATCGAACACGTACGGCAGGCACAGCGCCTGGGTCAGCGGGAAGGCGTTGTTGAGCGCACCGGAATACACCCGGGTGATGTCGATGGCGCCGAAGCGGGCCATGTCGATCGCTTCGGATTCACGGCCCAGCTGCCCGGAGTGGTACTGCCGCAGGCGCAGGCGCCCGCCGGTCTCGCGTTCCAGCGTCTGGCCGATCCACTTCACCGCAGTCACGGTGGGGTAGTCCGCCACATGCACATCGGTGGCGGTCAGCAGGTGGCCGCCGGCCACGCTGTCGCCGGCCTTGCTGCAGCCGATCAGCGCCGGCGCGGCAAGCGCGCCGAGGCTGGTGGCCAGGAAATTTCTACGTGTGATCATCTGCGCCCTCCCGCGCGTGTTCACCAGGCGGCTGCGGTCATCCCGCAGCGACGGCCCGGCAGGCAATGTCTCCGAAACCCGCAAACCGCACCACTGCCGTCTGGCCTACGCGGATGTCATGGATACCGGTCGCGTTGCCGGTGGCGATCAGTTCACCGCGCTTGAGCGGGCGACCGCGCTTGGCCGAACGCGCCAGGGCGAAGGCGATCGCAGTGCGCAGGCCACCGGGCAGGCGGGTTGCGCCGCCGGTGCCGACCACTTCGCCTTCGATCAGCGTCTCGGCACGCAGTTCGCTGTCGTCGCGCGTGGTCCAGTCGGTGATTTCCGGTCCCAGCAGCAGGCCGTTGTTGTTGCCGAAATCAGACACCACCACCAGCGGGCCGAGGATGTTGATCGTGGCCAGCGGGCTGCTGGCCACTTCCACGCCGATGTACAGGCGGGCCGGCAGCGCTTCGGCCTGCTCGGGGGTCCACTCCAGCTGGTCGGCCGGCGCGTCTTCCAGCAGCTCGATCACGTACTCCGCTTCCACGGCCGCGAAACCGCCTTCGTAGACGGCGATGTCGAGCGTTGTTCCACCGGTAGCATTCTGCAGCCGATTGTTGAATATCGGGCCCAGCAGACGGTCATCGCCGGAGCTGTCGCGGCGCTCTTCGGCGATGTAGCCGACTTTCCAACCCACCACCTCATGCTCCCACTGGCTGATCGCCAGGTCCTGCACGTGGTAGGCGCTGACCAGGTCGGCGGGGATCTGGCCGGGGAAATCAGCCAGTGATGCGCCTGCGCGGCGCGCGCCGGTGAAGGCGCTGGCGATGGCGGCAGGATCGGCGGCGGCCGCCGGTGCGGTTGGCAGGTCCATGTTGCCGGGTTCGTTGCTCAAGGAGGCTCTCCCTTTGGCGTTGTTGCGCTGCGCATCGACAGCGTTCGGATGACGTGTATATGGTAAACCGGTGTCATCTGGCAATGTGCAGTGCGTCAGAAGGCACGAGAGGAGTGGCCGAGGGCCACCTGTCTGTCCATCCGGAGCCTTGTGCCGCATGAGATCCACGCTTTTTTCGTTGCTCTGTTCGTTATCCCTGGCCGCGTCCCCGGCGGTTGCCGCCGCTGCAGCGCAGCGCGCACCGCCGACGCCCGTTGCCGGGGCCACCGAGGCCGCCGGCGAACGCATCGCGTTGTGGCCGGCGGGCCACGTGCCCGGCGAGTCCACTCCCGCGCGCGGACTGCACGTCGTGGAGCGCAGCACCGACCCAGAGCGGCCTGATCGCTACGTCGATCAGGTCGACGCCCCGTGGCTGCTGGTGCACGCCCCGACACGGCCGAATGGCAAGGCGCTGCTGGTGATTCCCGGCGGTGGCTACCAGCGGGTGGTGATCGACAAGGAAGGCACCGAACTGGTGCCGGAGTGGGTCGAGCGCGGTGGCTATACGCTGTTCGTGCTGCGCTATCGCCTGCCCGAACCCGGCCGCGACCGCGAGGCGGCGCTCGCCGACGCACAGCGCGCGATGCGCGTGGTCCGTGCCGCAGCAGCGAGCCGCGGACTGGATGCCGAGGACATCGCGGTGATGGGCTTTTCGGCCGGCGGGCATGTCGCCGCGCGGCTTGCAACCGGCTTCGACAGCCCCGCTTACCCGGCGGCCGACGCGACCGACCGGCTCAGCGCGCGGCCTTCGCGTGCGGTGCTGGTATACCCGGTGATCGACATGGGCGCGCAGGCCCACAGCGGCTCCCGCCAGCGCCTGGTCGGGCAGGATGCGGACCCCGCCAGCGTGCATCGCTACTCGATGCAGGAGCAGGTGCGCGCGGACATGCCGCCCACCCTGCTGCTGCACGCGGCGGATGACCGCGTCGTCAGCGTCGACAACAGCCTGCTGATGGCGCGGGCGCTGGCAGCGGCAGGCGTGGAGCACGAACTGCACGTGTTCGCCCACGGTGGCCATGGCTTCGGCATGCGCGCCGCCGCGGGTTCGACCACGGCCCTGTGGCCGGAGATCGCGCAGCGCTGGCTGCACGCCGCTACCCGCATCCAGACCCCGGAGGGTCGCCCATGAACGATGACCGCGCCGACCTGCAACGCCGCCGCTTCCTGCGCGACAGTGCCCGCTGGGCCTTCGCTGCCGCCGCCACATCCCTGCTGCCCACCGCAGTGGCGCAACCGGGCCTGCACGCCGACCAGCAGGTACTGGCGCGGGTGCGCGGAGGGCGCGTGCGCGGCCAGCGCGAACACGGCACCTGCGTGTTCCGCGGGCTGCGCTATGGCGCCGACACGGCCGCCTACCGCTTCCAGCCACCGCGCCGCGAAGCGCCGTGGCGCGGCATCGCCGACGCCCTGGAGTACGGCGCGGCCGCGCCGCAGGGTGGCGGCGAAGGGCCGGGCAGCGAAGACTGCCTGTTCCTCAATGTCTGGACGCCGGCGCTTGGCGACGGCGGCAAGCGGCCGATCCTGTTCTACATCCACGGCGGCGGCTTCAACAACGGCTCCGGCAGCGACCCGCTGTACGACGGCGGCGCGCTGTGCCGACGCGGCGATGTGGTGGTGGTGACGGTCAACCATCGCCTCAACCTGTTCGGCTACCTGTACCTGGGGGCACTCGGTGATCCGCGCATGGCCGCCTCGGGCAATGTCGGCCAGCTGGACCTGGTGCAGGCCCTTCACTGGGTGCGCGAACACGCCGCGGTGTTCGGTGGCGATGCGGACAACATCACCGTGTTCGGCCAGTCCGGCGGCGGGGCGAAGATCGCCACGTTGATGGCCATGCCTGCGGCCAAGGGCCTGTTCCAGCGCGCGTGGACGATGAGTGGCCAGCAGGTCACCGCGGCCGGTCCGCGTGCCGCCGCGCAGCGTACCGCGATCGCCATGCAGGCCGCTGGCGCAGGCGATATCGAGGCGCTGCTGCGCCTTTCCCCAGCCGCGCTGCTGGCCGCCGGCAAGGCGCGCGATCCGTCGCGGATTGAAACCAGCGGGCTGTACGTGGGGCCGGTGCTGGATGATGCGGTACTGCCGGTGCACCCGTTCTTCCCCGAAGCGCCCGCGCAGTCCGCCCACATCCCGATGGTGATCGGCAACACGCGCGATGAAACCCGTGCGTTCCTCGGCAACGACCCGGCCAACCATGAACTCACCTGGGACATCCTGCCGGCCAAGCTGGAACGCGAGCAGTACGTGGACCTGCGCCCGGAACGGGCGATCGAGGCCTATCGCCGCATGTACCCGCACTACACGCCGTCGCAGGTGTTCTTCGCCGCCACCACCGCCGGCCGCTCATGGCGCGGTGCAGTGGAAGAGCTGGAAGCGCGCGCGCGCCAGCACGCCGGTGCGGCGCCCACCTGGGCCTACCAGCTGGACTGGGGCTCGCCGCTGGACGGCGGCAGGCTGGGCGCGTTCCACACGCTGGATATTCCGCTGGTGTTCGACAACACCGCCCGGCCCGGTGCACGCAGTGGCGATGGCGCGGAGGCACGCGGACTGGCGGCCACGATGAGCAGCGCACTGCTGCAGTTCGCCCGCCATGGCGACCCCAACCACGCCGGGCTGGCGCGCTGGGAAGCGTACGGCCTGCCGCGCCGCCAGACCCTGCTGTTCGATGTACGCAGCACGCTGGCCGATGATCCGCGTGGCGGCGAGCGCGAGCTGTACCGGCAGGCGCCGTTCCTGCAACGCGGTACGTTCTGAGTCCTGCTGAAAGGAGCTGATGATGATGCATGTCCGACCCCGGCAGTGCGCCGCGCATGGCGTGGTGCCAACCCTGCGCTTGCTGCTGCTGATCCTCGGCGTGGCCCCTGTGGTGGCGCTTGCCCAGGCCCGCTTCCGCGATGCGCCGCTGGTCGATTCGCCGTTCATCGCCGACCCGTCCGCGCACGTGTTCGACAACCGCATCTACGTGTACGGCTCCCATGATATCCAGGCACCAGCGGCCGATGACCAGCCCGGCAAGGGCTTTGCGATGCGTGATTACCATGTGCTGTCGATGGACCGGATCGGGGCAGCGGTCACCGTGCATCCGCTGGCGCTGGCACTGGAGGACGTACCGTGGGCGGCGCACCAGCTGTGGGCACCGGATGCGGCCTACAAGGCAGGACGTTACTTCCTGTATTTCCCGGCCAAGGACAAGCAGGGCGTGTTCCGCATCGGCGTGGCGACCGGCACGCGGCCGGAAGGCCCGTTCACCGCCCAGCCGCAGCCGATGCAGCAGAGCTACAGCATCGATCCGGCCGTGTTCGCCGACGATGACGGTGCGCATTACCTGTACTTCGGCGGTATCCACGGCGGGCAGTTGCAGCGTTGGACTGCACAGGGCTACGACGCCACCCTGGGAGACACCGACCTGGGCCAACCGGATGCACCAGCGCTGGCGCCGCGGGTGGCACGCCTGCGCGCGGACATGCTGGAGTTCGACGCGCCGCCGCGCGAGGTGCAGCTGCTGACCCCGGAGGGCACGCAGATCACCGGCGGCGACCTGGCACGGCGCTTCTTCGAAGCGGCGTGGGTGCACAAGCATGCAGGACGCTACTACTTCAGCTATTCCACCGGCGACAGCCACACCATCAGCTATGCGGTGGGCGATTCGCCGTGGGGCCCGTTCACCTGGCGCGGGGTCATCCTGCTGCCGGTGCAGGGTTGGACCACCCACCATTCCATCGTGCAGGTGGACGGCCACTGGCACTTGTTCTACCACGACACCCAGCTGAGCAACCGCACCCATCTGCGCAATGCAAAGGTCACCGGACTGGTGCACGAACCCGATGGCTCCATCCGCCCGATCAACCCTTTCCGCTGACGCCGAGGACTACCGCGCATGACCCGACATCGTCTCCTGTTGCTTGCACTGGCCTGCTGCATCGCGTTGCCGGCGCTGGCCCAGACGCCCGCCGACCGGCCGGCGCCAACGCCGATCCGCGCCAGCAAGGTCATCCTGGTGGGCGATTCCACCACCGCCGTGCAGGGCGGGTGGGGGCCGCGGTTCTGCGCCGACCACCTGGTTTCGTTCGCGGCGTGCATCAACCTGGCGCGCGGCGGCCGCAGTACCTACAACTATCGCGCCGAAGGCTCATGGGCCGTGGTGGACGCGGAGATGCGCACACCGGGTTATGTGGCCACCTGGGTGCTGATCCAGTTCGGGCATAACGACCAGCCCGGCAAACCGGGACGTTCCACCGACCTGCAGCGGGAGTTCCCCGACAACCTGCGCCGTTACGTTGCCGAGGTGAGAACCGCCGGTGCGATACCGGTGCTGGTCACGCCGCTGACCCGCCGCCAGTTCGCCGACGGGAAGCTGATCGACGACCTCGGGCCGTGGGCGGACGCGGTACGCGGCGTGGCACGCGAACTGGACGTCCCGCTGGTCGACCTGCACGCGCGCAGCCGGCAGCTGGTGCAGGCGATGGGCCCGGTACTGGCCATGCAGCTGGCGCAGTCGCCTGCATCGCAGGAACAGGTGGCAGCCGCACTGAACGGCACTACCGTCGATGCCGCTCCCGCCAGCGCGGCTGGCAGCGCCGCGCAACGTGCGGTGCTGGAACCGATGGGGCAGGCCAAGCGCGCCTTCGACTACACCCACCTGGGCGACAAGGGCGCGGATGTGTTCGCCACGATCGTGGCCGAAGAACTTGCACGCAGCGTCCCCGCATTGCGGCCCCTGCTGCTGCCGTGACGTATTCAGTCCCTTCGTTCGGGTTGCGCACCCCAATTATTGCAACCAAGGCGTACGGAAATACGTGCTCTGCTCCGCCATTAACGCCGTGCAAACGTTCCGCAGACATCACTCGCCTAGACTGCAGGCATGGATCTGCACTTCACCCCACCGGCCTTCCGCGGGAAAGACCGCCTGATCACGGCGCTGGATGCGGCGGTCGGGCAGGGCGATGCTGAAGGGATAACCCATGCGCTGCAGCACACGCTGCGGCAGGCGATCCATGATCCCGAGATCGAACTGCCATCCTGCGTTCACCAGCCCCTGCAGGGCCGCTATGCACGCCGCGAACTGCACCGCAGCACGACGCTGGGCTACAGCGTGATCGCGATGTGCTGGGGGCCGGGGCAGGGCACCCCGCTGCATGACCACGATGCCATGTGGTGCGTGGAAGGGGTCTGGCGTGGCGACCTGCAGGTTACCCCCTATGCGCTGCTGGAACAGCGCGGCCCGCGCTGGCGGTTTGCGGCGCAGCCGGTGCTGTATGGCGAAACGGGCAGTGCCGGCAGCCTGATTCCTCCGCACGAATACCACACACTGCGCAACGCCAGCAGCCAGGACATCGCGGTATCGCTGCACGTCTACCAGGGTCCGATGGAGCGCAGCACCGTGTTCGATCCGCTCGGCGATGGCTGGTACCAGCCGCGCGTGCAGGAACTGGACCGCGACAGCTGACCGGCGCAGCAAGGACGGCCAGCGGCCGTCCCTGCCTCAAGTGTCCCTGCCTCCGGCGGCGGCTGAGGTGCCCACCCGGTGATCGATTTCTGCAACCTCCCACCTCCTTGCGGTCTGTAGGATTTTTACAGACACACGCAGGGAGTGAGAACGTTATGGATATCGCGCATTGCACACTGGACGGGGTCGATTACACCGCCGTCCGGTTCCAGCAGCTGCCGCCCGCCGACCTGGAAGCGAAGCGACGCAACCTGACCTGCGTGCGCTGCGGGCAGCAGGCGTTCTTCCGCAAGAAGGCTGCCAGTGGCCGCGCCGCCTGCTTCGGTGCGCGCCCCCACGCCCCCGGCTGCGGCATGGCCGCCGAAGATCATCTGCGCGTCGAGAGTGGGATCGGGCCGGACGAGGCGATCACCCACAACACCGACGTGCTGGTGGTGGATCTCAACTTCGGTGCCGTGCAAGGCGCGCCGCACCTGCAGGACGACGGCCAGGCGGACCCGGGCCGGCGCGGCGGTCGGCACCTGCACGGCGACGGTCAACGCACGGCCCGCACGCACCGCAGGCTGAGCACGCTGCTCAAGCACCTGCGCAGCTCGCCAGCATTCGGCGCCTCGGACCAGGCCATCGAGATCGGCGGGATCGAAGGCCGGACCCTGCGCGATTTCTTCGTCGAATTCCCCGCCCTGCAGCCCCGCCACTTCGATCGGCTGGCCGGCTGCTGGGGCCTGGTTACCGACGCAGGGGAGCGTGATGGCACCGTCTGGCTGAACTCCGGCGGACGCGGCGACATCAGCATTGGAATCCCGGACCACATCTGGCCCGAATTCAAGCGTCGCTTCCGCGTTGACGATCTCGAAGACCTGGCGGGTGCCTATGTGCTCGCGGTCGGCACCCCGTCGCGCTCCCAGTACGGGAAGCGCTACCTGATCGTCGACGACATCGAGTTCGTGACCGCAAGCCTTGCCTGAGCGCGAAGGCGTGACGGCCAGTGGCCGTCACCCCCCTCAGGGCACGGCGACGGTGTTGTTCAGGCGGGTGACCTCTTCGCCATCGTCCGCCAGCCCCACCCGCACGCGCAGTCCGCTGCGCTCACCGGACGGCAGCGGCAGGCTCACCGTGGTGGTCTTCGGCTGCAGGTCCAGCGGCGCCTCCATGGCCGGGACCTCGATCCGCGCGATCTCGCGGCCGCGCGCATCTTCCAGCACCGCCACGCCCACACCGGTGGCTACATGGCCCAGGCTGTGCACGGTGACATGCACCTGGCGGCCATCCACCCGCACGTCGCCGCGGCCTACGCCCAGGTCGGCCCGCTGCTCCACCGGGCTACCGGCGCGCACCCGTTCGAACTCGAACACCTCGGTGCGGCCCGGCTGGAACTGCAGCGCGGTGCTTGCGCTGCTCTCAAGCACGAACTCGCGCTCGCGCGGCGTGCCATCGATGCGCCCGTCGCCATCGGCATCCACGCCGCTGCGCACCCGCCAGGTGCCGCTGGCCACGTTCCAGCCGGTCATGTCGGCATGGATCACCCGCTTGCCCAGGTTATGGCTGGTCACGGTGAAGCGCTCGCGTGACGGTGCATGCACCAGCAGTGCCACCTGTTCGGCCGCTTCATCGCGGTCGAAGCGCCAGCTCACCGTATGCCCCGGCCAGCTCTGGTTGCGCTTCAGCGCGATGCCGCCCAACCGCGCGCGCTGCAGGAACTCGCTCGGTGCTTCCACCCGGTCCGACCACCAGTGGCCTTCGGTGTTCATGTACTCGCGCTGCGCCTTGGCCTGGATGCCATCGGCGTGCAGCGCCTCGATGTAGCCGGTATCACCGCTGGCCTGCCAGGCCATCAGGCTGGCGAAGCCGGTCTTGCCGCTCTTCGCATCGGCGGTCAGCTTCGGGTACCAGTCCTGCTGCCGGCCCAGTACCTCCACGTAGTTTTCGCCCAGGTTGGACAGCGCGCCGGGACCGCCACGCTCCACCCGGTAGTCCAGCGCCTTCAGGTACTTGTCATCACCGCTCCAGCGCCATGCGGCCCAGAACGCATGCATGATGTCGCCGCTGCCGGAGCCGTTGTTGAGCTCGCCACCACGGGTCTGCCCGGTCGCCCAGTTGATCTCGTTGGGCAGCGCCCAGCGCCCCTTGTCATCGGTATAGGCGTGCGCCAGGTAGCCATCGGCCAGGCCGGTGACCAGCCGCCGGCTGTTCGGATCGGCGTTGAACTGGCCGAGCAGGAACGCCGGATGCAGCACCGGGAACGAATACGGCTTCTGCCACTGCCAGTTCGGTTCGCGGTAGACCTTGTTGCCACCGAACCAGTTGCTGGAGAACAGCAGGTGGCCCTGCGGGTTGGGCAGGATGATCTTCTCGTCGAAGGCCTTCACCGTTTCCATCAGGCGCTCCACGGTCAGCGGATCGCCCCAGTTGAGGTACAGCATGGCGCTGTTGGTGTTGATGCCTTCTTCGTAGGCATGCAGTTCATCGGTCTCGATCGTGCTCAGGCCGTTGCTGAACATGCCATTGCGGTACACCGCGTCGGACAGGGCGGTCAGCGAGGCGTTCAGGCGGTCCGGCTGCACGCCCATCAGGGCCAGACCGGGCCACTGCTGGGTGAGGTCGGAATCGTCGGAGATGCCACCGCCGAAGTCGCCGTAGGCGACCTGCCGGTTGTCGATCCACCAGTCGATGAAGCGGCGTACATGGGCAAGGTCCTGCACCTGGTTGAACGCCCAGGCCGGCACGCCCTTGGGCACGGCCGGCGGGGTGAACGGCGGTTTGCCCTGGCTGTTGTAGCTGATGTAGTTCCAGTACAGACGGCCCAGTTCATGGTCCGGGTCCACCCGCAGCAGGTCGCTGAGGTCGGCGTACACGCGCGCATACAGGCGCTGGCGCTTGGACGTGGTGTGTTCCTCGACCAGGAAGCCCCAGTTGTCGCGTACCTGGTTGAAGCGGTCGGCGACATGTTCGGCGATGGCCTCCTGGCGGGGCTTGAACACCATGCGGATTTCGGCGCCATCGAGTGCGCCCGCATCGAAACCCGGTGCGGCCGAAGCGATGCTCAGCCACAGGCTGTCGGCGGTGAGGATGCGGTCGCGCAGGTCCAGCCACAGCGTGCGCTTGACGCCTGGCTGCACCGAGACCGACACATCGATCATGTCGCGGGCCGGCCAGATCGGATCCTTGATGCGGATGTTGAGCGGGATCAGTCCATCGTGGGTGGCCGGCAGGTCCAGCGCAGGCAGGTCGATGGCCACGCCATCCAGGCCGTCATACATGTTTTCCCAGCTGTGCGCCCAGCTGCGGATCAGCGGCTGGTTGGCCGGTGCATCGCCCACGCCGGAAGGAATCAGCACGTGCACGATCGGCCGCGGCTGCGCAGGCAGGCTGTCGGCGCTGCGACGGCGCGAACCGGCGCCCTTGGGCAGGGCCATCACCGTGCTGCGTTCGGCCGCCGGGTAGCGGCCATCGATGTAGCGGCGAAGGCTGTCCAGGTTGGTGTAGTCCGGCAGCGCCTGGCTGTCCACCAGGTAGGTCTGCTTGACGCTGCCTTCGGGCTCGGCGCCTGTTTCCACGTGGTACGCCCAGATCTCCTGGATCGGCGTTTCCTGTTCCTCGTTGGAAAAGCGCAGCACGCCGCCGCGCTGGGCCGGAATGTCGTCCACGCTGCGCACCACGCCGCGCGGGCGCTGCATCAGCACGGTGCTGGCGCTGGCCGCATCGGGGCCGTGGGCGAGCGAGCCGAACGCCGCGCCACGCACCTCGATGCGGTTCACGGTTTCATCCGTCGGCACGGTCAGGTCCAGGTGCTGGCCGGCTTCCACGTAGGTGTTCCAGTCCGGCAGCTGGAAATAGTCGTTGCGGCCGGGCAGGCGCGAGCGGTTGTAGACGCCCGGCCAGGTGGTTTCGGCGATGCCGTCGGTGGCCTTCCACATCCACTGCTTGAGGTCCTTGGTGTCGGCGAACTCCACCTTGCGGATGCGCGTTCCATCGGCCGCCAACGCCGGGGGTGCCGCCCCTTCCCAGCCGAAACGATGCAGCCATGCCGCGCGCGCGTCACCGGCCACGCTTTCCGCGCCGTCGACCGACCGCGGGGACCTGCCGGCGGCGAGCGCCGCCACCGCGGCAGCCTCCAGCATGTGGTCGTGGACCCGGATCTCATCGAAATCGCTGCCGCGCAGGAAGTTGTAGCGGCTCTGCACCTGGTAGGGCGCCATCACCCGGCCGGCCAGTCCCAGCTGGTCCAGCGCGGCATCGTAATCGGCGGTGGTGTCCACGCGCGCGGCTTCACGGCCATCCGCGTACAGGCGCACGCCGGCGGTCTCGTCCCAGGCAAAGGCAAGGTGCTTCCATTGCGCCGGATCCGGCCGGGCGTCCAGCTTGAACGAAACGCGCGTGCGCGCCAGGTTGGCGTCGGTGACGAAGGCATCGAAGCCCTCCCCGTTCCAGTCGATCCGCAGCCACGCCATGTCCCAGCTGCTGTGGTCCGCGTACCCGACGCGGAAGATCACGAAGGGTGCCTCGCCTACCGGGTAGCGCGAACGCCAGAAGAACGACAGCGTGCCTCGCTGGGCGTGGATGTTGCCGGGCGCGTTCCACGACAGCACGCCGTCGTCGTCCCATTCGATCGCCTTGCCGCGTGCCCCATCGGCGACCAGCCGGACCTTGTCCCTGAAGTTCGGTACCGCCTCGCCCTCGGCATGGTCGGCGGTGAAATCGGCGTCGGCCGAGACGTGGAACAGCAGGCCATCGCCGCGCGCTCCCGCTGCCGCGTGCACGCCGGGCGTGGCCGCCAACATGCCCAGGGAGCCGGCCAACAGGAAGGTACGCAGCATTGCATCGGTCATCGGTCGTTCCTACGTTTGCAGGGAAGCGCAGGCCAGCAACAGCCTGCAGGGTGCATCACCTTCAATCGACATCGAAGGGGTTCCAGTCGCCAAGCACCGCCTGCCGGGTGTAGCCGGCGGCGGCTGTGTCATCCAGCTGCCGGCTCCAGCCCGCGCGCGCGGCGGCCGCCGCACCCGGTCCGCGGCTGCGCGCCTCGGCATAGAAGGCCGTGGCCCGTGCCTGCGGTTTGTTCCAGTCGTGCCAGCCTGCGGCGACCACGTTCGCGCCGAGGTCGCTGTCCACGAACACCACCCGCGCATGGTCACGCCAGGGACGGCCCAGCCAGGTCGTCGCCACGCCTTCGCCACGCACCAGGGCACGGCGGAACACGTAGCCGAAACGCTGGTCCTGCGGGGTCGAGGCGGCCGTGATGTAGCCGTGTCCGCCCTTGGAGAACAGCGTGCAGTCGTCGAACAGCGCGGTGGCGCCGCCGAAGATGTAGTCCACGCTGCCCTCGATGTAGCAGTCCTTGAAGTGCACGACGCTGCCGGTGTGCGTATACAGCGTGTCCTGATGGCCCAGCAGGCGGACGTTGCGGAAGCCGGCGCGCGGTGCCCGCACGCTCAGTGCCAGCGCCTGGCCGACGGGCCCTGCGGTGTTTTCGATGGTCAGGTCTTCGGCGATGAAGGCATCGCCATGCACGAACAGCGTTGCCGAACCGCTGGTGCCGAACGCGGCTCCGGTTGCCGGATCAATGCGTTTGGCGTGGTTGTCCCAGCTGATCCGCGTTGCACCGGCGCCTGCCCCGCGCAGGGTGACGTGCGACGCGGCGGCGGGTACCCGAACCACGCCACGGTACAGGCCCGGGCCAAGCACGATGAGCTGGCGCAGCGCATTGCCCTGCGGCACCGCATCCAATGCCTGCTGCAGCGTGGCGAAGTCACCGGACCCATCGGCGTCAATCCGCCAGGGGCGCGGCGGCCCCTGCTGTTGCATTGCCTGCAAGGCCGCCGCGTGCCGCGCACGCCAGCGCGGCAGCTCGTCCTGCAGCAGTGCCTGCGGCCACGTGCCGTGCCAGGCGTAGCCGACCCGGCGTTCGTTGGGCATGTCGGTGAAGCGCGCGACCTGCTCGCCGGCGCGGTTGACGAACATCGGCTGCTGCGTTTCCAGGTCATGGAAACGCGCCCACAGCGAGGCGCCCGGTTCATCCACGATCAGCACGTCCTGCCCGGTCTCTTCGTCGACCGCGGCGACCTTGCGCCGGGCGAGGTCGGGCAGCCGGTGCGCCTGCAACCAGCGCGCGCCGTCCTCCACGGCACGCAGCACGGCCGGCGACGGATCGGTCTGGCGCATCAGCAGGCGCATCACCCCGACCGACTCGGCCACCGCCAGCGAAGGCAGTTCATAGGCTCGCGCCTTTGCCGGCTGCAGGCTGTCGCTGTCGTACTGCGCCGCCCAGATGGTCGGCGTTCCCTGCAGCCGCACCTGGGTCGCCAGCACGCAGTCCAGGCCGCGGGCCAGCGCCTGCCCGGCCGGGTCGGCGTACCGCGGGGTCAGCGCGACCAGCGTTCCCTTGCCTTCCACCACGTCCTGCAGCAGGTCCAGCACGCGGGTCATGGCATCGTCGTTGAAGGTCACCTGCTGCCGGTACAGCGAACGGTCCGGGTAGTACTGCGGCCAGCCCCCGTTGGGGTACTGCGCGGCCAGCAGGTACTCCACGCCGCGGCTGGCGGCATCCAGGTAGCGCGCATCGCGGGTGCGTGCCCAGGCATCGGCGAGGTAGCGGATTTCCTGCGTGGTGGCGCGGTTGTCGATGGTGGCGTCGTCGCTGCGCCCGGGCGAGCGCAGCGCCTGTCGTTCCGCATCGGTGAACACGTGCGCGTAGTCGACCGCCCTGCGCTGGTAATGCTTGGACCAGCCGCCGGAGGCGGTCTGCAGCATCAGCATGTTCTCCGCCACCGGGTCCGGCGCGGCGGTGCCGGCCAACGCCGGCGTCACCGCGAGGGCCAGCAGCAGCACGCCATGGCGCAGGAGCGATCGCATCAGCGCCAGCGCACCATCAGAACCGGTACCGCAGGCCGGCGTAGTACTGCCGTCCGGTCACGGTGTAGCGGTCCTGCAGACGCAGCGCGGAGTCCACCCAGCGGCTGTCCTCGGTATCCAGCAGGTTGATCGCCTCGAAGGTCATCGACAGCTTGTCGGTGATCCGGTAGGACATGTTGAAATCAACGTTGCGCACGCTGTGCTTGCCGGTGACATCCGGGGTGGCCAGTGAGTTGCCATCCAGGTCCCACACGCCTTCCTGGCTCAGCACTTCGCTGATGTAGCCGTCGCGGTAGCTGGTCGACACGCGCGCACTGAAGCGACCGTCGTCGTAGTACAGCGTGGCGTTGTACGAATCGGGCGACAGGTTGACCAGGTCCTGTTCGGTCACCGTGGTCTCGATGCGCGTATTGCTGCCGGCGGCACTGCTGAACAGGTATTTGATGCTCGAGCCGACGTGGGTGTAGTTGAGCTGGATGCCGAAGCGGCTCCAGAACCCGGGCAGGAAGGTGAACGGCTGCTGGTAGGTCAGCTCGTAGCCCTTCAGCGGCCCGCCTTCGGTGTTGTAGTAACTCTGCACGTTGAACAGGGTGTCGGCGGCGAAGCCGGCGGGCAGCAGGTCCAGCGAATAGCCCATGTCCTGCCAGGTGGTCAGCAGGCGGGTGCGCTGCACGTAGCTGTCGATGTCCTTGTAGAACACCGCGCCGGACAGCATCGCGCCTTCGGCGAAGTACCACTCCGCGCTGAGGTCGACGTTGGTCGAACGGAATGGATCCAGCTTCGGGTTGCCGAGGTTGATCGAGAAGGTGCGGCCGTCGTCGAAGTACTGGGTGGGCCCTCCGCTGACGCTCGGTGACATGTAGGCCAGCGTCGGCCGCGCCATGGTCTTGGCGGCGCCGAAGCGCAGCACCACGTCTTCGGCCACGTCCCAGGCCAGGTTCAACGAAGGCAGCACGTCCTGGTAGCTGTGCTGGACCACGGTGCTGATGGCCTGGCGGTCACCGGCGGCGGCGGTCGCACTGGCCACGCCGAAGAACGTCTCGCAGTTGGCGGTATTGTCGGCCGGGCAGGGCGCCCAGCCGGAGGCGGTGATCTGCGTATCCACCAGGCGCACGCCCAGGTTGCCGCGGAACGCGCGACCCAGCAGGTCGGTGTTGAAATCGAGCTGCAGGTAGGCGGCCATGCTGCGTTCGTTGACGTCGAAGTTGTTGTTCGACGATCCGAAGTGGCCGATCCCGGCCAAGCGGTAGTCACCGCCGGGAATGCCGGTATCGCAGTTGCAGTTGATGTCGAGCAGCTCGGCGACGCGGCTGAAGTCGGGCACCAGCCAGCTGCCCGGGGTCTGGCCCGGCAGGCTGCTGCCGAAGCCATCGAGGGTGGTGGACAGGTCAGCGACGGTCACCCCGGCCGGCAGCGCCTGGGCCAGCCGGCCGTAACTGATGTGGCGGTACTCCTCGGTCGCCATGTCGTAGTCTTTGTACGCCAGGCCGGTGCGCAGGGTGAAGGTCGGGTTGATGATGAACTGCAGGTCGACCTTCGCGGTGTCGAAGCGGTTATCGACGTAGCTGGGGTTGAGCCTGACTTCACTGATGTTGCTGCCGCGCGCGGTGCCGTTGCTGTTCACCGGTACCGCGCCGTAGCCGAGCCAGCGCCACGCATCGGGATCATTGAGGCCGAACGGGAAGCTCATCGAGGGCATGCCGCCATTGCGCATGTCCAGCACGAAGCCATCGAGGTTGCTGTTGTCGAAGCTGACCATCGAGAACGTCGGCCGCTCGTAATCCGAGCTGGAATGGCCGACCACCGCGTCCAGGCGCACGGCGTCGTTGAAGCGGTGCTCGAAGTTCAGGCTGTACTGCTGGAATCGGGTCGACTCTTCGATCAGGCTCGATTCGGTGCGGAAGTCGACGTTGTCGAACACCCCGTAGGTCAGCCGGCCCTGGTCGTCGGCCTGTGCTTCGCGAACCACGATCTGGGTCTTGCCGCCGAGGTTGGCGGCGCGGTGCAGGTTGGCGCCCACCGAGTCTTCGCGCTGGTCCTTGTCCAGCTGCGAATACATGGCATCGAAGCTGAGCAGGGTGTCCTCGCTGAACCGGAACTGCAGCGCGCCGGTCACGCCCAGCCGCTCGATCTCGTGCTCGGTGCGGATGTAGCGCGGATAGCGCGGCAGCCAGGCGTTGGTCGCGGTCTCGTACGCCTGGATGTTTTCCGCGGTCGCCGCCGGGCGCGGCAATCCCGTGCCACAGTTGTTGGCATCGATCCCATAGCTGCCCCAGCCGTTGCTGCGATCCTGGTTGGCCTGGCTGCCGACCCCGGCCGGGGTTTCATTGGCGGCCGGGTTGCGCGGGGTCTGCGGGTTGTAGCCGACCGGCGAACAGAAACCGTAGGTGCCGTTGTTGCTGGCGTTGGACTGGTTGGAATTGCGGTGGTTGCCGTGTTCCCAACGCACCGGGTTGTAGCCCTCTTCGTACACGTTGCGCTTGCTGTACGACGCCGAAAGCAGGGCACCGAAACGCCCGTCGGCCCATGAGTTGCTGATCAACCCGGAGATGCGCGGATCGTACTGTTCGGCCAGCTCGCCATAGCCGACCTGGGCGCTGGCCGATGCCTGCATGCCGTCGAAGTCGAACGGGCGCGAACCGCGCAGGTCCACGGTGGAACCGAGCGAACCCTCGTCCATCTGCGCGGACTGGGTCTTGTTGACCTTGACCTGGCTGAAGAGCTCGGAGGCAAAGGTGTTGAAATCGAAGCCACGGCTGCGGTTGACGCCGGCACTGCCGTTGCCGCCGGTGGCCAGGGCTTCCAGGCCATTGAGGCGTACCCGGGTGAAGTCCGAACCCAGGCCGCGGATGGAGATGCGCTGGCCCTCGCCGCCTTCGCGGTCGATCGACACGCCGGCGATGCGCTGCAGCGACTCGGCCAGGTTCTGGTCGGGGAACTTGCCGATGTCTTCGGCGAAGATCGCATCGACCTGTTCGGTCGCGTAGCGCTTCTCGTCCAGCGACTTTTCCAGGCTCTCGCGGTAGCCGGTGACCTTGACGCCATCGAGCTCGGTCACGCTGGAAGGCGGGCCGGCCTCCTGCGCCAGTGCGGGGGTGGCCAGCAGTGCGAGAGCGATGGCCGTGGCCAGTGCGGCGGTGCAGGGGGTATGGCGGTGACGGTTGCGATCCATGTCGGCTCCCTCCAAGGAGATGACGCTTGCGGTGACGTCGGGGTACGCCCGGCCCGAGGAGGTGACACCGATCATCCAGTCGGCATGGGGGCGTAAATTAACAGCGCGCTGCCGTGCGCCGCATCTTGCGACGCAGCACATGGCAGGCGGAGGTGATGCAGCGCGTGGCGCCGTGCAGGCCGCCACGCGGACGCGTGCGATGCAGCGATCAGAACTTGTAGCGGACGCCGAGCAGGACCTGGCGGCCGGTCTCGGTGTACATCAGCGGCAGCTGGCCGGTCAGCGGCGAACGCACCCATTCGTCGGACGCTTCGTTGGTCAGGTTGACGCCTTCCAGGGTCAGCTCGAGCTGGTCGCTGACCTTGTAGCGCAGCGAGGCGTCAATCATCGTGGTGCCGGTCATGCCGTGCACGCCGTCCAGGTTGAAGCCGGTTTCCTGGCCCGGTGCCTGGGTCAGGTAGTCGTCGCGGTTGGTCGCCGACACGCGGCCGGACCAGACTTCCCCTTCATAGAACAGCGTGGCGTTCCACGAGGTGGGCGACAGGCCGGTCAGGTCGTTCTTCATCACCGGCTGGCCCTGGCCATTGAGGTACTGGATCTTCGATTCCACCCAGGTGTAGTTCAACTGCACGCCGAAGTTGGACCACTTGCCCGGCAGGAAGGTGAACGGCTGGGTGTAGTTGGCTTCCGCGCCATGCAGTTCGCCACCGGGGGTGTTCAACGGAATGCTGAAGGTGAACTCGTCGTTGACCGTGGCACCGGTGCCGTCCAGCAGGCTGGCCGGCAGGCCGCTGGTGGAGTACGGACGCACGTCGCGGGTGGTCTGCACGAAGGACTCGATGTCCTTGTAGAACAGGCCCAGGCCGAGCATCGCGCCTTCGTTGAAGTACCACTCGAAACCGAGGTCGACGTTGGTCGCGCGGATCGGATCCAGGTTCGGGTTGCCACCGGCAACCGTGCGTGCGCCGCCGGCCACCGCCACGGTCACGCCCGGGGTCAGGAAGCCCAGGCCCGGACGGGTCATCACCTTGGCCGCGCCGAGGCGGATCAGGAAGTCCGGCGCCACTTCGGCGACCAGGTTGAACGAGGGCAGGGTGTCATCGTACTTGCGGTTGCTGGTGGTCAGCACCGGCACGCCGCCGACGGTGGCGTAGCCGTTGGATTCCTGCTTGGTCTCCACATAGCGCACGCCGAAGTTGCCCGACAGCGGGATCGAACCGAGGTCGGTGGAGAACTCGCCCATCAGCCACACGCCGCGGTCCTTTTCTTCCACGCTGCGGCTGTTGTTCAGGCGCGGGGCGACGGCGAAGGTGCCGGTGTTGCTGTAGATGTCGAACAGGTCGGCGACCGCATCCAGGTTCGGTACCACCCAGCGCGACGGAGTGCCGCTGATGCCCTGCAGGCCTTCCTGCTGGGTGTAGGCCGGCGGCACGATCAGCCCGCTGCCCGGGAAGGTCGGCACCGCCAGTTCACTGGCGCGGCGCAGTTCCACGGTGTCGAAGCTGTAGTCCTTGGCCAGCACGCCACCCTTCAGGCGGAAGCCGGGGCTGATGTTCCAGTTGAAGTCCAGCTGCGCGGTGTCGAAGTCGTTGTCCACCGTCTGCGGGCGCAGGCGGATTTCAGCGAGCGTCCAGCCATTCGGGTTGGTCGGATCCACGCCGTAGTTGAGGATCGGCATGTTCTTGTTGCCACGGTAATCGTAGCTGTACCCATCAACATCGAACTTGTCCATGATGATGGTGGTCTGCACCGGGTTCTCGTGCGCCGAGCGCGAGGTACCCAGCTTGCCGCTGATCGAGAACGCATCGCTGAAACGATGGTCCAGGTTCAGGCTGACCTGCTTGAAATCGGTGCTCCACTCGTCGTGGCGGTTCTCGCTGCGGATGTCGACGTTGTCGAACACGCCGTAGACCAGCGCGTTGTTGCGGATCTCACCGTCGCGCACGATGGTCTGTGGCTTGCCGGTGCCGGAGCGGCTGAAGGAGATCGCTTCGATGTAGTGCTCGTCGCGGTCGGCATCGATCTTCGAATACAGCGCGTCCAGCGACAGTTCGGTGCGATCGGTCGGCTTCCACTGCAGCGAGCCGGTGACGCCCAGGCGTTCCTGCTTGTGCTCCATCTGCACGTAGCGCGGGAAGCGCGGGTGGAACACGTTGGCACCGCGTGCGGCGGCGAACGGCGAGCTGGCGGCGAAGCCACCGTTGCTCGGGCCATTGGCCCAGCGGCCGGTGTTGGAGCCTTCTTCCAGCGCCTGGCGCTCGGAATAGGCCACCGACAGCAGCGCACCGAAGGTGCCATCGGCGAAGGTGTTGGAGATCAGCGCCGCCATGCGCGGATCGGCCTTCTGCGCCATGTCGTTGTAGCTGGCCTGGCCGCTGGCGGCGAAGGTGAAGCCTTCATAGTCGAACGGGCGCGCGGTGCGCAGGTCGACGGTGGCGCCGAGCGAGCCTTCTTCCACATCGGCCGAAGCAGTCTTGCGCACGATCAGCTGCGAGAACAGGTCCGATGCGAACACGTTGAAATCGAAGCCACGGCCGCGGTTGGTACCGCCGCTCTGGTCGCCGGCGCCGACGGTGGCCAGCGCTTCCATGCCGTTGATGCGCACGCGGGTGAAGTCCGGGCCGAGGCCACGCACCGAGATGCTGCGGCCTTCGCCGCCGTCACGGGTGATCACCACGCCGGGGATGCGCTGCAGCGATTCGGCCAGGTTGAGATCCGGGAACTTGCCGATGTCTTCGGCGACGATGGCATCGACCACGCCGGCTTCGCCGCGCTTGATGTCCAGCGCCTTTTCCACGCTGGCGCGGTAGCCGGTGACGGTCACTGCGTCCAGGTTGGTCGCAGCGTCGCTGCTGGTCTGCTGGGCGACGGCGGGGGCGGCGAGTGCCAGACCGATGGACAGGGCCAGCAAGGTAACCGGTGTCTTTTTGCGGTTGCTACGAGAAATCATGGCCTTTCCCTCTCCCAAAGGTCTGGTTCACAACGCGATGTCAGCAAGATGACACCGCTGGTCAGGGCGGACGTTAACAGCACCTTCAGGATCGGGCATCTTGCACCGCAACAGATTGCGCATGTCCCGCAGAGGCTTGCGGGACAATGACTTCGACAATGGGGGCGGGTAGACGTGGTGGCCCTGAGGACTAGAATGACACCGATAGCCAAGAGCCACGCGGGGTGCGTGGTTCCCTCCGGCGGGCAGCGACGCGATGCTGCGGTCCGGGCAACGAGGACATCTGATGAGTCGAGTGGTCTGTTTCGGGGAACTGTTGTTGAGGATGGGTGCGCCGGGCAACGAGCTGCTGCTGCAGTCGCCGCGCCTGGATGTGCATGTCGGCGGCGCCGAAGCCAATGTCGGCGTATCGCTGGCGCGCTTCGGCCATGACGTGGCGATGGCCAGCACGGTGGCCGACAACCCGCTGGGCGCGCATGCGCTGGGCGAGCTGCGCCGGCACGGCGTGGACACCCGCGGCGTGCGCCTGCAGGCCGATGGCCGCATGGGCCTGTACTTCCTGACCACCGGGGCCGTGCAGCGCGCCAGCGAAGTGGTGTATGACCGCGCCGATTCCGCGTTCGCGCTGAGTACCGCGGCCGACTACGACTGGCCGGCGCTGCTGCAGGGCGCGGACTGGCTGCACCTGTCCGGAGTCAGCCCGGCACTGGGCGCCGATGTGGCCCAGGCCACGCTGGCGGCCGCACGCGCGGCACGTGCGCAGGGGGTCAAGGTCTCCTTCGATGGCAACTTCCGGCCCAAGCTGTGGCAGCGCTGGGGCGGTGATGCCAAGGCCATCCTGCGCGAACTGTTCGCCCAGGCCGACATCGTGTTCGCTGATTACCGCGATATCGAAGTGGTGCTCGGCCAGCCCTTCGCGCAGGAAGACGTGGTCGCCCGCGTGGAAGCGGCAGCTGCCGCCGCGTTCGCCGCCTTCCCGCAGTTGCAGTGGATGGCCTGCACGCAGCGCCAGGCGCTGAGCGTGGACCACCACGCACTGGGCGCGCTGCTGATCGGCCGCGACGGCACGCGGGCCCAGGCGCCGGTGCGCCAGCTGCAGGGCATCGTCGACCGGATCGGCGGCGGGGATGCGTTCGCTGCCGGCATCCTGCATGGCATCATGCGCGGCTTCGATGCCGACGCCACCGTGCGCTTCGGCTTGGCCGCCGGTGGCCTCAAGCATTCGATCCCCGGCGATTTCAACCCCGTCAGCGAAGCTGATGTATTGGCCCTGGTGGGCGAGGAGCGTTTTGATGTCAGGCGCTGATCCGCGCGTTCGCGCGGTACTGAAACTTGCACCGGTGATCCCGGTGTTCACCCCCGATGACGTGGACGATGCGGTGCAGGTCGCCCAGGCGCTGTTCCGCGGTGGCCTGCCGGTGGTGGAAGTCACCCTGCGCACGCCGCGCGCGATGGACGCGATCAAGGCCATGGCCGAAGCCGTGCCGGATGCGGTGATCGGCGCCGGCACGGTGTTGACCGCCGCGCAGATGCAGGCAGTGAAGGAAGCCGGCGGGCGCTTTGCGGTATCGCCGGGCGCGACCGATCGGCTGTACGCGGCCGCACGCGACACCGACCTGCCGTTCCTGCCCGGCGTGGCGACCTCGTCGGAGCTGATGCACGGGCTGGAGCAGGGACTGGATACGTTCAAGTTCTTCCCCGCCGTGCAGGCCGGCGGTGCGCCGTTGCTGGCCGCCTGGGCCGGCCCGTTCGCCGATGTGCGCTTCTGCCCCACCGGCGGTATCAGCGTGCAGACCGCGCCGCAGTTCCTCCACCTGCCGAACGTGCTGTGCGTCGGCGGCTCGTGGTTGACCACCGCCGCACTGCTGCAGAGCCGCGACTGGGCGGCGATCGAAGAACTGGCCCGCCAGGCATCGGTGCTGGCCAGCTGACCTGCGCCGACGGCGTGAGAGCATGACGGCCAGCGGCCGTCATGCTTCCGCCTTCCGCTGCGCTCGCCGAGGATGGCTCGGCGCTACCAGGGCAGCGTCCAGCGCGGCCGACCCAGTCGGCTCTACAATTCGCACATGGCGATGTTGAAGACCTTCCTGTTTTCCCTGCTTGCGCTGGGCGGTTCGCTGCTCGCACTGGTGCTGGTCACCACGGTGGCCAGCTGGCTGCCGCCGTTGATCGGCGTGCATGCGGGCGGCGCGGTGCAGCTGGGCTGGGACTTGGCCTTCACCGTGCTCGGCGGCATTGCCGCAGTGGCGTTCGCCAGCCACTACGCGCCCTGTTGGCCGCGGTCGCACGGCGTGTCCCTCTGGTTGCTGCTGGCGGTCGCCTCGCTGTGGGCGGCCTGGGACATGGGCAACGACTTCCCGCGCTGGTTCGTGGTGCTGCTGGTGGTCTCGCTGCCGCTGCAGCTCGGTGCTGGCCTGTGGCTGGGTGCACGCCGTTTGCGCACCGCAACAAAGGCTTAACAATTCCCCCCTAGTCTCTATGTCCGCCGGTTACCGGCACGGCCGCGCAGGGGCCTTGTGCGAACCATCGCATGGGCGCGCGGCACGAACTCACAGGGCAATGGGGACCATCCGATGCGCAATACCCTCCGGGAGACGCCGACGCGCGTCCCCCATGCGAAGCTTTTGTCCCGCGCCGTGCGCGCCGTGCTGGTGAGCGGCATCGCCACCCTGCCATTGCAGGCGCTGGCAGATGAAGCAGCGCCCGTTGCAGGCGGTGCAGCGGCGATGCAGCAGCTGGACACGGTCGTGGTGACCGGCGGCTACGCAAAGAGCCTGGAGCGCGCGGTTGATCTCAAGCGCAGCAACATCGGCTTCTCCGATTCCATCGTCGCCACCGACGTGGCCGATTTCCCGGAACAGAACCTGGCCGAAGCACTGCAACGCATGCCCGGCGTTACCATCGAACGCAACAAGGGACTGGGCAGCAAGGTCAGCGTGCGTGGCCTGCCGTCCGAGTTCACCCACGTCTCGATCAACAACCTCGCCACCGCCTCGGGCAGTGGCGGACGCGATGTGCAGTTCGATATCTTCGCCTCGGACGTGGTGCAGACCGTGACCGTGCAGAAGTCGCCGACCGCGGCCGACGAAGAAGGCGGCATCGCCGGTTCGGTCTACATCGAAACCGCCAAGCCGTTCGACTATGCCGAGCCCAAGTTCAGCGCCTCGGCCGAAGTGGCCAACAATTCGATCAACGGCAAGAACGATCCGAAGATCTCCTTCCTGGCCAGTGATACCTGGGGCGACTGGGGCGGGCTGGTGTCGTTCTCCAAGGCCAAGCGGACCAACCGCACCGACTCCAATTCCGGCATCAACTTCCGTCCGATGGGCCGCTTCCTGGAAGCATCCGGCAGCCGCGGTGCACAGGCGGCTGCGGTGCTGGCGCGCGATGCGGGCATCGTCGTCGGCAACCGCATGGACAAGGACGAGACCAACCGGATCATCTTCCAGGACAAGGTCGGCGATCGCATCTACCTCAACGAGCAGGACCAGTGGGGCGCGACCGCATCGCTGCAGTTCAAGCCGAGCGACGCGTTCTCGCTGAGCTTCGATGCGATGTTCGGTGGCTACGACACCCACGAAGACGAATACGATGCGGCGGCCTATTCGGCATCCAGCCGCAGCACCCTGGACACCATCCACGACTACGACGCCGACACGTTGTCGCGCTATGGCATGGTGGTCCTGCGCGATGTGTCCTACACCGCCACCCAGCATGAAATCCTGAGCAAGGAACGCTTCGCCAACACCGACTACCGGCAGTTCAGCACCAAGCTGGACTGGACCGTGGGCGGCTGGGACATCGATGCGCTGGTCGGCTACTCCGGCGCACGCCGCGATTCGGACTACGCCAACCTCAAGCACGTCGCCTACGCCCCGTCGCGCACGCGCTGGACCGCCAACGGCGGCGAGACCCTGGCCAGTGCGGCGTCCAACGGGTTCGACATGTACAACTCGCCGGAGAAGTACCTGTTCGAAGCCTACGAGACCGAAGTGGAGCACGTGAAGGACGACAAGTACGCCGCGCAGCTGGACTTCCGCCGGTCGATGGAACTGGCGTTCTTCCCGGCGCTGACCAGCGTCAAGTTCGGTGCGCGCTACACCGACAAATCCAAGGACCGCGCGTTCGGCAACACCAAGATCCAGGGCCCGACGGCTGGCAGCGCGGCATGGGTGAACACCCGCACGCTGGCCGACAGCAAGCCCGGCTGGATCAGCGACATCGTGCCCGGTGGCGGCTACCAGCCGAGCAACCTGGACTGGCAGCAGGTGTCCAACAGCTACGCGCGCAACACGTTCCGCTATGCGGGTTTCACTACCCCGCTGGACAACGGCCAGTTCTACCAGGTCGATGAAAAGACCCTGGCGCTGTATGCCATGACCGATTTCTACTTCGATATCGGCACGGTACCGGTGTACGCCAACCTGGGCGTGCGTTCGATCGACACAAAGGTCGATTCGGCCGGCTTCCACCCGGTGCAGAACGCCGATGGCAGCAGCGGTTACACGCCCACGCCGATTTCCAGCAGCGGTGACTACAGCGACCTGCTGCCCAGCTTCAACATGACCGCCGAAATCGCCGATGGCCTGGTGCTGCGCGCCGCCGCATCGGAAACGCTGATGCGTCCGTCGCTGACCGACATCGCCTACCGCCGTACCGTCAGCTGGTCCAGCTTCCGCTTCATGGACGGCAACCCGGCACTGAAGCCGACCACCGCCAAGCAGTGGGAAATCGGCCTGGAGAAGTACCTGGAGAACGGCGGACTGCTGTCGGCCTCCTACTTCTCCAAGAAGATCGACGGCGTGGTGCGGCAGTCGCTGACCGGCATCGTGCCGAACGTGGAGAAGCTCAACGCCAACGGCTCGCTGGACGGCTACTACGACTTCGAGGTCTACCAGCCGGTCAACGCTGATGGTTCCTACAAGGTCACCGGCGTGGAACTGGTCGCGCAGCTGCCGCTGTCGATGCTGCACCCGGCGCTGGAAGGCTGGGGCATCAATGCCAACTACACGCAGCTGGACAACTCGCTGACCGGCGCATCGGACCTGGATATCCCGACCCCGCCGGAAGGCCTGGCCGAGAAGGCGTACAACTTCACCCTGTACTACGAGAACGATCGCTTCGACGCGCGCGTGTCCTACAACTACAAGGACAAGTACGTGGAGTACATCCACCTCAACCTGTACCCGGTGTACCGCGATGCCTACGGCCAGACCGATGCGTCGATCGGCTTCCGTCTGAACGACACCTGGAAGCTGAGCCTGGATGCGATCAACCTGTTCGACGAAGAGACCTCCGGCTACACGATCGATAAGTCCTTCCCGACCCAGTACGAGTTCTCAGGTCGCCGCGTCAGCCTCGGCATCCGCGCCGATTTCTGATCGGCTGTCGGTGGGTGACTGCTGTCGGTGGGTGACGACCGTTGGTCGTCACCGTCACAGCGTCGGCAACACCTGCTTCAACGTGGTGATCCCCTCCCAGGGATCACCCTTCAGGCGCTTGGCCCGTGCCAGTGCCTTGTCCAGCGGAAACGCATCGGCCGCCGCGACGCGGCCGAGTTCTTCCCAGCGCAGCGGCACCGCCACGCCTGCACTTTCCCGCGCCCGCAACGACCACGAACACACGCTGGTGGCGCCGCGTGCATTGCGCAGCCAGTCGATGAAGATCACCCCGTTGCGCTTGGCCTTGCTCATGGTGGCCACGTAGCGGTCCGGCGCATGCTGCGCCAGCGCCTGCGCGAAAGCTTCGCAGAACGCCTTGGCCTGCTCCCAGTCGGCCTTCGGCTGCAACGGCACCACCACGTGCAGGCCCTTGCCGCCGGACAGTCGCACGAAGCTTTCCAGCCCGGTTTCCTGCAGCCGCGCGCGGATGTCACGCGCAGCCGCCTTGATCTGTGTCCAGGTCACGCCGTCGCCGGGATCCAGGTCGAACACCAGCCGGTCCGGGTGCTCCGGGTCGGCCACCGTCGCGCCCCAGGGATGCAACTCCAGGGTGTTCATCTGCACCAGTTGCAGCAGCCCTTCCACGTCGTCGATGTAGACGTAGTCTTCGGTGCCGCTTTTCTGTTCCAGTGGCACTGCGCGCACCGCATCGCCCAGGCCCTGCCCATGGTGCTTCTGGAAGAAACAGGGCTTGCCTACTCCCTGCGGGCAACGCAGCAGCGACAGTGGCCGGCCGCTGATTTCCGGCAGGATCCACGCCGCCATTTCGCGGTAGTACTCGGCCACCTCGCCCTTGCGGATCTTCTTCTGCGGGTAGACCACGCGCTCGGGGTGGGTGATGCGCAGGTCCGGCTCCTTGCCTTTCACCGCAGCAGCAGCAGGCTGCGCGCGGTCGGGCTGCAGGTCGGGCGCGGTCTTGTCGGTGCGCAGCCGTTTGAAACTGGCCTGGCGCAGCAGTCCCTCCTTGCCCCAGCCGCGGAAGGCCACTTCGGCCACCAGCGTAGGCTTCACCCAGTGCACGCTGGCGGCGCGGAACGGCACATGCGCCGGCAGCTCGACCGCCGCCTTCGCGGTAGCCAGCTTGCCCAGCGAGTCGCTCAACGCGCGCAGCTTCGCATCATCGAAGCCGGTGCCCACGCGACCTACGTAACGCAGGCCGCCCTTATCCGGCGTGGCCATCAGCAGCGAACCGAAGCCCTGCCGTGAGCCCTTCGGCGCGGTGTAACCGACCACCAGGAACTCGTCGGTTTCTTCGTGCTTGATCTTCACCCAGCTGCGCGCGCGGCCGTTCGCATAAGGCGCATCCACCTGCTTGCTGATGATGCCCTCGAAGCCGGCCTTGCCGCTGGCAGTGAACACCTCCGGGCCGTGGTCGACCACGTGGTCACTGTAGGCCAGCGTGCCCGGTACATCTCCGATCAACGCCTTCAGCAGCGTCTTGCGCTCCAGCAGTGGCGCGCGGCTGATGTCCACGCCGGCCACGCCCGGCAGATCGAACACCACGTAGCGCAAAGGTTGTTTCGAACTGCCATCGATCACGCGTTGCAGCGCAGCGAAATCACTGCGGCCGTCAGCATCGAGCACCACCAGTTCGCCATCCAGCCGTGCATCCTTGACCGGCAGCGCGGCGATGGCGGCGCTCACTTCGGGGAAATCACCGCTCCAGTCCAGTCCGTTGCGCGAACGCAGCGTCACCGCGCCATCGTGCAGGTCGGCGAGCAGCCGGTAACCATCCCATTTGATCTCATGCAGCCAGCGCTCGCCGTCGGGGGCGCTCTCGCGGTGATCGGTGAGCTGCGGCGCATAGGTGTGTGGATACGGCGTATCGCGGGCATCGGGCAGCGCCAGCGCGCGCGTGTGCCAGCGCGCGTCGGCCTTGCGCACGCGCGGTGCCGCCGCAGGCGTGCTCTTAGACACCGTGCTCTTCGACGGCGTGGCCTTCGACGACGCTTTCGTCGGTGGCGTGGCCTTGCGTGATCGGGTGGCGGTGGTCGACGTCGCAGGCGGGGTCTCCAGCAGGTCGTCGGCCTCTGCGTCGGTGGCATGGGCATCGTCGCGCTTGATCAGCAGCCATTGCACCTGGCGTCCTTTCAGGTTGGTGCGTACCAGCTTCCAGCCACCGCGCAGGCGCTGCCCGTGCAGCACGAAGTCGAGCTTCCCCGCCGCCAGCGCTTCCAGCGGATCGCCGTCGATGGCCCAGTTTCCGTGGTCGTAGACATCCACGTGGCCAGCCCCGTAGTGCCCCTTTGGAATGTCGCCCTCGAACGTCGCATAAGACAGCGGATGGTCTTCCACCTCCACCGCCAGGCGCTTCTCGCCAACCCGCAGCGACGGCCCCTTCGGCACCGCCCAGCTCTTCAGCACGCCATCCATTTCCAGCCGGAAATCGTAATGGCGGCTGCTGGCGTGATGCAGTTGCACGACGAAGATCGGCCGGCGCGCCGGCCGGCCGCGCCCGGCCTGGTCATCCGGCTCGGGCGTGCTGCCTTCGGCGGCGCCCAGCCGGCGCTTGCGGCGGTACTGGTGCAGGGACATGGATCAACCCGCCTTGCGGCGTGGCGCGGCCTTCTTCGCCGGCTTGCTGGCCGCCTTGGCAGGGGTCTTCTTTGCGGCCGCCTTGGCCGGCGCCTTGCTGGCCTTTTTCGTCGCCGCCTTCTTGACCACCGCCTTGGTGGCGGTCTTCTTGGCCGGCGTGCGCTTGTTGGCATCCAGGCTCTTCTGCAGCAGCGACATGAAGTCCACCACGTTGGTGCTGGCGTCTTCGCGCGGGGCGGGCTCGTCCTCCACCGTGGTGGTGCCGCCGTCTTCCTTGATTCGCTTGGTCAGCACGCCCTGCAGCCGCTCGCGGAATTCGTCGTGGTACTGGCTGGGATCCCAGTCGCCGGCCATCGATTCGATCAGCTGCTCGGCCATCGCCGTCTCTTTGCTGGTGATGCGGTAGTCGGACACCTTTCCGGAAGGCAGCTTGTAGTCGGCCGGGTCGACCAGTTCCTGCGGGTAACGCAGGATCATCAGTACCAGCGCATCGTCGTTGGGCATCACCGCACACAGGTACTCACGGGTGCGCACCACCACCTTGGCGATGCCGACCTTGCCGGTGCTGCGCAGGGTCTCGCGCAGCAGCACGTAGCCTTTTTCGGCCTTCTTGCCGGGGATCAGCAGGTAGGGTTTTTCGAAGTAGCGCGGATCGATCTGCGCGGCGTCGACGAAGCTTTCCACCTCGACGGTTTCATGGCTTTCCGGCGCCGCGGATTTGATGTCACCTTCTTCCAGCACGACATAGCTGCCCTTGTCGTACTCGAAGGCTTTGACGATGTCCTTCCACGGCACTTCTTCGCCGGTATCGGCATTGACCCGTTCGAAGCGGATCGGTTTCTTGTCGCGCGAATCGAGCATGCGGAACTGCAGGTCGGTCCTGCGCTCGCCGGACATCAGCGAGACCGGCACGTTGAGCAGGCCGAAGGAAAGAGTACCGGTCCAGATGGGACGGGCCATGGGACGCACCGTACGGTGTCAAGGAAACCCCAGCTTCAGCGCGCGCGCGTGAAACGCCCGTGTCCTCCAACTCAAGAAGGGGTCAGAGTCGGGGGTCAGAGTCCTTTTCCGGGAAAACGACTCTGACCCCGACTCTGACCCCTTTCACAAGTCACTGCAGCAGCGGGCGCACGGCCGAGGCAGGCATGTGGTCCAGCGCCAGCCAGGCGTCTTCGACGACTTCACGGGCCTTGGGCCAGCGCATTCGCGACTCGCCGCGCATCAGCTCCCACTGTGCGGCCAGTTCGCCTTCGGTGTCTTCGCCGCCGCCGCGTGGCCAGTTCGCTGCGTGGGTGGTCAGGGCGAAGGCATACGCCGGGCACAGGTCGCGCCAGCTGCGGTGGGCCTGCCGACGCCGGTCGTCGTAGTCGTTCAGCATGTACTGCAGGTAATCCTGCGCGACGGCCTGCGGGTCTTCGCGCTGGTGGCGGCGGGCGCGACGTTGGGCCGGGCTGCCGGCCAGCGGGTCGCGCCGGGCATTGAAGACCGAGGGCGCGGGACGTTCCGGGCGGTTCATGGCGCGGCTCCTGCTTGCAGGGCGGGCGGCCAGATGTAACCACGGCGCCGTTATCCAGTCGTGATCGATGTGTTCATGACGCGGGATTCGCAGTGGCTTTACCTCTGAAGGACTCTAGTAGGGCCTCATCGAGGAGAGCCGCCATGAATAGAGACACCTCGCGCGATCCATTGCGCCAAGCCACGCCCCCCGTGCCCGGCGAGCAGCACGGCAAGCACGACAACATGGATGCCGAAGACCGCGGCACCGGCGCGCCGTTCGTCGACGCGGACACGGCAGCCACCGCGGACGAGCACCTGCCGGTGCGGCATGTCAGCGACCAGGCCGCGCAGGACCGCAAGGACTGCGGCGACCGTCACCGCGGTGGCCAGGAAAGCCCGCTCAAGCGCCGCGAGCGCAAGCAGCACGCCAGTGACAACCAGGACCAGGCGCTGGAGGAGACCTTCCCGGCGAGTGATCCGACGTCACCGTTCGTGCCGGCGAAGGCGCCGGATTGAGGGAGTGGGGTGACGGCCAGCGGCCGTCACTACCGGGCTGTGGTGGCTGACGGCCAGCGGCCGTCACTACCGTCCGGTTGTCGTCAGCGCCAGGACCACTGCACGCCCAGGCTGCCGCGGCGGTCCGGGCCGGGTTCGTAGTAGCGGCCGTTGCCGTCGTTGACGATCACCGAGCCGATGTAATCCTGGTCCAGCAGGTTGTCCACACGGGCGAACACGCGCAGGTCGCCGCCGCGCAGGGTCCAGCGCCGGGCAGCTTCCACGTTCATCACGGCATAGCCCGGGGCGCGTTCGGTGGCGAGGTCGTTGACCACCGTGTCGCTGCTGCCGGTCACTTCAGCCGCCCACTGCCAGTCGCGCGGCTGCCATTCCAGCCGTGCGAAGGCCTGCTGGCGCGGCACGCCGGGCAGGCGGCTGCCGGCGGCAACCGGCGTATCCGGCACCGCGCAGCCGCTGCCGGCGCAGGCCAGGTAGGCGCTGCGCACTTCGGCCTGCAGCCAGGTCCAGGCCACCTGCAATTCCAGGTCCTGCGCCAGCGGCTGGTGCCATGACAGCTCGGCGCCCTGGCGACGGGTCCGGCCGATGTTGCGGTAGGTACTGCGGCCATTGGTGTTGCTGGCCACGGCCAGCTCATCGTCGGTATCGGCGCGGAACAGGCTTACGTCCAGCCGGCGACCGTCCTGCGCCTGCCATTTGCTGCCGATTTCCACATTGCGGCTGCGGGCGGCGGACAGGTCCAGCGCCAGCCCGGCCTGGCCATCGGCGCGGTAACCGAGCTCGTTGAAGGTGGGGGTTTCGAAGCCACGGCCGACCGCGGCGTGCAGCCGCCATTGCGGGTTCACCTCGAAACTGACCCCGGCCACCGGCGTGGTGGCCTGGTAGCGGCGGCTGCCGCTGTCGTCGGGGTTGCGGCCGACGATGTAGTGGTCTTCCGACCGGAAGCGCACGCTGCTGTGGCGGGCGCCGGCCAGCAACGACCATCGCGGGCTCCACTGCCACCACGCCTGTACGAACTGGTCGACGTTGGACACCGTGTCGCGCTGGTCACGGCGCAGCCGGCCGCGCACGCCCAGCTGGTCGCCGACGAAGTTCTCGTGGCCGGTGCGGTGCTGGCGCTGGCGGTCGGCATTGACCCCGGCGGTGACGTCCAGCGCGCGTCCGGCCAGCTCACCGTTCCAGCCCCAGCGCGCGTCCAGCCCGCCGAAATCGCCATCCAGTCCGATCACCCCGCCGGCATGCAGCGGATTGGCCTGCGGGCCCGGCGGGATGGCCAGGAACTGGGTCACCTCGCGCTGGCCGGCGTAGCCGGTCAGGCGGAAGCGGTGATCGTCGCGCTGGCCGCTGTAGACCAGCCCGGCCTGCGACTGCCGGACCGATTTACGGGTGTTGTACTGATGCGCCACCGCGGTGGCCTGGCGCGGATCAGCGGCCACCTGGGCGCGGGTCAGGCCGAGCGGATCCTGCGCGTCCGGCGCATCCAGGTAGTTCACCAGCAGCTCCAGCCGGTCCTCGCCCACGGCCATGCCCAGCCGTGCATTCAGCGATTCCCGGCGGGCCGCGCTGTGGTCGCGCCAGCCATCGGTACGGAAGTGGTTGGCGGCGATGTTGTAGTCCATCGGGCCCTGCACGCCGCGCAGGTGGGCGCCCACGCTCAGCGTGTTGTCGGCGCCGGCATTGAGCCGCAGCCGCCACGGATCGCCTTCGCGGCCCTGCGCGGTATGCACCTGCAGCACCCCGCCGGAGGAGTTGCCGTACAGCGCCGAGAACGGCCCGCGCAGCACGTCGATGCGCTCCGCACCGAGCAGGCTGGCGTGCGAAAGCTGGCCCTGGCCATCGGGCATGGTCGCCGGTACCCCGTCCACCAGCACGCGCACGCCGCGCACGCCGAAGGTGGAGCGCGCACCGAAGCCACGGATCGACAGCTGGGTGTCCTGCGCCAGGTTCTGCCGGTCACGGGCCAGCACCCCGGGAATCCCGCCCAGTGCCTCGGACAGCTGCGCCTGCGGACCACTGCGGTCGTCGTCTATCCACACCGTGTCCAGGCTGGCCGGCAGCGCGAAGGGATCCACCCCGGGCACCCGGGCGGCCTCCACGTCCACCGCCGGCAGGGTGCGCGCCGGCGGGTCCTGGGCGAAGGCGAGGGTGGGCAGCAGCAGGGCACAGGCAACGGACAGGCGGCGACGCGCCGGGAGCAGGTTCATCATTCAGGTTCAGCCACAAGCATGAACGGCCCATGGTACCGGCCAGCAGGTGATGAGGAATGCCGCGCCACCGGCACGCTTTGTTACGATGACGTCGTCACTGCCCACGGTGGTGGCGCTGCTGCGTGCTTTCTTCCTCCCCCTTACCGAATGAGTACCGCCGTGTCCTTCTTTGCAAACGTGGAACTGGTCCCCGGTGACCCGATCCTGGGCCTGACCGAGGCGTACAACGCCGACAGCCGTCCGACCAAGGTCAACCTGGGTGTGGGCATCTACTACGACGAAAGCGGCCGCATTCCGCTGCTTCGCGCCGTCAAGCAGATCGAGCAGCAGCTCGCCACCGAAGCCAAACCGCGCGGCTACCTGCCCATCGATGGACTGCCGGCCTACACCCAGGCCACCCGTGAGCTGGTGTTCGGCAAGGATTCGCCGCTGCTGGCCGCTGGCCGCGTGGCCACCACCCAGACCGTGGGCGGCAGCGGTGCGCTGCGCGTCGGCGCCGAGCTGCTGAACAAGCTGCTGCCGCACGCCACCATCGCCATCAGCAACCCGAGCTGGGAAAACCACCGCGCCGTGTTCGGTGCGGCCGGCTTCGACGTGGTGGAATACAGCTACTTCGACGCACAGACCCACGGCGTGGACTTCCCTGCGATGCTGGCCGACCTGCAGAAGCTGCAGCCGGGCACCGTGGTGCTGCTGCACGCGTGCTGCCACAACCCCACCGGTGCCGACCTGACCGTGGACCAGTGGAAGCAGGTGGCTGAGGTCCTGAAGGAACAGCAGCTGTTCCCGTTCATCGACATGGCCTACCAGGGCTTCGACAAGGGCATCGAGCAGGATGGCGCCGCCGTGCGCATCATCGCCGAAGCCGGCATCGACAGCTTCGTGGTCGCCAACTCGTACTCCAAGTCGTTCTCGCTGTATGGCGAACGCGTGGGTGCGCTGTCGATCGTCGCCCCCAACGCCACCGAAGCCAAGGCCGTGCAGTCGCAGATCAAGCGGATCATCCGCACGATCTACTCCAGCCCGTCCAACCACGGTGCCGCGCTGGTGGCCGGCGTGTTGAACAGCCCGGAACTGCGCACGCTGTGGGAAGCCGAACTGACCGAGATGCGCGAGCGCATCCACGCCCTGCGTCATGGGCTGGTGGACCGCCTGGCCGCCCTGGGCGCGCCGGAATTCGCCTTCATCAACGACCAGGCCGGCATGTTCTCCTACTCCGGCCTGAGCCGCGTGCAGGTGGAAAAGCTGCGCGATGACTACGGCATCTACGCCGTCGGCACCGGCCGCATCTGCGTGGCCGCGCTGAGCCAGAGCAACCTGGACTACGTCGCCCAGGCCGTGGCCAACGTCGCCAAGGCCTGATGCAACACCAAAAAGGGGACGGAGGGGATTAATAATCCCCTCCGTCCCCTTTTTGCATCCGGGCGGCGACAATAGGCGCATCTTTCCGTCGCTCGAGCCCTGTCCATGTCCCGTACGTCGTTGACCCGGTATCTCATCCAGGAACAGCATGCCGGCCGCATCAATGCCGACCTGCGCCAGCTGATCGCCGTGGTCGGGCGTGCCTGCACCAACATCTCCATCGCCGTCAGCAAGGGCGCCCTCGGCGGCGTGCTGGGCGAAGCCGGTACCGGCAACGTGCAGGGCGAGGCGCAGAAGAAGCTGGATGTGATCAGCAACGAGATCCTGCTGGAAGCCAACGCCTGGGGTGGCCACCTGGCCGCCTGCGCATCGGAAGAAATGGACCACTCGCAGCCGGTGCCGGACATTTACCCGCGCGGTGATTTCCTGCTGCTGTTCGATCCCCTCGATGGCAGTTCCAACATCGACGTGAACGTGTCGGTGGGCACCATCTTCTCCGTGCTGCGCTGCCCGAAGGGCGTCGAGTTGCCCGGTGATGACAGCTTCCTGCAGCCCGGTACGGCGCAGATCGCCGCCGGTTACTGCATCTACGGTCCCAGCACGCAGATGGTGCTGACCGTCGGCCATGGCACCCATGCGTTCACCTTGGACCGTGAAACCGGCGAATTCGTGCTGACCACCCAGGACATGCAGATCCCGGCGGCCACCCAGGAGTTCGCGATCAACATGTCCAACCAGCGGCATTGGGAAGCCCCGATGCAGGCCTACGTGGCCGATCTGCTGGAAGGCAAGGAAGGCACGCGCGGCAAAGACTTCAACATGCGCTGGATCGCCAGCATGGTGGCCGACGTGCATCGCATCCTGACCCGCGGTGGCATCTTCATCTACCCGTGGGACAAGAAGGACCCGTCCAAGGCCGGCAAGCTGCGCCTGATGTACGAAGCCAACCCGATGGGCCTGCTGGTGGAACAGGCCGGCGGCGCCGCGTCGACCGGCCGCGCGCGGATCCTGGATATCCAGCCGGACCAGCTGCACCAGCGCGTGCCGGTGTTCCTCGGTTCGCGCGATGAAGTGGCCGCCGCGGTGAAGTACCACCAGCAGCACGACGCCTCCGCAGACTGAGCAGCAGGCGCGCGTGATCGCCTGGCCGTCGGGCACGCCGCCGCACATGTCGGTGGCGTGACAACCCCCGCGCCAGTGGGCACCATCAAGGGCCCGCTGGCGAAGGATGCAGGCATGCACACGCAGGACCCGGTTGATTTCATTGAAGTGATCCACAACGCCGTGCCCGCCGATGTGTGTGCGGCGATCGTGGCGCGATTGCGCGCAAGTGACCGCCTGCAACCGGGTGCGGTAGGCAGTGGTGTGTTCCCGGAACTCAAGCGCAGCAAGGATCTGCGGATCAGCGGGCTTTCTGATTGGGCTGATGTTGAAAACGTCCTGCAACAGGCCGTTTTCAACGGGCTGCTGAGTTATCTACGCCGTTATCCACAGGCTCTGATCGCGCCGCTGATGTTGCAGATCCAAGACAGCAACGGCCAGCCCAAGCGCCTCGTGGCAGAAGATTTCCCCGACATGAGCCCGGCCGCGCTGTCGGATCTTGCGCGCACGTGCCTGCGTCCGGGCGCGATCAACCTGCAATGGTACGCAGCAGGCGAGGGCGGTTACCCCTACTGGCATTGCGAGCTGTATCCGAAGGACGTGAAGGCGGAAACCCTGCATCGCCACCTGCTGTGGACGCTGTACCTCAACGATGAATTCGAAGAGGGTGAGACCGAGTTTCATTTCCAGCAGCGCAAGGTCACGCCACGCACCGGCAGCCTGCTGATCGCGCCGACCGCCTTCACCCATACCCATCGCGGCAATCGTCCGCAGGGCGGGGACAAGGTCATCGCCACCAGCTGGATCCTGTTCCAGTCCGCGCAGAAGCTCTACGGCGGCTAAGGTCCCCATTTCCCCGGGCGCTGAACGCACACGTGTCCACCTTTCCCTTGGCCGACATGTGCAGCGACGCCCGGGGAGATGAGGATGCTGGCAGCAAGCATCCTGCTCATGGGCGGGTCTTCCGTGCGGCGGTGCGTCCCCAATTCGATTGATGGAGTCGATATTGATTGGCGTTGCCTCTGCACGGCGCCTATCTTCCGCGACACGACGCGAACTGCCTTTCAGAAATCGCTCACCGTACCGCCGGCGGTCGTGCCAGAGGTCCATGCCAGGCGTCGGATCCCTTTCGCGCAGCGAAAGGGCTCTGACCCCATACCGACCTCCCCTGACGGCCAGACCGCTGCGCTCGCCGAGCGTGGCTCGGCGCTACCCTCCTCACCGCCAGCCTCGGTAGGTGACGACCCCGCTTCGGTGGGTGACGACCTTTGGTCGTCACGCGCTTGCCGCGCTGCAAGTCAGAGCACCGCATCCTGGGTCAGACCATGCGAGGTTTCCACGTCGTACTGCCGGTCGCGCTGCCGATACTCCTCGACAATCGCACGTCCCAGCCTGTCCACCTCCGCCTCCAGCGGCGCACAGCCCTTGTTCGATTTCAGGCTGACGAACTGCCGGCGGAGTTCATCGGCAGCGGCCACGCCAAACTGGAAATGGCCTTGCTCGTGCACGGTCAACGCGGCCAGGAAGCGGTCCCATCGCTGCTGCAGCTCAGGATCCGCACGGTCGCGATCTTCCCAGCGGGGCAGGGTGATCGTGCCCTTCAATTGAACAGACGGCGAAGTGAGCAAGCAACGGTTGCCCTGCGACTGCCACCGATACGTCCACGACACGTTCCAGTCGGCACGCCCTGGATAACGCCTTCCCGTGGGATCGGCCGGCCCCAGCGAGCGCATCGCGCTGCCCAGCTCGCGGTCGGTAGTGCCGTGAATCGTGTAGTGCACGACGCTCGGCGGGTCATAGGCCGACGCGACGTTGGCGACCAGCAACAGCACGACAAGGGGCAGCAAGCGCATCCCTGCACTCCGAAGAAGTAATCGCAAAGTGTAATCGCGGCGGATCTTCAAACGCGACTCGCGGTGCCGCGCGCTGCAGGTTCAATCCGCCGGCCGCACGCCTTCGACAGCGTCCACCCGCAGCGCCAATCCCAACGCGCGCAGCGCGCCCATCATCGTGCGCAGGGTCAACGTGCGTCGGCCGTACAACTGGCGACGCACCACCTCGACAGGCAGCCTGCATTCGCACGCGATGGCACGCAGTCCTGCATCGCCAGCAACATAGGCGAGGGCCTCGCCGAAGATCGCCGCATCACCTTCGCTTTCGGCAATGCACGCGTTCAAATACTCAATCACCGCCTGCGGCGTGGACGGCCGGTCGAAGTGACCTGCTGCTTCCATCTCCGCATAGGACAGCGTGGCGCGACCGGCCTTCATCGGAACGGCCTGCTGATGAGGAAGAAGGACACGTACACGGCGTGCCGGGGCTGCATGGACATCGAAAGACCTCGCATGGCATGGGCCACCTGCGCCGGGGCGCAAGGTGGCGGGCGATGCGGGTTGGCGTACCGGACTACGCGACACTCATTAACCGGCGGATCGGGATCCCCGCGCACCGCCCGCCGTATGACCGGCAGTGCAGTGCATTCTCCGCCGTGCCCGAGGGCTACAACAGAGGCAATGAGTGATGCGTAGTGTCGGGACGCCAATCCCGGCTGGCACGTTCGGCACCAGCCCGGTCATCGTGCACAGCCATGTGCACCTGCGTCCATGAGAAAAGTTGCGAACTGAGTGCGCCGTAACCACCAGCGGTTTGCTAGAACAATGACCCCTGCGGCGAGTCCGCCTTCGGCGGCGCCGGCCGCTCGAACTTCGTGCAATCCAGCTTCGGCCAATGGCTGTTCTGCGCATCGAACCCCAGCCGCCTGCGCGCCAGCTTGAAGCGGTTCGCCAACAGGTCCGCATAAACACCCTGGCCGCGCATGCGGGTGCCGAACTGGCTGTCGTAGTCCTTGCCGCCGCGCAGCTGGTTGATGGTGCTCATCACGTGCGTGGCGCGGTCCGGGTAATGGGTGTCCAACCAGTCGCGGAACAGCGGCGCCACTTCCAGTGGCAGGCGCAGCAGCACATAGCCGGCACTCGATGCGCCAGCATCGCGGGCAGCCTCCAGTACGGCCTCCAGTTCGGCATCGTTGATCCACGGAATCACCGGCGCCACCATCACCCCGACCGGGATGCCGGCATCGTGCAGGCGGCGCATCGCGCGCAGGCGTGCATGCGGTGCGGCGGCGCGCGGTTCAAGTTTCGAAGACAGATGCGGGTCGAGCGAGGTCACCGAGAAGTGCACGCTGACCAGGTTCTGTTCAGCCAGTGGCGCCAGCAGGTCGATATCGCGCTCGACCAGCGCGTTCTTGGTGATCAGCGAGAACGGGTGGCGGGTTTCCAGCATCACTTCGATCAGCTGGCGGGTCAGTTTGAACTTTCGTTCGATCGGCTGGTAGGAATCGGTGTTGATGCCCAGCGCTATGGGTTGTGGCACGTAGCTGGGTTTTGAAAGTTCCTTGCGCAGCAGCTGCGCGGCGTTGGTCTTGGCAAACAGCTTGGTTTCAAAATCCAGTCCGGGCGACAGGTTCAGATAGGCGTGCGAGGGCCGGGCGAAGCAGTACGAGCAGCCATGTTCGCAGCCGCGATACGGGTTCACCGATTGGCTGAAGCCCACGTCCGGCGAGTTGTTGCGGCTGATGATGCTGCGGGCGGTTTCGGCGCGCACTTCGGTGCGCAGGCGCGGCGCCAGGAACTCTTCGCCTTCTTCGGCTTCCCAGCCATCGTCCACCGCTTCGCTGACCGTGCTTTCGAAGCGGCCGGGGAGGTGGGTGGTGCTGCCGCGACCTTTGATGGCGACGTGGGGAATGGAATCGGGGCGACCCATGGGAATCTTCTACTGGAAGTGCGATTAGTATTATTGCTAACCACAGCGTATGCAATGTGCTGGAATTCAGGTGGCTGTAGGCGTGGAGGGGGATGGGGGTTTGGCTTGCCCCCATGGTTATCCACAGGACATACGGTCATGACGGGACAGCGCGCAGGACATTACACGCCACGCGATGCGCAGCGGAGGGTAGGGGACTGGGGTCTCAGGGAGTGCGACGGCGGGGATCGTGACGACCAGCGGTCGTCACCCACCGGGGGGCGCGTTGACGGCCAGCGGCCGTCACTACCGGGGGGCGCGTTGACGGCCAGCGGCCGTCATCACCGCTTAGAGGCGGGCCAAGTAGGCCTTCACCGTGGCGTCCAGGCCGTCGTACAGGGCTTCGCTGATCAGGGCGTGGCCGATCGAGACTTCCAGCACGTCAGGTACGTGGCTCAGGAAGTCACGCAGGTTGGCCTGCGACAGGTCATGGCCGGCATTGACCCCCAGCCCTGCCGCCTGTGCACGGCGCGCGGCGGTGGCGAACAGCGCCAGCATCGCCGTGGCGTCGCCTGCGGCGTGGGCTTCGGCAAACGGGCCGGTGTACAGCTCGATGCGGTCGGCACCGACCTCGGCCGCGCGTTCCAGCAGCGGGTTGCCGGCGTCCACGAACAGACTGACGCGGCAGCCCATCGCCTTCAGCGCGGCCACCAGCGGACGCAGGCGCTCGCAGTCGGCTGCGAAGTCGAAGCCATGGTCGGACGTCAGCTGGCCGTCGCCATCGGGCACCAGCGTGGCCTGTGCGGGGCGGATGGCCTCGCACAGCGGCAGCAGCCCCGGGTAGCCCTCGCGCGGCGGGGCGAACGGGTTGCCTTCGATGTTGAACTCGACCCCGCGCGCCGTGGTCAGCGCGGACAGCGCGTGCACGTCTTCGGCGGTGATGTGGCGGCGGTCCGGGCGCGGGTGCACGGTGATGCCGTGTGCACCGGCGTCCAGGCAGGCCTGCGCGGCGCGCAGCACATCGGGGTCGTGGCCACCGCGCGAGTTGCGCAGCACGGCGATCTTGTTGACGTTGACGCTGAGGCGGGTCATGACGGCAGGCAGGACGGTGACAGAAGCGCGCAGTGTAGCGCCGCTGTCACAACAGCGGCGAGGCCAGCCGGGCGAAGGCTTCAGGCAGGCGGTGCCGCCACAGGCCGCGGTTGCGTTCGTTGTGGACGCGGGTGGCGCTGTCGAACTCATGGTCCAGGATGCCGGCCAGCTCGGCCACGCGGTCCTTGTCCCGCAGCAGCATGGACAGTTCGAAGTTGAGCCGGAAACTGCGATGGTCGAAGTTCGCCGTGCCGACGATGCAGACCTCGTCGTCGGCGATGAAGGCCTTGGTGTGCAGCATGCGCGGGCCGTATTCGTAGATCTTCACCCCCGCCTGCAGCAGCTCGTCGAAGTAGGACCGCGCGGCCTGGGTGACGAACCAGGAGTCGCTCATCTTCGGCACCAGCAGCCGCACTTCCAACCCGCCCAGCGCGGCCGACGTCAGCGCCATGCGTGCCGCTTCGCCCGGCACGAAGTAGGGCGTCACCAGCCACACGCGGTGCTTGGCTTCGTGGATGGCGGCCACGTGCAGGCGATGGATCGTCTCCCAGCCCGAATCCGGGCCGGACACCAGCACCTGCGCGTTGATGCTGCCGTCGTCGCGGCTCGGCGTTTCACGTGGCCACAGCCGTGCCTGGTCGAACTGCTGGGCCTCCTGCCCGCTGGCGTACAGCCAGTCTTCCATGAAGACCAGCTGCAGGCTGCGCACCACATGGCCACGCAGGCGCATGTGCAGGTCGCGGTAGGCGTTCGGGTCGCGCTGCTCGTTCTCTTCGTCGGTGATGTTGATGCCACCGGTGAAGGCCAGCAGGCCATCGATGACCACCAGCTTGCGGTGGGTGCGCAGGTTCAACCACGGCCGCTTGAACGGCTTGAGCAGCTGCCTCGGATGGAACCACACCGCTTCGCCGCCGGCCTCCAGCAGCGGCTTCAGGAACGCCGCGCGGATGTTGCCGGCGCCCACGGCATCCAGCAGCAGCCGGACCTGTACGCCACGCTGTGCGGCGGCCACCAGCGCATCGCGCACGGCGGTGCCGGTGTGGTCCGGTTCGAAGATGTAGTACTCCAGGTTCACGTGATCGCGCGCTTCGGCGATCGCCTCCAGCAGGGCGGCGTAGGTCGCCGCGCCATCCACCAGCCATTCCACTTCGGTGGCGCTGCTGGGTGCCAGGCCGGTGGTGGCCTGGCCGATGGCGGCCAGTTCGGTGCAATCGGCATCGGGCGGGCAGACACTGCTGTAGTGCTCCATGCCGGAACGCGAACGGCCGCGGCGCAGGCGTTGCCGTTTTACTTTCTGCGGACCCAGCAGGTAGTAAATGAAGAGCCCGATGTACGGCAGCGCGGCCAGCGAAAGAATCCAGCTGAGCGTGGCGACCGGCTCGCGTTTCTGCAGCATGATCCAGCCGATCAGCCCGAGCAGGTACAGCACATAGGCAATCGCCAGCGACGTGCCGAGGTGGGGAATGGCATCAAGCCAGTGTCGCAGCGCATCGAAGAAGGCAATCATCGCCGGATGATACGCGGGCGCGGGGTCGGCGGGATGGGGGCGGATTCCTTTTATGCAGGAAAAGGAATGCGACCGCTCCGGCAGCGGACATAAAAAAACGCCCTCGTTTCCGAGGGCGTTTTCCAGTCGCGTCATGAGTGCGGACTGCGTGTAGCGTTTACTGCTGTACGAAACCGATCTTCTTCATCTGGGCGTTCTTCGAGGCGGCCAGGATCTTGGCCATCACGTCGTACTCCGAGTCCGGGCTCGCGTCGATCCGCAGTTCCGGCTGGTTCGTCGGGTCACGCTGGACCTCCTGTTCCATCCGCTGCTGCAGTTCGCCCACGGCGACCGGGCTGTTGTTCCAGAACACCTGGTTGCTCGCATCGACACGCAACTCGACCGGCGGCGGCGGTTCAACCGTCACCGGGGGCGGGTTGAGCACGCGCTGCGGCAGATCCACGGCGATCGGGTAGGTCATGATCGGTGCGGTCACGATGAAGATGATCAGCAGCACCAGCATCACGTCCACGAGGGGCGTGACGTTGATGTCCGCCATGGGGCCTTTGCCACCACCAGAACTGAATGCCATGGCTTACTGCCCCTTCTCTTTGGTCGCAACGAAGCCGACGTCCAGCATGCCCTGTTCCTGCGCGACCTTGGTCAGCTCGTTGATGACGCGCATCTTGGTCGTGCGGTCACCACGCAGGTTCAACGGCGGCTGCGGCGTCTGCTGGGCGGCGGTGGAAAGGCGGGACTCAAGCGTCCCACGATCGATTTCCTCGTCGTTCCAGTAAACCGAACCGTCTTCCTTGACCGCCAGCGTGATCGGACCCTTACGATCATTGGCATCGTCCGGGTTCTGGATCAGGTTGGCTTCGGGCAGCTCGACCTTGACCTTGTGGGACATCAGAGGCGCCGTGATGATGAAGATGATCAGCAGCACCAGCATCACGTCCACGAGGGGCGTAACGTTGATGTCGGCCATGGGGCCGCCGCTGTTACCACTACTGAAAGCCATAACGGGCTCCGTCTAGATCGGTGTGAACTACCTTCGTGCCGGGTACAGCGCGTCCTTAGCGGACGCGCGAACCGGTAGCGAAGAAGTCGTGCAGGTCGTGCGCGAAGGTATCGAAACGGCTGATGGTCGCGCTGTTGATCTTGCTGAAGAAGTTGAAGGCGAACACGGCCGGGATAGCCACGAACAGGCCGATCGCGGTCATGATCAGCGCTTCACCCACCGGGCCGGCAACGGCGTCGATGGAGGCCGAACCGGTTGCACCGATCTTAATCAGCGCGCCGTAGATGCCCCACACGGTACCCAGCAGACCGACGAACGGAGCGGTTGCACCGACGGTGGCCAGCAGGGTCATGCCCGACTGCAGCTTGTTGCTTTCGCGGGTCACGGCCTGGCGCAGGGCGCGGTCGACGAACTCCGAACGGCTCAGGGTTTCACCCAGGCCACCGGTTGCGCCGCCTTCGGCACGCTGGTGGTGGGCGGCAGCCTGTGCGGCGTCCAGGGCGATCTTCGAGAAGGGCTCCGAAGCCGGCTGTTCTTCCATCGCACGGATGGCGTCCTGCGCGTTCGGGGTATCCCAGAACAGGCTGGTGACCTTGTCGGCAGCAGCCTTCAGGCGGGTAGCGCGGAAGATGTTGATGACAGTCCAGTACCAGGACATGGCCGACATCACGATCAGGGTGATCAGGACCACCCAGGAGACTGCGAAGTCGCCCGGCTGGCTGGTCATTTCATGGATGAGGTGCTCGAAGCCCATCTGCGACAGGGCGTTGGAGTTGCCCCCGGCAGCAGCGGCGATGAAAATTTCCTGCAGCATGACGCTTACCTTTGTTGTGTGTGGTGTTGAAGGGTGTAGCTAATCATAAGAGCCATCAGCGGGGTGGCCCTGCGGCCACCCGATGCATCAGCTCAGAGCAAAATTGACCGGTACGCGTACGCGGCCCGCGGCTTTCTTGCCGCCCGACTCGGCTGCGTTGAAGCGCCACTTGCGTGCAGCTTCCATTGCAGCGCGATCCAGGTCGCGGTTACGGCTGGATTTCTCGACCGTGACATTGGTGACGTTGCCTTGGGCATCGACATCGATGATCAGGATCACTTCACCCTGGATACCAGCGCGGAATGCAGCCGGCGGGTAACGCGGGGGATTCATGTTCTTGGACGAGATATCGACGCTGGCCTCGATGGAGGTCGGCGGTGCCGGCGGCGCGGGCGGCGACGGCGGGGTGACGATATCGTTCGGGCGCGGTTCCGGCACGTCGACAATCGGCGCCTGCGGCGGCGGCGGAACCGGCGACGGCTTCGGCGGCGACAGGTTCTTCACCGGCGGCGGCGGCGTCTCATCCGGCGGCGGCGGCGGCGGCGGCGGAGGCGGCGGCGGCGGTGCATCGACGATGGTCACCATCACGTTGCGCTCCTTCTCTGCAGCCGCCTTGGGGGCGACGGCAGGAATGAGGAGCATCATGAAGGCAGCCAGATGCAGTGCGATAACAAACGCGATGCCGAAGATGCGGGGCCAGCTCAGGCCCTTCTCTTCAGTTTCTTCGTAGCGGTGAAAGACTAGTTGTTCCGTCATGCGCCAAGAGCTCGATTGTGGGGCCGGGATACCCGGGGGGCGGGATCCCTGATCAGCGGTGCATGACACCGCAGGAACCTCCAAGCTTATACCAATCCTGAGTGCCTGCGCACGCTTCGCGCAGGCATTCAGGCGTTATTCCTACTTACTTCAGGTTGATGATTTTGTCCGCATCCGCGGCGTTCTTCAGGCCACCCTTGGCCTTGGCCTGACGCGCTGCTTCCTTGGCCTGGGGAATCTTGCCCTCACTGTGCAGGACACGTGCCAGATTCAGGTAGGTTTCGCCGGTGGGCGACAGCGGAGCGGCCTTCTGCCACGCCTCGATCGCCTTGTCCACCTGCTGCGGTTCTGAGTAGTAGTAGGACTGGGCCAGTGCCAGGTAAACCTGGTGGTCCGGCTTCAGTATGCCCTTCTCGAGACCTTCGTTGATCACCGAGATTACTTCCTTTTCCTTGTTCTCGGTATTGGCGTAGATCGAATACAACTGCTTGTATTCGCGCTCGTCGGTCAACTGGCCCGACGCACGCAGCTTGTCCATGACACCGGCGGCCTTGTCCATCTGGTCGGCCTGCATGTACATGTTGGCCAGGTTGAGCTGCGCCTTCTTGTCGTTCGGGTTCTTGGCGGCGACGGCCTCGGCCGCAGCCACGGCTTCACCGGTCTGGCCGGCTTCGGCGTAGGCGGCCATCAGCAGCTGGTTCCACTGGTCCTTCGGCTCGGGCGAGGCAGCGATCGCTTCCTTCAGCACCGGGATCGCTTCCTGGTAGCGCTCCAGCTGGTACAGCGCCTGGCCCTTGGAAACCAGTTCCTCGGCCTTCTTCGAACCGCTTTCGGCGAAGTACTTGTCGATCAGGGTCAGGCCCTGCGCCTGCACCGCCTTGTCGTCGTCCTGCAGCTGCAGCTGGGCCAGCATCAGCATCGACTGGAAGTGACCGTTGTTGTCCAGCGCGTTGGCGTCGAGCACCTGCTGCAGGTAACGCTTCGCACCGGCAACGTCGTCCTGCTGGTAGGCGGCCTGCGAAGCGAGCTGGGCGGCAAGCGCCTTGTCGTATTCGTTGGCGGCGCTGTTGCCCAGGATCGAAGTGGCTTCGGTCAGCGTCTCCGGGAACTTCTGCTCGTTGTAGCTGTCTACCAGCTTCTGCAGCTGCTTGCCCAGCTTGGCCGAGGACTTCATGCCCGGCTCTTTGCGGGTCGCGTTCGGGTACAGCACTTCGGCCGCAGCGGCCTTGCTGCTGCCACGACGCTCACGCTGGTCGGAGCGATCGGCCGAACGTGCCTGCGCGGCGGCATCGGTGATCACGGTGCCACTGACGGCAGTCGCGATCAGCATGGTCAGCAGGGCTTGCTTGTGGTTACGGAGCATCATCTTTCACCTCGTTCGGACCGCGTAGCGGCAGCAATGACGGACGTCAGAAAAATCTGAGCCGCCAAACGTATCAGAATTAAGCGACGTGAGAAATCGTTTCCTGTGCTGCATCACAGCAAATTCACGCATATTCAGCTACAGCGTGGTTTGCGTCCCGCCGCCTGTGCCTGTTGGAACACGCCTTGCAGGGCGGGTGCATCGCGCTGCAGTTCGCGGATGCGATTGGCCGGATCGGGATGGGTCGACAGCCACTGCGGACTGCGGCCACCGCTGGCGGCCATCATGTTCTGCCACAGGTTCACCGCCTGCGCCGGGTCGAAACCCGCCTCCGCCATCAGCTTCTGTCCGACCACGTCGGCTTCGCTTTCCTGGGTGCGTGAACCGGGCAGCAGGAACAGGGTCTGCGCGCCCATGCCGCCGAACTGGTTCACCGCGCTGGCCGCGGTTTCGCCATAGGCTGCGCCGGCCAGTGCACCGACCACCGACAACCCGGTCTGCGCGCCCATCTGCCGGGTGATGCGCTCCTCGTGGTGGCGCGCGATGACATGGCCGATCTCATGCCCGATCACCGCCGCCAGCTGGTCCTGGTTCTTGGCCACGGTGAAGATGCCGGAGTTCACCCCGACCTTGCCACCGGGCAGGGCAAAGGCGTTGGGTTCATTGTCGGCGAAGACCGCCGTTTCCCAGCGCACCCCGCGGTACTGCGACGGCAGCTGGGCCACCAACGCATTGACCACGCACTGAACGTAGGCGATCTGCCTGGCGTCGGTGCTGATCTTTTCCTTCTGCTTGGTTTCAGCAAACGCCTGTGCGCCCAACTGGTCCAACTGCGCCTGCGAAACGCCGCCTACGACCTGCCTGCGCCCGGTAGGCGAGGTGGTGGTGGCGCACGCGCTCAGCAACGCGGTAATCGTAAAAGCCAGCAGCAGTCGTTTCATGGATCGGATCCCCGTGTTCATGCAACGAGTGTCCACTTCGGCGGCTTAATTTTTCGTCAATCCAGTCAACCCATGTCACGCATGCGCTGCGGATTGCGGCACGTTTTCAGGTGGCGCCAAACACCATCAACAACGTCATCGCGACCGCGTTGTTCAACGCATGCGCACCTATCGGTGCCCATAGCGTGCCCGTGCGTTGGTACAGCCAGCAGAACGCGGCGCCCATGCCACCGTAGATCAGCCACAGTTGGGCGATTTCCGCCGGCCCGTTGCCGCTGGTGCCCGGAATCTCATGAACCAGTGCGAATGCAAGGCTGCTCAACAGCACGCCCAGCCACGGTTTTCCGGCCTTCCATAGACGCCCGAACAGCACCCGGCGGAACAACAGTTCCTCGTAGGCTGGCGCCAGCACCACGGCGAACAGCGCCAGGAAGACGGGGAATTGCGCGGCAGCGCTGCTCATCAGTTCAAGGTTGGTCGGTACCGGCTCGATACCGGCGCGCTTGGCGAGAAAGCCGATGCCGTTGCTGCCGATGATGACCAGCGTGCCCACCCATAGGGTCCAGCCCCAGGTGGCCGGCCGGCCCAGAGCGCGCATGGAGGTTTCACGTTCGGCGGGCGTGGCGCGGCGACGCCAGAAATACAGGATCAGCGCTGCGCCGCCGGTGGCGAACAGGGCCATCAGGATCTGTGCCAGCGCGCCGGGCTGGCCAAGCTGGGTGGCAATCGAATCCGGACTCGGCGCTGGCGCACCGTTGGCGACCAGTTCTGCACCGACCCGCATGCCCTGCACCGCGCCCCACAACAGTCCGGCCAGCAGGCTCAGCCCGAACAGGATGAGCGCGGCCAGTCCCAGGTCGATCAGGAAACCGGCCACCGGTGAGCCGGAGGCACGCGGTTTTGGCGCGGAGGCGCCGGGAAGCGGCGGCGGTGGAACCGGGGTGACTGTTGACATGCGCATCCTGCAGCAGAAGGAGAAACGCCGGCGCCGGATTGATCCGGGCGCCGGCAACCTTCGATTGTGTCAGATATCCAGATTGGCGACTTTCAGCGCGTTGTCTTCGATGAAGTCACGACGCGGTTCAACCACGTCCCCCATCAGGGTGCTGAAGATCTGGTCCGCAGCGACCGCATCTTCGATGCGCACCTGCAGCAGGCGACGGGTATCCGGGTTGACCGTGGTGTCCCACAGCTGCTCCGGATTCATTTCGCCCAGACCCTTGAATCGCTGGATCTGGCGACCGCGCTTGGCCTCTTCGAGCAACCACGCCTGGGCCTGGGCAAAGCTGGTCACTTCGATGGATTTGGCACCGCGATTGATGGTGGCGCCTTCGCGGACCAAGCCGTGCAGCAGGTTGGCGGCCTGATAGAGCGCACGCAGTTCGCCGCCGTCGAAGGCCGCAAGCGGCAACACCTGGATATGCTCTTCGCCCATGTGGCGACGGGTCACCAGCACGGCAGCCGGACGCTGGTCGTTCGGTTCCTGCAGTTCCAGGCTGAAGCGCGCCGAGCCCAGGCTGCCCTGGTTAAGGCGGGCAGCCAGTGCATCCAGGCCTTCACCGGCCGGTGCATTGCGCAGGTGCTCCAGGTCCATCGGAATGAAATCGACAAGCGATTCCAGCAGCTGGCGATCGTAGCGGTGCGCATTGCGCGCAATCGCTTCGAGTGCGCCGGCATAGCTCAGCAGCAGTTTTTCAAGGTTGACGCCGTCGATCGGCGGTTCGCCGGCCGCGGGTACCAGCGCCGCATTTTCCACCGCGCTGCTGGCCAGGTAACTGTCCAGTGCCGGGTCGTCTTTCAGGTACAGCTCGGTCTTGCCCTGTTTGATCTTGTAGAGCGGCGGCAGGCCGATATAGACATAGCCGCGCTCGATAAGCTCAGGCATCTGACGGTAGAAGAACGTCAACAGCAGCGTACGGATGTGCGCACCGTCGACGTCGGCGTCGGTCATGATGATGATCTTGTGGTAACGCAGCTTGTCCGGGTTGTACTCGTCCCGGCCGATGCCGGTGCCCAGCGCGGTGATCAGCGTGCCGACCTGGTCGGACGCCAGCATGCGGTCGAAGCGTGCACGTTCCACGTTGAGGATCTTGCCGCGCAACGGCAGCACGGCCTGGTTCTTGCGGTTACGGCCCTGCTTGGCCGAACCACCTGCCGAGTCACCCTCGACGATGAACAGTTCCGACAGTGCCGGATCCTTTTCCTGGCAGTCGGCCAGCTTGCCCGGCAGGCCGGCGATATCCAACGCGCCCTTGCGGCGGGTCAGGTCGCGGGCTTTGCGGGCCGCTTCGCGCGCACGCGCGGCATCGACGATCTTGCCGGCGATGGCCTTGGCTTCGTTCGGGTTTTCCTGCAGGAAGGATTCCAGGCGCTGGCCGAACGCGTTTTCCACCGCCGGACGGACATCCGAACTGACCAGCTTTTCCTTGGTCTGGCTGGAGAAGCTGGGATCGGGCACCTTCACCGACAGCACCGCGATCATGCCTTCGCGCATGTCATCGCCGGTCAGGTTGATCTTGGCCTGCTTGGCGATGCCGTTCTGTTCGATGTAGTTGTTGAGCACGCGCGTCAGCGCGCCGCGGAAGCCGGCCAGATGGGTGCCGCCGTCCTTCTGCGGAATATTGTTGGTGAAGCAGTACATCGTTTCCTGGTAGGAATCGGTCCACTGCAGCGCCACTTCCACGGTGATGCCGCTGTGCTCGCCCACCACCGAGATCACGTTCGGATGCAGCGGGGTCTTCAGCTGGGCAAGATGCTCCACGAAGCTGGCGATGCCGCCTTCGTAGTGGAAATCATCGCGACGACCTTCTCCGCGCTGGTCGATCAGCACGATCTTGACGCCGGAGTTGAGGAACGACAGTTCGCGCAGACGACGGGCCAGGATGTCGTAGTGGAACTCGACGTTGTCGTGGAATGCCGTGGTCGACGGCCAGAAGCGCAGGGTCGTACCGCGCTTGGTGCTGGCTTCAACCTGCTGCAGCGGCATCACCGCGGCGCCGTCGGCATATTCCTGGTGGTAGTGGAAACCGCCCTGGTAGATGTCCAGGGTCAGCTTCTGCGACAGCGCATTGACCACGCTGACGCCCACGCCGTGCAGGCCGCCGGACACTTTGTAGCTGTTGTCGTCGAACTTGCCGCCGGCATGCAGGACCGTCATGACGACCTCGGCCGCCGAGACCTCGCGATCCAGCTTCCTGCTCATCTGCTCATGCTTGCCGGTCGGGATACCGCGTCCGTTGTCCGATACGCCTACCGAACCATCGGAATGGATCGTCACCGACACGTGGTCGGCGTGCCCCGCGAGCGCTTCATCGATCGAGTTGTCGACGACTTCGAACACCATGTGGTGCAGGCCGGTGCCGTCATGGACGTCGCCGATGTACATGCCGGGGCGCTTGCGGACGGCCTCCAGGCCTTCCAGCGCCGTGATGCTGTTGGCGTCGTAGGTGCCAGTATTTGCAGGGGTGTTCTGTTCGTCAGTCATTGCGCTCGCCGTAGGCTCCGCAGGTCGGGCGCCAACGAATGGCGCGCCGAGAAAGAGGGGGTGGTGCAACCTGAATTATACCAGCCGGGCAGGTCTACCCCGTGGGCCACTATGGCACACCCGTGACCTGGCCATGTTCCACGTGGAACCGGGCGATGTCGGTGCGATCCTGCAGCGGTGCAGGGGTCTCGGTTGCGGTGATGAATATCTGCGCCGGGCCGGCCAGCAGGCGGTCCAATACGCGGCCCTGATGGTTGCGATCCAGTTCCGAACCCAAGTCATCCAGCGCAATCACCGGCCAGTGCCCGCGCTCCACCGCATAGTCTTCAGCCTGCGCCAACAGGCAGGTGAGGGCGGTCAGCTTCGCCTGCCCGCGGGACAGGGCATCACGGCCCGGAATGCTGCCAAAGCCGACGCTCCAGTCAGCGCGGTGCGGTCCGACCGAGGTATAGCCCGCCTGGCGATCGCGCTCACGTGCCAGCAGCAGCGCATCGGCCAGTGAAACCTCGTGCCGGCGCCAACCCGGGCTGAGCGTCATCGACTGCAGGTCCAGCTGCGGGGCCAGATTCGCGGCAAGTTCCACGGCCCGGCCCTGTAGACGTTCCAGGTAATGAAGACGGCGGCTGGTAAGCGGCTCACCGGCCTCGGCAAGCTCATGGTCCCACGTATCCAGCATCCGCGGCGATCCGCCTTGCTTCAACAGGGCGTTGCGCTGCTTGAGGGCGCGCGAGTAGCGGCGCCACAAGGAAAGGAAGTCGGGTTCCACGTGGAACAAGCCCCAATCCAGGAAACGGCGACGGGGTTCGCCGCCACCGCTGACCAGCGCATGGCTGCCCGGTTCGAAGGTCACCACGGCCAACGCAGCGCACAGGTTGCCGAGCTGCGCTACATCCTCACCGTCCAGACGGCCCTTCCAGTCCTGTCCCGAGTGGCGAAGACCCGCGCGCCGGCGGATTTCGCTGCCCTCCGCGTTCGATTCGTCCCATTCCACGAAAATCTCCAACGATTCCTGTCCCTGACGGATCAAGCCGTCGCGGACGCGGCCACGGAAGCTGCGCCCATAGGCCATCAGGTGCAGGGCTTCCAGAACGCTGGTCTTGCCGGCGCCATTGTCGCCCGTCAGCAGGTTGATGCCGGGCTGCGGCAACAGTTCTGCCGCGTCGAATCGACGGAGCTGGTGGAGGGAAAGACGGCGGATCTGCATGGAGGGGGACGGTCGGCACCGGCGGTGCGGGAAGTTGAGCGATCTACCAGCTTACTGCATCGGTCAAGTGCACCTGTCGGATGCAGAGTGCGGCCGGTGCGCTTCCTACGCCGGCCAAAATCACCTGCGTTCTGGGGGTCCAAGGCCGCTTCACGCGTCAGATTTCAAGGAATCCATGCCTGTCCCTGGTGACGGTTCCACGTGATCGCAGTGAAATCCTTGAATTCTGCTGGGCCCCAGCCCAGGGGCCGCATCAGATTTCAAAGAATTCACGTTATCTTCGAAACCCGTCGGGAAAACCTCTGGATGACTTATACACAAGCACTGGGAAATCTGTGGATAAAAAGTCGAGCTCACGAGCCTTCAAAATCTATCCACAGGTATTCCCCCAGCCCGACCCCCACTTAGAAGGGGGGTTTCAGCCCCAATAAACCCTTTAAAATCATGCACATAAGCTAGTTATACATGAAATCTGGCCCTACCATCACCACCATGCTTTAGATTTATACCCAGATTTAAAGCTTGGCAGACCCTCCGATCAGCACGCGGCAGGGGTGTGGATAGCCGTCTGCGCGGCAGGGCAGAGCAACGGGCGATGACGCAGCTGATTGACTTGCAAACGGGGCTGACTTCCAAATTGCAGATCAGCACTCGGTAGACACGCTCGTCGAACAGGGGATGGCAGAGTCGGAGCATCCAAACGCTCGCAGGTCCCACAATGGCAATGCTCCACGTGGAACCAAAAAAAACGCCCGAACCAGTCGGGCGTTTCCTGTTCCACGTGGAACCGAACGTCAGAGACGCAGCGGCATCACCACATGACGCGACTTCTCGCTGCTGGCTTCACGAACCAGCGCAGAGGAGTTCGAATCACGCAGCTGCACGATGACGTACTCATCGCGCAGTGCGGAAAGGGCATCCAGCACGTAGTTCACGTTGAAGCCGATCGCGAGATCGCTGACCGTGGTCTCGGCCTCGATCTCTTCCTGGGCTTCCTCCTGCTCCGGGTTGTGCGCGCTGATTTTCAGGTTGCCCGGCGAGACTTCCACGCGGATGCCGCGGTACTTCTCGTTCGACAGGATCGCGGCACGCTGCAGCGAGGCACGCAGTGCTTCACGATCGACCTTGACCTCGCGATCCGCACCGATCGGAATCACGGCCTCGTAGTCCGGGAAACGACCGTCGATCAACTTCGAGGTGAAGGTCACATCGTCGCGCTTGACCCGCACGTGGCTGCGACCGACTTCCAGTTCGATCTCTCGGTCGCCGCTTTCCAGCAGACGCTGCAGCTCGGTCACGCCCTTGCGCGGCACGATGATCTGGCGCTTGGAACCGCTGGGCTTGGCCAGGTCCGTTTCGCACAGCGCCAGGCGGTGCCCGTCGGTGGCAACGGTACGCAACGTATCGCCGCGCAGGTCGAACAGCAGGCCGTTGAGGTAGTAGCGCACGTCCTGCTGTGCCATCGCGAACGCGGTTCGTTCGATCAGCTCCTTCAGCGTGGCTTCGCCGATGGCGACGCGCTCGGTGGCTTCCACTTCGTCCACCGACGGGAAGTCGTTGGCCGGCAGGGTTGCCAGGGTGAAACGGCTACGCCCGGCCTGCACGGTGATCTTGTCACCGGTCTGCGAGACGGTGATCCGGCTGCCATCGGGCAGGGCGCGGATGATCTCGAAGAGCTTGCGGGCGGGAATGGTGGTTTCGCCGTTCTCGGCGTCTTCAACTGCGATCCGCGACACCATTTCCACTTCCAGGTCGGTACCGGTCAGCGAAAGCTGCCCGTCCTGCACCTGTACGAGGAAGTTGGCCAGAACCGGCAAGGTCTGGCGGCGTTCGACCACATTGACGACTTGCGCCAACGGCTTGAGAAAGGCTTCGCGCTGCAGTGTGAAACGCATGTGGTTCCGTGCCCCTATGCTTTAAAAAATATGGAATAAATCAAAAGCTTGGTGGTGATGGTAGAGCCAGAATTCAGGGAAAACACACTCAAGTATCTGAATCCAAAGGGTTTTAGTGCATCGAAACCCTATGGAATACCGCCCTTCAAAGGGGGGGGAAAGCTGTGGATGGAATTCCCTGGATCTGGAACGCCTTTTTTATCCACAACATGCCCCGTGCTTGCCCCCGGATTCTGCACCGTTTTGTGCGATGACGCCTTACCGGCGTACGTGCATCATTCGCTCAGCTTGCGGATGAGCTTGTCCCAGTCTTCCCGCAGCTTGCCGTCGGTTTCCATCAACGTCCGGATCTGGCGGCAGCCGTGCAGCACCGTGGTGTGGTCCCGCCCTGCGAAGGCGTCGCCGATCTCGGGCAGGCTGTGCTCGGTCAGTTCCTTGGTCAGGGCCATCGCGACCTGGCGCGGACGGGCCAGCGACCGGGTCCGACGCTTGGACAGCAGATCCTTGATCTGCAGGCCGTAGTAGTCGGCGACGGTTTTCTGGATGTTGGGAATGCTGATGGCCTGCTGCTGGGCCCGAAGCAGATCGCGCAGGGTTTCCTGGGCGAACTCCGTGGTGATCGCACGGCCAGTGAAATTGGCCCGCGCGGTCAGGGTATTCAGCGCGCCCTCGAGGTCGCGCACGTTGGAGCGCATCTTCTTGGCTATCAGGAACGCCACATCGTCGGGAATCTCAGCGCCGCGTTCGCGAGCCTTGGCCAGCACGATGGCGGCGCGGGTCTCGAAGTCCGGTGGCTCGATGGCCACCGACAGGCCCCAGGCAAGTCGCGACTTCAGGCGCGCTTCCAGGCCTTCGACTTCGCGCGGATACCGGTCGCAGGTCAGGATGATCTGCTGCTTGCCGTCGAACAGCGCGTTGAAGGTGTGGAAGAATTCTTCCTGGGTGCGGTCCTTGCCGGCGAAGAACTGGATGTCATCGATCAGCAGCGCGTCCACCTGCTGGAACTGGCGCTTGAACTGATCCATGGTCTTTTCCTGCAGGGCCCGGATCATCGCGCTGAAGAACTGTTCCGAACGCAGGTAGAGCACCTTGGCGTGCGGGTTGGCTTCGCGCATCGCGTTGCCCGCAGCGAACATCAGGTGGGTCTTGCCCAGCCCGGTGCCTCCGTACAGCAGCAGCGGATTGTGCGCGCGGTCACCCGGACGCTGCGCCGCCTGGAACGCCGCCGCCAGACCCAGCTGGTTGCTGCGGCCTTCGACGAAGTTGGCGAAGGTGTAATGCGAATCCATGTTGCCGGCGAACGGCACCACCGGCGCACTGGCTGCAGGCGGCAGCGCCGGCGAGGCACCCCCGGTGAACAGGCCCGGATTCGGCGCGATCTGCGTCTCCATGGGGCGGGGACGCGAGCCGATTTCAAGAAAAACGTCGCCAAAACCAGCGAAGTGGGTCAGCAGTTCGCGGATCCTCGGCAGGTACAGCGAGCGCACCTGGTCGACGATGAAGGCATTGGGGGCGAAGAGGATCAAGGCGTCAGCGCGCAGATCAGCCTGCAGCGGCTTCAGCCAGGTGTGAACGTCTTCAGGCGGGAACTCCGCTTCAAGGCGTTCCAGACAACGGGACCAGGCATCCATCGGCAATAATCATCTTGGGCCGGTGGTCAGGCGCTTGAAAGCACCGTCCCGACAGGCCGGAAAGGGGGAAAAGGATGACTCAGACTACCATCGCCGGGCGGCCTCTGGAATGCTTGTCCCACAGTTATTCACAAAATCATCCACAGCTATTGCACAGCCCCATGAAATCGCGTAGTCACAAGGGCTTGACGCGAGGGGGTAAGTACCTCTAGAATTTCCGGTTCTTTCCGTCCATTTCATACGAGAGGCCCAACATGGCCACCAAGCGCACTTTCCAGCCCAGCAACCTCAAGCGTAAGCGCGACCACGGTTTCCGTGCCCGTATGAAGACCGCTGACGGCCGCAAGATCCTGTCGCGTCGCCGCGCCAAGGGCCGCAAAGTCCTGAGCGCCTGATTGCCATGCCGCTGTCCGCGGCAGACGCAATCCTTCCGATAGTGAGTACTGCTGACCCGCGCAAGCGATTCCCTCGCTCTGCGCGGGTTCGCACGCGTGCCGAATATTCTACGGTCTTCAACGGCGCCCGCCGGGTGTCCGAACCGCTGATGACCCTTCACTGGCTGCCAGAAGACCGGCCGGCCAGGATGGGTCTGGCCGTTTCACGCAAGGTGGATCCGCACGCCGTAGGGCGTAACCGGATCAAGCGCGTCCTGCGCGACGCCTTGCGACATTGCCGCGCTGACCTGCTGCCGGGCGACATCGTCGTCGTGGCACGTAGTGCTGCGCGTGCCGCCAGCAACGATGAGATCCGCCAGGCCTTCCTGCGCCTGTTGCGACGCCTTGGTGCATTGCCCGCCCCGGTCGTGGACGGCACAATGCCGCCTTCCGACGGCGTCGCATCGCCTTCTTCGAACGAGCCGGCACCACGCCCCGGCACCGCAGAGCCTGTCCGCTGATGAACCAGACCCGTATTTTCCTTATCTTTGCCTGGCTGATGGTGGCCGTGCTGTTGTGGATGGAGTGGGGCCGCGAAAAGGCCGCACCGCCGGTCACGCAGACCACCACCGCCGTCGCCGCTGCCAACCAGACCGTCCCCGGCGCCACGCCCGGCGGCGTGCCCGGTGCGCAGGTTCCCGGCGCCGATGCCGCGGCGACCACCGCACAGGCAACGGCCACGCCGGCCACCCAGCGGGTGACCGTCACCACCGACGTGCTGCGCCTGGTGCTCGATGGTGGCCGCGTGCTGGACGCCGAGCTGCTGCAGTTCCCGCAGACCAAGGCCGACAACAGCCCGCCGGTGCGCCTGCTGACCGAAGACGCCGCGCATCCGTACAGCGCGATCAGCGGCTGGGCCAGCGAAGACAAGAGCGTGCCGGTTCCGGGCGCCGATGGCTTCAAGCTGGTCGGTGACCAGCGTGAGTTCGTGCTGGCCGACGGCCAGAAGGAACTGCAGATCCCGTTCGTCTGGAACGGTCCGAACGGCGTGGTGATCGACCGCACCCTGACCCTGTCGCGCAACGAGTACGCGATCAAGGTCAAGGACGTGGTCCGCAACCAGGGCACGGCCCCGTGGAACGGCTTCGTCTACCGCACGCTGGACCGCAGCCCGACCATCCTGTCGCGCAGCATGACCAACCCGGATTCCTTCAGCTTCAACGGCGCCACCTGGTTCAGCACCGAAGGCGGCTACGAGCGCCGTGCCTTCGCTGATTACCTGGACGACGGTGCACTGAACAAGAACATCACCGGCGGTTGGCTGGCGATGCTGCAGCACCACTTCTTCACCGCGTGGATCCCGCAGTCCGACCAGGTCGCGCACTACGTGCTGTCGCAGAACAACGGCCGTGACCAGATCGAAGCGCGTGGCCCGGCGTTCAACGTCGCCCCGGGCCAGCAGGTCAGCAGCGAAGCCCGCCTGTGGGTGGGTCCGAAGCTGGTCAACCAGATCGCCAAGGAAGACGTGAAGGGCCTGGACCGCGTGGTCGACTACAGCCGCTTCTCGCTGATGGCGGTGATCGGCCAGGGTCTGTTCTGGGTGTTGAACCAGGTGCACAAGCTGGTCAACAACTGGGGCTGGGCGATCGTCGGCCTGGTGGTGCTGCTGAAGCTGGTGCTGTATCCGCTGTCGGCGGTGCAGTACAAGAGCGGTGCGAAGATGCGCCGCTTCCAGCCGCGCATCGCGCAGCTGAAGGAACGCTACGGCGATGACCGCCAGAAGTTCCAGACCGCGATGATGGAGCTGTACAAGAAGGAAAAGATCAATCCGATGGGCGGCTGCCTGCCGATCCTCATCCAGATGCCGATCTTCTTCGCCCTGTACTGGGTGCTGGTGGAGTCGGTCGAACTGCGCCAGGCGCCGTGGCTGGGCTGGATCCAGGACCTGACCGCGCGTGATCCGTACTTCATCCTGCCGGTGATCAACGTGGCGGTGATGTGGGCCACGCAGAAGCTGACCCCGGCACCGGGCATGGACCCGATGCAGCAGAAGATGATGCAGATGATGCCGATCGTGTTCGGCGTCATGATGGCCTTCATGCCGTCCGGCCTGGTCCTGTACTGGGTGGTCAACGGCGGCCTGGGCCTGCTGCAGCAGTGGTGGATGACCAAGCGCCATGGCGGCGATCCGGTCCCGGCCATCGCCACCAAGAAGTAAGCCACACAGGAACCCGCCGCAAGGCGGGTTTCCTGCTTCTGGCCGTCTGCAGATCAACGCCGCACAATGATCGTCATGGATACCACCGCTACCGACACCATCGTTGCCATCGCCACTGCCGCCGGCGCCGGCGGGGTGGGCATGCTGCGCCTTTCCGGACCGCGCGCGGCGACCATCGCCCACCTGCTTGGGGCACCCGTGCTGCGCCCACGCCACGCGCACTACGCCAGGCTGCGCGATGCCGAAAACGAGGTGATCGACGATGGCATCGTGCTGTGGTTCCCGGCCCCGAACAGCTTCACCGGCGAAGAAGTGGTGGAACTGCAGGGCCACGGCAGCCCGGTCGTGCTGCAGCAGCTCGTCGCCCGCTGCATCGCACTCGGTGCGCGTCAGGCGCGGCCGGGAGAGTTCAGTGAACGCGCATTCCTCAATGGAAAGCTGGATCTGGCCCAGGCCGAGGCCATCGCCGACCTGATCGCGGCCGGTGACCACCGCGCCGCACGCGCGGCACGCCGTTCACTGGACGGGGTGTTCTCGCGCCGCGTGGACGAGGTGGCCGAACAGCTGGTCAGGTTGCGCATCCACGTCGAAGCGGCCATCGATTTCGCCGACGAACCGCTGGATACATTGGGGGGTGAGCAGGTGCGGCGCGGCCTGCTGCAGGCACGCGAAACGCTGGCGCTGCTGCGCCGCGATGCCGAACGAGGCCGCCGCTTGCGCGATGGCCTGCATGCCGTGCTGATCGGCCCGCCCAACGCCGGCAAGAGTTCGTTGCTCAACGCGCTGGCCGGCAGCGAACGGGCGATCGTCACCGACATCGCCGGCACCACACGCGACACGCTGCGCGAGACCATCCGGCTGGACGGCCTGGAGCTGACCCTGGTGGATACCGCCGGCCTGCGCGATGGCGGCGATGCGATCGAACGCGAAGGCATGCGTCGTGCGCGGGTGGAGATCGAACGCACCGATCTCTCGCTGATCGTGCTGGACGCGCGCGATCCCGGCGCCGGTGAAGCGGCGATCGGCGCATCGTTGTTGGACGTGCCGCACAAGGTCTACATCCACAACAAATCCGACCTGCTGCCGGCGGGCACGGGGCAGGGCGGCGACGACCCGGATCGGGTGTTCGTGTCGGCCGCCACCGGCGCCGGGCTGGACGACCTGCATGCGCGGCTGCGCATGATCGCCAGCGCCGGTGCCGGCGAACAGGTGGACGGCGAGTTCTCCGCACGCACCCGCCATGTCGACGCCATCGAGCGCGCGCAGGACCATGCACTGCAGGCCGATGGCGAGCTGGCACACGAGCACCTGGAACTGGCCGCTGAAGAACTGCGGCTGGCGCACGAGGCGCTGGGCGAAATCACCGGCGCGATGAGCGCCGATGACCTGCTCGGCAGGATCTTCTCCAGCTTCTGCATCGGCAAGTAGCGCTGGAGCCGCTTGGTCGCGCCGCAGTCGGCCGGCGGCCTTCCAATGGCACAACGAGAGCGGACGATAAGCGGATGACAGGAATTCGTCCGCAATCTTCAGTAAGAACGATCAACAGTTGAAGATAAACGCATGGTCTGACCGTTCCTTGCAGCACACGCTGGTGTGACTGCCGGAAGACTGCCATGACCCATCACCCGATCGCGCTGATCACGCCGCCGGAAGGCTACGCGGATTGGCTGGACGAGCTGAAACACCGCATCAACTCTGCCCAGCAACGCGCCGCGCTGGCCGTCAACCGTGAGCTCGTCCTGCTCTACTGGGAGATGGGGCGCGACATTCTCGTCCGCCAGTCCGGGCAGGGATGGGGGAGCAAGGTCATCGATCGCCTGGCCCATGATCTCAGGCTGGCCTTCCCCCACGCCAAGGGCTTCTCGCCGCGAAACCTCAAGTACATGCGTGCCTTTGCCGACGCCTGGCCGGATCCGGAATTTGTGCAAGAGGTGCTTGCACAATTACCGTGGTATCACCAATTGACTCTGCTGGAAAAGTTGTCGACTGCCCCGCAACGTATCTGGTACGCGAACCAGGCCATACAGCACAACTGGTCGCGGAGCGTGCTGGCGCTGAACATAGAAGGAAAGTTGCTCGAGCGCACCGGTAGCGCCGTCACCAACTTCGAGTTGCGGTTGCCCAAGGCACATTCAGACCTCGCCCGCGAAACGCTCAAAGATCCCTATCGATTCGACTTTCTTGCGGTAGGACGCGAGGCCAGCGAGCGCGAACTGGAAGACGGCCTGGTCCGGCACGCCACTGACTTCCTCCTGGAGCTGGGTGCCGGTTTCGCATTCGTAGGCAGGCAGGTGCTCATCGAAGTGGCGGGGGAAGAATTCTTCATCGATCTACTGTTCTACCACCTGCACCTTCGCTGCTATGTCGTCGTAGAACTGAAGGCAGGCAAGTTCAAACCCGAGCATCTGGGGCAACTGGGCTTCTATCTGACGGCCGTGAACCAGCAGAAGAAGCGGGCCGATGACAATCCGACCCTTGGATTGTTGTTGTGCAAGGAACGCAACAAAGTCGTTGCGGAGTACGCCCTGAGTGAGAACGCCCAACCCATGGGGGTTGCCGAGTACAAGGTCCTGGGACCGCTGCCCGAACCGCTGCAGACCAGCCTGCCCAGCATCGAACAGCTCGAGAAAGAGCTTGCAGACGGCCCGACCCTGGCCGGGTGACCTGCCTACCTCCCCCTGTCATATTGCAGACGCATACTCGCCGCATTCGTCATCCAAGGGGATAGTCCGTGAAGTCGTGGGGTTGTGCATTGCTGTTGTCGCTGGCCGTGGCACCATCGTTGGCCATGAGCGCCGAATCTTCATCAGCCGCACCGGGCAAGGCCTCGGTCTATGCCCACCGCGGGGCCAGCGCCCTGCTGCCCGAACACACCCTGGCCGCCTATGCACAGGCCATCACCGACGGCGCCGACTACATCGAACCGGATCTGGTGATGACCAAGGACGGCGCGCTGGTGGCCCGCCACGAGAACGAGATCAGCGGGACCACCGACGTCGCATCGCGCGAAGAATTCGCCGATCGCCGCACCACCAAGACCATCGACGGTGAAAAGGTCGAGGGCTGGTTCACCGAAGACTTCACCCTGGCCGAGCTGAAGACGCTGTACGCGCGCGAGCGCCTGCCACAGCAGCGCAGCACCGCCTTCGACGGCCAGTTCCGCATTGCCAGCTTCGATGAAATCCTGGCTTTCCTGGTGCAGCAGGCCGGACGCGCCAACCGCGGCATCGGGCTGGTACCGGAGATCAAGCATCCCAGCTACTTCCAGTCCATCGGCCTGCCGATGGAAGACAAGGTGCTCGCTGCGCTGCAGGCCAACCCGTATACCAAGGTGGGTCCGGTGACACTGCAGTCGTTCGAGACGGCCAACCTGCGTTACCTGCGTGGCAAGATCGGCCGCGGCAGCAACATCCGCCTGCTGCAGCTGACCTGGAAGGGCGATGCCAAGCCGGCCGACGTGGCCAAGGCGGGCGGTGCGCTGACCTATGCGCAGATGCTGACGCCTGCTGGGCTCAAGGAGATGGCGACCTACGCTGACGGCATCGGACCGGAGTTGCGTTCGATCATTCCGCTGGACGCCAATGGCGCGCTGGGTACGCCGACTTCGCTGGTGCGCGATGCGCATGCGGCGGGATTGATGGTGGTTCCGTACACCTTCCGCCCGGAGAATCTTTTCATCGCCGCGAACCTGCGCAGCGGTGCCGCCAATGCCCGCAACCCGGAGGGCTCCATCGCCGAAATGCGCGCCTACCTCGACACGGGCATCGATGCCTTCTTCACCGATGACCCGGCACTGGGGCGAAAGGCCGTCGACGGTCGCTGAGCCGCTACTTGCCGGCAGACAGGCTCGAGCCGCGGCCGCGGCGCAAGGGACAGCGACGCGGATCGCCACAGCGGCAGCAGCGACGGGCCACGGGATCACGCGACGCGATATGCAACACCAGCAGGCTTACGACCAGCAGCAGGCCGCCGATCACCAGATACAGCACCATGTTGTCGATCGATGCGCCAGGGGGCGGGAAGACTCCCATGCGGTTTTTCCTTGCAGCGGGTCAAACGGGACGCCACACCCGGCTGGGCCTGTGGGCTCCAGCCGGTACATCTTGGACAAGGCGGCCGAGCCGCGTCTATGACGGAAATTTGAAAGACGAGAGCGCGTGACGACCAACGGTCGTCACCCACCAGAACGATCGTCACCCACCACAACGATCGTCACCCACCAGAACGATCGTCACCCTCCAGATCGAACCGGCGGGCGATCAGCGCGGTGCGTCGTCCTGGCCCGGGCGGCGGAACGGCAGCACCACGTAGTCCTGCCCTTCGCGTGGCTGCCACAGCACCGGCACCTGGCGCGGGGAGGGCGGCTCCAGCTCGTCGTCGGGCAGGGCTTCGATGGAATCCTCTTCGTCTTCCCAGCTGTAGCGTGGGCGGGCGGCCATCGGATCGCTGTTGCGGAACAGCAGCGCGGCGATGATGCCCGCGAACGCCCCGCCCATGTGCGACTGCCAGGACACGCCGGGCGTATGCGGCAGCACGGTCATCAACATGCCGCCATAAAACAGCATGCCGATCAGCCCGGTGGCGATGGCGGCGCGGTCGCGGCGCAGCAGGCCCAGGCTGGCCAGCAGGAACATCAGGCCATGGGTGACGCCACTGGCGCCCAGGTGCCGGCTGCCCGGATCCCCCAGCAGCCAGGCGCCGATGCCGGAGCCGATCCACAGCAGCGGCAGCGCGCGCAGGGTGGCCTTTGGATAGACGCTGCCGGCCAGCGTGCCGAGGATCAGCAGGGCCACGCTGTTGGCGGCGATGTGTTCCACCGACCCGTGCAGCAGCGGCGCACCGAGCAGGCCCAGCAGGCCAGCCATCTCCAACGGCGCCACGGCCCACGGCCGCCAGTCCACGTAGTCCTGCAGCGCGAACACGGCCACCAGCAGCACCACGGCGCCGAGGCTCAGGTTGAAGGCGCGCAGGATGCGCAGGCGATCGGTAGGCGGGGCCGGGTTGTCGCCGGCGGGCACGGGTGCATTGGCGTTCATATCCAAGCAATGGCGGTGGCCGGGGCGAAACCAACCCCGGCGGGGTGGGAAAGTAAAACGGGCCGGCGGGATAATCCCCGCCGGCCCGTCGTTGCAGCGCGCGCTGCCGGCCCCGCAGGACCGGTAACGCGATCGATCAGGCCTTGTCGTGCTTCGGCGGGATCTTCAGGCTCAGCACCACGGTGACGGCGATGATCAGCGCGACCACGCCCAGCGAGATCGGGGTCGGGATCTTGAACAGGTCGATGATCATCATCTTGATGCCGATGAAGCCCAGCACCAGCGCCAGACCGTAGGGCAGCAGGTGGAAGCGATCGGCCATGCCGGCCAGCAGGAAGAACATCGCGCGCAGGCCCAGCACCGCGAACACGTTCGAGGTCAGCACGATGAACGGGTCGGTGGTGATGGCGAAGATGGCCGGGATGCTGTCCACCGCGAAGATCACGTCGGTCACCGCGATCAGGATCAGCACGGCGAACAGCGGGGTGTACCAGCGCTTGCCGTCGCGCATGACGCTCATCGCATTACCGGCGTAGTCCGGCAGCAGGCGCAGGTGCTTGCGCATCCAGCGCAGCGCGGGATTGGTTTCCAGGTCCGGCTCCTGGCCGGCCGAGAACCACATCTTCCAGCCGGTGAACAGCAGGAAGGCGCCGAACACGTAGAGCAGCCAGTGGAACTTGGTAATCAGCACGCTGCCGGCGAAGATCATGATCGTACGCAGCACGATCGCGCCGAGGATGCCGATGATCAGCACCTTCTGCCGTTGTTCTTCGGGCACCGCGAAGTAGCCCATGATCATCAGGAAGACGAAGATGTTGTCGACGGCCAAGGCCTTTTCGACCAGATAGCCGGTCAGGAACTCCAGGCCGACCTTGTTCGCCACCACCTGGCCGGCGGTCTCGTTCAGGTAGTACCAGAGGCCACCATTGAAGGCCAGGGCGAGCAGCACCCAGCCGATCGACCACCACAGGGCCTCCTTGAAGGTGACCTTGTGTGGGCCGCCGTGGCGCATCAATACCAGGTCGACCAGCAGCGCGATGATCACCACCGCGCCGAAGCCGAGCCATAACCACAAATTACCGATCGTCTGCATGGGTTTGTCCGTTGGGAAAGAGAAAAAAGCCGCAAGCCGGACGGCGAGGATCTGCAACGGAGGATCGGGAGGGGGATCCAGGGACAGAGCTTCGCCGGTACGGCGAAGGTCTCGCTCGCAGCCCCGATGTAGTGGGACTGCCGTTGCACCGGAGCCTGCGGGCTCGAATTGACGGCGACAACGTTGGGAGCTACTCCCCTTCTGGCGCCGATTCTGCGGGCATCCCGGCGCCGCGTCAATCGCCGGCTCGTGACGGCCGCTTCAGCCCAAAGTGACGGCCGCTGGCCGTCAAGCAGGAATCGCGCGAGTGACGGCCAGCGGCTGTCACTACAGGGGCCAGCGGCCGTCACAACCGCGGACTGCGGCCCTCCCTACCGCAGCGATTACAATAGGCCGATGAATACCTCTGCCCCCTCAGTCCGTCTCAAGAATGCCTGGCGTTCCAGCCACCCGTGGATCTTCCAGAAACTGGTCGAAAAACCGGCCGTCCGGCCCAAGCCCGGCACCATCGTCGATGTCTTCGGCGTGGAAGGGGACTTCATCGGGCGTGGCTTCTACAACGGGCATTCGCGCATTGCCGTGCGCATCCTGGAAACCGACGAGCGCGTGCCAGTCGACGCCGGCTGGTTCTCGCGCAAGATCGCCCAGGCGGTGGAACTGCGTCGCGACACGCTGAAGCTGGATGCGGTCAGTGATGCCTGGCGCGTGGTGCACAGCGAAGGCGACGGCCTGTCCGGGCTGGTGGTGGATCGCTATGGCGACCTGGTGGTGGTGGAGTTCTTTGCCGCCGGCATGTTCCGCCACCGCGAGTGGATCTACGAAGCCCTGAGCGAACAGTTCCCGGGCTGCCGTTTCCACAGCTTCGCCGATGAGCATGTGCAGAAGCAGGAAAGCTTCGACTTCCATGGCAACACCACCACCGAAGCCTCGGTGATCACCGAGCACGGCGTGAAGTTCCGCGCCGACCCGGCCGGTGCGCACAAGACCGGCTTCTTCGCCGACCAGCGCGACAACCGCGAATGGTTGAGCCAGCAGGTCGAAGGCAAGACCGTGCTCGACCTGTGCTGCAACACCGGCGGTTTCGCGGTGTACGCCGCCGCGCGCGGTGCCAGTGAAGTCGTCGGCATCGACATCGACGAGGACGTGATCCAGATCGCCAAGGGCAACGCCAAGCTCAACAACGTGCGGCCGAAGTTCGTGCAGTCCGACATCTTCCCGTGGCTGCGCGATGCCGCCAACCGCGGCGAGCAGTACGACGTGGTGATCCTGGACCCGGCGAAGATGACCCGCGACCGCGACCAGGTCATCAGCGCGCTGAAGAAGTACCTGGACATGAACAAGCTGGCGCTCGGCGTGGTCAAGCCGGGCGGCCTGTTCGCCACGTTCTCGTGCACCGGCCTGGTGGCCGAAGACCAGTTCCTGGACATGCTGCGGCGTGCGGCGTTCTATTCCGGCCGCACCATCCAGATCCTGAAGGTGTCCGGCGCCGGTCCCGACCACCCGTTCATGGCCCACGTGCAGGAATCGCGTTACCTCAAGGCCGTGTTCTGCCGCGTGCTGTAACCGCGCATCCCGGTGGGTGACGACCGTGGGTCGTCACATGGACCCGCCAAGGCGCGCAGGCTATGGTCAGGTCTCCCCGTTCCCGGTGAGACCTGCATGATCCTGCGTCGCCTGCCGCTGCTGCTTGCCCTGGCGCTCAGCACGCCGCTGTCCGTCCATGCCATCGATTTCAGCGCCGCCGAACTGCAGCGCGCCACGTCCCTTCAGCAGCGCCTGCTGACCCTGGACAGCCATCTGGATACGCCGGCCAACTTCGCCCGCGATGGCTTCGACATCGGCAACCGCCATGACCACAACGCGCTGTCCCAGGTGGATTACCCGCGCATGGTGGAAGGGGCGCTGGACGGTGGCTTCTGGGCGATCTATACCGGCCAGGGTGACCGCAGTGCCACCGCCCATCTGCGCGAACGTGATGCCGGCCTGCAGCGGCTGCTCGACATCCGCACCATGCTGGCCGCCAACAGCGATCGCTTCGCGCTGGCGCTGACCCCGGCCGATGCGCTGCGGATCAAGGCCGACGGCAAGCGCGTGGTGTTCATCAGCATGGAAAACGCCAGTCCGCTGGTGGCCGATCCCAGCCTGCTGGGCTTCTACCACCAGGCCGGGCTGCGCATGCTGAGCACCGTGCACTTCGCCACCAACGAGTTCGCCGATTCGGCCACCAACCCGAAGGGGCCGGAGTGGAACGGGCTGAGCCCGGCCGGCCGCGCGCTGGTCAACGAAGCGGTGAAACGGGGCATCGTCATCGATCAGTCGCATGCCTCCGATGCGGTGTTCGACCAGCTCATCGCGATGATGCCGGTCCCGTTCGTGCTGTCGCACAGTTCAGCCAAGGCGATCCATGACCACCCGCGCAATCTCGACGATGCGCGCCTGCGCCAGCTGGCCAAGGCCGGCGGGGTGATCCAGGTGAATGCCTACGGCGGCTACCTGGTGGACCCCGGCAAGAGCCCTGCGCGCAAGGCAGCCGAAGACGCGCTGAGCAAGCGGCTGGGCGGCTGGGACAGGATGAGCATCGCGCAGGGCGAGGAACTGCAGCGCGCGGAAGACGCGCTGGACCGGCAATACCCGGTGCGCCACGCCAGCCTGGATGACTTCTTCGCACACATGGGCCACATCCTCGATGTGGTCGGCCCGGAGCACGTGGGCATCGGCCTGGACTGGGATGGCGGCGGCGGGCTGACCGACCTGCGCGATGTCAGCCAGCTGCCGAAGATCACCGCCTGGCTGCTGCGGCGCGGCTACGACGAAAAGCAGATCGCCGGCATCTGGGGCGGCAACCTGCTGCGGGTGATGCAGCAGGCGCAGGACCACGCCCGACCCTGACCGGCCGGTAGTGACGGCCGCTGGCCGTCAGCCACAGACGGTAGTGACGGCCGCTGGCCGTCAGCCCGATATCACCGCGTTCGACGGCCAGCGGCCGTCACCGCCTACCGGCCCAGCACCGCATTGCGGCGGCTGTACAGGAAGTACACCGCCAGCCCGATCACGTTCCAGATCAGGAAATACAGCTGGGTGCTGTGCGGCAGGCTGAAGAACAGATACACACAGCCCAGCGCGGCGGCCGGACCGACGATCCAGGCCAGCGGCGTGCGGAAGGTGCGCGCGCGATCCGGTTCACGGCGGCGCATCACCACCAGGCACACGCCCACCGCGGTGAAGGCGGCCAGCGTACCGGCATTGGCCAGTGCGGCGATTTCATCCAGCCGCGCCACGCCGGCCAGCGCCGACACCAGCAGCGCACTGAACAGCGTGGTCGCCACCGGCGTGCCGGTGCGCTTGCTGACATTGGACAGGCGGCGCGGCAGCATGCCGTCGCGGCCCATGACGAAGAACACCCGGCTCTGGCCGAACATGAAAGCCAGCAGCACGGTGGGCAGCGCCACGATGGCCACGACGCCGATGATCAGCGCGGCGGTCGGGTGGCCCAGCTGGCGCATGATCAGCGCCAGCGGCTCGGCGCTGCTGCCGAACACCGCATAGCTCATCGCACCGACCGCAGCCAGCGCGACCAGCATGTAGACGATGGTGCAGCCGACCATCGAACCGATGATGCCGATCGACAGGTCGCGGCCCGGGTTCTTGGTTTCTTCGGCGGCGGTGGCGATCGCATCGAAGCCGTAGAAGGCGAAGAAGATGATCGCCGCGGCTGCCATGACGCCGCGCTCCAACCCGTCCGGGCCCAGCGATTTGGCGAAGCCATACGGCATGAACGGCTGCAGGTTGGCGCTGTCGAACGCCGGCAGGGCCACGGCGATGAACACCCCCAGCGCGATCAGCTTGAGCACGACCAGTACGGCATTCAGCGTGGCGCTTTCCTTGGTGCCCAGCATCAGGCCACCGGCTACCAGCCAGGTGATCAGCACGGCCGGCAGGTTGAACACACCGCCTTCCACGTGCGGGCCGGCCGACAGTGCCAGCGGCAGGCGGATGTCGATGCCCATCTGGCTGTTCACCCATTCCAGGAAGCCGACGAAGTAGCCCGACCAGCCGACGGCCACGGTACTCACCACCAGCGAGTACTCCAGGATCAGGCTCCAGCCGACCACCCAGGCGAAGATCTCGCCGAGCGCGGTGTAACTGTAGGTATAGGCACTGCCGGAGGCCGGCATCATCGTCGCCAGTTCGGCATACGACAGCGCGGCGCAGGCGCAGACCGCACCGGCGATGGCGAAGGAGATCAGCACCGCCGGACCGGCCAGGTTGGCACCCACGCCGATCAGCGTGTAGATGCCGGTACCGACGATGGCGCCGATGCCCAGCGCGATCAGGTGCGGCCAACTCAGCGTACGGACCAGCTGCCTTCCGGCTTCATGGACGGTGACGGTATCCAGGGATTTGCGCCGGAGCAATGACATGCGGGCCTCGTGGTGACTGGGAACGACAAGTGCCCGAGTGTGACCGAACGCGGCGCAGCATTACTACTGACGGACGCTCATTGACAAACCGCCATGCGTTGCATCAGGCATGTTCTGCCGGAATCGGCACAACGGCTCAGCCGTTCAACCCGAGCCGGATGCCGAAGCCCAGCAGGAATACGCCGGCCACGCGCCGCAGCAGGTCACTGACGCGCGGATGCTGGATCAACCGCCGACGGGCCAGGTTGCCCGCGCCGATCAGCAGCGAGCAGTACGCCACGCTGACCACGAAGATGATCCCGGCCAGCGCGGCGAAGGTGGCCACGCCCTGGTGCTGGCGCGGGTCGATGAACAGCGGCAGGAACGCCATGTAGAACAGGATCGCCTTCGGGTTGAGCAGGCTGACCAGGATCGCCTGGCGGAAGTAGTGGCCCGGTGCCAGCCGCACGCTGCCCGGCAGGTCGCCGCCGTCGGCCTTCGGCGTGCGCAGCAGGCTGATGCCCACCCACACCAGGTAGGCCGCGCCCAGGTACTGCACGGCATGGAACACGGTCGGGTTGGCTTTCAGCAGCGCGGCCACGCCGGCCAGCGCCAGCCACATCAGGATCTGGTCGCCCACCAGCAGGCCGGCCAGCGCCGTATAGCCACCGCGCACGCCACCGCGGCCGGTGGCGGTGAGCAGGGTGAAGGTGCCCGGACCCGGCAGGGCCAGGAACACCAGCACGGCGACCAGGAAGGTCCACAGGTCCTGGATGCCCATCCACGGCATGGCGGCTTACTCGTTCAACGCAGGGGGCTTCATTGTAGTGACGGCCAACGGCCGTCACTACCGGGCGCTGGGGTGGGTAGCGCCGAGCCACGCTCGGCGAGCGCAGCGGCAACGCCGTGACGACCAACGGTCGTCACCCACCAAGGCAATCGTTACCCCCCAAGGCAATCGTCACCCACCAGTTCACGCGCTGACGGCCAGCGGCCGTCACTACCCGCTGGGCAATCCCTGCAGCAACGGCGTCAGCCGCTCGCCCAGGAACCCATGCAGCTGCCGCACCGCCGGCGAAAACTGCTTGCGGTGCGGGCAGACCAGGTTCAACGGCAGGCTCTCGCCCTGGCCGTCGAGCAGCACCTGCAGGCGCCCGGCGCGTACGTCATCACCGACATCCAGCCACGATTTGTAGGCGATGCCCTCGCCAGCCACCGCCCAGCGACGCACCACGTCGGCGTCGTCGCACAGCAGCGCACCACGCACCGCCACCACGCTGCGGCGGCCGTCCTGTTCGAAACTCCAGCGGTCGTGGGTGCGGCCACCCAGCTGGTACAGCAGGCAGGCGTGGTCCTTCAGCGCATCCAGGCTGTCCGGTGCCGGGTGCGCCTGCAGGTAGGCGGGAGACGCCACCAGCACGCGGCGGTTGCCCGCCAGCAGCGGCAGGGCGACATAGCTGGCGTTGTCGAAACGGCCCAGCCGGAAGGCGATATCGACCGGATCGCGGAACACATCGGCCACCTGGTCGGACAGCTGCAGGTGCAGCTGCAGCCGCGGATGCGCACGCCGGAACGCGGTCAGCCAGGGCAGCAGCACGTTGCGGCCGAGATCGGACGGCGCCGCCACCTGCAGGGTGCCGGCCAGTTCGGCGGCCTCGCCCTGCACCCGCGCCTGACCCTCGCGCAGCGTTGCCAGGCCTTCCTGTGCATAAGGCAGGTACTGCGCGCCTTCGGCCGTCAGGCGCAGGCTGCGGGTGGTGCGTACGAACAGGCGCAGGTCGAGCTCGCGCTCCAGCCGTGCGATCGCCGCGGCCACCTGCCCGGGCAGCAGGTCCACCTCGCGCGCTGCACGGCTGAAACTGCCCAGCGCCGCCGTACGCACGAACAGCTGCAGGTCATCGAAGCGGACCATTTTCACCACAGCAGAGAAAGTGATGAACGATTCTGCGCCTTTCCAGCGTCACCTGCAGCGTCCATCCTGAGCGCATTCCCCCGCTGCGGAGTCACCCCATGCGCGCTGTTGCCTATACCCACGCCGGCCTGTCGCCGGACGACGCCACCTCCCTGGTCGATATCGATCTGGACATCCCCACCCCGGGCCCGCGCGACCTGCGCGTGGCGGTCAAGGCCGTGGCGGTGAACCCGGTCGACGCCAAGGTGCGCCGCAACGCTGCCACTGAAACCCCGCGCGTGCTCGGCTTCGATGCGGTGGGCGTGGTGGATGCAGTGGGCAGCGAGGTCACCCTGTTCCAGCCCGGCGACGAGGTCTACTACGCCGGCGCCATCGACCGTGCCGGCAGCAATGCCGAGTACCAGCTGGTGGACGAACGCATTGTCGGCCGCAAGCCGTCCAGCCTGGACGACGCCAGTGCCGCGGCACTGCCGCTGACCGCGATCACCGCATGGGAACTGCTGTTCGACCGCCTGCGCATCGCCGAGGGCAAGGGCGAAGGGCAGACCCTGCTGGTGATCGGCGCGGCCGGAGGCGTCGGCTCGATCCTGGTGCAGCTGGCCCGCCAGCTGACCAAGCTGACCGTGGTCGGCACCGCCTCGCGCCCGGAAACCCAGGACTGGGTGTACGCACTGGGCGCGCACCATGTCATCGACCACAGCCAGCCGCTGTCCGAAGGCCTGGCACGGCTTGGCATCGCGCATGTCGAACACGTGGCCAGCCTGACCCACACCGACCAGCATTACGCACAGATCATCGAAGTACTGGCACCGCAGGGCCAGCTCGGCCTGATCGACGACCCGGGCCAGCTGGACGTGATGGCGCTGAAGCGCAAATCCGCCTCGCTGCACTGGGAGTTCATGTTCGCCCGGCCGCTGCACCAGACCGCCGACATGCAACAGCAGCACGTCCTGCTCAACCGCGTCGCCGGCTTGATCGACGCCGGCGTACTGCGCACCACGCTGGGCGAAAACCTGGGCCGCATCAACGCCGCCAACCTGCGCCGCGCGCACGCGCTGATCGAAAGCCAGAAAGCCAAGGGCAAGATCGTGCTGGAAGGCTGGTAAGCCTCCCAGGCATCGGGGTCGCAACCGGGGTCACAGACCCCTCTCTCTTTTCTTTCAACGCGGCTGACAGCAAGCGAACAACCGTCAGCGGGTGGGGCAGGGAGGTTATGCGGGGCCTTGAGCGGCAGGAGCCGCGAAGAGCTACATGGACGTACTTGCGCGTGCCCCGCATAACCTCCCCGCCCCACCCGACACCCAGCCCTGCTGGAAGCCTGACAGCCGCGAGGGGGTTCCACCCGCTCGACCAACCACCCCCGGCGCAGCGCATGAGACGGCAGCCGCCTAAACTAGCGGCATGGAAACCCAGACGCTTGCTCTACTGGCCGTGCTGTTGCTGGCCGTCATCCTTGTCCTGCTGGTGGTGGTGCTGCGCCGCTCCGGTAGCGGCACCGACACCCACGAGCTGGACGCACTGCGCCAGGCGCTGGCCGACGAACGCGACCGCAGCCTGGCCGCACAGGTCGACGCCGGCCAGCTGCGTGGACGCCTGCAGTCGCTGCAGGACGACATCGAAGGCGAACGCCGACGTGGACTGGAAGCGCAGCAGGCGCTCAGCGCAGCACAGGCACGCATCGAACGCGACGCCGCACTGGCCAGCGAGCGTGACACCCGCCTGGTCGAACGCGGCAACGCGCTGCAGCAGTTGCAGGCGCAGCTGGCCGATGCGCAGCAGCAGCTGCACGCCCAGCGCGAGACCTACCAGCAGCTGCATGGCGAGCACACCCGCATGCAGGCCAACCTGCAGCACTCCCAGCAGGCCAGCGACGAACTGCGCGCCTACCTGGACAGTGCCAAGGAGAAGCTGAGCGGCGCCTTCGCCGAACTGGCCGGCAAGGTCTTCGAAGAACGTGGACAGCAGTTCGAGAAGAACGTGCGCCATGCCACCGGGCAGTCGCGGCAGGACATCGAGAACCTGCTGAAACCCTTCACCGAACGCCTGCAGGAGTTCCGCGGCCGGGTCGACGTGCTGTATGCCGAAGAAGCCCGCGAACGGGCCAGCCTGCTCGGCGCGGTGGGTGAGCTGAAGACGCTCAACCAGGACATGGCCTCGCAGGCGGCGGCACTGACCAATGCCTTGAAGGGCAATGCGAAGGTGCGCGGCGACTGGGGCGAGCTGATGCTGGAAACCGTGCTGCGCGGCTCCGGGCTGGAAGAAGGCGTGCACTACAAACGCCAGCAGCACGTGGTGGATGACGAAGGCGAACGCCTGCGCCCGGACGTGGTGGTGAACTTCCCGGACCAGCGCAGCATCGTGGTCGACAGTAAGGTCAACCTGGTGGCGTGGCAGGAAGCCATGAACGCGGTGACCCCCGACGCCAGCGGCGAGGCCCTGCTGCGGCATGCCACCGCGCTGCGCGCACACGTGCGCGACCTTGGCGTGCGCAACTATCCCAAGGCGATGGGCGAAGAGCAGACGCTGGATGTGACCATCGCCTTCGTGCCGATCGAAGGCGCCTTGTCGGCCGCGCTGTCGGCCGATCCTTCGCTGCAGACCTATGCCTTCGACAACAAAGTGGTATTCGCTTCGCCCAATACGCTGATGGCGCTGCTGCGCGTGGCCGAGCGGTTGTGGACGCGCGACAAGGTGCAGAAGCAGGCGTTGCAGATCAGCGATGCCGGTGGCCTGGTGCTGGACGCGCTGATGGCCTTCCTGACCGATTTCAACAACGTCGGCAAGAAGCTCGAAGACGCCACCACCGCGTTCTCCAATGCCCGCAACCGGCTGCAGGATTCGCGACACTCGGCGATCAGCCGCGCGCGAAGGTTGGCCGAGCTGGGCAGCAAGGCCAAGAAAGCGCTGCCGCCTGAACTGCAGCCCGATACCGTGCAGCAACTGGCAGGGCCTGACGAAGAGTAGACACATCGCTTCGGTATCCTCGGTGACCGACCCGCACCCTGATGGATACCGCCGATGCGCCTTTCCCTGCTGACCAGCCTGTTGCTGGTGACTTCCCTTGCCGGCTGTGCCTTCGGCGGTAGTCGCCCGGATACCGCCTCGTCGGCTGCCGACACGGTGCCGGCCGTGGCCGCGCTGGATGCCGCC
>NZ_LDJK01000061.1 GCF_001431535.1 Stenotrophomonas chelatiphaga
CGGGCGGGGAGGCTGTGCGGGGCACGCGCAAGTACGTCCATGTAGCTCTTCGCGGCTCCTGCCGCTCAAGGCCCCGCACAGCCTCCCCGCCCGGACCCTGACAGGTTCACTGCGCCGGCCGCGGTTGGGAGAAAAAAGAAGAGCGGCGCGCGGGCCGCTACATGGTGGCAACGTTGGGTGGTGCATGGTGGGGATCCCTTTCCTGTCTGGAGTGCTCGGTATGAGCCAGGTCTTTGTTGTGGGTGCGGCTGGCAAGGTCGGGCGGCACCTGGTGCGGCAGTTGGCGGAGCGCGGCCACCGTGTGCGGGCCCTGCATCGCAAGGCGGAACAGGCCGATGCGCTGCGGTCCGATGGCGCGCTGCCGGTGTCAGGGGACCTGCAGCAGTTGGATGCGGTGGGCCTGGCGGAGCTGCTGGCCGGGAGTGACGTCGTGGTGTTTTCGGCCGGCGCCGGCGGCAAGGGCGGCGTGGAGACCACGCGTGCCATCGATGGGCGCGGACTGCAGGTCGCGGTGGACGCGGCGCGGCGTGCCGGCGTGCAGCGCTTCCTTCTGGTCTCTGCATTCCCGGAAGCCGGACGCGGCACTTCGGTATCGGACACCTTCGAGGTCTACATGGAGGTCAAGAAGCAGGCCGATGTGTACCTGGCCGGGTCCGGGCTGGAGTGGGTGATCCTGCGGCCGGGCACCTTGTCCGATGCCGAAGGCAGCGGGCTTGTAACGGCCGGTCCGGCCATCGCCTACGGCGAGGTGCCGCGTGCCGACGTGGCCGCTACCCTGGTGGCCCTGGTCGAGCGCCCCACCATTGCGCGGGCGATCATCGAACTGACCGCGGGCAGCACGCCGGTAGGCGAGGCACTGCACTATCTTGCTCCGCAGGCCTGACATCCCCTCCACCGCCCACCGGGATTTCCCGCATGCCCACGCCCGATATCGGCGAACGCCGCCGACAGTTCCGCGCTCTGCACCAGCACGGCTGCTTCGTACTTCCCAACCCCTGGGATGTCGGCAGCGCGCGCTACCTGCAGAGCGCAGGCTTCAAGGCCCTGGCCTCGACCAGTTCCGGCCACGCCTGGAGCCAGGGCAAGGCCGACGGCGGTGAGGATCTGGAGCAGGTACTGGTGCATCTGCGCGACATGGTCGATGCCACTTCGCTGCCGCTGAACGCGGATTTCGGCGATGGCTTCGGCGCGACCCCGGCCGATGTCGAACGTGCCGTCCTGCGCGCGATCGACACCGGCGTGGCCGGGCTGTCCATCGAAGATGCCGGCCCGGATGCCTTCCAGCCGCTGCGGCCCCTGGATGAAGCATTGGACCGGCTGCGTGCCGCGCGCGCGGCGATCGACCGTTCGGGTGCGGACGTGATGCTGATCGGTCGTGCCGAGAATTTCTTCGTCGGCCAACCCGACATCGACGACACCCTGCTGCGCCTGCGCGCCTATGCCGATGCGGGCGCGGACTGCCTGTATGCACCGGGCATCGTGCAGCGTACGCACATCGAGGCGGTGGTGGCCGCCGTGGCACCCAAAGCGGTGAACCTGCTGGTCGGCGGACCCACCGCGTTCACCCTGCAGGACATCGCGGCGATGGGCGTGCGGCGGGTCAGCCTGGGCGGCGCACTGGCACGCGCGGCCTGGGGCGGTTTCATGCAGGCCACGCAGTTGCTGCAGGAACAGGGAAGCTTTGCCGGACTGCAGGGCGCAACGCCGGGCGCCACGTTGAATGCCTTGTTCGATCCGCCCATCCACCGCGATGCCTGATGCAGGCCGCCGGGCATGGCGATGCCGGTCGTCCTTACCGTCACCCTCCGGGCCGTCGCGAGCGACGTTGGCAGCGCCTTCTGCCGCTGCCTTCGCCGCTACGGGTTATCCGGTCCCTGCAACCGAGACTGCCAGGATTCCACTTCGTTGCGCTGCAGTCGGTTGGACAGCAGCTTCTTCCACGATTCGGTCAGCGGCAATCGGCTGGCTTCCTCCAGCACGCTGCGCTCCAGCGTCCGGTCGAACAGCACATGGCCCAGGCGGCGCAACGGCCAGTCCGGGCACACCCGCTCCACCACCGTCATCGCATCGCCCGGTGCCGCCTGCCCGCCTTCCAGCACACGGTAGTACCAGCCGGTGCGACCGCTGGACTGCATGCTGCGTGCCACGTCCGGCAGGCCGAAGCGGTCGTTGAGCTTCCAGCAGGGCTGGCGGCCCTGTGATACCTGCAGGGTGGCCGTGCCGACCCGGATCACGTCGGCCAGGTGGATCGTATCTTCGGTCCAGCCGGTGCTGGAAAAGTTTTCGCCGAAGGCCCCACTCCCCGCCAGCAACGGATGCGGATGTCCTTCGCGCCAGAAGGGATAGTGGTCGAACGGATAATGATGGATCGCTTTTTCCGGCCCCCCGTGCACGCGGCGATCGCCCTGCTCATCGCCTTCGATGCCTTCGGCATGGATGCGCACGGCCTGGCTGACTGGCAATTTGGCGATCGCACTGCAGCTGCCGGGCCGCGTGTACGGCACCGCGCGTCCGGTATGGATCGCATCCAGGGTCACCTCGGGCGGTATCGTGCTCATCGCGGTGCGGGCGCCTCGCTGCGCAGGTTGCTGCGGGAATCGGCAATCATCTCCAGCATCGCCTGCCGGGCCTGTTCGGGCTGCTGCGCGGCGATGGCTTCATGCACGCGCGCATGTCGTGGCAGCGAATACTTGAAGTCCGCATCGGCCTTGCGCGCGGACAGCAGCAGGTAACTCCCCAGCGCGGTTTCGATCACGCTGAACAGCGGGCGCAGCAGTGCATTGCCGGTCGCGTCCAGCACTGCATGGTGGAAGCGCAGATCCGCTGCCGCCCAGGCCTCCATGTCTTCGGACGCCGCCATCGCGGCGTACGCCTGGCCGATACGCGCCAACTGGGCATCGGTTCGCCGCTGCGCGGCCAACGCGGCTGCCGGCGGCTCGATCAGTTCGCGCATCTCCGCCAGTTGCTCGACGAACGCAAGCGTGGGCAACGCCGCGCCGTGCCAGGACAGTACGTCCGGATCCAGCAGGTTCCAGTGTTCGGACTCCCGCACCCGCGTGCCGATCTTCTGGCGGGTTTCGATCAGCCCCTTGGACCCCAGCACACGCAGCGATTCGCGCAGCGCGGTGCGGCTGACCTGCAGCTGCACCGCCAGCAGTTCTTCGCGCGGCAGTATTTCCCCGGGCTTGTACTGGCCGGCCACGATCAGCTTGCCCAGCTCATGCACGATCTGCCCATGCAGGCTACGACTGGACGTCGCCATCATGTCCGGACCTGGTCGGGGGCGCGTGGTTGCTGCATGCCGCCAGTATAGACCGGCCCTGCGCATGCCCCCGGCGGGCCTGCGGTCACTGCAGGCCCGCGCCGGCCCAGGCCACCACCGGAGCGGAGTCGCCTGCTGCCGTGCTGGCCGCCTCGGCCACCAGTTCCAGCACCTGCACACCGTCCAGCCCGACCGCGATCCGCACCGGTGCCTGGCCGCGCCCGACCGGCGCGCTGGTGAACAACGGCTTGCCGTCTCCGTAGACCTTGAACACCACCTTGGACGAAGCGGCGGCGGTACTGTCATCCACGCCCGCCAGCGCGGTGAAGCGCTTGAAATCGCGCCCTGCCAGCACTTCAAGACGGGAGTTGGCGTGGATGCCGATCCCCCGTGCGTAGGACGTGCCGGCGATGCGCAACGGCTCGCCCTGCGGCGTGCGGTCCACCCGCGGCGTGCCCGATACCTCGGCCGGCCGGGCGCTGTAACCGGGCAGGCCATCCACCGCCACATGGATGCGACCGGTGATCTCGCCCAGTGAAATGCCGTCGCGGGTATCCGGCGTCCCACTGACCTTCAGCAGCACCGCGCCGTGGGCTGGCAGGGTGAATCCCAGACCGCCCCCGGTGGCTGCGATGTCGCGCTGTTCCCACAGGTCGCGGGCATGCAGGGGCGCTGCGTCGCTGAGCAGCATCTGCGCAGCGCTCACCCGTGCCTGCACCGTTGCCTCGCCCCGGTTGAACAGCAGCACGCCGCGTTCGCCACGGGTGGACAACGGCTTGACCAGCACCTGCACGGGGCCGTCGCTGGCCACGATGCGCCCCTGGTTGCCGGCCGGATCCTGGTTCAGCGCGATCACCTCCGGATTGGTCAGCAGCGCCACCTGTGCGGGGGTCGCATGGTTCACATCGAAACCCACCAGCAGCGGCGCCGCCAGGATGGTCCACATCGAAAAGTGCGTGCGTGCTTCGGTCATGTGGTCGGCACCGAACTCGCCCAGCCCCACCGCCAGCATGTCCGGATCATTCCAGCGCCCCGGACCGGCATACAGTTCCCGGCGCGATGCGGTATCGAAGTTGTGCAGCATGCTTTCCCAGGTCATTTCGATGTCCGCGCTGGTGCGCCACAGGTTGCCGTGGCGGCCGCCCCAGTTGCCCACGCCGGCTTCGCCCCATGGACAGATCGACAGCACGAAATCGTTGTCCGGATTGAGCTGTGCCAGCAGCCTGCCGACCCGCGCGTACGCGCCTTCAACCTTGTCCGCATCGGTGGCCTGGGCGTCGGCACGCACGATCAACGGACGCCCTTCGCGGTAGGTCGCGCTCGCCAGCGCCTTGCTGCCCTGCCCGAAATCGGCCAGCCCGCAGGCGTCCACCTTGATGTAGTCGAACCCCCATTCCCCGAACATCGTGGCCAGGTCGCTGGCCTCGAAGCCTTCCAGGCCGATCTCGCGCTGCGCGGTCGTGCCCACCGGCAGGTTGGGGCTGTGTGCGTCGTGCGCCTGCGAGCACGCGTTGCGCCCCACGTCGGTGTACAGCCCGGCCTTGAAGCCCATCGCATGCAGGTGGTCGGTCCACGGCCGCAGGCTGGGCGGCCCGCTGCGGCTGGCCGCCATCGGGAACATGCTCGTGCGGATCTGGATGCCCCCGTCGGCGCGACGCTGCAGCCACCAGCCATCGTCGATGTTGATGTAACGGTAGCCGGCCTGCTGCATGCCGTTGCGCTTGATGGTTTCGGCCACCGACAAAATCTTGTCCTGGGTGACTTCGGTACGGAACGCATTCCACGGGTTCCAGCCCATCGGCGGCGTCGCCGCGGCGCCATGTCCGTACACGCTGAAGCGTGCGCTGGGCTGCAGGTCCTGGCGCGACTCGGCGGCCATGCCGAACAACGGAACCAACGCCAATGCGACGGCAAGCAGGGTCGTGCGGGTCATGCTTTCTCTCCTCACCAGAACAGGGTGTACAGGGCGATCAGGATCGCGACGACCGCAATGGCCCCCACGTTGAAGGACGGACGTGTTGCATACACCACGTCATCGGTGCGCACCACGTCCTTGGCCGGCGCGGCGGGCGTGGCCAGGGACACACCCACCGCCAGCAGCAGCGCCAGCAGGAACACCAGGCCGACCCGATCGATGAACGGCAAGGACGGCCAGGCCAGCTTCAGCACCACCGACAGCACGAACGAACCCACCGCCGCGGCCAGTGCACCGGCTTCGTTGGCGCGCTTCCAGAACAGGCCAAGCAGGAAGATCACCACGATGCCGGGAGTGAAGAAGCCGGTGTATTCCTGGATGTACTGGAACGCCTGGTCGAAGCTGCCCAGCAACGGCTTGGCGGCCAGGATGCCCAGCACCACCGTCACCGCCGCGGCGATGCGGCCCACGCGCACCAGCGTGGCCTCGTCATGCGGTCCTTTGCGCTGGGCGTAGAAATCCAGGGTGAAGATGGTCGCCACGGAATTGATCTTCGAGGCGAGCGACGCCACGATCGCCGCCACCAGCGCGGCGAATACCATGCCGAGGATGCCGGTGGGCAGCAGCCGCATCATGGTCGGATAGGCCTGGTCCGGCGCGTCCAGGCCCGGTGCCAGCATCACCGCGGCGATGCCCGGCACCACCACGATGAGCGGCATCAGCAGCTTCAGGAAGGCAGCGAACAGCACGCCCTTCTGCGCCTCGCCGATGTCCTTGGCCGCCAGCGCGCGCTGGATGATGTACTGGTTGAAGCCCCAGTAACTGAGGTTCATGATCCACAGCCCACCCACCAGCACGCTGATGCCCGGCAGGTCCTTGTAGAACAGGTTGTCCTTGCTGAGGATCATCTCGAAGTGGCCCGGATGCGCCTCCCACAGACGCTGCATGCCGGCCACGATGCCGGCGCCCTCGCCCAGTTGGCTGAGCGTCAGCCCGGTCACCAGCAGCCCGCCCAGCACCAGCAGCGACACCTGCACGATGTCGGTCAGCGCCACCGCCTTCAGGCCGCCGTACAACTGGTACAGCAGCGCGAACACACCGATCAGCACCACCGCCAGCATCTGGTCCATGCCGGTGACCTGGCTGACCGCGATCGCGCCCAGCCACAGGATGGAGGTGACGTTGACGAACACATACAGGCCCAGCCAGAACACCGCCATCAGCGTGCGGATGCGGGTGCCGTAACGCTGCTCCAGGAACTGCGGCATGGTGTAGATGCCATTGCGCAGGAACACCGGCAGGAACCACTTGCCGACGATCAGCAGGGTCAGCGCGGCCATCCACTCGTAGGAGGCGATCGCCAGGCCGATCGCATAGCCCGAACCGGACATGCCGATGATCTGTTCGGCGGAGATGTTGGCGGCAATCAGCGAGGCGCCGACCGCCCACCACGGCAGCGACTTGCTGGCCAGGAAGTAGTCCTTGGCGTCCTTGGCGTGGCCGGCTTTCTCACGCGAAACCCACTGCGCCAACACGAATACGCCGGCCAGGTAGACCAGTACGATGGAGGTATCGAGCACCGAAAGTTGCATGTCCTGCTTCCTTGAGACGAGTGCGGTGGCGTGCCACCGGCGTTCGGAGATGAAACAAGTAACCCCTTGACTTGCGCCTGCGCTTACATCGGCAGCTCACGTGCCCGCGCGAGCAGGTACAGGCCACGGGCCACGGTATCTTCGGCATGCCGCGTCGCCGTCCGGCCCACCCGTGCCAACGCGGACAGATAGGCGTCGGCCAGGCCATCTGCCGCGATCACGTGCACCGGTGCGCTGTGCGCATCGAGGTCCTGCAGTTCATTGCCTATGAGCAGGCCGGACAGGTAGCTGGCCAGCTGCGCCGGCAGCAACTGGTCGAACAGCGCGCGGGTGCGCACGCCGAACAGCTGATGCAGCAGGCTGCCGTCGCGCTCAGCCATCGCCACGCCCTCGGCGAAGGCCGCCGCATCCAGTGGCGCATCGACCATCATCCGGCCCAGCAGGCTGTGCTGGCGCAGCACCGCGAACAGCTCGCCGGTCATGAAGGTGCTGAACCGTTCGATGCGTCCATCCACCACGCGTGCGTGTTTGCTATGCGTACCCGGCAGCAGCACGGCGTGCCGGCCCGGCCCCAGCACCGGCAGCAATGCACACAACTGGGTCTCCTCGCCGCGCATCACATCCGGTGTTCCGTGCACGTCCACGCAGCTCAGTCCAGGTACCAGCCAGAGTTCACGCTGGACGGCCGCCGATTGCAGCCTGCACATGCCCGCTGCGATCTCCTGCACCCCTGCCGGCGCCTGCACGTACGGCACTTCCATCCAGCCCTGGCGGCTGCCGACCATGCCGGCCATCACCACCAGCGCATCGTCCCAGCCGTCGATCAGCGTCTCCAGCACCTCGGCAAAACGGCCATCGGCGTTCAACAGCCCCTGGTCGGAGCGCCGGCTGTCCACGCGGTGTCCGTCACGGTCCAGGCGGAACGCGCGCAGGCTGGAGCTGCCCCAGTCGATGGCGATCATGCGTCCGTGAACCGCAGGTCGGGCAGGCCACGCGCACCCTCGAGCGAAACCCGGAAGACCCCGCCGCTGGTCGGCTGGTCCTGCAGCATCGCCACATCCAGCCCATCGCGGGCCGAGGTGACATACAAGGTGCCGAGACCATCGCCGGCAAACGCCACGCAGGTAGGTTGCAGGGCCGGCACCGGCAGGATCCGATCGACCTCGCCAGCGGCGGAGTAGCGCACCACCCTGCCCGCTCCCCACTGCGCGCCCCACACCCGCCCGTCGGCATCCACGACGGCCCCATCCGGCTCGGCTCCGCCGTCGATCACCGCGAATACGCGCGGATCGCTGACCGTCGCCGTGGCGGCGTCGTAGCCGGCGTGCATGATCCTTCCCTGCAGCGAATCGCAGTAGTACATGCCCTGGCCATCAGGATCGAAACAGATGCCGTTGGCGATCGCCACCGGTTCAAGCGCCAGCGCGCGCAGCCCCTGTGCGATGGAGTACTGATGGAACCGCGCGGCGCGCGCACGCGCTGGATCTTCGTTGATGCAGCCGAACACGAAGTTGCCGGCCCGGTCCAGGCGACCGTCATTGATGCGCAGCGCGGCGCCGTCCATCGGCACCTCGCACACCTGCTCGCAGTTCAACCCTGCGCCGGGTTCCTCGCGCGAGGGATCGGCGAAATACAGCGCTTTTTCCATGCCCAGCAGCAACCGACCCGATTCGCACAGCGCCAGTGATCCCACCCGTCCCGGCGTGCTCCACCACTGCGCGTTGCCGGTATCCGGGTTGCCGCGCCAGATCCGCCGGCCGTTGATGTCGGTCCACCACAGCACGCGCTCGCGCGCGCACCAGGTGATGCTTTCGCCCAGCGTGCAACGGCTGTCAAACGCCAATGCGGCCGTCGGCAGGATATCGTCCCCGCGCATGCTCACCATTCGGCCACGCTCCCGTCTTCGTGCCGCCACAAGGGATTGCGCCAATCACCGGCACGGCGCGCGCGTTCGACCACCACCTCCTCGTCGATCTCCACGCCCAGTCCCGGCTGGGTGAAGGGCAGCATGGAACCGTTGTGCAGGGTGAAGGCGTCCTTGTTCCTGACGTAGTCCAGCAGCTCGCCATCGGCGTTGTAATGGATGCCGATGCTCTGCTCCTGCAGTACCGCGTTCCAGCTGGCGAAGTCCACGTGCAGGCAGGCCGCCAGCGCCACCGGGCCGAGCGGGCAATGCGGTGCCAGCGCCACGTCGTGGGCCTCGGCCATCGCAGCGATCTTCATGCATTCGGTGATGCCGCCGGCATGCGAAAGATCCGGTTGCACGATCGACAGGCCACCTGCAGCGAACACGCTCTTGAACTCGGTGCGCGAGAACATCCGCTCACCGGCCGCCAGCGGGATGGCGGTCTGTTCGGCCAGGCGCGGGTAATACTCGGCCTGTTCGGCCAGCACCGGTTCTTCGATGAACAACGGGCGGTAAGGTTCCAGTTCGCGGATCAGGGTCTTGGCCATCGGCCAGCCCACGCGTCCGTGGAAATCCAGCCCGAACTCGATGCTCTGACCGAACGCTTCGCGTATTTCGGCCACTTTGGCCACGGCCGCGTCGATGGTGCGGCTGGGCGCCAGCAGCGGCATCTCTTCGCAGGCGTTGAGCTTGAAGGTGTCATAGCCCAGCGCCACGCGTGCACGGATCTGTTCGATGATGTCGGCCGGGCGGTCGCCGCCGACCCAGCAATAGGTCTTCATGCGGTCGCGCACCAGCCCGCCCAGCAGCTGGTACACCGGCACGCCCAGCGCCTTGCCCTTGATGTCCCACAGCGCCTGGTCGATGCCGGCCAGTGCGCTCATGAACACCGCGCCACCGCGATAGAAGCCCCCGCGGTACATCACCTGCCAGTGGTCGTTGATGCGCGCCGGATCCTTGCCGACCAGCTGCTCGCCCAGTTCGTGCACGGCCGCTTCCACGGTGCGCGCACGGCCTTCGATGACCGGCTCGCCCCAGCCGACCACGCCTTCGTCGGTCTCGATCTTCAGGAACATCCAGCGCGGCGCCACGCGATAGGTACTCAGGCGGGTGATCTTCATGCGTTCACCTTGCGCAGGGCAGCAACGAAGGCGTCCGCATGCTGCGCCGTGGTAGCTGCATCCTGGCCGGCGCGGTACAGCTCCCCGCCCAGTCCGGCACCGGCACACCCGGCCTGCAGGTACTCGGCCAGGTTGCCGGGGCCGATGCCGCCCACCGCATACAGCGGCACATCGCCCGGCAGCACGGCCTTCAGCGCACGCACGTAGCCCGAGCCGAACTGCGAGGCCGGGAACAGTTTCAGGCGCTGCGCACCGGCGGCCACTGCGGCGAAGGCCTCGCTGGCGGTGGCAAACCCGGCTGCGATATCCAGTCCACGCGAACGTGCATGGGCGATCACCACCGGGTTCGTATTCGGCGTCACCATCAGCCGCGCGCCAGTGTCCGCCAGGCGGTCCACGTCGGCGATGTCCAGCACGGTGCCGGCGCCGACCTCGGCGTGGCCGTCGGCTTCCTGCAGGGCCAACTGCACGCTGCCCAGCCAGTCCGGCGAGTTGGTCGGTATTTCAATCTGGCTGATGCCGGCGTCGATCAGCACGCGCACGTGCGCACGGACCTCGTCCGGGGTGATGCCGCGCAGGATCGCGATCAGCGGGAGCGGGAGCGGGGAAGGGTTCATGGTTGGCTCAGTAGTAAAGTTGGCTGCGGCCGCCATCGATCAGGATGTCGGCGGCATTGATGAAGCGGGCTTCGTCGCTGGCCAGGAACAGCGCGGTCTGGGCGACTTCCGACGCTTCGCCGATGCGTTTGGGCGGCAGCAGCGCTTCCTGTTCCCGGCGCGCCTGCGCGGGATCGGGCTGCGATTCGAACCAGTGTTCGATGCGGTCCACCAGGATCAGTCCAGGCGAGATGGAGTTGAAGCGGAGGCCCTTGTCGGCGTACTCCAAGCCGAGCGCCTTGGTCAGGCCGATCAACGCGTGCTTGGCCACGTTGTACGGGAAGGCGCCCTGGATGATGCGATGGCCGTGTACCGAGGCGATGTTGACCACCGATCCCCTGCCCTGCCGCAGCATGCACGGCAACACCGCGCGGGCGAAGTTCCAATGGCCGCCAAGGTTGACGTCCAGGTTGCGCTGCCAGGTCTGCGAAGACAGCTCCAGCGGTATGGAAAACACATCCATGCCGGCATTGCTGACCAGCACGTCAACCTGGCCGTAGGCTGACACCACGCGTTCGACGAACGCCGCTACGGCATCGGCATCGCTGACATCGCCCTGCTGGAACAGCGCGCACACCGCGTCGTCGGCGCCGGGCGCGGCCTGGTCGTAGCCGGCCACGATGGCACCGTGCGACTGGAACAGTCCGGCGATGGCAGCGCCGATGCCGTTGGCCGCACCGGTGACGATGGCGACCTTGCCAGCCAGCCGCTGGGCGGGGTCAATCACTGCATTCATGGGGTGTCCTTGCTGAAGCGATAACGGATGCGGTTGCGGTAGACCGCACCGGGCTGCAACGTGATGTCCGGAAAGCTGGGCTGGTTCATCGCATCGGGAAAGGCCTGCGGTTCAATGCAGATGGCCGCGCGTGCGTGGTACGGCCTGCCCGATGCCCCCTGCAGGCTGCCGTCCAGGAAGTTCCCCGAATACACCTGCACGCCCGCCTGGTCGCTCGATACGTCCAGCACGCGGCCGGAATGCGGATCATGCAGGCGCGCCGCCGCGCGAATGCCGGCGCCTGCCGGGGTGTCGAGAATCCAGTAGTGATCCAGGCCCCCGGCGACCTGCAGCTGCGCATCGCCCCTCACTGACAGCGCGTCGCCGATCACGCGCGCGCGGCGGAAGTCGAACGCGCTGTCGGCGACGTCGCGCACCTGCCCGGTGGGGAGCAGCGCAGCATCGAGCGCCACCATGCGCGACGCAGGCAGCGTCAGGAGATGCGCGTCCACCGCGCCCGCTCCTTCGCCCGCCAGGTTCCAGAATGGATGGTGGGTCAGGTTGACCACCGTGGCGCGGTCGCAGGTGGCGGCGTAGTCCACGTGCAGGGTGTCGGTGTCATCCAGCCGATAGTCCACGGTGACCGTCAGCGCGCCCGGGAAGCCCTGGTCGCCATGCGGGCTGACCAGCTGCAGCCGCGCCCGGTCACGGCGCACGCCCAGCCACTGCCAGTCCCGTGCATCGAATCCGTCGGGCCCGCCATGGTGGGTGGTGAGGCCATCGACCCAATCAAGCCGGTGATGCTGGCCGCCGAGCATGAAGCCGGCCGTGCTGATGCGCCCGGCCACCCGGCCGATGCTGGCACCGAGAAACGCCCGACCCGATGTCCGCTGGCACTGCGGGGCATGGCCCAGCACCACGTCTGCGAGCTGCCCATCACGGTCGGGCACCCACATGCCCGCCAGGGCGGCGCCGCGCTGCGCGATCTCTGCCCGTAGCCCCTGGGCGTTTGCCAGCATCACCATGCAATCCACGCTCCACGCCAGGACACTTGAGGGACACCACGATTCCACAGGTTCGGATGCGGTGCGACGCGGCCATCGGCCTGAACGGCAATTAATCAAATAATACTACAATTGAAAAGTTGCACTGCAGCATGCAGTTCTTCCTGCATGCCTGGCTGTCATTCACTCCCCCCCCCAGCTCCGGCAAATTTTCCTGCACTACGGCGCCAAGGGTCAGCGAATCAAGTGCACGAGGGTAAGGGTTGGCGAAGATCACGCCAGGATTTCGAGCCATTTCCCCCCGGACGCCCTGCCGGGCCGTGCCGTAGCTTTCCAGACCATCGCATCCGGCGCCGTTGCTGCGCCGCGCGCCCCGCACCACGGTGTCCTCGTCGGCGGTATCTCCCGGAAACATGCTGTTCCCGCAGGGCTACCGCTCCGGCATCCATCCAGCGAGGAGCGCCACCCATGATCCACCTGCCGTCCCGCAGCATGCTGTCCCTCACCCTGCTTTCCGCCGCGATGCTCGCCGTACCCGCGGCGGCGGCCGAGCGCATTCCCCTGCATCGACTCGACCTCACCGCAACCCCGGCGTTGGCCCGTGGCAGCGCTGCCGCCCCGGGCCTGCCGGCGATGCTCGGGCTGGATGCTGGTTCCAGCCTGCAGCTGCTGTCCAGCCACACCGACCGCAACGGCGTGCAGCACCAACGCTTCGAACAGTTGCACCAGGGCGTACCGGTGTTCGGTGAACATGTGGTGGTCGCCACCGGTGCCACGGGCCAGGTGCGCAGCCTGTTCGGCACGGCGGTTGCCTCGCTGCAGGCCGATCTTCCAGATGTGACACCCCGCATCGACGGTGCGCGGGCTGCGGCCATCGCCAAGGCCAGTGCCCCTGGGATGCGCGCCGACGGCATGCAGATACAGAACCAGAACCAGCGCCTGATGATCCACCTCGATGCGCACGCCGTGGCACGGCTGGCATGGGTGGTGGATTTCCTGGCCGAGGGCGAAGACCAGCCAGCCACCCGCCCCTTCACCATCGTCGATGCGCTGGACGGCAAGGTGCTTGCACAGTGGGAGGGCCTGGCCACGGCGAAGAACGGCATCGGTCCGGGCGGCAATGAAAAGACCGGAAAGATCGAATACGGCGCCACCGCGCCCTACCTCGACATCACCGCTGACGGGGCAACCTGCAGCCTGGAGAACGCGAACGTAAAAACCATCAACCTCAACCACGGCCGATCAGACTCGGTGACCGAAGCGCACAGCTTCAGCTGCCCGCAGAACACCGTCAAAGCCATCAATGGTGCGTACTCGCCCTTGAACGATGCGCACGCCGCCGGCGGCGCCGTGTTCGGCATGTACCGCGACTGGCTGGATACCGCGCCGCTGAGCTTCAAGCTCCAGCTCCAGGTCCATTACTCACGCGATTACGAGAATGCGACATGGAACGGTCGCGTCATGTCCTTCGGTGACGGGAGGTCCGTGTTCTATCCGCTCGTTGCACTGGACGTGGTCAGCCATGAGGTATCCCATGGCTTCACCGAGCAGAACTCTGGGCTGATCTACAACGCCCTGCATTCGGGCGGCATGAACGAGGCCTTCTCGGATATGGCTGGCGAAGCTGCCGAGTATTACCTGAAAGGCAGCAACGACTTCCTGGTGGGTGCCGGGATCATCAAGAGTGACACCGCGCTTCGCTACTTCGAAGATCCCACCCGCGACGGCAGCTCAATCGGCCACGCGCGCGATTTCTACCCCGGGCTGAACAATCATTACTCGTCCGGCGTCTACAACAGGGCCTTCTACCTGCTGTCCCATCGCGAGGGCTGGGATACCCGGATGGCGTTCACTGCGATGGCCACGGCCAACCGCAACTACTGGACACCGAGCAGCACGTTTGAAAGCGGCGCCTGCGGCGTCATCAAAGCCGCATCGGACCTGGGTTACCCGATGGAGGACGTGGTGATCGCATTCGATGAGGTCGGCGTGCGCTGCGATGCCTGAGCACGCCGTGGCGTGATGCCGGCGACGAAACCCGGCAGGCATCGCGCCTGCCGGGCTTTCGCCGTGCCGTGCCGTCATCCCCGCCGGGGCCCGCAGGTAGAGCCGCGCAGCATCAGGCTGAACGCCAGCGTCTGCTGAAGCGGGACTTCCCGACCTTCGATGATGGCCAGCAGCAGGTGGACCGCGCAGGCGCCGATGTCCCGCATCGGTTGCCGGATGGTCGTCAGCGCCGGCGTCAGGTAACGGGACGACGCGAGGTCGTCGAAGCCGACGATGGACAGGTCATCCGGTACGCGGATGCCCCGATCCCGGCAGGCCGCCAGCGCGCCCAACGCCATCTGGTCGCTGAAGCAGAAGATCGCCGTCGGCGCAGGCGTGCGGCCCAACAGCGCCAGCGCCGCCGCATGGCCGGATTCCACGGAAAAGTCGCCCGGCACGACGCTCAGGCTGCGCAGGCGGCCGTGCGCCTTGCCCGCGGCCCGGGCGCCTTCCAGCCGTTGCTGGTGAAGTGGGTTGTCAGTCGGCCCGCCGACCACCGCGATCCGCTGGTGACCCAGCCCATACAGATGGTCCATCACCGCGCGCGCGGCAGCCACGTTGTCGATGTGGACGCTGGGAATGCCCAGAGCGGGATCGAACTCACAGCCATTGACCACCGGCGCGGTGGCAGCCGACTGCTCGACGATCGCGCGCGCGGTCGGTGGCAGGCGATGGCCCAGCACGATCAGTCCATCGGCCTCGTTGCGCCGGAGCATCTGCGCGTAGCGTTCTTCGCGTTCGGGTTGATGCTGGGTATCGCCCAGCAGCACGGCGTAGCCGAGCGCCTGCGCCGCATCCTCCGCACCCTGCAGGATCTGCGCGAAGAACGGATTGGCGATGTCCGGCACGGTGACCAGGATCTTGCCGCTGCGCTGGGTCTTCAGCGTCCGCGCCACCGTGTTGGGGACATAGCCCAGCGCGGCGGCGGCCTGCTCGATGCGGCTGCGCGTGGCCGGCAGCACTTTGTCCGGGCGGGAAAGCGCGCGCGACACCGTTCCGGCGGAGACGCCGACGTGTTTTGCGATGTCGTAGATGGTGGCCATGGTCGGTTCTGGTTGCCGCTGTGCAGTGCACAACAGGTTTCGCGGGACGTGCTGCTAGGGTAATGCAATCGATTGCATCCAGGGTAACCCCGCTTGAAGACACTCAAGGGTCCCGCGCTGTTCCTGGCGCAGTTCATCGGTGACACCGCTCCTTTTGATCGGCTGGACACGCTGGCCGGCTGGGCCGCGGGGCTGGGCTATTCCGGCGTACAGGTACCGACCAGCGCGCCCCACCTGTTCGACCTGGCCGAGGCCGCGCGCAGCCAGGCGTACTGCGATGACATCGCCGGCATGCTCGGCGCACACGGTGTGCAGATCACCGAACTGTCCACCCACCTGCAGGGCCAGCTGGTCGCCGTGCATCCCGCCTACGACAGCCTGTTCGACGGCTTCGCACCGCCGGACAAACGTGGCGATCCGGCCGCCCGCCAGGCCTGGGCGGTGGAACAGCTGCTGCTGGCCGCCAAGGCCAGCCAGCGCCTCGGACTGACCGCGCATGCCACGTTCTCCGGCGCGCTGGCCTGGCCGTACTTCTATCCCTGGCCGCAGCGCCCACCCGGGCTGGTGGACGAAGCCTTCGCCGAACTCGGCCGTCGCTGGCGCCCCATCCTGGATGCCTTCGATGCCTGCGGGGTGGACCTGTGCTTCGAAATCCACCCCGGCGAAGACCTGCATGATGGCGCGACCTTCGAGCGCTTCCTGGACGTGGTGGACCACCACCGGCGCGCGAAGATCCTGTACGACCCCAGCCACCTGCTGCTGCAGCAGATCGACTACCTCGGCTTCATCGACCGCTATCACGATCGCATCGGCATCTTCCACGTCAAGGACGCGGAATATCGGCCCAGCGCGCGCAGTGGCGTGTACGGCGGCTACCAGGAGTGGATCGACCGTCCGGGACGTTTCCGTTCGCTCGGCGACGGCCAGATCGACTTCAAGGCGATCTTCTCGAAGTTCGCCCAGTACGATTTCCCGGGCTGGGCGGTGCTGGAGTGGGAGTGCTGCCTGAAGCACCCGGAAGATGGCGCACGCGAAGGCGCCGCCATCATTGCCGACCACATCATCCGCGTGACCGAACGGGCCTTCGACGACTTCGCCGACAGCGGCGCGGACACGCAGTCACTGCATCGCATGCTGGGGATCTGAGCCATCACCGCCCTGGGAGGGGTAGCCATGACGTACGCCATGTCGCGCTTGGGCGCGATGATGTTCCTGCAGTTCTTCATCTGGGGCGCATGGTTCGTGACCCTGGGCACGTACCTGGTGCAGGGCCCGCTGCAGGCCAGCGCCAGCCAGGTGGCGACGGCCTTCCTCAGCCAGTCCATCGGCGCCATCGTGGCACCGTTCCTGGTCGGCCTGGTCGCCGACCGCTACTTCGCCGCGCAGCGCATCCTCGCGGTACTGCACCTGGCCGGCGCGGTGCTGATGTGGATGGCCTCCACGGCGAGCGACTTCGGCACGTTCTCCGCCTGCGTCATGGGCTACATGCTGCTGTTCATGCCGACCCTGGCGCTGGCCAACAGCGTGGCGATGCGGCACATGCAATCGCCTGAAAAACAGTTCCCGCTGGTGCGTGTCGCCGGCAGCGTCGGCTGGATCGTGGCGGGCGTGCTGATCGGCTGGTTGGGCTGGGAACAGGCGCATCGGCTCGAGCTGACCTTCCAGATGGCGGCGATCGCCTCGCTGGCGCTGGGCCTGTATGCCTTCACCCTGCCGCACACACCGCCGCTGGCCCGCCAGCGCGACGCCGGGATGGGCCAGATCCTGGGGCTGGATTCGCTGCGGCTGCTGAAATCACGCTCTTACCTGGTGTTTTTCCTGGCCTCCATCGCCATCTGCATTCCGCTGGCGTTCTACTACAACTTCACCAACCCGTACCTCAATGACCTGGGCGTGCGCGGCGCGGCCGGCCTGCAGTCGCTGGGCCAGGTGTCCGAAGTGCTGCTGATGCTGGCCATGCCGTTCCTGTTCGTGCGGCTGGGGGTCAAGACGATGCTGGCCGTCGGCATGGCCGCATGGGTCGTGCGTTACGTCATGTTCGCCTTCGGCGATGCGGGCGGCGGCTTCTCCCTGCTGGTGATCGGCATCGTGCTGCATGGCATCTGCTACGACTTCTTCTTCGTCACCGGCCAGATCTACACCGATGCGCATGCCGGCCCCGCCGCGCGCAGCAGCGCGCAGGGGTTCATCACCCTGGCCACGTACGGCGTGGGCATGCTGATCGGCACGTTCCTGTCCGGCGCGGTGGTGGAGCACTACACCACCGCGGCCGGTCCGGACTGGCAGAAGATCTGGCTGTTCCCGGCAGGCGTCGCGCTGGTCGTGCTGATCGCCTTCCTGCTGCTGTTCCGCGACCGGCCGGTCATCGCGGCCGCGCCTTCCACGCCCTGAGGAGCCCACTGGATGAGCACGCTTGGAATCGCCATTGTCGGCACCGGCATGATCGGCGCGGTGCACCGACGCGCCGCGCTGCTGGCCGGGGCCGCGGTCCGCGGCGTGGCCGCCTCTTCGGCGCAGCGCGCACGCGAGGTGGCGCAGTCGTGGAACCTCCCGCGCGCGTACCGCGATCTCGATGAGGTCCTCGCCGATCCGCAGGTCCAGGTGGTGCACGTGTGCACGCCCAACCACCTGCACCGCGGCATGGCGCAGGCAGCGCTGGAAGCCGGCAAGCACGTGATCTGCGAAAAGCCGCTGGCGACTACGTTGGAGGACGCGAAGGCGCTGGCCGCATTGGCCGCTGCGCGCGGGCGGGTGGCCACGGTGCCCTTCGTCTACCGCTACCACCCGGTGGTGCGCGAGGCCCGCGCGCGCATCGCGCAGGGCGAGCTGGGGCCGCTGCACCTGATCCACGGCAGCTACCTGCAGGACTGGCTGCTGGACCCGGCCAGCAACAACTGGCGCGTGGACCCCGCACTGGGCGGCGCATCGCGTGTGTTCGCCGATATCGGCTCGCACTGGTGCGACCTGGTGGAATGGGTCGGTGGCGAGCGTTTCATCGACGTCAGCGCGGCCTTCGCCACCGTGATCGACGAACGTGGCGCCCCGAGCGGGCAGAGCTTCAGCACACCGGCGGCGGGCGGCGCGTGGCAGCCGGTCACCAGCGAGGACGTGGCCGCGGCGATGTTCAGGACCAGCGCCGGTACGCTGGCCTCGTTGACGGTCAGCCAGGTGTCGGCGGGCCGCCGCAATCGCCTCTGGTTCGAGATCGATGGCGCCCGTGCCAGCGTGGCGTTCAACCAGGAAGACGCCGAACGGCTGTGGATCGGCCTGCCCGACCAGCGCGAGGCAATCTTCGTGCGTGGGCCGGGTGCCGGCAGTGCCGAACAACGCCGGCTGTCGGTGCTGCCGGCCGGGCATGCGCAGGGCTACGGCGGCTGTTTTGATGCTTTTGTCGCCGACACCTATCGCGCCATCGAAGGCGAGCAGCCGCAGGGCCTGCCCACCTTCGAAGACGGCGTGCGCTCGGCCCTGATCGTCGACCGCGTCATTGCATCGGCCAGGACACGCGCCTGGACCCCCATCGGTTGAATCCCCGGAGGATCTGTTGATGAATATGGCTGCACGCACCGCCACGCTCGCCCTGCTGTTGTGCGCTGCCCTGCCCGCCTTCGCAGGCCAGGCCGCCGCCCCGCAGCAGCCCATCGCGGTGCAGATGTATACGCTGCGCGACGCCGGCACGCTGGACCAGCAGTTGAAGATCGTGCAGGCCGCGGGCGTGCATGCGGTGGAGACGGTCGGCACGCAGGATGTCAGCGCCGCGCAGCTCAAGGAGCTGCTGGACCGCTATGCGATCAAGGCGATTTCATCCCACGTGGCGCTGGCCGACCTGCGCAAGGACCTGGATGGCGTGATCGCGTTCAACCGGTTGATCGGCAACAGCACGCTGGTGGTGCCCTACCTGGAGCAAAAGGACCGGCCCACCGATGCCGCGGGATGGACCGCATTGGGCCAGGAACTGGGCCGGATCGCCAAGCAGGTGCGCGCCAAGGGCATGCATCTGGCTTACCACAACCACGACTTCGAACTGGTCGACTTCAACGGCAGGACCGGGCTGGAGCTGCTGTTCGCCGCGGCCGGGCCCGATCTGCAGACCGAGCTGGACCTGGCCTGGGTAGCACGCGCCGGCCATGACCCGGCGCTGATGCTGGGAAAATTCCAGGGCCGCCTGTTCGCGGTACACGCCAAGGACAACGCGCCGAAAGGCCAGGCCGAAGACGAGGACGGCTTCGCTGCGGTGGGCCAGGGCGTGCTGGACTGGCCCGCGATCCTGCCCGCCGCCGAAGCGGCCGGCGTGCAGTGGTACATCGTGGAGCACGACCATCCCCGTGACCCGGCCACCGTCATCAAGACCGGCGCCGACTATCTGCGCAACCACCTGACCGCCACCCCGCCCGCCAGCGCGCCGCGCTAGCACGCCAAGGACCCCCACTTGAAAAAGATCCTGACACTCGCCGTGGTGCTATCGGCGGCGACCCTCGCGAACCCAGCGTGGTGCAAGGACGACCCTGCCGCCGGCGCGCAGCTCTATGCTGTCCATTGCACGGCCTGCCATGGTGCCGACCGCGCGGGCATGCCGGGCGCATTCCCCGCGCTGACCGACGTGGGCAAGCGCCTGCAACCGGCGCAGATCAAGGAGAAGATCAGCAAGGGCGGCGGCCTGATGCCGCCGTTTTCCCAGCTGTCAGCGCAGGAAATCGACGACATCACCCGCTTCCTGGCCAAGTAGGATCGCGGCGCCGCGAGGGCGCCGCGCGGTCATAGTTCGCGCACCCAGATGTTGCGGTAGCTGACCGCGGAATCGTGTTCCTGCAGGGAGATCGGCGCGCAGTCATGCGGCGCATACGAAGGCGCACCGATGTACTCGGTCCTGCCGGCCAGCACGGTGTCGTCCTGCACCAGCACGCCGTTGTGCAGCACGGTGATGCGCGCCGGCGAGACCAGCCCGCCTCCTGGCGAAAAACGCGGTGCTTTCCAGATGATGTCGTAGGCCTGCCATTGGCCCGGCGCACGCGAGGCGTTCACCAGTGGCATCGCCTGCTTGTAGATCGAGCCGGCCTGGCCATTGGCATAGGTCGGGTTGTTGTAACTGTCCAGCACCTGCAGCTCGTAAAGGTCCTGCAGGAAGACGCCACTGTTGCCGCGGTTCTGGCCGTCGAACCCTGCGGTTGCGGCGGGCGTGCGCCACTCGACGTGCAACTGGATATCGCAGAAGCGCTGCCGGGTGCGGATGCCCTTGCTGCCCGGCACCACGGTCAGCGCCCCGTCGGCAAGCCGCCACGGCACGGGTCCGCCCTGCTCCGACTCCCATGCGGACACATCTTTGCCATCGAACAGCACGGTTGCGTCCGAGGGCGCACCGCCCGCGGGCGTGGCCACGCTGGCAGGCACCGGCTTCCACACTTCGGTCCTGGCCGGATCGCGCGCGGGGTCGCCGCCGGCCTGCGCGAACACAGGAATCGCGGCCAGCAGGCCGGCCGTCACCAGAAGCGGTTTGATCATAGGGATTCCAGGCGTGGGAGGCATGAGCGGAACGTGGCGCGCCATCAGCCGGTCGCCCAGGCAGGCGTACCGGGAACATAGGGCACCTCGCCGTCGTAGCGGCCCGGCACGGCGACGTACTTGAGCACCTCGGTCGCACCGACTTTCGAGGTAAAGAAACTGAAAATGGTGAGTTGCTTGATCATGGTGAAGTAATGCGGAATTTTCTCGCCCGCCTCAGCGGTGCCGGTTTCGCTTACCTCGGCAACGCGTTTCCGGGCTTCAGCATCCAGGCCGCGCAGCAGTTCGGTGCGGTCGCCCGCGACGAGCGACACGAATCCGCCGCCGGCGCGTTTGTCGATATCGGCCAGGCCGGCGCGGAACGCTGCCTGCTGCTCGGCGGTGTAGCAGTCGCTGACGAACCGCGCCATGAACGCACCTGCGCCGGCGTCCTTCGCGCCCGGCGTGCCGGTGCGGGGCAGGATCGTTTCAGCGATCTCATCCAGCGTGGCGATATCGGCGGCGGAGAAGGCGGTCTTCGGCCCTGCGGCGGGTGCCTGTCCGTGGACCAGCGCAGGCAGGCCGACCATCGCCGCGCCGGTGGCGGCGACGATCATCTTCAGCAGTTCACGGCGGTCCATCACAGGTTCCCCGCTTTCAGTTCGCGCACCGCGTGGTCGGCCGCGCGCGCGGTCAGGGCCATGTAGGTCAGCGAAGGATTCACGCAGGCGCTGGACGTCATGCAGGCGCCATCGGTCACGTAGACGTTGGGAGCATCCCAGACCTGGTTGTGCTGGTTCAGCACCGAGCTCCTGCGGTCACGGCCCATGCGCGCAGTACCCATCTCATGGATGCCCTTGCCCGGCGCGTAATCGTTGTCGTGCATCTCCACGTCCTTGACTCCGGCGGCCTCCAGCATCTCGGCGGCATCGGCGGCCATGTCCTTGCGCATGGCCGTTTCATTCGCGCGCAGGGACACGTCCATCGCCAGTACCGGCAGCCCCCATTTGTCTTTCTTCTCGCTGTCCAGGCGGATCGTATTGTCGTGGTGGGGCAGCATTTCACCGAACCCGGTCATGCCGATGCGCCAGTCGCCGGGCAGGGTCAGCGCGTCCTTCAGCTCGGCACCGATGTTCAGCTCGGCGATCTCGCGCGACCAGCCGTTGCGGCTCGCCCCGCCCTGGTAACCGAAGCCGCGGGAATAGCCACGCTTGTCGTTCGTACCGACGTTGCGGAAACGCGGAACGTAGAAACCGCAGGGACGACGGCCGAAGTAGTACTTGTCATCGTATCCCTCGACCCGGCCGGAGGCCCCGGCACCGAAATGATGGTCCATCACGTTGTGGCCCAGTTCGCCGGACGAAGAGCCCAGACCACCGTCCCAGACATCGGTGGCCGAGTTCATCAGCAGCCAGCTCGAATTGAACGAGGACGCGTTGAGGAAGATGACGTTGGCGGTGTACTGGTAGGTCTGTCCGTTTTCGGCGTCGATGATCTCCACGCCACGCGCCCGCTTGTGGTCTTTGTCGTACAGCACTTCCTTGACGATCGAGAACGGCCGCAAGGTCAGGTTGCCGGTCTTCATCGCCGCCGGCAGCGTCGCCGACTGGGTCGAAAAATACGCGCCGAACGGGCAGCCCAGGATGCATTTGTTGCGATACTGGCAGTTGACGCGGCCCTGTTCGACCTTGGGCTGGGTGATGTTGGCGGTGCGCGAGTGGATCATGTGCCGGGTGCCGCCGAATGCCTTCTTGATCCGCGCGGCCACGTCCTTTTCGACGATGTTCAACGGGATCGGTGGCAGGAATTCGCCGTCCGGCAAAACGTCCAGCCCCTCGCGCGTGCCGGCGATGCCCGCGAACTTCTCAACGTGGTCATACCAGGGCGCGATGTCGGCGTAGCGGATCGGCCAGTCGGTGGCGATGCCGTCCTTCAGGTTCGCCTCGAAATCCAGGTCCGAAAGGCGATAACTCTGCCGCCCCCACATCAGCGAGCGGCCGCCCACGTGATAGCCGCGGAACCAGTCGAAGCGCTTGGTCTCGATGTAGGGCGAGTCCTTCTCATCGGCCCACATGCCTTCCAGATTCTCGGCCAGGCCGTAATCGCGCATCAGCACCGGAAAGTCCGCTTTCATTGCCTGGGTGGGCCGGTTGCGGTGCGGGAAATCCCACGCCTCCTTCATCGCGTTGACGTAGCCCTTGACGTGCTCGATGTTGCGTCCGCGTTCGAGCATCAGCACCTTGAGGCCTTTCTCTGTCAGTTCTTTCGCCGCCCAACCGCCACTGATTCCGGAGCCGACGACGATCGCGTCGTAATGATTGTCTGCCATGGGTATTGCATCACCTTGGTGGATATCGTTTCAGACGTCGCAGAGGCGTATCGCCTCGCGCAGCGAGCCGACGGGGTCCGGCGCCGCAGGCGTGAATTCCTGCGCCAGATACCCATCGAAACCGGTGTCGCGGATCGCGCGACAGATGGCGGGGTACTGCAGTTCCTGCTGGTCTCCAATCTCGTGCCGGCCAGGCACGCCTGCGGTGTGGTAATGCTTGAAACATGCATGATGCCGGCCGATGGTGGCGATGATGTCGCCCTCCATGATCTGCATGTGGTAAATGTCGTAGAGCAGGCCGAAATGCGCCGAGCCGATCCGCTGGCACAATTCAACGCCCCACGCGGAGTGGTCGCACAGATAATCCGGATGATCGACCCTGGAGTTCAGCAGCTCCATCACCAGCACCACGCCGCGCTTTTCGGCATGGCCGAGGATGCGCTTGAGTCCTGCTTCGGCATGCGCGATGCCCTGCTGGGGGTCCATGCCGTTTCGATTGCCGGAAAAGCAGATCAGGTTGCGATAGCCGGCATCGGCCACCAGGTCGATATGCCGCGTGTAGCGCGCCACCAGTTCATCGTGGAACCGGCGGTCGGCGAAGCCTTTCTCCAGGCTGATCTCCGCGCCGTTGCACATGGAGCTGTAAACGCCATGGGCCTTCAGCGTGGGCCAGTCCTTCGGGCCGACCAGGTCGATGGCGGCAAAGCCGATGTCCCTGACCGTCTGGCAGAGCTGGGCTACCGACTGCTGCGGGAACGTCCAGCGGGCGACGGCGTGCTTCAGGTTGCCCTTCAGCGGTGAGGCGGCGGTGTCCGCGGCGCGCGCGGGCAGAACGGCTGCAGCACCCAGGCCGACGCTGCCGGCGACGGCCAAGCGCAGCGCGTCCCGTCGCGTGAAGCCCGGAGCCGACCCCGGTCCGTTCGAATGGATGGACATCCACCTGCCGGCCTCCCAACCGGTTTCAAACGCTATCGATTGCGGCAATGCAATCGATTGCACCATAGAGGAGGCGTTTGTTTTATTGCAAGACGCAGTGCACGAAAATGCGTGCTGCAGGGCACAACGTGGCGCGTGCGTGCCATCTTCGACAGTTCCATCGGACACAAAAAAGCCCCGTCAAAACGGGGCTTTTTCAAACGGTCTTACGACCCGCAGCATTCCATTGATCAGAACGGGATATCGTCGTCAGCGAAGTCGTCCATCGGCGGCGCCTGCTGCGGCTGCTGCTGCGGGCGCTGCTGGCCGTAGCCACCGCCCTGACCACCCTGGCCGCCCTGGCGCTGACCACCACCGCCACCGCCGCCGTATTCCTGGCGCGGGGCCTGCTGGCGCTGCGGACGATCACCGCCGTAGTTGCCACCGCCGCCGCCTGCTCCACCGCCGCCGCCGCCTTCACCGCGACCGCCAAGCATCTGCATTTCGTCAGCAATAATGTCGGTGGAATACTTTTCCACGCCGTCCTGGCCGGTGTACTTGTCATAACGCAGGCTGCCTTCGACATACACCGAGCTGCCCTTGCGCAGGTATTCACCGGCGATTTCGCCGAGCTTGCCGAAGAACACCACGCGGTGCCATTCAGTACGCTCCTGCTGGTTGCCGTCCTTGTCCTTGCGGACGCTGGTGGTGGCCAGGCTGATACGGGTGATGGCCATGCCGCCCTGGGTGTACTTCACGTCCGGGTCGTTGCCGAGGTTGCCGACCAGGATGACTTTGTTGATGCCACGCGCCATAGGAGTGTTCTTCCGTTGTCCGGGGACGGTCCGGGCGGGCCTTGGGGGCGCCGGCGCGGGACCGCCCCAGTGAATTGGGGGGGATTGCAGAACGCCCCATGTTACCACCGGACGGGGTTCGGACTGGGGTGGGATCGGGTCGTCCGGGGTCGGGTTTCTGCCCGTGTGGGGGCTCCCACCGTGCTGGCTTGGCGGTACGGGGTTTCCGGGCGGCGGCGCCGATAACGGCGTGCGGCGGGATTCCACCGAGCGTGGCTCGGCGCTACATGCCGTGCCGATGAACGGCTATCGGCTTCGCTTTGCCGCGACCAAGCGCACGACATACCCCACGAAACACCCTGCCGCGACACCCAGCAGTGCCCCGTCGCTGAATGCACCCCCGGTCACCCGGAATGAAATGACGCCCGTCATAAGACCAGCAATCCCGAACCAAGCCAGGTTACCGCCTTCAGTGCGACGGCTGGCGTCGGCGGCGAGCTCCAGGGCACGTCGGTGCTGTGCCTCCTGCAGGGGGCCGAGTATCGCGTTGGCGATGGCGTCCATATGTCGTTTTTCCATGTACGTCCTGCTCCTGACGATGCGCTTGGCCTGTTGGCTCCCTGGGTCTGGGAGCCGATTCCATGACATTCCCAAATACTACCCGACACACGCGCCGAACGCGCCGCACCATCCTCTTAGGTCGCCGCCCAGGGGGCTGCGAGCGCAGCGGGCCGTTGCGACTTTTGGCCTGCGTTGGGATTTCGCCGAGCGTGGCTCGGCGCGACCCGCTTACGGGCGGCGGCGGCACCGGTAGCGCCGACCCATGGTCGGCGTCACGCACCTGCCGATTGCAGCTTTGCCCATAGCCGCCCGGGATCGTCCCGCGCAGGATGACGGGGCTGGTCCAGCCGGGCCAGCCAGGATCACAGTCCTGCGCAAGACGCTTCACCCCGCACTTTGCCCATGCTTGGCGTCAGGGCAGAGAATGCATCGACCCGTCGGTTCCATGGCGGGCGGTGCGCGGGGATCTTAGGATCCACCGGGAAAATAGCGGGGTAGCGTCCCCGGTACTGTGACCCGCACCGTCCGCCACCTCGTGCTCCGGCGCGGGTGGCTTTCCGGCGTGTGCCACACCAGCGACCTGCGACAGCCCATGGCATCATGAAGGCCGTCATCCCAGCGCCGCGTTCATGACCATCAAAGGCAAAGCCACGTCCCTGGACATCGCCCACCTGGCCGGAGTTTCCCAGCCCACGGTGTCGCGCGCCCTGCGTGGCAGCCCGATGGTCAATGCCGAAACCCGCCAGCGCATCATCGCCATTGCCCGCGAGCTGAACTACAAGGTCGACAAGAACGCCTCCAGCCTGCGCCTGCGCAATGCCGGCACGCTGGCGTTGCTGTTCTTCGAAGACCCGACCACCGACGATTCGCTGATCAATCCGTTCTTCCACGCGATGCTGGGCTCGATCACCCGCGCCTGCGCGCTGCACGGCCGCGATCTGCTGGTGTCGTTCCAGCAGCTGTCCACCGATTGGCACACCGATTACGAAGACAGCAACAAGGCCGACGGCATCATCCTGCTGGGCTATGGCGACTACCACGAATCGCTGACCCGCCTGCAGCGGCTGGTGGAACAAGGCACCCACTTCGTGCGCTGGGGCGCCGCCCTGCCCGGCCAGCCCGGCGTGTCGATCGGCAGCGACAACTACCAGGGCGGCTTCGACATCACCGCCCACCTGCTGGACCAAGGCTGCACCCGCATCGCCTTCCTCGGCCATGCCTCCAGCCATTACCCGGAGTTCCAGGAGCGCTATCGCGGGCACGTGGCCGCGCTGGAAGCGCGCGGCCTGGCGGCCGACCCACAGCTGCAGGTCGATGCCATCACCACCGAAGAGTACGGGCAGACCGCCTGCGAACTGCTGCTGACACGCGGCGTGCCATTCGATGCCATCTGCGCGGCCAGTGACCTGATCGCCATCGGCGCGCTGCGCGCCCTGCGCGAACATGGCCTGCGGGTACCGCAGGATGTGCGCGTCACCGGGTTTGATGACATTCCACTGGCCGCGTCGGTATCGCCGCCGCTGACCACCGTGGCGCAGGACACCAAGCAGGCCGGCCAGCTGCTGGTGGAGAAACTGCTGGCACTGGTGGCCGGTGAAACCGCCGAAGGGATGAGCATCCCGGTGAAACTGGTACTGCGAGAATCATCGCAGCAACGCTGAAGGGACGGGGACGACGGTTATTGCAGACGCCGCGTAACGCGCGCGGCGTGCGTCAGCGCTGGTCCATCGTGCGCGCCCACGCGGACGAATACAGCAAAATGCAGACCGCGATCGCGGCAGGCGGCAGACCGGCGGCCAGCGTGTACAGCCAACGGCTGCGCCCGAGCGCCTGTGCGGCCTTGCCAAGATGGTAGGCCACGACGAGGTTGCACAACAGCAGCGGCAACACGGCCAACTCACTCATGAAACCGAGTGCATCCAGTGCCAGGCCGAGCACCAGCACGCCGATGAACTGATAAAGCAGGAGCGTTCCGGCCGTCGAGACGTGCTTCATCGCCAGGGCGCCGGATGTCGGGGCAGCTACCATTACGCGAAATCCTTCAGAATCTCGCCCACACCCGCCGGCGAAATCTCGAAGCCCAGCGTGGTGCCGGGATTGATCACCACCCCGTAGCCGCCCGGTACGCGGCGCAGCACGTCGAGCATCAGCCAGCGGATCTGGTGCGGTGCCTGTTCGGAATGGAAACCGACCCGCGCCGGATCGGTGAACACGGCAACGTGCAGCACGCCCTGCTTGTCGAACAGCAGCGGGTCGAAACCGGTGCCATCGGGGGTGACCAGGCTGCCGGTGAGCAGCACCACCTCGGAGGCGACGAAGGCCTGCATGAAGGCCTTGATCGGCAATTGGCCGGCCATGGCGGTCTGCAGCAGGGTCTCGATCGGGGTCTGGGGCGGAAGGTCGGTCATGGCGGGTGGAGCACGGCGAGCGGAAGCCTGATTGTACCCAGCGTCGCGACGCAAATGCCCGGTAGTGACGGCCGCTGGCCGTCAGAGCGGTGTGCTGGGCTGATGTGGTGGGTGATTCAGGAGCAAGAGCCTGACGGCCAGCGGCCGTCACTACCAGAGCAAGAGCAACAGCGTGACGACCAACGGTCGTCACCTACCGATGCGGGGG